>NZ_BPKW01000035.1 GCF_019656015.1 Leuconostoc inhae | reverse complement strand
CCAAAGCTTGTATGGATAAGGTGACGGACGACTGAACGATCGGTCAAGTGTTTGTTTGATTAAAGTTTTTTTCTTCCCAAAACAAGGGAAAAACTTTCTTCGGCTCTAAACTTCCCTCACTCTCAATCAAGCATTTGTGACTTGCTTGTGTCAATAACTTCTTTTAGTTTTCTCTATTGGTTTTGATTTAAAGACATTAAAAAAAGCCACAATAATAATAATAACCACGGGCGAGCTTAACTGTTGTGTTGGCGGTTGGCAGTTGCGCGGTTTCCGTTTCTAGTGGCAGATAATCCAGAGCTTGTCACCTGCCAGTGATAAGCTTTTTGATTTAAAAAAATAACCCCCATACTGCCAGACGAGGGGGGTTGTAAATTAATGATTGTGATCCTCAATATAATTCTGCAACGAGATTAACACTAAGCCAGCCAAAATCTGCCAAAGTGTGGCTTGTAGCTGTTGCAGTACAATTATAGAAGCTTTCACGAAGGAACACCTCCCTTCTGGGCGTCTAATCACAACGCCTAAGATATATCATAGCAGGAAGAAGTCCTGCTCCTAATTGTTTGCTCGTATACTGAAAATCCGGACCGCTTTATTTCTAGGGCATAATCCGAGATAATCAAGTATAGGAGTTTTTTATA
>NZ_BPKW01000034.1 GCF_019656015.1 Leuconostoc inhae | reverse complement strand
TGCTCGTATACTGAAAATCCGGACCGCTTTATTTCTAGGGCATAATCCGAGATAATCAAGTATAGGAGTTTTTTATATTATGAAAGCTAAGCGATACTCAACAGAATTTAAGTCATCAATTGTCACCTTGTATAACGAGGGACGTTCTGCTAATTCTCTAGCCAATGAATACCATTTGGCTGTACAAACCGTCACGGGTTGGGTGAAGAAAGCCCAAATCATTGGGACGGACGTTACCGGTAAGCCAGTGACTCGCGCCCAATTTAATGCAATGCAGAAAGAAGTCGCAAGACTCAAAGAAGAAAACGAAATTTTAAAAATTGCGGCAGTTTTGCTGGGCGAACATCGCAAGTAACACGTAAGACCCATTTTCCTATTGTCCAATCATTGCTAAAACAGCATTTTAAACTCATGATGGTGCTTCGCCTACTCAAAATACCCAAAAGTACCTACTTTGATTGGGTTCACTATACTGAGAGCCAACGACAACGAGAAGACACGATCTTAAAAGCTTTGTTGCGTGAAATTTGGCAAAATAACTATAAAGCTTATGGCGCGCCACGTCTGCGATTAGCATTAGCTGATCTGAATTTGCATCATGGCACCAACCGAGTTCGTCGTTTAATGCGAGAAGCTGGCATATACTCTGTCATGAGTCGTCGATTTAACAAACCAACGACAACTGTTGATTATCGTCAACGTCCCAACTTAATCAGGTATTTACCCGAAGCCAACGCTTGGCGCATGGACATCACTTATTTAAAGTTGAGTAATGGTCAGTGGGTCTATTTAGCGTCAGTTTTAGAGTTACAAACGCGTAAGATATTAGCCCATCAAATCAGTGCCACGATGGATACCAAATTGGTAGTTACAACACTACAAAGATCGCTGTCAACTGATAAAAGACCAAATTATTTACATACTGATATGGGCAGTCAGTTCACTAGTTTTGGCTTTGAAAATTTGTTAAAGCGACATAAAAGTGATCATTCGTATTCAAAACTAGGACATCCATATGATAATGCCAAAATTGAAAGTTTTCACTCCCTATTAAAGCGTGAAATGATTTATCAATTCCGGTTTCCATCGATTGCACATCTAATTTTAGATGTGTCCAAGTATATTCATTGGTTCAACAACGAAAGAATCAGTCTTGCCAATCAAAAAATAAAAGTTGCCTAATCAGTTCAGCCC
>NZ_BPKW01000033.1 GCF_019656015.1 Leuconostoc inhae | reverse complement strand
TGCTCGTATACTGAAAATCCGGACTACTTTATTTCTAGGGTAGAATCCGAGATAATCAAGTATAGGAGTTTTTATTATGCCAACAAGAAAATATACACCTGAATTTAAATCATCCATCGTTGCCTTGTACAATGATGGACGTTCTGCCAATTCCCTAGCCAATGAATATCATTTGGCTGTTCAAACGGTTACCGGTTGGGTTAAAAAAGCCCAAATCGTTGGCACTGATGCTAAGGGTAAGCCAATAACTCGTGCTGAATTTAATGCGATGCAAAAGGAAATGGCTCGCTTGAAAGAGGAAAATGAAATCTTAAAATTAGCGGCCGTTTTGCTCGGCGAACATCGCAAGTAAAACGTAAGACCCATTTGCCAATTGTTCAGTTATTGCTAAAAAAGCATTTTAAACTCATTTCAGTGCTTCGCCTGCTCAAAATACCTAAAAGCACCTACTATGAATGGGTTCACTATGTTGAGACTAATCGACAACGCGAAGACATTATTTTAAAAGCCTTGCTACAGGATATTTGGCAAAATAACTATAAGGCTTACGGGGCACCGCGCCTGAGATTAGCATTAGCTGATTTGAATTTACACCATGGCATCAATCGGATTCGTCGTTTAATGCGAGCAGCCGGTATTTACTCTGTCATGAGTCGTCGATTTAACAAACCAACGACAACAGTTGATTACAGCCAACGACCCAACTTAATTAAACATTTACCAGCGGCTAATGCTTGGAGTATGGATATCACTTATTTAAAGTTAAACAATGGCCAGTGGGTTTATTTAGCATCGGTTTTAGAGTTACGAACGCATCAGATTTTAAGCCATCAAATCAGTACCACAATGGACACAAGACTAGTGGTCACAACTCTACAACGAGCGTTTTCAACACATCAGAAGCCGAGTTATTTACACACAGATATGGGCAGTCAGTTCACTAGTTTTGGCTTTGAAAATTTGTTAAATCACCACAAAATTGATCATTCATATTCAAAGCTAGGGCATCCATACGATAATGCAAAAATTGAAAGTTTTCACTCACTATTGAAGCGTGAAATGATTTATCAATTCCGATTTCCGTCAATTGCCCATCTAATTTTAGATGTGGCAAAGTATATTCATTGGTTTAACAACGAAAGAATCAGTATTGCCGATCGAAAAATGAAAGTAGCTTAATCACTGCAGCCCTAGATAAAAAATAGTCCGATTTATTGACTTATGAGCA
>NZ_BPKW01000032.1 GCF_019656015.1 Leuconostoc inhae | reverse complement strand
CATAAAAAGCTCCTATATTATATTATCTCGGATTTCGTCCTAGAAAGAAAGTAGTCCGGAATTTCAGTATAGGAGCATACTGTGACACAGTTAATAAACAATATATTACTAAAAAACGTCAGTGATACGCCATTAGGCATAGACTGACGTTTTTTGTGTTAAGTGACTAAAATAAAATACTCTTTTAGTTTTTATTACGTTGAAATAAATATCGTAAAAACTGAAATAAAGTACTAGTCAAACAGATGCTATTCAGGTAGAATAGGTATTTGGCTTATGACTACTTATTTTTGGAGATGTGATTAATTATGCGAGATTTAACGCAAGGTTCACCAGCTAAGCAAATTTTATTTTTTACCATACCGCTGGTTATTGGGAATCTTTTTCAACAACTTTATAATTTTTCTGATACCGTGATTGTTGGACAAACATTAGGAGTCAAATCTTTGGCGGCCGTTGGTGCCACTGGATCCATTATGTTTTTGATTTTAGGATTTGTGCAAGGATTTACGGCTGGGTTATCCATTATCACTGCACAACGCTATGGGGCCCGTGATATTGCTGGTGTGCGTAAGAGTATGGCCTCAACGTTAATTGTTTCAGCTTTAACCACCGTTATCGTCACGATTTTAAGTTTACTTGCTGTTTATCCGTTATTAAAAATCATGCAGACGCCTGCAGAAATTTTTGATCAAGCATTTATTTTTATCGCTATTATCTTAGGCGGTATTTTTGCTACGATGGGGTACAATGTCACGGCTAATTCACTGCGTGCTATTGGTGATTCGCGTTCACCGTTAGTCTATCTTATTGTTGGTATGATCGTTAACATTATACTTGAATTATGGTTTATTATTGGTTTGAATTACGGCGTGGCTGGTGCGGCTCTGGCAACTGTTATTGCACAACTTGTCTCTACAGTGTTAAGTTTTTGGCATATCTATCGTTTTTCGCCCTTACTACAGGTTCATCGTTCTGATTTCAAATGGGATTCGGTAGATATTCGGATTCATTTGCGCGCTGGGTTACCAATGGGTTTTCAAAGCTCTATAATTGCTATTGGCGCATTAGTATTGCAGGGTGCTCTTAACACATTAGGAACTGATGCAGTAGCGGCAACAACTGCTGCGCAACGTATTGATCAAGTTGCCACATTACCGCTAATGTCATTTGGTATTACAATGGCAACTTTTGCTGCCCAAAATTATGGTGCCAAACAATATGAGCGTATTCTTGTCGGGGTCAAACAGGCGCTATTAATGAGTATGGGATTTGGTCTTTTTATGGGGATTTTAGAGATTGCTTTTGGTGATTTTGCGGTCATGTTGTTCGTGGGTGCAGATCAACAGCGTGTGCTTGATTTAGCACAACAATATTTTTGGGCAAATGGGGCCTTTTATTATATTCTATCAGCACTATTTATTATTCGATATGTATTGCAAGGATTAAACGATTCTAAAACACCAACTTTTGCAGGCATTGCAGAATTGTTGATGCGCACAGTAGCAGCCATTGCTTTGGTGGGACCCTTCGGATTTTTTGGTGCCAGTTTAGCTAATGTGTTGGCATGGATTGGCTCACTAATTGTGATGATTCCCGCCTATAGACGGATTATCAAACGACTTCGTGAACAGCAAAAAAACAAAATTAATGAGCAATATTAATGATATTGACGGGCATCTCTCTAATAGACGAGGGATGTATTTTTTTGAATTTTATCTTAATTTTAGAGAAAATATTGAAATATAATTGAAATTTCATTGTATATCTTTACTTCATTGGATCTACGTCAATAAATCGGACACGCATTCTACTTTGATTTGCTATTTTTGTTCAAAGGCCACTGGGGTTAAA
>NZ_BPKW01000031.1 GCF_019656015.1 Leuconostoc inhae | reverse complement strand
ACTCTTAAAACGCAAATAAGAGCCAAATAAGAGCAGTTAGAATTGCGGTGGTATCTTCGTATCGGTGGCGCGACCAAAGGGAGCGACAGACGACACACGGTAGGACACATCGAGTGTCCAGTGTGCTTGGGTGTCGTTAAGAAATGACGACCAGTCATTTTAGGCATCTCGTCCTTGCCGATATGGAGATACCACCTCTAGGCGAAATGAGGAGAGCTCTGCTCGACGATTGGAGACTTTTGGCGGGAGACGATCAGTCGACCAGAAAAAGCGGGCTTTTACTAACAGCCCGCTAGAGGTTCGATTTTCGAACCTCACATACAAAAAGGCAGTGAAACTGTGAGCCAATTTAACTAGTAATCAGCCACTTCATTAGAACGGGTAATTTGCCAGATTAATATGTTAAAATGGCATTATGCACGTGTTCAAGCATGTAGCACATTGAAAATTTAGACACAAAAAAACGGCATTCCGAAGATTTAGGCGTCAGAAGAATGTCGTTTACACAAGGGAGCTATAGGTATACTCAAGAAGTATTATAACATACTCAAATGAGTGTACATATAGCTCTCCACAACGAAATGGAGAGTACCAAATGGAGCAAGAAAAAGCCCAATTAATAAAAAACCATTGGTCGATAGACATGGTAAATGTAGTTGGTAATTTACGAAGGATGCCGGTTGCGTTTATTCTAAACAATGGTGAATGGATTTGTCGACGTGAAAATTACATGTGGCAATATATTCGAAAGTTTGAAAATGGCGATACTGAAGTTTTGATTACAGTACAGCGTTTGAAATTTCATAAGCATTTTGATGACCCAGTTTGGGTGCAATATAATCCCAACCACTTAGAAAATGATGATTTGAAGCAGTTAGAACGAATTATGTATTCAATTGACCATACTCATCTGACGCGTGTTGATTTAGCCTGTGATATATACAATGTCGACCTTAGTCTCTATGATTTTGGATTGTTCAATGTTACTAGAGATATTTATCGAACTTTGTCCGGAAAATTAGAAACTAGATATTGGGGAAGACGGAAAAGTGAACGGCAGATTCGTTTATATGACAAGGCTAATGAGCGTAAAAAGCATGGTAAAAAAGATGAAATTCCAGATTGGGCGGAAGAATGGTGGCGTCTAGAATTTCAATTTAGACAAGGTAAAGTAGACTCTTGGCAAGAAGAAATTATTGAAAAAATGAGTTCTTTTCATGTACTTGCAGTTGATGACAATGATAATTTAACTGAAACTGAGAAAGCCATTTTAGAACGTGTTAATGCTGATAAGTATAATTTTAAAAAGGTCGGCAAAGAAAAGGCAGCAAAGATACGAAAAATGGTTCGAGAGAATGTTGGTTTTGATACGACGGTATCAGATTTAGCTATTTTGGATTTTAATGAGCAACAAGAAATTCTTCAAAAGCAACTAAACAGTTTGATGACGAAATATAATATTAAACCGCAAACAGAAGAATTAACACGTTATTTTGAAGATGCAATAAATAGTGAACAAGGAATTACTGTTGAAGTAGATACTGATGATATTGTGTTCAAAAATGCAATGAGAAACGTTGCTAAAAGCATTTCATCAAAATAGCATTTTTCGCCAGAGCAGTGCGTAGCACATCCATAGCAACCGTTATTCAATCAGAATATTTGTAGTAATTATCTGAAGCTTTTCATGATTGCCCAAACTTTTTGCTGATATAAGATACGATGAGACCCCCTATGATTTGCCATAGGGTTTTTATAATTAGTTCCATGAGCTTTAAACTCCTTTCTAAGGAATAATATAGCAACAAGGTCAGATAACTCTTAAAACGCAAATAAGAGCCAAATAAGAGCAGTTAGAATTGCGGTGGTATCTTCGTATCGGTGGCGCGACCAA
>NZ_BPKW01000030.1 GCF_019656015.1 Leuconostoc inhae | reverse complement strand
TCAGAGTACTCCCTATGTACGGCACCGCATCTTCCTATCCTCGCAGCCAGCGATCCGGCAACTACTTTCGGCGTGATAGAGCTTAACTTCTGTGTTCGGAATGGGAACAGGTGTGTCCTCTATGCTATCAATACGACACCTTCTTTGAGTTTTACACTCAAAACTAAATAGTATCAAATTCTTCTTCTAAATCTTGCCACTCATATCTTCTCTTGAACTTCCGTTCTTGACTTTGGTTAAGTCCTCGACCTATTAGTACTAGTCCGCTACATTGATCACTCAACTTCCACTTCTAGCCTATCTACCTCATAATCTCTAAGGGGTCTTACTTCTTGCGAATGGGAAATCTCATCTCGAGGCGAGTTTCACACTTAGATGCTTTCAGCGTTTATCTCTTCCAAACATAGCTACCCAGCAATGCTCCTGGCGGAACAACTGGTACACCAGCGGTTTGTTCACCCCGGTCCTCTCGTACTAAGGGCAACTCCTCTCAAATTTCCTGCGCCCGCGACGGATAGGGACCGAACTGTCTCACGACGTTCTGAACCCAGCTCGCGTACCGCTTTAATGGGCGAACAGCCCAACCCTTGGGACCGACTACAGCCCCAGGATGCGATGAGCCGACATCGAGGTGCCAAACCTCCCCGTCGATGTGGACTCTTGGGGGAGATGAGCCTGTTATCCCCAGGGTAGCTTTTATCCGTTGAGCGATGGCCCTTCCATGCGGAACCACCGGATCACTAAGTCCTACTTTCGTACCTGCTCGAGTTGTTGCTCTCGCAGTCAAGCTTGCTTATGCCTTTACACGCTACGAATGATTTCCAACCATTCTGAGCAAACCTTTGAGCGCCTCCGTTACCTTTTAGGAGGCGACCGCCCCAGTCAAACTGCCCGCCAGACACTGTCCACGATCACGTTGAGTGACCAGTGTTAGAATGTTCATACAACGAGGGTAGTATCCCACTTTGTGACTCCGACTAGACTGGCGTCCAATCCTCTTCGTCTCCTACCTATTCTGTACAAGCAGCACAAACATTCAATATCAAGCTACAGTAAAGCTCCATGGGGTCTTTCCGTCCTGTCGCGGGTAACCCGCATCTTCACGGGTATTTAAATTTCACCGAGTCCCTCGTTGAGACAGTGCCCAGATCGTTACGCCTTTCGTGCGGGTCGGAACTTACCCGACAAGGAATTTCGCTACCTTAGGACCGTTATAGTTACGGCCGCCGTTTACTGGGGCTTCAATTCGTACCTTCGCCGAAGCTAAGCACTCCTTTTAACCTTCCAGCACCGGGCAGGCGTCAGCCCCTATACTTCATCTTACGATTTTGCAGAAACCTGTGTTTTTGATAAACAGTCGCCTGGGCCTATTCACTGCGGCTCATCTTTTACAATGAGCACCCCTTCTCCCGAAGTTACGGGGTCATTTTGCCGAGTTCCTTAACGAGGGTTCTCTCGCTCACCTTAGTGTTCTCCACTCGACTACCTGTGTCGGTTTGCGGTACGGGCAGTTTAATACTTCCTAGAAGCTTTTCTCGGCAGTGTGACATCTCAGACTTCTCTACTTTATTTCGATCCGCATCACAGCTTGTTCTTATAGAAAAAAGCATTTCACTCTTCTCAAAACTTACTGCTTGCACGCACATATCCATCAGTGCGCTTCTGTTAGCCTCCTGCGTCCCTCCATCGGTCAAACGCATTATTACTGGTACAGGAATCTCAACCTGTTAGCCATCGACTACGCTTCTCAGCCTCGCCTTAGGTCCCGACTAACCCTGGGAGGACGAGCCTTCCCCAGGAAACCTTAGTCATTCGGTGGACAGGATTCTCACCTGTCTTTCGCTACTCATACCGGCATTCTCACTTGTAAGCGCTCCAGTAGTCCTTACAGTCTACCTTCATCGCCCTTACAACGCTCTCCTATCGCGTACTTTTAGTACACCCGCAGTTTCGGTAATATGTTTAGCCCCGGTACATTTTCCGCGCAATGGCACTCGACTAGTGAGCTATTACGCACTCTTTAAATGGTGGCTGCTTCTGAGCCAACATCCTAGTTGTCTATGCACTATCACATCGTTTTCCACTTAACATATATTTAGGGACCTTAACTGGCGATCTGGGCTGTTCCCCTTTCGACGGTGGATCTTATCACTCATCGTCTGACTCCCATTCATACATAGCTGGCATTCGGAGTTTATCAAACTTTGGTAACCCGAGATGGGCCCCTAGGCTTAACAGTGCTCTACCTCCAGTATGCTTATAATGAGGCTAGCCCTAAAGCTATTTCGGAGAGAACCAGCTATCTCCAGGTTCGTTTGGAATTTCACCGCTACCCACAGTTCATCCGAGCATTTTTTAACATGCACCGGTTCGGACCTCCAGTAAGTTTTACCTCACCTTCATCCTGACCATGGGTAGGTCACCTGGTTTCGGGTCTACAGCATCGTACTATTCGCGCTATTCACACTCGCTTTCGCTGCGGCTCCGGTCTTTCCACCTTAACCTCGCACGATACCGTAACTCGCCGGTTCATTCTACAAAAGGCACGCCATCACCCATTAACGGGCTCTGACTTCTTGTAGGCGTCGTGGTTTCAGGAACTATTTCACTCCCCTTCCGGGGTGCTTTTCACCTTTCCCTCACGGTACTGGTTCACTATCGGTCACTAGGGAGTATTTAGCCTTACGGGATGGTCCCCGCAGATTCCGACCGGATTTCACGTGTCCGGCCGTACTCAGGATCCTGAAAGAAGTGTGCTTTATTTCGCGTACGGGGCTATCACCCTCTTTAGCCAAGCTTCCCAACTTGTTCTGCTATAAAACACTTTTGTAACTTCTATATATCAGTCCTACAACCCCAGAATGCAAGCACTCTGGTTTGGGCTCTTCCCGTTTCGCTCGCCGCTACTCGGGGAATCGATTTTTCTTTCTGCTCCTGCTGCTAATGAGATGTTTCAGTTCACAGCGTGTTCCGTCAATAATCTATGTATTCAACTATTGACAACTCTTTTCGAGTTGGGTTTCCCCATTCGGAAATCTCTGGGTCTTAGCGTACTTACCGCTCACCAAAGCTTATCGTAGTTAGTCACGTCCTTCATCGGCTCCTAGTGCCAAGGCATCCACCACGCGCCCTTATTAACTTAACCGTCACAACCGTAGTTGTGCTTTAAGTTTATGAGTTGGTCTTCTTTCAGACCTGCGTTTTTTTCCGTTCCTCTTACAGAACTTCTTTATTGCTTTGTTTCTCGGCTTAATTTATTAATAATTTTACTTATCTTTAAAAGAATTTGTTACTATTCAGTTTTCAATGTGCAACCCTGGCAGTGCTACCACTGCCTATGGAGAATAGCGGGTTCGAACCGCTGACCCCCTGCTTGCAAAGCAGGTGCTCTCCCAGCTGAGCTAATTCCCCATAGGTGTCATCTTTGACCATGATCCCTATGTCGGTATCACACTCAAAACTAAACAAAACTTTGAACTGCTTGAACTGGCAATCTAATGCCCCTGCTACTTTCCGTTTATCCTTAGAAAGGAGGTGATCCAGCCGCAGGTTCTCCTACGGCTACCTTGTTACGACTTCACCCCAGTCATCTGTCCTGCCTTAGACGGTTCCCTCCTTACGGTTAGGCCACCGGCTTTGGGCATTACAAACTCCCATGGTGTGACGGGCGGTGTGTACAAGACCCGGGAACGTATTCACCGCGGCGTGCTGATCCGCGATTACTAGCGATTCCGACTTCGTGCAGTCGAGTTGCAGACTGCAGTCCGAACTGAGACGTACTTTAAGAGATTAGCTCACCTTCACAGGTTGGCAACTCGTTGTATACGCCATTGTAGCACGTGTGTAGCCCAGGTCATAAGGGGCATGATGATCTGACGTCGTCCCCGCCTTCCTCCGGTTTGTCACCGGCAGTCTCGCTAGAGTGCCCATCTGAATGCTGGCAACTAACAATAAGGGTTGCGCTCGTTGCGGGACTTAACCCAACATCTCACGACACGAGCTGACGACGACCATGCACCACCTGTCACTTTGTCTCCGAAGAGAACACTTCTATCTCTAAAAGCTTCAAAGGATGTCAAGACCTGGTAAGGTTCTTCGCGTTGCTTCGAATTAAACCACATGCTCCACCGCTTGTGCGGGTCCCCGTCAATTCCTTTGAGTTTCAACCTTGCGGTCGTACTCCCCAGGCGGAACACTTAATGCGTTAGCTTCGGCACTAAGAGGCGGAAACCTCCTAACACCTAGTGTTCATCGTTTACGGTGTGGACTACCAGGGTATCTAATCCTGTTTGCTACCCACACTTTCGAGCCTCAACGTCAGTTACAGTCCAGTAAGCCGCCTTCGCCGCTGGTGTTCTTCCATATATCTACGCATTCCACCGCTACACATGGAGTTCCACTTACCTCTACTGCACTCAAGTTGACCAGTTTCCAATGCCTTTCCGGAGTTGAGCTCCGGGCTTTCACATCAGACTTAATCAACCGTCTGCGCTCGCTTTACGCCCAATAAATCCGGATAACGCTCGGGACATACGTATTACCGCGGCTGCTGGCACGTATTTAGCCGTCCCTTTCTGGTATGGTACCGTCAAACTAAAGTCATTCCCTACTCTAGCTGTTCTTCCCATACAACAGTGCTTTACGACCCGAAAGCCTTCATCACACACGCGGCGTTGCTCCATCAGGCTTTCGCCCATTGTGGAAGATTCCCTACTGCAGCCTCCCGTAGGAGTTTGGGCCGTGTCTCAGTCCCAATGTGGCCGATCAGTCTCTCAACTCGGCTATGCATCATTGTCTTGGTAGGCCTTTACCCCACCAACTAACTAATGCACCGCGGATCCATCTCTAGGCGACGCCGTAGCGCCTTTTAACTTCCTGTCATGCAACAAGAAGTCTCATTCGGTATTAGCATCTGTTTCCAAATGTTATCCCCAACCTTGAGGTAGGTTATCCACGTGTTACTCACCCGTTCGCCACTCACTTGAAAGGTGCAAGCACCTTTCGCTGTGCGTTCGACTTGCATGTATTAGGCACGCCGCCAGCGTTCATCCTGAGCCAGGATCAAACTCTCAATTTAAATGAATTTAAATTCATCGCTTGAAGATGTACTCTTCGATTAAACTGACTTTTTCTTATATCTCTATAATTAGTTATCCGTTTTTTTGTTTGTTACGAATTGACTTCGCAAATTTGTTTCTTTAGCCATGCTTTCGCATCACTAGCAACAGATTCGTTTGTTCAAAGTTTTGTTCAGTTTTCAATGTGCTACACGCTATCTCTCTGAGACAACTATATTATCTTACCACGCTCATTCTCGCTTGTCAACTACTTCTT
>NZ_BPKW01000029.1 GCF_019656015.1 Leuconostoc inhae | reverse complement strand
CTACCGAGTTGCAAGAAACACAACTACCCCCTACCTGTCATATCAACCATACCCCTTAAAGTGTTTGGCTTCACTCTTTTTGAAATCACCCACATTTACAACACAAAGGTTATGTTGTATAATAGAGCTACATTGATCAAACAAATAAGATGTATGTAGCTATCAAGGACGGCAATCCTTGGTGGCTTTTCTTTTATTCTTTTTTATTAACACTATCAATATAATACACCCTAATCACCCTGTCAACAATATATTTGTTTAATAGTGATATTTAACTATTTAACTATTTCACTATTTATATATATGGATATTTATAAATAGTGAAATAGTTAAAACGGGATATTTAACTATTTATAAACACTATAAAACCAGTATGTACAGCCGGTTAAATAGTTAAAAAGTTATATTTATCTATTGATATATTTATATATAGTGATATAGTTATATTTATAAATAGTTATATAGTTATATATTATTTTTTTATAAAGGACTAATCATGGAATTAAAAACAAATAGAAAACAAGCAATCACGCTAACAGTTGGAAACTTCAAAGGTGGTGTAGGAAAAACTACTAATAGTATTCTAATAGCATATACATTAGCGCAAAAAGGAATTAAGACCTTAGTTATTGATCTTGATCCCCAAGCAAACGCCACAAAAACACTAACTTTAACAAAGTTAAACCAAGATGAAGACGGAATACTCACGTTTGAAAAAACACTTATGCGTGGTATTGCTGACAATAAAATTGATGATCTACCAATAAAAATTATTGATAATTTATTTTTAATGCCTTCAAATATTGATTTCGAAGAATTTGCCAAGTTTTTATACCAAAACACAGACAATCAAACAGACGAAGATTTTTATTTTTCAAAACTATTAGATCCAATAAAAGAAAGCTTTGATATTATTATTATTGATGTTCCACCAATGTCTAAAGAAATTACACGTAATGCTGTTACTAGTTCTGACTATGTTTTAATTTCACTACAAACACAAGAACATTCACTAACTGGTGCTGAAAATTATATCGAAGAGTTAAATAAACTAAATGAAAAATATGATCTAAATCTAACAGTTGTAGGTTTACTGCCAGTTCTTTTAAAAAATACTGGAACAGTTGATGAATATATTATTGAAAATGCCAAAGAAATTTTCGGTGAAAGCAATATTTTCTCAACAATTGTGCCACAAATGGAACGTATTAAACGCTTTGATATAAATGGAATTACAAATCATGATAGACATGACTTAAAAGTTCTACAAAAGTATAACGAAGTCACAGATGAGCTAATTACTAGACTAAATTTTTATGAAAAAGAGGTAAACTAAAATGAGTAATAGCGTACTAAAAGGAATGAGCCCAAGAGTACAAGGTAACATCCCAGCTAAAGAACAATTTTCTTTAAATGATAGTAGAGAAAAGAAAGTAGCACCAAAACCACAATCTACAATTAAAACAGATACTATTGAAACTAAAAACAAAAAATCTAATAAAGAAAAATTTGTCAATCAAAAGTCGCAGATTAAAATTTCTGAAAGTATTAAAACGGAATTAGCTGCACTCAAAGCTATTAACAAAACAAAGTTTGACTACGAAGTAATAGAATTATTGATTGACAGTTATGTTCAAAATTCACTAACATCAACACAAAAAAGAAAATTTAAAGCATTAACCAGTGACGATTTTTAAATTGGTATAGATTGTGAAAAAAGCTTAAACCTGACTTTGTGAACTGTCGGAAAAGGGCAGGGGGATCACAATACACAAGTGCTGATTTTAATATTAAATATCAAAAGTCTGGATCGAAACATTCATACTCGCAGCAATGGCAAACATACGACAAGGGACATATGGAAGAGTTATATTGAAAGCATACCAAACATCAACTGAATTCCAAGCAGCTATCGGGTGGTATACTAATTTTTATAATCGCAACCTTACCTCAAAATTTCAAATGTTGCCTAAGCAACTGAACAAAAGTAGTTCAATTTATTGATTTCTGATCATAAAATATCGCCGACAATTCAATATTATCAAAACTAACATTCCTAAAATTTGTATCTTCTTTACTTTTTTCATCATTTCTCCTCATACACTGAAAAAAAAGCGCTTATGCGCTTTTGTCAAATAAATGTATGCTTTGTTAAATTACTCTTCAGAGCCTTCAAGCTCCCCTTCTTGAATGATAGCTTCTTCCTTGGTCGATTCTGTAACACCGTGTTCATGCTTAACTGGTGAATAGATAGAGTAGCACTTCATAACCTGATCACCAACATTGATAACATTGTGCCAAGTATTATCAGGAATAATAATGGCCTCACCAGGAGTAATATCCTTATCAATAGTCAATTTCTCTCTATCTTTTCCCATCTGAACATGTCCGACACCTTCAACTAAATAAATAAACTGGTCATTACCATGATGAATTTCCATTCCAATATCACCACCATTAGGTGGAATTGCCATTAAAGTAACTTGAAAATGATCTCCTGTCCACAAGGTTGTGCGATAATTAACATTTTTTATAGCCGCCTGACTAAGGTCAACAGCAAATGGATGTGGTCCGTAATCTTTCAACTTCATCTCATTGTTAGTCATTATTTAATTCCTCCTTTGCTCATTATAGCACAAATACATGATCTTATACTTAATTAGTGGGCGTCAAATAATGAGACCAAACCACTTATTTGATCAGTATAAGATCAATGAAAATAATCAACTGTGTATCACCACGGCATGTTTTGCAGTAATTTGTAATGTTCATTTAATTCTTGTAATTAACCGTAAAATAAAATGTTATAATTTACACATGGATATACAAATTAGTAAAAAAATAAATATTCTACGTGCCATTGTGATGGGAGCGAACGACGGTATTATTTCAATTGCTGGCGTTGTTTTTGGTGTTTATGGGGCCTCAATGAATACTTGGACAATTTTTCTGGCTGGCCTGACAGCAACAATCGCCGGTACTTTTTCAATGGCCACAGGTGAGTATGTATCCGTAAATTCACAATTAGATTCAGAGCGTTCAGCTAAAGACGAACAAAGAAGTGCGCTAGTTAATAATTTTTCACAAGAAGCTCAATTTCTGATACAACACTATCAAACGGATGGCATCAGTGAGGAAAATGCACGGTTACTTGCGCAACAAAGCATGCAAAAAGATGCATTAGGAGAAACCTTACACGCACGCTATGGCATAAATGAGGATGATTTTATCTCGCCAGCTGAAGCTGCTATTGCTTCAATGATGGCTTTCCCCCTCGGTGCCATCCTGCCAATGGTCGGTATGATCTTTGTCCCGATGACATACCGTGTCGTCATAACTCTTATTTTTGTAATTTTCGCCTTGGTTTTAACCGGCTATTTCTCAGCCGTGTATGGAAATACACCAAAAAAAACAATGATTTTACGAAACGTACTGATGGGGCTATTAACAATGTCCGTGACATACTTAATTGGCTTATTAATGGCTGCGTAATATGGAATACAAAAAATTGACTTTATCAGAAAAATTAAATATTATTCGTGCTGGAGTGTTGGGCGCCAATGACGGTATTATTGGTGGCGCTGGTGTCATCCTCGGTGTTACTGGTGCGACTACCAATAATACAGTCGTCTTTGTAGCTGGTATTGCTGAAATGCTCGCTGTTGCTTTTTCTATGGCGTCAGGGGAGTTTGTTTCGGTTTCGTCACAAAAAGATACAGAAAAAGCAGTTGTTGCAAAAGCTGAGACCCTTTTGGCCACCCAACCTACAATTGTGCATGATGAAATTGCTATATATTATGAACAACGGGGTGCTGATCCTAAATTAGCCGCACGTGTGGCGGATGACCTGATGACAAATGATGCTTTGAAACACTATGTACAAATTAAGTACGGTATTGTAGTTGGAAAGTATTTAAGCCCTGCACATGCCTTAGTATCATCATTTATTGCCTCAATATCTGGTGGTATCTGGCCATTACTATCCGTGATATTACTACCCGACAATCTGAAAGTTATAGGAACAATTTTAGCAACACTTTGGGCACTTTTTTTAACTGGTTGGCTAAGCGCTTGGGCGGGACGAGCACCAATAATTCCAGCTATTTTACGCAACATATTCACAGGAGTGCTCACAATGGCCTTCACTTATTGGCTTGGAACCTTGTTTAAGTAGCAAAATGAAATTTTATAACGCATAACCTGACAGAAACCAATCAGCCATTTGCTAATATAACAACTTTTATAATTGTAATATCAAATCTTTTTGAACAGTGGTTTCATGATTATCGGAGCTACTATTGTTGAAACGATGACAGCAACA
Organism: Leuconostoc inhae; assembly: GCF_019656015.1. GTDB lineage: Bacteria > Bacillota > Bacilli > Lactobacillales > Lactobacillaceae > Leuconostoc > Leuconostoc inhae_A. The sequence goes on along the minus strand of NZ_BPKW01000029.1, from coordinate 3,752 downwards.
ATAAACTCCGCTGAAGTATAATCATCAATAATATGTGATGATATACCTATTTGAATAATCACAAGGGCCATCTCACCTCTAGAAATCATGCCTGCCCCAATTGCACTTGAAACTCTGGTATCTAGACCAGAAATTTTTGCTCCCCATAACGAGCCAACAAATTTTGTGACAATAGCTAGAATACTAAAAATTATAATAGCTGTTATCTTATCTCCCAGTCCCTGGATTACGATTTCAAGACCGATGGACCCGAAAAATACAGGGTAAAAGAAAGAATTACCCATTTTCGTACTGATAACACCAATTTTATCAGAAAAATTATACTTCCTGAGTAGTATACCTAACGCAAAAGCGAGTAATGGTAAAATACTGTTTATCCCCAGTGCACCTCCACCTACTAAAACAGAAAATAAAGTCACCGCAAACAAAGCAATTATGTCATCTATTACAGCCGCCGAAAGTATGATTGCTCCTATTGCAGTGGCTAATTTTTTTTGTTCCGATAGTACAGCTAACGTTATAGAGATTGAAGTTGCAGAGAACACAACACCGGCAAATATGGAAGTCTGTATATTATATCCAAGCAATAAAAATGCAATCGGGAAAGTAATTAAGGGTAGTAGTACCCCCATAACTGCAATGAGTGACGATGCTTTAATGTATCTTTTCATTTCCTTTAAATCCGACTCTAGTCCCGAATTTAACATCAGTAAAAAAATACCTATCTCAGCTATCAAGTGGATTAAATTACTTGACTGTACTATATTAAATATGCTGGATCCTAAAATGATACCTGAAAATAGTTGCCCAACAACTTCAGAAAAACCAAACCAGGTGCCTACCTTTCCCAGAAAAATAGTAACTATGACTAAGAACATGATTAATAGATATTCCATTATTTCTCCTAATATTTAAAAAGCTCCAAAAAATGCTAGTTCCCCGACTAACAATTCTTGAAGCTTGCGCCCAACCGTTTAAATTAAATTAAGTTAAATATACCATAGTTTTATTATTCAAATCAAATTTCGCTATATATTATTGTCCTGATCCTACGATATAATTTTTAAAAAGACATTTTCTGTCTCTAATTAAAAAAATATGATTTTTTATTAGCAAAAAAGGAATATATAGAAATTGTTTAAACAAAGAACTTACACCAAAAAAAGCTGATGGTTAGTACAAAACTAATTTTTATATCATCATACTCCATCTCTTCTTAGGCAAATTTTTATTTTGATACAATTATGTTGAATATAATTTCACTATTACGATGTGCTCACTCAATCAAAACACTCTAAATTACGATAAAGTGATGTTATCTCAATTGAATTTGAAACTAAAGCTGGTTCCAATTATTTGTAAAAAAGAATCTCCTGGTAATTATTTCTGTAATTGTAATTTAATTGATAACGAATTTATCTTTTCGACGCAAAAACTCTAAAATCGTGTTTTTGAAATTTATTTAGTTGTTAAGTGATAGTTGATTTCTAGTAATTTTTGCATCTTTTTGGTTCATTCTAATATAAATAATATCACCAGCACGTAATACTAAGTCTCCTTTGGGAATCAGTACATTTTCAGATCTTCTGACCAGTGTAATCAAACTATTTGATTCCAGTTGTAAGTCTCTTATTTGTTGATCTTCTAGCATACCACCAGCAAGAACAGTGACTTCCATAGTTATCATGGAGGACGTCGCTAAATGCGCTGGTTTTCTTTTCAACAAACGTTCTAATAAAGATTCATATATTGGTGCACCATTTAATAGATCAACTACTAAGTAGGCTACTAAACTTACAAGTGCTAAAGGTAAAATGTGGGTCACACTCCCAACCATCTCAAAGATAAGAATAATTGCAGTAAATGGTGCCTTACCAATACATGCGAAATAACCTGCCATACCGATCACAATAAAGTTTAAAGCATAATTTGCACTCATGAGATGTAAATAGACAAATATATGAGCCATCAATGCGCCACTTAGTGCACCTAGAGTCAAAATAGGTAAAAATATTCCCCCTGGCAGACCGGAACCGTAACTAATCATTGAGAAAACAAATCGAACTAACAAAATTACGATGATCATTTTCATTGTCATAGGTGCTTCTTTCAGTGATAAAATTAAATTATTTCCCCCACCTAAAAGATTTGGCCATAAAATTCCAATCGGTATCACCAAGATAAACGGCACGATACCGTATAAATATTTAGGAACCCTAATTTTACTGTAACAATTTAAGCTGAATAGTAAAAATTTTTGATATAAAAAGCCAAATAAGCCTAATATAATACCAAATACCAACAATAAACCATATAACTGTACCGGGAAAACGCTTAAGTGTCCAATAGATAAAACTGGTGTTTGGCCAAACAAAACCGTAGAGACAAAATCCGAAACGCTTGCGCCTGTCAATGCACCAACCCAGACAAAGGGAGAAATACTGTGATAGACTTCCTCCAATACAAACATAACGCCGGCTAAAGGTGCATTAAATGCAGATGATAAACCTGCAGCGGCACCACTGGCTATAAGCCCTTTCGATTGATTATGACTAAGACGTTTATATGATGCCACACCCTGACCAATTGATGCACCCAGTTGAATTGAAGGACCTTCCCGCCCCAGCATTAAACCACTACCAATAGCCAAAATTCCTGATATAAATTTCCGCCACAATGTCGACCACCAGTTTATTTTTAGTTCACCCAATAATAGACCTTCAACCTGTGGAATGCCGGAACCGGATATATTAGGTTCTTTGTTTAACATCCATGAAACAATTAAAAAACAAATTAAATTAGCAGTTATCACTAAAAATATTAACGCTATATTGCCATGTGAAATATCGAGATACAGCGTTTGCACAAATTGAAGCAATTTTTCAATTGTCCAGCGGAAGACACTAACAACTATTCCTGTTAAAAAACCTATAAGTGTGCCATATAATACTACTGACAGCTTTGATGTATTGAGTCTAATTCTTTTTTTAAACATAAAATCAGTTTACAACAAAAAGGGGGTTGATTCCAAATACAGGAAAATTTAACGATTTTCTTTATATATTCTCATTCTTTGATTAAAACAGAATCAAGCGAATTCGTTTTGTGTATGTATTAACAAAACATCAAAGACATTTAAAACTGCGTGTTTCACATTCAAAGTATTTCGTTAAACGTGTATGTGTATAGCTACAATAAATAAAAAAATTCCTAAGACTAATGTCAATGCAAAATATACCATACTCCGTTTAAAACTATTAAACTGCTCTCCCTGTGTCATCATGGTGCTGAATGTCGTCAAGCCGCCAATAAAACCCGTTCCAATAATAATATGCCAGACGTTGCTGTTCATATTAACTGATAATACACCCATCAAAAAAGCACCAATAATATTAACATAAAAAACACCTGTGAAAAAATTTGTAATCCTTGGCATAAAACTTATAACTAGATATCGAATAACAGCACCTAGCCCAGCAGCTAAACAGAAATACAAATAAAAGTTAAAAAAATTCACTGATTTAATCTCCGATTTTTTCCTACATTTTTCCCAAAAACAACTGCAATGTAAGCCAGTATAAAACTAATTAATGTATAAATAATACTAATTAAAAAATTTTCTCTACCTAATTGATTAATTTGAAGTATAAATGTGCTGAATGTTGTAAAGCCACCTGCTCATAAGTCAATAAATCGGACTATTTTTTATCTAGGGCTGCAGTGATTAAGCTACTTTCATTTTTCGATCGGCA
>NZ_BPKW01000028.1 GCF_019656015.1 Leuconostoc inhae | reverse complement strand
TTAACCCCAGTGGCCTTTGAACAAAAATAGCAAATCAAAGTAGAATGCGTGTCCGATTTATTGACGTAGATCCAATATTTGAAAAAGCACTCACATCAAAATCTATAGGCACTTTCAGTCAACTGTTTTATTTTTGACAAAGTAATACTAAAGTATTTTGATAGATCAGAGTTGCACAGAGATAAGATTGGGACAAACATACTCTCATTATTGATATAAATTACTTGGGTCAAAGCGGTAACATCATCAGTTATTGTTTCAAATTCCCAAGAAATAGTATAGTTTAAAAGTTGCCCATCAACTCTATATTCAATTTGATTTTCTGTTTCTACGATTGATAATATATCTTGTCTATTAAATACACCATAAGCTCTCAAAATTATATACTCATTGTTAGATATTTTTTGTACATCAAGTACACTGGGATCATTTTTTAACAAGCGAATGCCATTCAACAAAACATTTGAAATTTTTTGTCTATTGCCTCTGATTTCTGTCGTTTCAGAAAATAATTTATTCACTTTTCATCGCCTCCTGGTTAGGATAAAATTGTGAGTCCATCCGCATTAGCATAACTATTGCTTCATAATGTCGACGTGCATCTAATTGACTAATACTATTCTTTTTTAAAACTGATAATAATGTCGTTCGTGCAGAGCCGAAATCACTGTTTCCTATCTTAGCCTTGGCTAATGCCAACATATACTGATTATTGTTGCTTTCCATTTTATTGGCCTTAATTAAATAATTCAAATATTTTTCTTTCTGACCCAAAAACAGCAATTGATGTCCTTTTATATAGTACCATTCGGCATTTTTTTCAGCATGTTTCAGAACATTAGTGGTTTTCATCATATAATATCGTCCCTTTAAAGTTTTCACACCACTAATATATGCTAACCTTCCGTACGCACGCCCGATTTCTAATAGTATTAAATTCCGATCTTCAATGCTAATTTCAAATCGAGATAGAATAATTCTCCCAGTATAGAGCACTCGATTATGGTATTCTGTCGGAGTATGGTTAGCCGAAGGATAGTTTCTAAGTGCTTTTTGGTTGTTTTTCACCATAGATTTAAGCATTTCCTTCTTCACATTGATCAAATCAATAGGTTTCGCTTCAAGTTGTTCATGAGATAGCTCACTTAGCAATCTAATATGAGATACACTTATATTTGTGATGTCTTTTCTGGCACTCTTGTTGATTGTTATATCTGTACCAATATTTACATTAATTTTTTTCATTTTTGGAAGCTTTGTAAATTTTGGTAATACATCAAAGTTCCCGTGCATACCAATTGGTATAATTTGAACTCCAGTTGCGTATGCTAAACTTTCTGCTCCACTTTTTCCAAAGTACATGTTTCCCGTTGGGGTTCGAGTTCCTTCTGGATAAACCACTACAACTGCATTCTCATGAATCAATTTATCTTTAAGCGTCATCATAGATGACAAAGCATTTTTGCCCCTATCAACAGGTATACTGTTTAATGACACATGCCACCAACGTGAAAAAGGTTTTTCAAATGCCTCTTTCTTAGTTAGAAAATAAACAGATTGTTTGGGATTTTGCTTTTTTAATAAATATAAAATCACGAAATGGTCCATATAACTACTGTGATTTGCAATGATTATACGGGGCCCAATAAATTTTAAGTTATTTAAACCATTGATACTTCCAACAAAGAAACTCACAATTTTAGTGGTAAATTTTGTTAGTATCATATTTGTCAATTTCATATTCATTCTCTCCTACATTTGTTTCTGTTCCATGTAGTTTTTCAATTCTTTGATACTTAGTAACGGTAAATTATATTTTTTGGACATTTCCATCAACTGTGGCAAACGCGCCATTGTTCCATCTTCATTTAATATTTCACAGATAGCACCCACAGGCTCTTCATTTGCTAATTTTGCAAGATCAATAGACGCTTCAGTGTGACCATTTCGGACTTGAACTCCACCATCAAGTGCTTTTAAAGGAAAAGTATGCCCCGGATGAACAAAATCCTTAGCGGTACTTGACGGATCTGCTAATATCCTAATAGTTGCTGACCGATCAAATGCCGAAACACCTGTTGTTACACCGTGAATTGTTTCGGCATCAACTGAAAATGTGAATCTTGTTCCATTACTTTCTGTATTATTTTCGACCATTTGAGTAAGCCCTAGCCTTTGTGTAATAGCCTCACTAACCGGTGTACATAACAGTCCTCGTGCATGTGTAACCATAAAATTTACATTTTCAGGATTCATTTTAGAGCCTATTCCAACTAAATCTCCCTCATTTTCTCGATCCTCATCGTCCACTAAAATAATTAGTCCACCCTTTTTCATATACTTCACAATTTCTTCTACATTTGACATTTTACTGCCTCCTTTTTATATACTTAGTAGCTTACATTTTTCTTTTTCCTTTCACAAAACAAAATATTAATAATATTTATCAATATACTGATATTTCAAGAAAGAACATAAATAATTTAAACTTCTTTAACTATTTATTGTTCATATTCTTCTTATGCTTTCCCCTTTGACTTCTTAAAAATCAATGTTCATAATTGGTTTCATGTCCCTTATGCCCCTTTATTTAATTACTTCCCGATTCCGATCTGATACATTAACAATCAAAACGATGACAAACAATATTAGCGCGACACTGAATACTGTATGCATGCCTGTTAAGATGATTTGATTGATTGTGTGCTCATCTGCAACCGATGGCGATCGATACACACCTTTTATAGACTGATTAATCATATTCTGATCAATAATGGGATGTTTCTTTAATCCCGAATTTAAGCTCATGTTGAATGCTAAACCAAAAATTCCTGCCGCTAATGTCTGCCCTAGCGTTCTGCCTAAAGTGATCATTGCTGAGGCAGTACCTAAACTTTCTTCAGGAACAATTCTCTGAGCAACAAGTGTGTTCATTGTTATCGTTATGCCTAACGTCAGACCTGTTATACCAGAAACAAAAAAGAAAATTGTCTGATTAAAACGACTATCAATAAAAATAAGCGGTAAATAGGCTACCATCATCAATGCAATGAGTGGTAAAGCAATATATTTTGGTGCCCGACGTTTAACAAGTGTACCGACAAAAAAAGAAGATAGTAACCAAAATATCGGACTAGGTGACACCGATAAGCCAGCAACAGTGGCTGTTGTCTTATAAATACTCTGTAACCACATCGGAAAATAAGTTTGAAATCCTATTTGAATCGCACTCAACACTAAGGCCGTTGTAATCTGAATTGAAAACAACCTGTTATGAAACAAAGTTAACGGTATAATTGGGTCATTTGCCTGCCGTTCGAAAATAAAAAATGATATACCAAATACAACAATTAGAAATAGGATAACCAATATTTCTGTTAATGAAAAATTAACCTGACTTAGTGTTTGGAAAAGCATTAAAGTCATTATCAGAAGTCCTGATAATGACAAAATACCTTTAACGTCCAACGGCTTTTTGACATATTTTTTGCTTTTTTCCTTGTACTTAAATGAAATAATTAATATCACGAGAATGCCAATTGGTACATTGATAAAAAACACCCAATCCCAACTTAATTTATCAACAATATAACCACCCAACAAGGGCCCTAACAATGCTGATATCCCCCAAGCTGTATTATTCATAGCCAACATTTTTGAGCGTTTCTGATAGTCGAACAAATCTGCAATCATTGTGAACGTAATAGGCATGATTGCACCGGCACCGATGCCTTGTAAAGCTCTAAACATGATGAGTACAATCATGTTATTTGATACACCACACAAAAACGATCCAATTGTAAAAATAATGAGACCAGTTAAAAATACTGGTTTTCTGCCAATTCGATCAGCAAATTTGCCATAAATAGGTGTCGTGACTGCTGTCAGTAACAGATATGTAGCAAATACCCAACTTTGTAGTGATATGCCATTGAGTTGGCTGACAATTGTGGGCAACGCGGTCGTTATAATTGTCGTTTCAACTGAAGTCATGAACGTTGCAATTAAAATAGCCATCATAATAAAATTTTTATTGCCTGTTTGTCTATTTTCTTTTATCAAGTTCCCTCCCCCGAAGTGATGTACTTCTGTATATATTCGATTGTTTTATAACATTAGAACTAATAGTTAAAAATAAAAAGATTCAAAGTGAATCCAAAAATCCTGGTAAAAAATTGTTGAATGTTTGATAGTTAAGCGATAAATACTTACTTTGCGACTCCCTTCTGGTATTCGTTAAGCCTACATTACGCAACATTTTGAAATGATACGATACTGTAGACTTACTAATATTTAATTTTTCGCCAATCTCTCCGCAAGTCATTTCACGTTGGGCATGACGCAAAACACGAATAATACGCAAACGGTTAATATCTGAAAGGACTTTGAAAATTTCTGTTCTTTGTAAATCTGTTTGTTCTAATGTCATGAAACAAGCATACGCCAATGTTTTATTATTTGTCAATATTTTCTTCGCATACAATATAGTTAGATGTGGTATAGATTTATACGCATAATAATTGACTTTGTCGTTGACATCTGTTGTTTTTATAGTCACTAATTTTCTGAAATAATTTCCAAAAAAACAGACTTAGCTATCGCGGATCTACGTCAATAAATTAGACACGTATTTTATATTGTGAAATCTGATAAATCAGGTGATTTGTAAAGTGTAAAAATGGACTTAAAGCAGCATTGTTAGGTTTTATATTTCACAAGATAACATTTAGGTTCTTGAAGCCTTGATGAAAAAGTTGCGAATATGTTATAATAAAGACACATAAAAAGGACTAGCGCTAACTAGTCCCATGGTTGTCTTGAGATAACCGCCACTACTCATTTCAATAAAGAAACAGCCTTGAACGGTCAAATTCAATTGTGGCTGTTTTTTTATTTATTATTTTTTAATACTTTTAATCAATACAACAACAAATGCCAACATTGATAGCATTAAACTCAAAGAGCCTGACACAAAAAGAACTAGCACAACACTACCATATGACGCCGAGACTAGTCAGTAAATGGGTTAATCAAGTACGAACGACTGGCTATGATGCGCTTAAAATTAAACATAAGCGCAGAAAATGCCCCACTAATATCTGGGAGAGCGACATTCATGACTGTCGTATCAAGTATTTCTAATAGTGTCCATACGCTGACAAAATTTCTATCATATGATCACGCTGATTAATACTATACACAACGCGATGTTGACCATTAATCCTACGAGAATATTTACCCGCACCTGGTGGAACTAATTTCTCAAAACGTTGATTTAACTCATAGGGATTTTTTTTTAACTGTTGATAAACATTATCAAATTGTCTCGTTAATCCAGCTCTTTTAAGCTTAACTAAATCCTTTGTCACTGACATTTTAAATTTAACTTGCCACATCAAAGATTACTCCAATCAAGCCCACCTTCAACGGTTTCAGACAGTGTAACACTATCTTCTTTTTCACGCATAATAGCATCACTTAATTGACCATTTGTCATCAGCATCAACGTTTCTTGTAACGCATCATAATCAGCCCTACTAATGACAACTGCTTCTTTTTCTGGCGCTTTTGGACTATTAATAATGACAGGTTCATGGTCTTCATTCACTTGTTTTAATATTGTAAAGAAATTTTGACGTGCCATGGTTGGTGAGAATATTGATTGCGTTGTCATATGTGTACCTACTTTCTGTACATTAATTATACCACGTACCTAAAACATGTACAATAAAAAAATTGACTTAGGAGCACTATGATGCGCTTAAAATTAAACATAAGCAACGTTATTTTGATGCGCAATCAAAATAGATACATATGTTTCATTTTTCATTGTCCAGTCACTTTTCTAGTAAATATTATTTATTAAAATCAGTCTAATTTATTGATGTTCAAGCAACCTGATGTGGCCAAAACAAATAAATAGAATACCCGATTAAAACAATTCCAATAACAAAGCATAACACTTTGATGGTTACATTGTTGGTTTTAAAAGCAGAAAATATTGATATAATACCAATAATAAAACTTAGTAACATAATATAAAAAAACATATCAGTCTCCTAACTGTATCATTCTGTTGTGTTGTAGGGCAATATCTTTGTCATGTGTGACTGTTATAATTGTTGTTCCTATTTTATTGAGTTGCTTTAAATAGTCTAACATTATCAAAGCATTATTGGAATCCAGAGTGAACTATAGTCAATTTTTGGCACAGGCTCTATAATTAAACCTAAGGAGCAAAAGCTATGTCTAAAAAATACGATAACGATTTCAAACAAATGATTATCGCACTGGCGCAATCAAATCATCACACCCTCGCTTAAATTTCAGAAGATTATGGTGTCATAATTATATCCTTTTAATAATCCTTTTTTTCGTCAGTAGTAATAATCCAATTATAATAACCAGGGCTAAAAATCCAGATGAAATAAACACTTGGTAACTTTCAAAATGATCAAACAAGAGGCCGTAACATAATCCTCCTAGAGGAACAAACAGTTGAGAAACTGCATTGATGATTGAATAAACACCACCCTGCTTATTTTCTGGCACTTCCATTTGTAAATAAGTTGTCATTGCTGTATTAGCAAATACGACTATCAGTCCGAAAGCAACTACTAATCCCCCTAAAAGTCCAATAATTATTAAATCACTATGTGTTATTAATTCTGGAAACCCGAACAAAATAATGATTATAGTAAAGCACAACATTGACTGATACATAATTTTTAAGTTATCTTTAATGGTGTGAATGGTCAATATGATGCCACCTACTACCATTGCAACGCTAGTTAAACTTTCCAAAAAACTGTAAACTAATTTTGACAGAGACAATTGGTTAATAACAAGTACAGGTAAACCAATCGTTATGGCTGAGGCGAATAAGTTGATAAACATCGCAATAATAACAAGAGATAAAATTTCTGGCCGGCCTTTAATAAATTTTATAACCATCCCAAAGGAATTTTTGCCAGTGGCTGCTATCCTATGTAACGGATCTAGTTTTAACGTACTGGTGGATAAGATTGACACACCAACTAGAATAATTATTAGAAAAACAAAGAAGGGCAGTGTGAGTAAGCTAAATGCTAATCCGCCTACAATAGGACCAAGAATATTTGCAACCGAAGTAGCGGACTGAACTGATGCATTCAGTCTTTGATATTTATGCTTTTCAACCAACTGTGTAGTAGACGCTTTTAACGTGACGATGAATAATTCCTCACTAACCCGAATAATCATCATCAAAATATAGACATATGCGAGTGTACCAGCATCTAAATGATCACTAACTACGACCCAATAAGCTAAAAGAAATACTAACGAAACTATTTGAGCTGTTAATAGTATCTTTTTGTGTGCAACTGTGTCTACAATTCTAGTCATAATCGGTGTCAGTAATAGGCTGACCAATGGTCCAATAATTGTTAGTGTTCCAAAAATGAAAGCTGACCGAGTTATTTGTAAAAAGTACAATCCGAAAAAAAAATTTAAAGAGGTTATCGATAAATTAAAAACGAGGCTAATTAATGATGTCTTTATAATTGTATTGAACATTATCGTACGCCCTTTCCTTGTTTCCAATTTATCATCAAATATATCTAGACATTTTATTAATATGTGTAGTATAGTTTACGTTATTGGATATAAGCGGAGACAACTACGAATTATGAAAACACTTGGAGACACCATTAAAGCAATTCGAAAACAAAAAAAACTCACTCAAAAAGAAGTTTATATGGGAATTGTGTCTAGAAACTTCGCATCACGATTTGAAAATGGGCATAACAGCGTTGAATCCGAAAAACTATTTGCCATTCTCAAACGATTAGAGGTCTCTCCAAATGAGTTTCAATTTATTCACTATAATAACTCCGAATATCGGTTTAATAACATTTTAAACCAGATTGACAATGATGCTAATATGAAGAAAACAGCCACGTTAATGCAGAAACATATTGCATTAAAAAAGGATCCATCTCTAGAAAGTCAAATTCTCGCTGCTATTGCATACATCAAGGTATATATTATTGGCAATAACCCTTTAAGAATGGATGTGGATCCTGCATACCCATTAAAAAGACACTTAACCGAAACTAAATATTGGTCGGTGTTCGAATTAAGAGCATTTGTTGATGGTATTTTTGTTTTTAGAAAAGATCCAATAGAATTACGCGAATGTATGACTAAGGTTCATGATTTATATAAAAAATATAAAGAATTCACAGAATATTCTTATATAATAGAACAAAGCGTCGCTAGTATTGTTCTTAATTATGTTCAAATTGAACTCACAAATTTCAACTATGATTCAAACAGTTTTAGGAGAATTACTGATAATTCTTACTACAGTGCAATAACCGATTTTACGGCTAAGCTCACTATGGATTTTGCTAGATTGGTCATTTTTCTCTATTTAGGATCAGATCAAAAAAATGACGAAGCTAATTGCTATGAATTTATACACATGCTAAAAGTGCTGCAACATAATGACTATATCGTGTTTAACGAAATCTATCATTACCATTTACCTCTAAGCCAACGATATCGAAAGTCACAGTGTTCCTAACTCCGACTGCTTAACAATCAAAAAGCGCAAAACACTGTCCCGCATTTTGCGCTTTTAATTATTTTATTCGAGTACACTATAAGCTACTGTCGTGTCCCCGTTTACCTTAACTGTGACATGATTGTTTGATACTTCAGAAAACTTAGCTAATGAGTAGGTCTCCCCAGTTTCAGGGAAAAACATTTCAATACTACCTGCATCAACAAATAATTGCACGTTCAATTGATTAACCGCATTTATTTTAGCCACGTGCGCTTTAGTGTAATGGTCATAAGCACCTTCCTCATTTTTGATGTTTGTGCCATCTCTAGAGACCATATAGTAACCATTAGTTGTATCCAAATCGAATTTAAAAAAACTGTCCTGATTGTCGATTTCAATATGTATATGTGACGGAAAAACCTCGTTATCTTTGACGGTATTTAGATTTAATGCAAAACTCTTCAATGGTATATTTTTATCAACAACAGTTTTATACCCTAAAGCATCAGCTGTGGTCTCTTTTGTATAGACCGTTTGCTCATCAACTTTGTTTTTAAATAAAGTCGAAGTTAAAAATTTATTTGTTGTTAAACGATAGTTATCTTTTTGCGTCAATGACAAGACACGTGCCATACTCATAGAACCGACCTTGCCGGTATTAGTTTTCACTTGCTTATTATAGTCCCAACTACCCAGCCACCCTAAGCCAAGTAATTGATGATTGTTGGTTTGCATAAATTTAGCGCCATAAAAGTCACTACCATCGTCCACTCTTCTGGCGTCAGTTTCTGGTTGAAAGACCCCATCAATTAGATTGCCGACAACATAATAAGTACCTGTGGTCTCTTGACGTTGATAACCATTACCACCAAACAACATGACCCATTTGTCTTCATGACTATCTGTTGTTTTTAATTTGAATAAGTTAGGACACTCCAATAGTCCTAATTGATCAATTTTATTATAAATACCAGATTTGTAATTAAAATGAATCCCATCTTTAGAGTTGTAAACACCAATTTTATTACCTTCAGCGAGATACATATAAAAAGTACCATCTAATCTGAAAACATAAGGATCTCTGAAATTAGTATCTTTATTATCAGGTGTCATGATAGGATTATTTTTATAAGCTTGAAAAGTTAACCCATTATCTACAGAAAACCAAATATTTTGTGTTTGCCCTTTTTCGCCATAGCTAGTGACGTAGCTAATTAACGCATCTTTACCAAATCCTAACGTGTTATCATAGTCTTTATAAATCGTTCCGGAAGCTATATCCCCATTGGGTGTCGTATACTTTTTAATAGCTGTTCCTAGGCTATTATAGTGTACAAAGTCTTTCGTAGACACTGCCTCCCATTCCGTGCCATTACCACCAATATTAAAATCCTTATTGTGCAAATAGTAGAACTTATATTCCTGAGTTTTTTCATCATAAACAATACTTTGAATATCATTCATAAAACCTGATTTGGCATTCAAATGATAATTTTGACTATGTTCACCCATCGTATCTCCCAAAACCTTATGATTATCCATCACAAACACACCACTCAACACAACAACAAAAAGCACAACTTTCTTAATCATCTCTATTCTCCTTAAAAATAAGTAACCTTACTAATATAGCATGATTTCTCGTTTTATAATAAAAGTACAGTATAATTAAAATTATTGAGATAAATACATATGGAGGTATGTTTATGAACAAAGCTGTACAAAGTAGCATTAAACATGATGAAATTTGTCCTTTAGATTCCACATTAGAAATACTATCAGGAAAATGGAAATCAGTGATTTTATGTAGATTAATGGATCAAAGTTTTCATTTTAACGAATTGAATAAATTTATTCCAAATTGTTCAAAAAGGATGCTAGCAATTCAATTAAAACAACTTGTTTCAGACGATATTATTAAAAAACACATATCGATTACAAACAAAAATCAAATTACAATAGTGGATCTACGTCAATAAATCGGACACGCATTCTACTTTGATTTGCTATTTTTGTTCAAAGGCCACTGGGGTTAAATA
>NZ_BPKW01000027.1 GCF_019656015.1 Leuconostoc inhae | reverse complement strand
GGCGGAATTGGCAGACGCGCTGGACTCAAAATCCAGTGGTGGCAACACCGTGTGGGTTCGACTCCCACCGACGGCATAAAGAGGTTGTGGTATCTAAATGATATCACAACCTCTTTATTTTTCTGATTAATGTAATTAGATTAGCATTGACCAGTTAGGCCAAAAATGTGACACGTTAGGCCATTTCTATTGTTTTAAATGTAATTACATATTACAATTTTCTTATTAACTAATTAGGAGATAAGAGAATGAACAAACAGAATGACAGGTTTACAACTTTGCTATGTTTTTTAATGGTAAAGGGTGTATATTTAAATTTAAGCGATTCATTAATAAATGAGGCGCATTATCAAAAGAACAACAACTTGGTGAAATCAACACATTTTGATACAATAGAGACATGATAATTGGAATAGGAAATGATACAGAATCTATCAGTCGTGTAGAAGCAATTGTTGAAAGACAAGGTACTTTTATTGCAACTATTTTGACCGAAACAGAACGCATTCAAGCTGCTAAACGTAAAGGTAAACATTATAATGAATTTATTGCTGGCCGCTTTTCTGCTAAAGAAGCTTTTTCTAAAGCAACAGGATATGGCATTGGTGAAAAGGTGCATTGGCATGATATAGAAATTTTGAATGCGTCTAACGGGCGGCCAATTATGCGCGTAAAAAATTTTTTGTATAAAACACATGTAGCCATTACTCATAGTGGTGACAGAGTTAATACTGTTGTAATTATTGAACGTTTAACGATCTGGGAACGAATAAGTTTAAAAATTTTTCCTAAACGTGGGGTTTTATGATGACTAAAAAAGTTGATATTTTACGAACAAGACCATCTTGGATTGCAGTTGATCTAAAGGCTATTCAAGAAAATGCACGAATAATTATGCAATATACGGGCGCAAAGCAACTGATTGCAGTTGTCAAAGCGAATGCATACGGATTTGGCGCTGTCGCTACTGTGAAAGCTTTGTATGAGATAGGTGTTCGTGATTTTGCAGTTGCAACAATTGCTGAGGCGGCTATACTACGTCAAGAAATCGCAAATGATGATTTTCAAATACTATTGCTAGGTGTGCAAGATGTTTCTTTTGTAGATATCATGGTAGCGTACCATTTATCCCCAGCAGTGGGTAACTTAAGTTGGTTACAACAAGCAATTAAATTAATACCCGAAGGCAAAGTGTTAGAGGTACAATTAGCGATTGACACTGGTATGGGAAGGATGGGCGCACACTCTCAATCACAAGTCAGGGCAATGTATGAGTTCATTGAGTCATCGAATAAGTTAAAACTTAGTGGTGTATTTACACATTTTGCTACTGCGGATGATAATAATCAAAAATATTATGATCATCAAGTTGAAAATTTTTATAAATGGGTGCATGGTGCTAATATTCCAGAGAAATATTGGCATTTAGCAAATTCAGGGTCTGCATTGTGGCATAAAAAAGAAATCAATGTCCATACGATACGTGTAGGTTCGGTACTGTATGGCTACAATCCTGGTGCTCCAGAACGCGATATGCCAATTAAATTAAAAAGTGTGTTATCACTTAAATCACGCATCGGATTTGTTCATGAATTACAGGCTGGAGAATCTGTTAGTTATGGCGCCACATATACAGCAAAACAACCACAATGGGTGGCGACATTGCCAATTGGTTATGCAGACGGATACTTAAGGCGAATGACTGGTATGAAGGTATTAATTGCGGGGCATGTAGAACATGTCATTGGACGTGTAACAATGGATCAAATTGTTATATCGTTAGATAAAAAATATCCTGTTGATACCGAAGTAACATTGATTGGTCAAGATGGCAATGAAGAAATAACTCTCGAAGAATTTGCAGAGTATGCCAAAACAATTCCTCATGAAATTTCAACAACATTTAGTTCAAGATTACCAAGAATATACAATTAAAAGCGCTATGGCGCGTACATAATAAGTGGGAATTTATGAAAGAAGAATATCAAGCAGTGATGCGAGGTGATGTGTTTTATGCAGATCTGAAACAAGGAATTGGTTCAGAGCAAGCTGGTGTGAGACCAGTGTTGATTATTCAAAATGATGTTGGGAATGCAAATTCACCAACAACTATTGTTACTGCCATAACATCACAAATATCAAAACCAAAATTACCAACACATGTTTTATTACCCGCACATATGGGCGGGATGAAGCGTGATTCTGTTATTTTAGCAGAACAAGTTCGTACAATAGATAAGCGCCGATTACGCGATAAAATAGCTCATATTAATGCGGCCTCTTCTGAAATGCAGCAGGTTGAGCATGCGTTGAGAATTAGTGTTGGTTTGAAGTGAAAAATTGGTTATTTAGTTGCTTATAATCAATTTTTTTGTGTCTATAACTAGGAGATGAATGTGACGAAAAAAAGAATCATGTGGCTGGATTTTGCCAAAGGCATCACAGTATTTTTAGTTGTTATTGTACATGTTGTTGAGGGGATTTATAAAACTGGCATGTATCATCAGGTTGATATTTTCTCGGAAATAACGATGGGCTTGTTATTTACAATTGTTATGCCTATTTTCTTTGCTTTGTCAGGTTATGTTTACAAACCGATACAAAGTGGCCAACAATTTTTTGAAAAAACAAAAAACAAATTTTTGGGGTTAGGGATACCGTATATTGTTTTTTCTATTATCTATGTTATGCTTCAGCACGCTAGTCCAGATGTTCACAGCCTGAATTCATGGCAGGCGTTATTACATATTTATGTTATGCCAGTTGGTTATTTATGGTATTTATATGTTTTATTTTTGGTTTATGTATTTATCGAAATGATACATCTTATTCATATACCACCTTATTGGCAAATAATATTGTATGCCGGTTTGTTATTATACAGTGTGATGCCATTTTCTAATCTTCTTTATCCAATCAAAAGTTTATTTATGTGGGTAGGATGCTTTTATATCGGTATTATTTTAAAAGAAAAATCACAAATTCTGGAAAATAAATACATCATATCAACTTGTAGTCTATTATTTCTAGGCAGCCTTTTTTGGCAAGGTAGTCAAGGTGGTGCTTGGTTTAATACTGATATGATGTCACTTGGAAATATTATTGCAAAAATCACAAGTATACCGATATTCTTATATTTATTTTCACGTGTTAAAAATGGTGTCATTACAAGATATTTCGTAAAATATGGTCGCTACTCTTTAATTATTTACCTTGTTCATGCACCAATTGCGTCAATTGTGCGTACCTTAATTTTAAAAGTAAGTTTGCCGCCATATGTATTATTAGTGATTAGTACAGTGATAATTTCTTGGTGTATAAGTATTTTTATCATTTACTTGTCTCGTAAATATTCTTGGGTAAATTTTATCTTTTACCCCGATAATTATTTTAAACGTATGAAATAAAGTCTTG
Source organism: Leuconostoc inhae (assembly GCF_019656015.1). Taxonomy (GTDB): domain Bacteria; phylum Bacillota; class Bacilli; order Lactobacillales; family Lactobacillaceae; genus Leuconostoc; species Leuconostoc inhae_A. The sequence continues at coordinate 7,346 of NZ_BPKW01000027.1, read as the reverse complement.
ACGAATGGGTTATTTTCTAGTAGTATTAGCATTATCTTAGAGGATTAAGCAAATACATCTATAGAGAGCTGATGCTAGTGGAAATTCAGTGATGTTAATGCCCAAGGTTGCTAAGTGTTAAAATATAAATAAGTAAAGTGGTTGCTGATAGTGATGTATCAGCGACAATACAGGTGGTACCACGGTGAAAATCGTCCTAATTTAATTTTTAGGGCGATTTTTCTGTGTCATCGCAAAAAGGGAGAAAATATGCGTGAAATTGATATGTCAACAAAGTATGATCCAACCGCTGTGGAATTAGGACGTTATGATACATGGCAAGAAAAAAAGTTATTTGCCCCAGAGTCAAATCAGGCGATTCAAAGTAATGAGCCAGAGTCATATGCAATTGTTATTCCACCACCCAATGTTACCGGTAAATTGCATTTAGGTCATGCTTGGGATACAACTTTGCAAGACATGATTATTCGTCAAAAAAAGATGCAAGGTATGGATGTCTTATGGTTGCCTGGTATGGATCATGCAGGTATTGCAACACAAGCGAAAGTTGAACAACGCTTACGTTCAGAAGGCATTTCTCGTTACGATTTAGGGCGTGACAAGTTTGTTGAACAGGTTTGGGACTGGAAAAATGAATATGCAGCGACAATCAAAAAACAATGGGGAAAAATGGGCTTATCTCTTGATTTTGATCGCGAACGTTTTACATTAGATGATGGTTTGAATAAAGCAGTCAATAAAGTATTTATTGACTTATACAAAAAAGGCTTAATTTATCGTGGTGAATATATCATTAACTGGGATCCGCAAGCAAGAACAGCTCTATCGGATATTGAAGTTATTTATCAAGATGATGAGGGTGCGTTTTATCACGTTAAATATCCATTTACAGATGGCACCACAATTAATGGCAAAGATTACATTGAGATAGCGACAACACGTCCAGAGACAATGTTTGGTGATGTTGCGGTTGCTGTGCATCCAAGTGATGAACGGTATAAAGATTTAATTGGTAAGACAGTCATGGTACCACTTGTTGGTCGTGAAATCCCAATTATTGCGGATGAATACGTTGAAAAAGATTTTGGTACGGGGATGGTAAAAATTACACCTGCACATGATCCTAATGATTTTCAAGTGGGTAATCGTCATAATTTGGAACGCATTAACACGATGACTGATGATGGGCACTTGAATGCGAAGGCTGGGAAATATGATGGCTTAGAACGTTTCGAAGCGCGTAAGGCAATTGTAGCCGATCTTGAATCTGGTAATCATATGTTAAAAGTTGACCCGATTGTACATTCAGTTGGCCATTCAGAACGTACTGGGGTTCCTGTTGAGTCACGCCTATCTACACAATGGTTCGTAAAAATGGCGCCGTTGGCTAAACAAGCACTCGACATGCAAAAAAGTGCTGATGAAAAAGTTGAATTTGTGCCTGCCAGATTTGAAGATACATTCACACGTTGGATGGAAAATATTCGTGATTGGGTTATTTCTCGACAGCTATGGTGGGGACATCAAATTCCCGCATGGTACAAAAATAAAGGGACGGATCAAGAAGAAATATATGTCGGAACGGAGGAACCAGCGGGTGAGGGTTGGCAACGAGATCCGGATGTGTTAGATACTTGGTTTTCATCAGCATTATGGCCTTTTTCAACAATGGGTTGGCCAGAGAATAAAGCGGATGACTTTGCTAAATACTATCCAACAAACACGTTAGTAACGGGATATGATATTATATTCTTCTGGGTAGCACGCATGATGTTTCAAGGTAAAGAATTCACAGGACAAAGACCATTTAAAAATGTGTTAATCCATGGTTTGATTCGCGATGGCGAAGGACGTAAAATGTCTAAGTCATTGGGCAATGGTGTGGATCCTATGGATGTTATCGAAAAATATGGTGCAGATGCGTTACGTTGGTTCTTAGCAACTGGCTCCACTCCAGGTCAAGATGTACGTTTTACATATGATAAAATGGATGCCGCTTGGAATTTTATTAACAAAATTTGGAATGCATCACGTTATGTTATCATGAACTTGGACGAGACAACGCCATCATCATTGCCTGATTTAGATAAACTTTCATTAAGTGATAAATGGATTTTGTCGCGATTAAATACAACAATTGAAGATGTCACGCGTAATTTTGATAGATTTGAATTTGGTGAAGCTGGTCGTGAATTGTACAATTTTATTTGGTCTGATTTTGCTGATTGGTATATTGAAATGACCAAAGAAACTTTGACTGGAGATACTGATAAAGCACCTGTACAACAAACATTGGCATATGTATTGGATCAAACGTTGCGTTTGTTACAACCGATTATGCCATTTGTTACAGAGGCAATTTGGCAAGAAATGCCTGATCAAGCTGGAAAAAATGCTGATTTTTCTGTTACAAAATATCCAGTGGTACATGCAGAATTAGCAGATGAAACAGCTGAGATGGCATTTAAGTCACTACAAGATTTAATTGTTGCAGTGCGTAATATTCGTTCCGAAGCACATGCGCCAATGTCGACAGAAATTGATCTATTAGTTAAAACAACTGATGATAAGTTGATTGACATCTTTAAATCAAATGTAGATTATATTAATCGTTTTGCCCATCCAAAGTTATTGCAAATCGCTTCAGAAATTGAGATACCAGCGTTAGCAATGTCACAAGTTATTTCTGGCGCTGAAATTTATGTGCCCTTGGCCGAACTAATTGATATCGATGCAGAAATTGATCGCTTAGCAGGAGAAGCTAAAAAATTCGGTGCGGAGGTAAAACGTGCGGAGGGTAAGTTAGGAAATGATAAGTTTGTGAACTCGGCACCAGAAGCTGTCGTTATTGCTGAAAAACAAAAGCTTGCTGATTGGCAAGCGAAGTTGGTTGCAACAGAGGAACGTCTGAGTGCTCTCAAAAAAGCCAAGTAAGCACTTAGAAATGTCAGGCAAATAACCTAAACTCATTTTTTGAGTCGGTATTTAAAATATGATGACTGAATTTTATAATATTAATGAAGACCATCCAAACAATTTCAATTTAACACAGGTGCCGGATATGGATGTTGATACAATCTGGGCATTACAAGCGAAAGCGCGATCACATAATAAAGGCCTTGTCGCACAGGTATTTGATCGTATTTCTCTGGGATTTTTGGAAGATAGAGGATTTAACCTGATATATACAACGCATTTTGCCAAGTTGAACGTACGTGATTATGTTGGGGAACCAGTCGTTACAGTTGATGAATTAGAGCCAGACTTAAGGCAAGAACTATTAATGCTACTGCGCGATCATTATGAACGTGTTCATCGCACTAATCCAGCTTCTAAAAATATTAATTATCAAGATTGGTTATTTGGTAATCGTCAGTTTGATTTAAAACATAGCATTGTACGATTGTCACAACAACATATTATCGCAGTCATTTTAATCTTTAAAAATGATGATGATTTCAAATTGGGATGGACATTTGGAGATAACGTCTCGGTATTACTCGATCTTTGGCGTGATTTATTAGGGATACTGCCAATTGGTAAAGTATTATATGCAGAATTTGGCAGCAATGATTTGTTTGCAATGATTGTTTATAATACGTTCGTTTGGCATGATATTGATACTGTAGCGCAAACGTTGCTTTGGCAAGATACGTCAAATAGCTTGCGTAATGTATAAAATCAGCTACAATAATATAAGAACGATTGATGTTCTAGTATTAAAAAGTAACAGATAGAATTAATATGTATTTATTATTATTTCAAATGGACTATACATGAGCGTCAGTTAAGACGGTTAGAGGGGAAAATATATGCCCGGAAGTAAAATACTGGCGAGCGCGCATTATGTACCAAGTGATGTCGTAACTAATGATGATTTGGCACAAATAATAGATACCAATGATGCATGGATACAATCACATACAGGTATTAAAACACGACATATATCGTTACAGGGTGAAAATACTAGTGATTTAGCAACACAAGCTGCTAAACTAGCATTAGCGCAAGCTCATATGAAACCAGAAGATATTGATCTCATTATTGTAACGACATTTACACCCGATGGCTTAGCCCCATCGACTGCAGCACTAGTTCAGCGTAATTTAGAAGCAAAAAACGCTTGGGCTTATGATATCATGACTGCTTGCGCTGGTTTTGTATTCGGGTTGAGTACAGCAGATAAGTTTCTTCGTTCAGGAAGTTACAAAAATGCGCTGGTAATCGCTGCTGAAGTTAATTCAAAGATGATGGATTTTTCAGACCGCACAAGCACTGTTTTTTTTGGTGATGGTGCAGGTGCAGTAGTAATGACAGCAGATGCTCATGGTAACGGTGTAGTTGCTGGCGAAAAGATGCATACAATTGGTAACCCAGATGTGGTTCACTCGGGTCGCATTGCTCCTTTAACGCAGTTGTCACCAGATAATTATCCTAAAATGGACGCTTTTGCCCAAATTGGGCATGACGTTTTTGATGAAGTGACAGAGTTAATACCAGATCATATTTACAGCTTTTTGGAAACTAAATCTTTAAAGCCCAGTGATGTCGATTATTTTATACCGCATCAAGCCAATCTCAGGTTGATTGAGTATATTGCTAACGCATTAAACGAACCAATCGATAAATTTTCAACAAACATCATTCGTAACGGTAATACTTCTTCTGCTGGGATAGCGATTGGATTTGATGAACTGCGACAATCAGTTGATCTCAATGGTAAGAGGGTGCTATTGACCGGATTTGGTGCAGGCTTTACCTATGGCAGCATATTGTTAGAATTTTAAAGAAAAAATTAAGTACGTTAATAAAATATAAGTTTTAAAAAGGTAGAATTAATCAAATTTTTGTTTGATTAATTCTACCTTTTTTATTGACAAAAATGCTACGAATACGTAATGAGATAGACGATAGGAAGCATTTTTGGTTACGTAATATAAATGAAATATTGTTATAAAACTGACAAATTGAAACAACGTTGATGTTATACAAGGTGGATATACTAGAGGATGTTCTTAAGATTTGTATAACAACAGGTCTAAAAATTAATAATCATAATAAAATTTAAATATTTGGAGCTTATATCAATGAAAAGTAATTTAAAGAAAACATTATTAGCAACAGCTGCGGGTGTTGCCACCTTAGTTGGTGGACATGCAGTTGCATCAGCTGATACGGTTGAAGTTCAAACGGGCGACACTTTGAGTGGTATTGCTCATGAAAATAATACATCAGCAGAAGATTTAGCAAAAGCAAACAATATTACTGATCAAAATTTGATTTTAGCAGGTCAAACATTGACAGTATCTACACCTGCATCTGCAGCAGTTTCTGCGGATGGTACGACATATACTGTTCAAGCGGGTGACACATTATCAAAAGTTGCGCAACAGACTGGTGTTAATATTGAAACTTTATCTAGTATAAATAGTTTGTCAAATCATGACTTGGTGATAGCAGGTCAAACATTAACATTAAAGCAAGATGTATCTCAAAATACTGTACCAACAGTTACTGCAACAGAGCAACAAGCAGTGACACCTGAAACAACTACTGAAAAATTGTCATACATTGCAGCAGCGGATACGAATAAAGATAATTTCATGTCAGTAGCTGAATATAATACGTATAAGGCTAATGGTGGTAATATTGCTGAACCAGAGGCACAAGCCCCAGCAGCAACAGTTTCTCAAGATGTTAAGTATATTGCAGCAGCAGATACAAATAAAGATAATTATATGACAGCAGCAGAATATGCTGCATACCAAGCCAATGGTAATCAAAATCAAGCAACGGCTGCTACAACGACGACATCAGTTGCAACACAACAAGTAACGCAAGTGTCAACTAATACTGCAGCACAATCAACACCAGCTGCTTCATCAGATGTTCAAACATTGGTAAACTCTTTGAATGCAAAACGCGCATCATTAGGTTTGGCACCTGTAACATTAGATGCAGGTTTGTCAGCACGTGCACAATCACGGGCTGAAAATGCAGCCTCTAATGGTGGCATTCCAACTAATCATTTTTCAACTAATGGTGAGGTAGTTGCTAATGGTTTCTCAAGTGGTTCTGTTATTGATGCTTGGTTTAATGAAACAAACATGAGTACACCAAACGGTCAACCAGGTCATCGTATGTGGGTCGCTAACGCACGGGCATCATCTGTAGGCTTTGGTATCGTTGGTGGCATTATTGTCGGCGAATCAAATGCTGGTCAATTTTAATAATAACGGTCTATGGCAAGTAAATGGCTTGACGTTGCGCTAACGCAGTTGGGGAAATCTTATGATTCTTCAGGTGCGTTTGTTGCTTTCGTTATGAATACATCTAAAATAGAAATAGATATTACAACTAAACATTTTTCTCAAACGCTTAATGACCTTGTACAAGAAATGTCTGATTTAAAGAAAATAGAAAATGCGCGTCCGGGAGATTTATTGTTTTGGGGTAAACCAAATCATCCTTATAGTGTTGGCATTTATATTGGTGGCGGTCATTTTATTTCAGTGGCTGAAAAAGATGCAGTGGTGAAAGTGCAATTATTAAAGCATAATTGGTATCCCGACTTTGTTGGAAGCATCTTTTGAAATATAAACGACACGATTTTGACTTCTAACAGTAACAAATTGCGTAAAAAGCGTCTTTTTGTAATATAAATACTACTTTGATAACAAAGTGCAAAAATTATAAAACATGTATGTTATTCTATTTTGATACACTTATCACTGTTGAGGTAATCCTACCTAACAATAATTTAAAAAGATCTTAACTAAAGCCATTAACTTTTAAGGAGTATATTAACTATTATGAAGTCATCTACTATTATCAAATCTGCTGTTGCTGTCAGCGCTCTTGCCGTTGCCGGCATTACCTCTGTATCAGCTGATACAATTAATGTTAATGCTGGGGACACGCTAACTAAGCTTGCTGCTGCCCATGGCACAACAGTTGCTGAATTGGCTCAAAAAAATGGTATTAAAAATACTAATTTAATCTTTATTGGACAACAGTTAAACACACAAGTATCAACTAAAGCACCATCACAAGAAGCAACAGCTTCAAAGAAGTCAGCAGTTGGCACATATGCTGTTAAGGCAGGCGACACACTTTATCGTATTGCTGCTAACAATGGTGTGTCAGTTGCTGAATTAGCAACTTCAAACAGTATCCAAAATATTAATTATATTGGCATTGGTCAAGTATTGAATCTCGCACCTGCTGCACAAACATCAGCACCTGCTACACAAACACCAGCACCTGCTGCACAAACACCAGCACCTGCTGCACAAACACCAGCACCTGCTGCACAAACACCAGCACCTGCTGCACAAACACCAGCA
>NZ_BPKW01000026.1 GCF_019656015.1 Leuconostoc inhae | reverse complement strand
AGTATCTACCAATCGTTAAAAGGCAGGATATAGATCATGAGTGAAAATTTTAAAACAATTCGAGAACTTGCTGATGAGTTGGGAGTATCCAAAAAGAAAATACATTACCAAGTGTCTAAATTAGATAGTAATTTGATACAAAGATTGGACGGCACTATATATCTTGGTAAATCTGCAATATCAAAGATAAAATCGAATATGGGTTACTCTAAAATGTCTATTTCAGATACTTTAGATATCCAAAATAGACACGTATTAGATAGTGGATTAGACACTGAAAAAAATAAACTAATTAATGAAAAGTCTGAACAAATTAGTTATTTGAAAGAGCAATTGAATAAAAAAGATGGTCAGTTAGCTATCAAAGATGAACAGATAAAAAGTCTAGTTGAAATTCAGAATCAGACACAAAACTTACTAGATCAACAACAACGATTAGCATTACAGGATAAAAAACTGCTAGAAGAATACAAGTCAGAAATACAAAGCCTCAAAGCATTAACAACAGAAGATAATAAAGCTCATGCAGAAGAACAGTCTGAAGATGCTAATATTAGTGTAAAAGATAAATCAAAGCGCTGGTGGCGCTTTGGAAAGTAGAAAAAATTTTTAGAGAAAGACTGCTGGGATAATATGAAGAATTTTGATAATGTGAATGAACGAGTAATAGACGATTTGAGGCAAGAAATTAAGTCTCATAGCAAAATAAAAATCGCAGCTGCATCTTTTTCAATCTATGCGTATGAGGCACTTAAAACCGAATTAGAAAAAACAGATGCTGTTCAATTTTTGTTTACGAGTGATTTATTTACGAAAGAGAAAGTGCCTAATGAAAAAAGAGAGTTCTTTATTCCACGGTTAAATCGTGAGAGTCAGTTATACCGCGATGGCTTTGAACTAAAAATACGAAATGAGCTATCTCAAAAAGCCATTGCTAAAGAGGTTGCAGAATGGATTGAGCAGAAAGTTACCTTTAAATCAAATATATCTGGTAAACAATCAGATAATTTTATGATCATTAATAGCAAAAATGATACCAATGTATACTTACCGATTGATGAATTTACAACATCTGAATTGGGTGTATCTCAAGGGGAAAAACTTTTTTATAATATTTCAAAGTTTGAGAACGAAAATACACAGCGATTTCTGAATGCATTTGATCAAGTGTGGAATAATCCCGATTACGTTGATGAGGTTACTAATACTGTTTTAGATAATATAACAGCTGCCTATCAAGAAAATGCGCCAGAATTTATCTATTACCTTGCGTTATACAATATATTTAGTGAGTTTTTGTCAGATTTGGACGCAGACTATCTGCCAGATGAACGTACCGGATTTAAAGAGTCAAAAATTTGGTCACTTTTGTATGATTTTCAAAAAGATGCGGTTGTGGGTGCGATTAGCAAATTAGAGAAACATAATGGGGTGATTTTGGCGGATTCTGTTGGGTTAGGGAAAACATTTTCTGCCATAGGCGTGATTAAATACTATGAATCTCGTAATAAAAATGTTCTTGTCTTATCTCCTAAGAGATTGAAAGATAACTGGAATAATTACAAGAATAATTATAAAAACAATCCTCTAGCTGAGGATCGATTACGGTATGATGTCTTATTTCATACTGATATGGACAGAGAACAAGGCGAAAGTAACGGAATTGATCTCGGGAAAATAAATTGGGGAAACTACGATTTAGTTGTGATTGATGAAAGTCATAATTTCAGAAATGGTGATGGCACAACTCATAAGAAGGATGATGGATCTGAAAATCGTTATCAAAAATTAATGCGTAAAATTATTAAGACAGGTGTTAAAACAAAGGTGCTGATGCTTTCTGCAACACCAGTTAATACTGATTTTTCAGATTTACGCAACCAATTGATGCTATCTGCAGAAGGTGACAGTGATACTCTAACTCAGAGTTTAAACACCAAAAATTCTGTTACAGAAATTTTTGCACAAGCACAAAGGTCATTCAAAGAGTGGTCGCAATTGGATGTTTCCAATCGTACAACAGAACAGCTGCTTGATATGTTGGATTTTGACTTTTTTGAATTACTCGATAGCGTCACAATTGCCCGTAGTCGTAAGCATATCCAAAAGTATTACGATAAGAAAGCCATTGGAAACTTTCCGAAAAGGCTGCCTCCCATCAACAAGAGCCCTAAATTAACAGATTTAGATATATCATATAATCAAATTTTCTTGTTTATTGATCGTCTTAACCTAGAAGTTTACAATCCACTACAATACGTCTATCCATCTAAAATTAGTAAATATATTGATGAAAGCCGTCCAAATGCGGCTAGCTGGGGAAATCGTGAAAAAGGTCGTAACCAATTGATGGTTACTAACTTATTGAAACGAGCGGAAAGCTCAATTTATAGTTTTCGATTAACTAGCGAACGGATTCTAAGCAACATTGATCATAAATTACAAACCATCTCTAATTACGAGAAATATAAGCAAGGCATCATTGAAAATATTGAAGATGATTTTGAAGAGGATACATTTACAGTTGGTAAGGATCTAAAAATTGATTTAGCTGATATGGACTATCTATCATGGCGTGAAAAGCTATTAGCTGATCAAAATATTTTCATGGAATTATTAAATTTAATTAAGGTAATTACACCAGATCATGATGCTAAGTTATCAGAATTAACAGCATTAATTCGCAATAAAATTCAACATCCTATTAACGCTAATAATCATAAAATTATTATTTTTACAGCCTTTTCAGATACGGCAGACTATTTGTATAACTATCTATCAGATAGACTCCATCAAGTTGGTAACCTACATACGGCTCTGATTTCGGGAAGTAGAACGGCTACTACCATTTCAGATGTAGGAAATGACTTTAATACGTTACTCACATTATTTAGCCCCAAATCTAAAAATCGTGACGCCTTAGGTTTGCATGGTGAAATTGATGTCATCATTGCAACTGACGTCATTAGTGAAGGTCAAAATCTACAGGATGCAGACTATTTAATTAATTATGACATTCATTGGAATCCGGTCCGTATTATTCAAAGATTTGGCCGAATTGACCGTATTGGTTCAATGAATGATGTTATTCAAATGGTGAACTTCTGGCCAGATATTAGTCTTGATGAGTATATTAACTTAAAAGCGCGCGTTGAAAATCGTGCTAAACTAGTGGCGGTATCGTCAACAGGTGAAGATACCATTGATAATACAGATCCAGATATGGCCTATCGTAAAAAGCAACTTGAAACGTTGCAAAATGAAGTAGTTGATTTAGAGGATATGTCTAGCGGTGTCAATATTATGGACTTAGGTCTTAATGAGTTTCAACTTGACCTGAAAAAACTGCGCGAGAAATATGGTGATTATGAGGCAAAGCCATATGGAATTCATGCGATAACCCAATCTGATAATAACCATCCAGCAGGGGTTATTTTTGTTTTAAAAAATCACAATAATGCCATGAATATTGATAAACAAAATCGATTGCATCCATTTTATTTAGTCTATATCGATGAAAATGGTGAAGTAGTCTCAAGTCACTTTAACCCAAAAAAAGTTCTGGATGACATGAGATATCTTTCTAAAGATAAATCACTACCTATTGAGAATCTCACGCAGTCATTCAATATAGAGACCCGTGAAGGAAAAGAGATGAGTAAGTATTCTAATTTACTGAACCAAGCAATTGATTCAATGATTAATGGTAAACAAGAAAAAGATATTGATAGTCTCTTTACGACGGGAGGCACCACAGCTTTAGAAAATGATATCACTGGGTTAAATGATTTTGAATTAATTGATTTTCTGGTCGTTAGAGGTGAGTAAATGATATTAGATATTCCAAAACAGGCCGTTGTAAATCGTATTATTCCAAAAGATAGGTTTAACTTTGAAGATGCTAAAAAAATTGAACGTATCCGTTGGGTGGGGAAACTTGCGCCTAATACGATTAATCTGCCTGCTAACAAAATACAGGAAATTGAGATTTTTAGTGTTGACATGATCGACTTTGATTTAAATGTTATTAAAGAGATTGTCACTAAAATACCGCAAGAAATTTTATTCATCGTCAATGGTGAACTGGGCATCATGTATTATCTAGATCAGTTTATTTCTAAAAAAGGGGCTGATAAACTTCAACTGAACGGTTTATCGATTGATGATGTTCGCGATAACTTTATTCGCCAATTGTTAGATATTACAGACATCTCAAAACCTTTGAAACAACAAGTTGAAAAAATACAGCTATTGCATGAATTGGAATCCGAAATAGATCGAATCAACAATCAGATTAAAAGAACGGTCCAAATTAATAAAAAACAACTCTTGGCTAGAGAAAGATATGCACTAGAGCAGCGTTTGGCCAAATTTAAAGGAGAATAAGAAATGCCCGATATACCAGAAAAAATTAATTTATCTAACGTTAATTCACGTCAAGTCAATCCTGAATTATTGAATGAATTACGTGATTTATTTCTCAAAGCAGAAGAACAAAAAGAACGTTACGATTTTACGTGGAACGGAAAAGCAAAAGCTTATTTTGAAGCTGCAGCACCAACTACTAAAACACTGCGTGCACAACCAGAAGAAAGTGTGAATTTTGAAAAATCGGAGAACCTATTTATTACGGGGGATAATCTTGAAGCATTGAAATTATTGCAAGAATCCTATCTGAATAAGATTAAACTTGTATATGTTGATCCACCATACAACACTGGAACCAATATGATATATTCAAATGACTACTCTGTTTCAAGTAAAGAATATCTAAATGCTACAGGAGAAACGGAATTTGGTTATAAACTCGTTAGTAACCCTCTAACAGATGGGCGCCATCATTCACGCTGGTTGTCAATGATGTATCCCAGAATAAAAATTGCTAGAAATTTGCTATCTGATGATGGATTTATGGTTCTAGCAATGGATGATAGTGAAATTGAAAATTTAATAAAATTAGGGGACGAGATATTTGGAGAAGAAAATAGAATAGGCATAGTTACCGTTGTACACAAACCTGAAGGAAGAAATCAAGAAAAATTTTTTGGAACCAGTAATGAATTTGCTTTGTTTTATGCCAAGGATAAAACAAAGGCTAATTTTCAAGATGTTATTTTAGATACGGAAAAATTAAATGAATATAATTTTTCTGATGAAAATGGCAAGTTCAAAAAGAAAAACTTTATACGTAAGGCCGATGGTAAGTATGCAACAAGAGAGGCCAAACCCAATTTTTGGTATCCAATATATGTTAGCAAAGATAAATTATCAGTTTCTTTAACCCCAATGGAAGACTATGATAAAGTTTTACCAATAATTGAGAATGGTGTGGAGCGGACATGGAAAACATTACCAAACACTTTTCTTAAACTTTTTAATGAAGGTGAAATTGTTATAGACGATATTTTAGGAAATATAGTTATTTCTGAAAAAATGAGAGAAAAGCAAGTTATTAAAACGCACTGGATTAGGAAAGAATATCATGCCTATCATTTTGGTACTAAGATATTAGATAGTTTACTTGAGGCAAAAACATTTGACTTCCCAAAATCTTTATATCTTATGAAGGATATTTTAAAAATAACTACTGAAAAAGATGATATTGTACTTGATATGTTTGCAGGAAGTAGCACTACCGCCCACGCACTACTTGAGCTAAATAAAGAAGGGGACGAGAATAGGAAATTCATATCGATGCAGCTAGATGAAGTGACAGACGAGAAATCTAATGCTTATAAAGCTGGCTATACTACAATTGATCAGATATCCAGGGAACGTATACGACGTGCTGCTGTTAAAATTGGTGATAAGAGTGGCTTCCGTGCCTTAAAGGTGGATTCAACAGGTTTAAAAGAAGATGTCTTTAAAACAGCTGGTGAACTCGATCAAGTAGATTTGCTACAAGATATTGATAATCACTCTGATAACCGTTCAGATTATGACTTACTCTATGACGTATTAGTAGATGGTGCGTTAGAATATAATCGATCAATTACGATTGACACGATGAATGATGAACAGATTATCAAATATGATTATTTAGGCGAATTATCGGGGGTAGTGTGCTACTTCGGTGAAAACCTAACAGATGAGTTAACCCGCCAAATTGCCACACTCAAACCTTTGATTGCAGTTTTCAAAGAATCAACGTTTGATAAATCAGCTCAAAAGGTAAATGTGATGGAGCAGTTCCGGATTATCAGTCCTGATACGAAAGTTAAGGTAATTTGATGAAAAAGTATCAAGATAGTCTGGAGGAACAGCAATGAAACTGCAGTATAAAAATCAACCCTTTCAGCTAGAGGCCGTAGAGTCTGTCATAGCTACTTTTGAGGGACAACCTAGAAAAAATAACATGTCTTATATGATGGATATGGGACATGAAAAAAACGTATCTTTAGACATTGTCAATGGATTTAAAAACGCAGATATCACATTATCTGAGAGTGATCTTTTAAAAAACATTCAAGTAACTCAAAAAAACAATGGACTAGCAACTGATACTCAGCTAGTTAAGATGGCCATTGGTGGTAAAGATAAAAGTACAAAAACTGATAATTCTCGCAATATTCTAACTTTGTCAGTAGAAATGGAGACGGGTACAGGTAAGACATATACGTATATCAAAACCATGCTTGAATTAAATAAGCAATATGGTTGGTCTAAATTTATCATTGTCGTTCCGAGCGTCGCCATTCGTGAAGGTATCGCCAAAACATTTGAGTCTACCGCCGAACATTTTAAACAATCATATGGCATTGGTGTTCGTTACTTTATTTATAATTCTAGTCACCTTGATCAAATTGAGGCATTTGCGAGCGATGCGGGTATCAATGTAATGATCGTCAATACACAGGCGTTTAACGCACGTGGAGCTGATGCACGACGAATCGACATGGTATTAGATCAATTCCGTGGTAGACGCCCTATTGATGTCATTTCAGCAACCCATCCAATAATGATCATTGATGAACCGCAATCGGTTTTAGGAAATGGGTCAAAAGCTGAACTGAATGCAACACGCGTTGGGTTAGCAAAATTTAATCCTCTATTTTTCATTAATTACTCAGCGACACATCGTGATAACTATAATATGATTTATCGATTAGATGCTGTAGATGCCTATCAAAAGAATCTAGTAAAAAAAATCGCGGTTAAAGGGATTGAAATATCGGGTTCCAATGCATCTAGTGGCTATCTATATATTGAAGCCATTAAAGAGAAACCCACATTAAAGGTACGGATTCAATTTGATAAACTATCCGCTACAGGGAGTGTGGTTAAAACTTCCAAGTTATTAGATAAAGGCGACAATATTTACCCTATTTCGGGGGAAATAGAATCTTATAAAAGTGGATTTATCATATCAGAAATTAATGCTGTGGAGCAGTTTGTTGAATTTACTAACGGTATGAGGTTATCTGTTGGTGAAGTCGTTGGAAATACTAACGAGGAAGATTTGAGACGGATACAAATCCGTGAGACCATCCAATCGCATTTTGCTAAAGAGGAGAGTCTATTTAAGCGCGGTATTAAAACGTTGTCCTTATTTTTCATTGATGAAGTATCTAAATATAAAAATTATGATGCTATCGATGACAAAGGAATTTACGCTACGATTTTTGAGGAAGAATATCTAAATATTGCACGAGATCGATTAGCGGATTCTTTATTAGACGCAAATTATCGCTCTTATCTTGAACGCGAATTGAAATCTCCTGAAAAGGTTCATGCTGGATACTTCTCAATCGATAAAAAAGGGAAGGCTGTTGATAGTAAAATCAAACGTGGTAGTGAGTCTAGTGATGATATTTCAGCCTATGACTTGATTATGAAAAATAAAGAGCGGCTTTTATCATTTGAAGAACCTGTTCGTTTTATTTTCTCTCACTCAGCGCTAAAAGAAGGCTGGGATAATCCCAATGTCTTTCAAATTGCAACGTTGCGTCAATCTTCATCTGATATTAAGAAAAGACAAGAAATCGGTCGTGGATTACGTTTGGCAGTTAATCAAAATGGCGAGCGCCAAGATGCGCAATCTTTAGGTGAAAATGAGGTGCAACAAGTAAATGTGTTGACTGTTATCGCCAATGAGAGTTACGAAACATTTGCTCGAGGTCTTCAATCTGAAATAGCTGACACCATCAAAAATAGACCTAAATTCATCGAACCCAAGCTATTTGAAGGGCGAGAACTAGTTGTAGAAGATAGCACTGGACAAGTAACTGACAGGATACTGGTTGATAATACTCAGGCAGCTGAAATATGGTCTAGTTTAAAATCAGGAATGCTAATCGACAAAAATAAGCAATCGTCTGATACTTATAAAAACCTATCAGCTCCAGAACAATTAGCAGCAATTCAGGATGCCTTAGATGATGATCTTAAAATATTCGCACTACCTATTCAAAATTTAATCAATAGTGTATATAGCCCAAAAGATTTGCCAATTGACAATGAGAATAAACGCACTACTTTGAAATTAAATCGTGAAAAATATGCTAGTACAGAATTTAAAAGCTTATGGTCAAAAATAAACCGAAAGTCTTACTATACCGTCGATTTTGACGATCAAGAAATTATTGAAAAGTCAATTCAACTTATCAATAAAAATTTAACGGTGAAAACGCTAAAAGCTCGTATTACTGAAGGTAATATGTCCGCGAATGATACGGGAACAAGTTTTACAGTTAATGATAAGCGAACAACTGATATCGATAGGCCTGTAAACCATGTGAAATATGATTTAATCGGAGAAGTTTCTCAAAATGTAGGGTTACTACGGAAAACAGTTGGTTATATTCTAACTGGTATACACTCAGGACAATTCGCAAAATATCAATCTAATCCTGAAAACTTCATTGTGCAAATTAGCAATATCATTAATGCTGTCAAAGCACAAAATATTATTTCACATATTGTTTATAACAAGTTGGATGAGGTTTGGGATGAAGATGCAATATTTGCCAATAATGATATCCAAGGTATTATGGGGCAAAATGTATTCGATGCAAAAAAACATCTTTATGATAAAGTTCGTGTTGATTCTGAAGTTGAGAAACGCTTTGCTAGCGAACTAGATGTTGAACAGAATGTTGAAATGTATGTTAAATTACCTGGTGGGTTCTATATCAATACGCCAGTAGGTAAATACAATCCTGATTGGGCGATTGTCTTAAACGAACCCGATCAGAAGCACGTCTATTTTATTGCCGAAACCAAAGGCGTTGCAGAGAATATTGAACTAAGTTTAAAAGGTGTTGAAAATGCTAAAATCGAATCAGCACGTCAGCATTTTAAAATTATTTCAAATAGCGAAGTGACCTATGATGTAGTCGATAGCTATGAAAAAATGATGGATAAATTATCTTCAAATATCTAATAAGGGTCTATAATTACATAATCGCCCCTAGGAAAGACCATTAAAACAGCCCCCATTATCTACCGGTTAGATAATGGGGGCCGTTTTTTTGTTAAGTGATATAATAAACCATAAAAGAAGTTTGGAAATACGGTCCTGGTCATCAATAAATAAACAATTTAATTAATTATCTATTTAATTAATTATTTAATTTCAGAGTCCTCACAAAATATTCTTAGCAATTCTCTATATCAACAACAATAAAAAGCTAGTTATCGATCCAAATTGGGGCAATAATTAGCTTTTTATTTACCAGCCCATGATAGATTAGTTATAACCCATAGAGCATATCTCTACTCATCAATACACTCTTATCAACGCAAAAAGGTTTAGTGAATAATCACTAAACCTTTTTGTGTTTCTACCAACCAACGGGCGGTTAGTTAAGTTGTTGCCACCGGCAACTTCTGGTACACATTTTAAGCACAAATCACGCCCAAAAATTGGGTGGAGTGTAAGTGCGCATTCTGATGTACATTCTGATGTAATCAGGAGAGCAATTTCATCACTTTAAAAAAGTGATGTGTAAGTGCGCATTGCCCTCATTTCATTCGGTTATGATTCTTGCAAATAATTGCTTGTATATTCAGCTTTTTTAAGATTTAATGCCATTATTTTGTGATCTTATGGCTATTTAATAAAATGACTAGTCATTACTGTTTTGAGTCATATGATTTTCAGAATAGACTAGTGATTTGATTCTTAATTGATACGTTAAACGCGTATACAGATAAAATGTTCTTGGTTAGTAAGGCATTAACTTTAATCTGCGCAAAAAAACACCTATAACGAATAAAACGCCATGAAAAGCTCTTTGTAAGCCTTTTATGGCGTTTTATTCGTTATAGACGATATTTTATATGGATGATGCTTAATTGCGCTCAAAAGCGCTTATATGGCCTTAAAAATAGCGGTCATAAATTAGGTATGGTCAATCTTCTGATTTTATTTTTCAGCATGAAAAAGGTGCAGCCTATTATAAGTTTATCTTTTATATTTTAATCTTTTGTTCTTTTGCGTGCTTAGAAAGTGAGTGTTATCAGTACTTTAGAGTTAAATACGTGTACAAAATACTGTGCATACGTGTACAAAATACTGTGCATACGTGTACAAAACACTGTGCATACGTGTACAATTTTATTTTTTATGTACACCTTAAATGATATAATAAAAAGCATAAAGAAATTCCCGTCTAAAAGTTTTTCTTTATGCTTATCCAACAATACGCCTAAAGGAGCGTATTTATATGACTATTATACCAGAATCAAAGACAAGGCAGGTACAGACCTTGAATGAATTATCAAGAAGAAAAGTCGTTGAACATAATAGTTTGATCACATCCATTGCCAAAATGGATAAAACCCCGCTTAAAATGTTTGAATTAGCTGTTTCTTTAATTGATACCGACAATCCACCTCAAGATCAGACGGTTTATTTATCAAAGAAAGAAATGTTTGCTTTCTTTAAAGTGAATGACAACGATAAACATAGTCGCTTTAAACAAGCGATTGAAAAAATGCAAAAACAGGCGTTTTTTCAAATTAGAGAAAAAACCAGTCAGGGATTTCAATTTGAAAGCATTGTTCCTATACCGTATGTAAAGTGGACGGATTATAATGACGAAGTGAAAATTGAATTTCATCGTGAAATTATGCCTTATTTAATAAATCTCAAAACTAATTTTACGCAACATGCTTTGTCAGATATTGCAGAATTGAATAGCAAGTATGCAATTATTTTATACCGTTGGTTATCGATGAATTACAATCAGTACGAGCATTACAGCGTTAAAGGTGGGCGAAGACAAGACCAAATTGATGGTTATCGTAATCCTGAAATCAGTATCCGAGATTTACGAGAAATGACAGATACGGTAGATGAGTATCAGGATTTTAGAAATTTTGAAAAAAGAATTTTAAAAAATGGTATTGAAGAAATTACAAATCATACAACTTTTAATGTGACGTACGAAAAAGTTAAAAAAGGCCGCAGAATTGATAGCATTGTCTTTCACATTAATAAAAAACAAATTGCAGATGACAGTAGTTATAAACAGGATGATCCTCTTTATATCGAGGGTAAGATTCGTCAAGAAGAAACAGAAGATATGTTGACTGTTAAGGCAATAAAAAGTCCATATACAAAGTTACTTATGGAGCAGTTTTTATTGTCATACATTGATTTGACAGATACGGCTATTTTGTCAGGGTTACAGAAAAATGTTTATACACTCTATGACGAATTAAAAGACTTACGAGGGTTAAACGGTGTGAAAGATCACCTAGCGTATATCCGAGATAAACAAGATGACTATTCTAAAAAGAACATTGCCAAGTACCTTAAAAAATCAATTGAACAGTATCTACCAATCGTTAAAAGGCAGGATATAGATCATGAGTGAAAATTTTAAAACAATTCGAGAACTTG
>NZ_BPKW01000025.1 GCF_019656015.1 Leuconostoc inhae | reverse complement strand
TATAAAAAACTCCTATACTTGATTATCTCGGATTATGCCCTAGAAATAAAGCGGTCCGGATTTTCAGTATACGAGCACTATTACTGACTTAAAATCTAAAGAAAAAATTGTATAGATTCAGATTATTACCTGTACCTTGCCTATTATATACAGGTTAGTGAAAGTTATTCAGGTATATTGCTGTATATTATTTAGCCATGACAATATGAGAACTGTTAAGATAAAGTATGAAAAAGATAGAATTTATTGTAAAAGATATGGAGATGGAAGGGTTTCAGAAAGTTACGTCAGTTGTAACCAGTACCCTATCTTCAAAATTTGAAGTTTCTATTTTATCTATGGCATAGACGGATTCTTTTTTTGAACTATCTGTACCATTAGAAACAATCAAGTTTACTGAACGAAAATTGCCTTGGGTATTTAGGAAAATACTTACTAAATTTAGGTATGAAGTTGTGTTAACAGATAAATTACATGGTATGATTTTTTTATACATCACAGGCACACCATGTATTGTTTTGGCTAATGATAATCATAAAATTGAAGAAACATACAAACATTGGTTGAATAATGCGAATTATATTCGTTTTATTGAAAAAACGACTGTTGAAAATATTTTAGATGCAATAAATGAATTGAAGCAAATCAATATATTGAGGCAATCAAGAGTGCAGAAATCAGAGAGTAATCTGTTGGAGAAAATAAATTATATGATGAAGATATCAGTTATTGTTCCTGTTTATAATAGTGAAAACACAATTGAAAAGTGTTTAATTTCATTGCAAAAGCAAACATATAAAAATTTAGAAATTATTTTAATAAATGATGGTTCAGTGGATACAACAGAAGATAAAATAGTAAGAATTATAGAGAATGATAAAAGATTTATTTATTTTAAAACTGCCAATCAAGGACAATCTGAAGCGAGGAGTTTTGGATTGAGTAAAGCAACTGGAGAGCTAATAGGATTCGTTGATTCAGATGATTTTATAGATTATGATATGTATGAAATGTTAGAAAAAAATATGAGAGATACAAAATCAGATATTTCAATTCTAAGAGCGATAATATTATTTCCAAATGGATTCGAAATAATACCTAGCTGTCAAAATACTTTTTTTATCAAAACAGGTAATGAAATGATATTTGAGTATATTGGTGGTTTTCATTTTGGGATTGCCCTATGGGATAAACTTTATAAAAGAAGTTTATTTGATGGATTAAAATTAGATACTTCTTTTAATTTAATGGAAGATGCTTTAATGGGTAACTATGTGTTTAATAAAGCGGAAAAAATTGTTTATACAGGAAAAGCAAAGTATCATTATTTGCAGAGAAAAAACAGTACAGCCAGAAAAAATTTGGAAGATAGTGATTTAAAGGCAATAGGTGTTGTCTTGGGTATGAAAGAGCTTTATGCTGATAGCATTGAGTTAGATAAAGCATTTCAACGCAGATTTGCACAAACAATACTGGAATTACTCAGCAAAAATCCCACAAAAGAACAACGAAAACAAATAGAGAGAGCTTTGTTTGAAACAATAGAATTAGATAAAATGGGTTATTTAAAAAAGGGTGATAAGTTGCTAATAAGATTGATCTATTATAAATTTCCGTCATCTCCCTTAATTCAAGCAAAAAAAATGATCGGACGAGCAGTAAGAAGACTTAAGAAGAGTATAGAACAATAAAGCAAATTGAGATGATGAATCTTAATTTTACAATCTACCATATTTATATATTGTGATGACATAAAAAGCGTCTTAACCTATATTCGATACAATAAACCAGGATGATTAGGCTACCTTTTAAAACTGACCAGTCTGTTCTCCACGTGATTTGGCATAATCTATTCAGACTTTAAATTGCATTTTTTTATAATCAGGAATCAGTGTTTATAGTCATTTTTAGTGGGGAAGTGTTGGCATGAAAGATTTATCGCAACAACCGATTATCTTTACTGGTAAACTTAACAGTTTGACACGACTACAAGCCCAACAATTGGCAGCGATGTTAGGGGCGTTTCCTCAAACTAACATGAATCAAAAAATAAAGTATGTGATTGCTGGTCAAATAGAGCAGTCCATGTTCGAAATATTAACCACCAAAAAAATTAAGTATGCTGAGACGCACAGCGTTGAAATTTTGAATGAAAGCGAATTTTTAAAGTGGTGTATTTGGCGCTTACAACAGAAAAATTCTTTTTAGTCACGTGTGATTTGGATTAAAAACAGCCTTTCGTTCTTTTTTTGAACAGAAAGGCTGTTTTTTTTACGTACTTTAGTAATTAATGGTTGCTGGTTAACGATTTGAGGCGCTTTTTAAGATTTTGTGTATCAATAGACTATGCAAAGTTATTATGCCTTAAAGCGGCTTTTAAAGGGATTGAAAGGGCTTTGATTCAAAAGATATCTCTGAAAATACTAATACTATGTTATTTGGATTAAAATTGTTTTGGTTTCACTAAATAGTCGACATCAGTCTGGGTTGCTCAGAAGTCCAAGCAGCCATTGGTTGGTATATCAATTTTTATAATCCCAATCGTATCTCAAATGTCGCCTAATTAACTGAACAAAAATAGTCCAATTTATTGACTTCTGAGCATACAACAATGTTACCAATTTTGGAACCCACCATGCCTACAATGTTTTTACCAATCTTTTTACGATCTTCTTTTGTTATTCGAGCATTGAGATTCTTCTGTAAGTACGGATAACTTCGATCTACTGATTTGGAAATGGAGATATTGGATCCTAATGTAGCAAAAAATGCAACAATTAAATAGATTGCATAATCATGCAAAACAAACAATACAAGGATTTGGACAATGGTTTGAATAATTAGAAACAAAAACTGATTGAGTGCACTAATGTACTCATGTTGATCGGCTATCAAAATAGAGCGTTTGTACGTGAAAAAATAACTAATGACAGAGTTAGCCAAGTAAAGCACAAAATAAATTTGGATGTGATCAATAGTAGCACTATTTTTAATGAAGGCCGGGAGAAAGGGAAGAAGAATTAACCCCGTCAATCCAATCACAATGCCGATAGCAATATAAGCTTTTCGAATAAAGTTCATCAATGCAGAGACTTCACGTTCATCACCATCGGCTAACGGTTTATAAATTGAGTAAACAATGGACGTTCCAATACCAAGTTCAGCGAATGCTAAGAAGCTTAAGATATTCGAAAAAAGGGCATTTAGACCCAAAAATTGTTTACCAAGCGTTTGAATAAAAATTGTTTGGTTTACGAATCTCAAAATTACTGTCACTAATTGTACTGATGCTAGGATACTTGAGTTGACTATCGCATTTCTTGCCCGTCCATTATTCATTCGGAACTCCTGTCTTATTTCAGTTCAATATCTGCTGGATCAGGATAAGCTTGACTCAGAAGCCTATTTAGTCGTTCAGTAACTGCAGCATAATTGTGAGTATCCGCATCGTTTAAACAAATCAAAGGGTGGATATGTTCTAACAATTCCCTCTCAATTTCATCAATATTGTTCAAAGTATAATATTGGCTAAACCCCGGTCGTCGCACCTCAAAACAGCCGATTTCAAGCTGATAATTACGGATGAGCAATATGCTAATATCTTGAGGTGTACGAAAATGATTTGCGCGAGTGGCTGCAAAATCTTCTGCCCAAATATTCTCCGCCTCTGAAAAAGTCGACTTCAGAAATCCTTGGGCATTATGCGGAAAGGAGTAGCTCGAAACCCAGTGATCTTTTGAAAAAAAACTGTGGTAAAAATTTTTGATGTTTCGGAGACCATAAGCACAATGAAATAGTCCCTTCTTAGAATGCCATTTTCTTTCCAGCCAGTTATTAATTGCTAAACTGTTGTTAAATAGAATACTATCATAGTCTGAAGAGGGCCTTAACTCCGTGTAGATTCTAAAGTCCCTCGGCAATCCATTTTTAAAAAAATCATCGGGCGTGGTTTTACTATTGATCAAGAAATCATCATTGAAAACAACAAATTGTTCTGCTAAATTTGGAATATTAATGGCACTCAACTCAATCGCATTCGAATTGAAGCAGGGCAGGTCCCTCCCCTGAATAATATCTTGATGGTCGATTATTCGAAATTTGCTCTGTTTTAGTGCCGATTTGTTTAGCCAATCTGGAGCCTGCGCATCAGTAATGATGTAAACACGATGAACCCAGTTTGCATACTTTTCAATTGATCGAATAAGATATTTGAGTGTTCCGTAATCACGAAATCTTTCTGCACCGTTACTAGAGGGTATCTCTTCAAGCCCAGTGGCAGACAAAGATTGCTTCTTTTTCTGCCACTGCAGGTCTTCAGAGTTGACCCAAGGAATCACAAAGTCAATTTTAGGCATAATCAATTATTTATCCTTATATTATTATTCGTAGGTAGCTCCTACATGCTCTGAGTATAAAATTTATACTTAGATGGATGATGCGCCGTGAATTAGTTTTTATTTTCCAACAGCACCTTTACCATCGGTGACTGGTTCAGAAAGGCTCTAATCACGGTTTTTTGTCGTATTGGTAATAAGTTTGATACGGCTTGGTTCTGCTTTGAATTTTGACTGTTTATTTCGCGTAAGGTTACATTGGCAATTAGCCCGTGTTTATCATGTCGCATCATCGATTACTTTATTCCCTAGGAGGATTCTTTTATGCTTTTCGTTGGTATTGATGTCGCTAAATCACATCATGATGTCGCTGTTCTTGACGACAATGGTCTGGTTGTCTTACGGCATCTCCGTATTCTTAATAGTCGTCAAGGTTTTGCAACACTGCACCAATCTTTGATTCAGTTATCAGCCGATACTAACGATGATATCCGCATCGCAATGGAATCCACTGGCCATTACCATTTGAATTTGCTCTTATTCCTGCAAGCCAATGCTTATCCCACTTTCGCTTATAATCCATTTTTGATTAAAGAATTTGCTAGAACATTGACTCTTCGTAAGACAAAAACGGATAAAGCTGATGCACTAACAATCGCTAAAAAGTTAGCTACTGATTTATCATCGGATCGTTTTAAGCCCAATTTCAACATGCAAGAACTCAAGTTTTTAACGCATCATCGCAATCGGTTAACTGATAGTCGTTCTAAGCTCAAGACGCAATACATTCGTCTACTCGATATCTTGTTCCCTGAACTAGCTGGTTTCATTGGCAAAACAAATTTACACTATCAGTATGTCTATGATTTGTTAACAAAATATCCTTCACCTGCTAAATTGAGTCGCGCTCATACTAATGCGCTTGTTAAGCTATTGCATAATCATGGCAATCGACTTGATATGGCTCAGCAACTTAAAGTTCTAGCCAAACAATCTATTGGGTTGTCCTCACCAGCTAACGCGTTAGAACTTGTTCAGACCATATCCGTGATTCGTTTATATGATGAACAAATCAATGCCATCGACCAAGAGATTGCACAAATAATGAACAGCTTAGACGAAGCAGCTATTGTCACTTCCATTACTGGTATTTCTAATCGTTTGGGTAGCGTTATTCTAGCCGAAATCAATCACATTAATAATTTTCAGTCACCTGATCAGCTATTAGCTTTTGCCGGCTTAGAACCTTCTGTTTATCAATCTGGCCAGATGAATGCCACGGGTAAAATAGTTAAACGTGGTTCGACATCATTGCGTTGGGCGTTGTGCCAAGCAGCTGAATATGCTTCTCATTGGTCGCCGACTTTACGTCAATACCGTCAAAAGAAACTTGACGAGGGCAAGCACTATTATGTTGTCATGACTCATGTCGCTAAAAAACTGGTGCGTATCATCTATTACCTGTTAAAACATCATCAATACTATGACGAATCTAAGCTCATATAACTCATAATTTCACCTCTTAATTAACAAACCATGGGAACGTTTTAAAATAGTAATGGTAGATTGCAAGAATTAACCGAACACTGCAAACTGCTGAAAAACCTTTCGTGGTGATTGCCAGTTGAGTGTTTTCATTGGTCTCGCATTGATCCAATGAAAACACTCAACTGGCAAACACCGTATCAGGTTATGCTGACAAATTTGTCCAAAAATTCGGATTAAATTTGCAATCTACCATATTAGCTTAACTGCCTGAATTATAGAATTCTTAAGCAGTCACTATTTATAAATATTTGAATTAACTTTTTTATTGAATAAAAACACTTATCTTACTAAGATAATTGTTTAGTCCAGTCTAAACCAAAAAGAAGCGCTCAATTATTTCTAAATATTTTTTTTAAAAATAAAACAATATATTTATACCCAGTAGTTTTCGAATAAAAAACACTAAAAAATACTACCATAAAAAAAATCATTATCAATGAATTCAAAAAAGCAATAAATAAATTAGATTGAAACATAAATTGATCTAAATACAAAATAGTCTTTGAAATCACAAAAACAACAAGTATCACAAATACGCTATTCAACGCATAATTAAAAATATAGAATCGCAAATACTTTTTTTTGAATCCAAATCCGAGTCGAAAGAGCAATAAAGGTTCCCACCAAGAATTCAGGAATAAGTTTGTCAAAATGGTTCCTAATAGAACCCCTCGAATCCCAAGATGAAAAACTAATAATAATGACAATGATAATACAAAATTTAAAATAGCCTCAATCACCGACTTCTTACCATTTGGAACAAATAATCCATAAGCACTAATAAAAGTGATTGAACTTTGTCGCAATTGATCAAAAAAATAATTGAGAACAACGATAACAACAACAGGTAACGACAAAACGTAACTCTTCCCAGCCCAAAATTTAATAAATGGATTGAGTGACACATAGAGACACCCCGCTGAAATAGAAACAATAAAAAAGTTAATCATAAAATGGGCTGAATATACTTGAAGAGCCTTTTTCTGATTATTCTCAACAATTAAATTACCCACACTAGCTGTCACCGAGCTAATCAGCTTTGACAGAATATTACTGATACTCATTACAATCAGCAAATAATTAGAATATATTCCAACTACTGTGATGCCCATAAAGGCCGAAAGTAACAAATTATCAGTTGAACGCACCACAATACTACCAATTTTAGAACCAACCATACCTGCAATGTTATTTCGCAAATGATGAATTTCGTTACGATTGACCTTCAAATTCTTATTTTTATTAAGATATGGATAAAGCCTGTCTACTTTACGTGATATTGTAAAATTTGATAATACTGTACAAATAATTGCAACCCATAAATAATATGCATATGAATGAAAAAGAAATAGAACAGTTACTTGTAATACAACTTGCACTGCAGTATATTTCAGCTGATTAAGCGCACTTATGTATTCTTTTTGATCAGCAATCAGAAGCGACCTTTTATACGTGAAAAAATAGCTAACAACTGAATTAGTCAAATACAACACAAAATAATAAGTTACGCTATTTAGTGAGCTATAATCTTTGATGAGCACAGGCAGAATTGGAATCATAACCATTCCTGCAACGGCTATTATAATGCCGATCGCGTCATATGCTTTTTTAAACAAATTCATTAACGCACTAACAGATTCCTCATCATTTTTGGCAAGTGGACCATATAGAGAAAAAACAATCGCACTTCCAACACCAAGTTCAGCAAATGAAAGCACACTCAGCACATTTGTAAAAAGCCCGTTCAAACCTAAAAATTCTTTGCCTAAATACTTGATAAAGATTGTCTGTGTAATAAATTTTACTAGAATTATAAATATTTGAACTAATGTCAAAATGGACGAATTAAGTATTGTACTCCTCGATCTACTAGCTTTCACAATTTACTCCCTTAATTATCAACAAAAGTGATTGGTATATTATCATTATTCTAACCAAGTAGCTGCAATATTTGGATTGAAGTCAATATTTGAGACAGATTTTAAGAGACATTCAGAACCGCGTTTACCTTCCACAGCTCAAATAAATCATTAATCGCGATTAATAACTTATTTGAACCCTGGAAAGCATTAAATCAGGCGGCCATTTGGCTCGTAAGTGTTGCAATTTCAACTTGTAAGGGGGTCTGGTAGCCCAGTGAACTATGAATTCTCTTCCTATTGTAGAAAGCATGCACATATTCAAAAAGGACGGCAGCGGCAGTTTCATAATCTTCAAAGACCGGCACTGGATAAACACATTCCTTTTTGAGGAAAGCGTGAAAGGATTCCATTGGCGCATTATCATACGGACAACCCTTACGGCTGTATGAGTGGCGGATATGTAGTTCAGTTAAACGTTGATTGTAATCATCGCTGGTATACTGTGATCCTAAATCCGTATGGATAATCAGGTCCCCGGTAATGGTTCGATTTTTAACCGCGCTTTCAAGGGTCTTTAAGACTAAATCAGTATCCATCTTTTTTGAGAACGAATAGCCGATAATCCGTCGTGAGTGCAGGTCCATGATGGTTGATAAGTAACACCAGCCATTACGCTTCGTTTGAATATAGGTCATATCAGCGGTCCATTTTTGATTTAAGCCAGTGGTCGAGAAATCCTGCTTAAGCAAGTTGGGACGCTGTTCAACCTTGGTTTTGGAAGCCGAAGCCGCTTTCCACTTATTGACGGTAACGGAGTGGATATCCAGTTCCTTCATGAGCCGGGAAATCCGTCGTGGACTGCACCGAAGCTGCAGTGGTTGAAGTTCCAGATTCAATTCATGGTGGATCTTCATAACACCGTATCGCTGCTTAAATTCCGCAAAGATCCGCAGAATCCGTTGTTTCAAGTCCGCATCTTCGGCCCGGCGTTTTGAAGGTTTGGGGGATCGATAACGATAATACTGAGCTCTGGAAACACCGAGGATTCGGCACATCTTGGTTACCTGGTGGTGATGGCTTTCTTGGTGAATGTAATCAAAGATATTGGTTACTTCTGCGCAAGGAAGCCCAGGGCTTTTTTTAGGATTTCGTTCTCCTCAGACAGCGAAGCCAGTCGCTTTTCCATCGCTTTGATTTCGTCTGGCGATTTACCGGATTGAGTTTTGGCCTGGCCCTGGATCCACTTATGAACTGTTGAATAGCCAATGCCATATTCTCTGGCCAGTTGGGCAGCTGATTCGCCTTACTTATATAGGTTGATAATGTTTTGTTTGGATTCTTTGTCGTAACGAGTTGGCATGTAAAAATTCCTTCATTTTGAGAGACGATTTATTCATTATACCCTCTCTTAAAAGTTGTCTCGGGAATCAGCTTACATCCAATGTCCAAAGGTTTGTCGTGCTTTCACACTTTCAGGTCTCGTTTCAATCGAACGACCATGCACAAATACTTGTCGTCTACCATCAGATTGACGCTTTTGACGGATAACTTTGTCAGGTAAATCAGCCGATGATAGTTTGAGTCGACCAGCATTGGACCAATTATAAATCGTTTTGAAAGGTAACCCTAAAACATGCGCAGCGGTTTCTGGTGACCACTTCAATATACCAATGTGGTGATTCAAAAAGACAGCGATAGCTGGTGTTAGCGTGTCATGACGACCACGTAGATGACGTTTTTTCAATGCCAACGCATGAGCAATCTCAGCTTTATAGGGTGTAATTTGATGAATTGCAATCGAAACGGTTGAAGGAGAGCGTTTAATAAAGCGCGCAATGGCACGAATCGAATAATTCAATTCCAGCAAAGTTTGAATGACAGTACGTTCTTGAGATGATAAACTAGTCATGAGTCGCAGTTCCTTTATGGTTGTTTTGGACAATTACCATTAAAGACGCTGCGGCTTTTTTATTCAAGTGTTCGGTTTAATTTTACAATCTACCATTTACACAAGATATTTTACGCTCTCTATATGTCGTATATGTGATCCCGTTTAACGACACATACGGGCATAAAAGTTTACATTTTTTGCCCGGTCACCGCCGATACCTGGAAGGTACGCATTTACGAATGCAAATTACCGTGGCAACGATAGAACCGTTTGGATAAATCTTGCAACTCTTATAGTTTATCATAAATGCCATTAAATCTTACAATCTACCATAAGAGCATTTCTGTTTGAACTAATTTTTGTTCCATTCTTTTTTGTATCTGTGTTCTGTTTATTATATATACCAATTAAAGTTAACATAACATGTCTTACCCAAAGTAGCCGTTATATCAACCGTTCTCACTCGTTGTGAAATCAGCCTTGTGAATTTTGATCCCCCTGCCCTTTTCCGACAGTTCACAAAGTCAATTTTACGATTTTTTCACAATCTATACCAATCTATACTGTGTTATTTTTGAAACGATTTCTTTCTTGTGCTGATAGTTGAGTGTTGACATAATTATCTATTAAAAATTGGATTGCTTCATAATTATATTCAACTTTTAAGTAGCGTTTTAGTTCCTCTAATTCTTTTTTTGTTTGTGGAGAAACTTTTAAAGTTTTTCTTTGGTTTGGTGAAGGTATATATTTATCAGTTTCAATAATTTCTGCACTTTGTGTTGGTTGATTAATTTCAACTTTTGGTTCTTTTTCAGGTTCTACAAAGGATTGTTTTGGTGTGAAATTGCCACGTTTTCTAAGCGTTTCTAAGTTACTCATGTTTGGCGTCCTCCAGTGTGTTAATCTTTTCTATAAATTCATTTGTTGCTATTTCGTATGTTTGCATGACTTTTCTGTCGAATCTGTCTTTATCAGTGATACCCGTGATGTCAAATCGCTTAATTCTTTCCATGTGTGGAATGACTGATTTGAAGACTAGATCGTCACCAAAGCTTTCTTTAGCCATGTTGAGCATAGCATTATCAACGGTGCCTTTTTTATTTTGTAATACTGGAAGTATTCCAACAACGTCAATATTAAGATTGAATTTATCTTTATAAATAAGTAAATCATTGATGTAGTTTTCTGCTCCTGTTAATGATCTCTCCTGCGTTTGAAAAGAAATTAAGGTATAGTCAGAAGCTACGGTAGCGTTTGCTGTTACTTCTCTACTCATAGGTGGAATGTCAAGAATGATGAGATCATAATTTGGTCGTAGTTCGTCTAGTAGTGGTTTTAATATAGAAACTTCTTCTGTTTCATTATTAGCATGTTTGTATACATATTTTGGAAAGTCTCCAAAATCAGGATATGAAGGAAGTAGATCATAATTTGGCATTATGTTAACAGGCAAATCAACTAATGATCCATTGGCAACTCCAGACATAATCGTTTTGTTTATGGTCATAATATTGTCTTTTTCAAGAGCAGATTTTGTCAGTAAAAGGGCTTTAGTAGCATTGGTTTGTGGATCTAGATCGACTACTAATACTTTTATACCCTGTTTAGCAAGAGTATATCCTATTAGTGTACTGTTTGATGTTTTACCTGCTCCACCTTTATAGTTTCCAACGGTAATAATTAATCCTTTATTGTTGTTTTTCTTAATTAATTTTTCCATGATATACCTTGTCCCCTTTTTATTCATGTTAACAATTATTTAAATAGTTGTCAATGGGTACAAAGAGAAAAAGAGAAAAGGGTAAAAGGGGACAAAGAGAAAAAGAGAAAAAGAGAAAAAGAGAAATCCTTTTATATGAACGATAAGTGTTGATAAAAAGGGACATGTCTAAAAAGGGACATGTCTAAAAAGAGAAAAAGGTATTAAGAGAAAAAGAGAAAAAGGGAAAAGGGGACATGAATTAAAAAAGGTTGACATCATGCTTTGTATGATTTATATTTATGGCATAGGTTTTTAAATTGAATAAAAGAAAAGCCACCAAGAACGCCAATTCTTGATAGCCACGTAAATCTTATTTGTTTTGGTTAACGTAACTATATTATACAACATAACCTTTGTGTTGTAAATGTGGGTGATTTCAAATAGAGTGAAGCCAAACACTTTAAGGGGTATGGTTGATATGACAGGTAGGGGGTAGTTGTGTTTCTTGCAACTCGGTAG
>NZ_BPKW01000024.1 GCF_019656015.1 Leuconostoc inhae | reverse complement strand
GGTAGCGATGGTATATTTGGCCATAATGAGTAAAACCCCTTGAATTAGATTTCCTCCAATTCAAGGGGTTCAGTTCATAGTCGCAAGTTTGACAACACAAAAATTGAAGTTAAAAAGCCAATCAGCTATTTATCTAATTAATTAGTGTTGATCTGGTAATCGGTAAAGAATGATTAATAAAATAAAAAATATAACGTTGAAAAGATGAGTAAATTTTGTGCGTAATTTAAGAGAGCTAATATCTGGTGAAAGTTAGCATTACAATGAATTTGAAAATGGTCTTGGAGTGAATAGTGGTATGAGCTGTCTAGTAAATGCCACTCGGGTGCGCCCGTTACTGCGTTAGGGTATCTCTTCAGACGTACCTGGCAAGTATGAAGTAGTGATACTTTATAGAATTTGGGTGGTAACGCGACTTTTTCGTCCCATATTTCTTGTGTTTTTTACAAGAAATATGGGACTTTTTTTGTTTTTTGATGTTGAAAATATTGTTAAATAAATAAGTAGGTAAAATGCTATGAAAAAAAATAAAGCAGTGACATTAGCCGTAATTGTTATCTTGATTACAATAGCTGCGGGTGGATTGTTATCGCATAAATCTTCAAATTCGCCAACGACTAGCACGAAAAAAACGATTAAGTTAGGTAGCTCTCCGGGCCCTTACAGTGAATTATTTATCAAAGGAATCAAACCAATTCTTGAAGAACAGGGTTACCATGTTGTCAATAAATCGTTTAGTAATTTATTAAACGCAGATATTGCTTTGAGTGATAATCAGATTGATCTGAATGTTGATCAGCATACTGCTTATCTTAAGAATTTTAATCAGGAGAAAAACGCACATTTAGTTGCATTGACTAAGATACCAACAGTTCCCACAGGTATTTATCCAGGAAATAAAAAATCACTAAAAGTAATTAGTTCTGGTGACCGCGTTGCCATTCCAAACGATCCGGCTAACGCAGCTCGTGCCTATAATCTGCTTGTCAAAGCTGGGTGGATCACACTTAAAACAGGGACTGTAGCAACTCAGGCAACAACGCAAGACATTGCGACTAATAAGTATGATTTAAAAATAACAGAATTAGATTCAGCAACTATTCCACGTACAATTAAAGATTTTGATTATATTATTTTACCTGGTTCCGTTGCGTATAACGCAAAAATTTCGACACGGAAAATATTATTGGCTGAAAATATTCGCAGCGATTACCAGCTTGTTGCTGCGACAAATAAAGAAAATACTAATAAACAATGGACGCTTGACGTTAAGAAAGCCTATCAGTCGAAAGCGTTTCAAAAATATTTAGCAGCACATAATAAAGATAACTATTGGGTGATTTCTGATCACAAGTAAATAATTGTCGCATAATCAGTAAAAAGAAAAATTAATGCACAATTGAGAGTTTAGGAGAATACTATATGACGTTAATAGATTGGGATCACACGATGATTAATGTATCAGACTTGGCAAAAAGCATTAATTCTTTTGCCGACGCGGGAATTGTTTTTAAATTAGGTGGTCGGCACGAAAATTGGGGAACGGCCAATGCATTAGGATATTTTGGTATTAATTATATTGAATTGCTTAGTGTTTTCGATCAAGAAAAAGCAAGTTTAATTCATCGCCAAAGTGCTGCAGCTGTGTATGATTCATTGCAAGACTTTAATCAAGAGAGACAACGATTCAATACAGTCGCAATTCGGACCAATGATTTAGAGAATATTAGAAAACGTATAGAATCAGCAGGTGTGACTGTTGGTCCCATTTTAGAGGGCAAGCGGCGCAATGAGCAAAATAAATTGATAACATGGCGTATCTTTTTTATTAATGACGATATTGCAGGGCTACCATACCCATTTTTTATTGACTGGCAAACATCAGATAAAGATAGAAAACAGCAATTAATAGAACAAAAATTAATACAAACACATCCCATTGGTCCGGTGAAGGTTGCCAAAGCTGTTTTTGAGGTGAGTAACCCGTTACAGGTTGCGAAACAATGGGCTATTTTAATTGATAGTGTTGCCACAGAGGAGCATGGGAAATTTGTTGTGCCAATCGGCGAAAGAATTTTTGAATTTATAGTAGGAAAAGCAAACCATTTGACATCGCTTCACTTTACTGGGGCAAAGCATCAGCAGACAATTAATTTAGGAGAAACACAGTTGGTTTTCGACTAATTATTTGGTATAAAAATGTCTAACAATGGGTCATATATACTAACATTATTATTGCAAGGGTTTGCAAAACAAGAGAGGCTAGTGAAACATGACGAAACTATCAAAAAGTGAATTAGAAAAACAATTAATTGCTTATCGGCACGACTTTCATCAGTACCCTGAACTTGCTAATAATGAAGTGCGAACAACAGCTAAAATTAAAGAAATTTTGCAAGATTGGGGTATAAAGATTTTACCTACTAATTTGAAAACTGGTGTTTTTGCAGAAATTGGCGCATTACCAGGTCCAGTAGTTGGTCTAAGAGCAGATATTGATGCCTTGCCAATTCAGGAAAATTCGGGTGTGGCGTTTAGTTCGAAAGTGCCTGGTGTGATGCATGCATGTGGTCACGATACGCATATAGCCGCGCTATTAGGTGCAGCTTATTTATTAAAACAACAAGAAAAGCAATTAGTAGGTAAGGTTAAACTTATTTTCCAATTATCAGAAGAGGATAAAGAAGGTGCGTTGCAAGTGATTCAGGATGGTCAACTACAAAATGTTGATGCTATTTTAGGGTTTCATAATACACCACATCAAGCACTCGGTGAAATTGGTATGCGATCAGGCATTTTCAATGGCGCAATTGATAAATTTAAAGTGACTTTACGTGGTTTAGGAACACATGCGTCTAAACCGGAAAAAGGATATGATCCAATTGTTGCCCTAGGTGCTGAAATCAATGCATTACAATCAATAGTCAGTCGTAATTTGAATCCTTTTGAGGCAGGCGTACTGAGCATTACCCATGTGAATGTGGGTAACACATGGAATATTTTACCTGAAGAAGCCTTTTTTGAAGGAACAGTTCGAACAGCTAGCGCATCAGCGAGAGAAATCATAAAAAAACGTTTTCTGGATGTTGTCAACTACACTGCGAAAGCGCATCAAGTGAGTACGGATATAGATTGGTATGAAGGCGATCCATCTGTTAATAATGATGCTAAGTTAGTGGACATTATAAAAGATGAAACGAGTAAATTTGCCCCCATTTATGAGCAAGAACCCGCTTTAAGTAGTGATGATTTTGCATGCTATCAAGTGGCAACACCAGGGGTGTACGTCAATATTGGTAATGGAGAAACTATTAATTTACATAATTCTCGTTTTAAGGCAAATGATGGTGTGATTATGGCTGGTAGTGAATTTTTTGAAAAAAATGCTATTCGCTTATTGAAAGAATTAAAACTGAACCCGATTAATTTATAATAGTGTGACGGTTGTTCGTCTTGATCGATAAATCGACAATATTAATCAAATTAGTACTTAATCTTAAATCAAATGACTTGGTGGCAAAAATGAATTAATTCGTATTGCGATTGGTTTAGAGTCGGCAGATGACTTAATTAATGATTTAAAACAAGCATTTTCTCAAATACAAAAATAAAGGAAACTATCATGAAAAAGAATTGGATCTACGGGTTAATTATTGCTGCTATTGTTGTCCTTGGTGGTGGCTACAGCGTACACCATAATCGTGCAGTAAAAGCAGACAATAGCGACAAAACATCACTTGTCAAAAAAGGGACATTGACGATTGGCTTGGAGGGCACGTATGCGCCATTTTCATATCGACAAGACGGTAAGCTCAAGGGATTTGAAGTGGATCTTGCTAAAAAAGTCGCTGAAAAATCAGGCTTGAAAGCCAAATTTGTACCGACAGCTTGGGATGGCCTCATTGCTGGTATAGGTGCTAACAAATTTGATGTTGTGTTTAACGATGTTGCGATTACGCCAGAGCGTCAGGCAAAATATTTGTTTGCAACACCTTACCTTTACTCAAGAGAAGTATTGGTAGTGAAGAAAGACAATAAAGAATTAAAGAGCTATAAAGATGTTAAGGGACATACATTAGCAGAAGGTGTTGGTACAAATAACGAGACCGTTGCTAAAAAATTTGGCGCTAAGACCATTGCTTCAAGTGAATTTACCAATACGGTTAGTTTGATTAAGCAAGGACGAGCAGAAGGGGCTTTCAATGACGAAGGTGCATTTGCAACGTACATCAAAGACAATCCTGAAGACGCAAAAATTGTAAAAGCAATTAAAGTGCCGACTTCAGCTAGTCCAGCAGCAAAAATTGCCCCTCTTTTGAATCAAAAAAACAAAGGGCTTCAAAAGCAAGTTAACCAGGCAATAAAGCAGTTAAGTGATGATGGTACGATCAAAAAGTTATCAGTGCAATACTTTGGTTCTGATCTAACTCAAAAGTAGTCAAGGAGATGGCATCGTGTGGAAAATAATCGTTGATTCAACACCGCAAATATTGCTAGCTGGACTGCAGTATACTGTGACACTATCAATACTTTCTTTTATATTGGGTTTAATTATTGCGACGGTAGTTGCATTACTACGTCGTGAACAACCGAAACGACAGCAGGGGATGATTTATTTTCTGTGGCGTGTCACTGACGTTGTTTTAAGTTTTTATGTTTGGTTGTTTCGTTCGACACCTTTACTCGTGCAGTTGTTTATTATTTTTTATGGGTTGCCTAGTGCGGGAATACAAATAGGTGCTTTTCCAGCTGCGGTCATTACGTTTAGTTTGAACGTTGGCGCATATGCTTCAGAAACTGTGCGCGCTGCTTTGGATTCTGTGCCACAAGCACAATGGGAAGCAGCCGCAACTTTAGGACTATCTAGAAGACAGACGATATTTGAAATTATTTTTCCTCAAGCTATACGTATTGCATTACCACCGTTATCTAATGAATTTATTGGCTTAGTGAAAGATACGTCGTTGGCATCAACTATTACAATTGTTGAAATGTTTGCGATAACACAGCAAATTACTGCGAAAAATTATCAACCATTATTGATGTATTCAATTGTTGCTGTGATTTATGCTTTTTTCTCAACAATTTTGGTATTTCTTCAAAAATATTTGGAAAAAAGAACCTCTCGCTATCTAAAAGCATCGGCGCTATTAGGAGAAAACAATGATTAATGTTGATCACTTAAATAAATCATATGGGAAACACACAATATTATCAGATGTGTCATTAACGATTGATGATAATCAAACGACAGTCATTTTAGGTTCTTCGGGTGCGGGAAAATCAACATTATTACGCACTTTTGATTTACTTGATGTCCCTGATTCAGGCACATTAAGCATTTCATCTGCTACGATTCAATTTGAAGATGGTTATACACATGAGCAACTACAAAAAATTCGTTCACAAACGTCCATGGTATTTCAATCTTGGAACCTATTTCCACACCTCACTGTTTTGGGCAATGTGATTAAGGGTCCAATTTCAGTTTTACAAAAATCTCAGATTAAGGCGGCGCAAGATGCTCGAATCTTGCTCGAACAAGTGGGTTTATCTGACTATGAAAATTACTATCCTGTACAACTATCTGGTGGGCAACAACAACGTGTTGCCATAGCTAGAGCATTGGCGATGAAGCCACAATTTATACTGCTAGATGAACCAACTTCTGCATTGGATCCTGAGTCGGAGGCTAATGTGCTGCGGGTCCTTTCGAAATTGTCGCGCCAAGGACAGGCATTAGTAATTGTGACACATAATATGGCGTTTGCTCGTGCCATCGCTGATAAAATTATATTTTTGGAGACGGGAAAAGTAGCATTTGCGGGTAGTCCGGATGCATTTTTTAACTCAAACAATGAGCGTATTGAAAGATTTTCAAATAAACAATCAGTTGTGCCAACGTTAGATGCATTGTAGACAGCGATAGCATGATCTGGGTGATTAAAAAAATTATTGGAGAATAGACTATGACGAACAAATTAGACGATCTTTTAACAGAATTAAAACAATTTAAGTGGGTAGACTTAACACACGAGTTTGGGCCAGACAGTCCGCATTTTCCGGCATTTTCTGCTGCAAAATTTGAAACATTATTTACTCACGAAGATGGTTTTTTCGTTAAGCAATATACATTTCCCGGTCAATATGGCACGCATATTGACCCACCAGTACATTTTGAGAAAAATCAAGATGTTTATGATTCCGATATCGAATTAAAAGAGTTATTTTTACCATTGGTTGTCATCGATCAATCACATCAAGTTGCTCAAAATGCTGATTATATTTTAACGGTTGCAGATATTCAACAGTGGGAGTCAGAATACGGTACGATTCCGCCCAATACTTTTGTTGCCTTACGAACAGATTGGTCAAAGCGTTGGCCATCACAAGAATCATTTGAAAATCAAGATGCTCATGGTCAAAATCATTATCCGGGTTGGTCAGTGGATGCACTGAAATATATTTATGAAGAACGCCAGGCGGTGGCCAATGGCCACGAAACTTTTGATACGGATCCTGCCATTTTGCAACCTGAAACAGGTTTTGCGGGTGAATATTATGTGCTAAGTCAAGGACACTATCAAATTGAATTATTGTCCCATTTGGATGAAGTACCAGCAACAGGTGCATTAATTTCAATATCTGTACCCAAAGCAGAAAACGCGCCTGGATTTCCTGCCAGAGTGTTTGCAATAGTACCAGAGGAAGTGTGATATGTCAGAGAGTAAAGTGAAATTATCAAGATCCTTATCTACAAAAGACCTAGTCGTATATGGCATTATATTTATGATTCCAGTGGCACCTATTGCTT
This sequence comes from Leuconostoc inhae, assembly GCF_019656015.1. Lineage (GTDB taxonomy): Bacteria > Bacillota > Bacilli > Lactobacillales > Lactobacillaceae > Leuconostoc > Leuconostoc inhae_A. Next base: position 5,376 of record NZ_BPKW01000024.1, on the reverse strand, counting down.
TTTATGGGTCATTTTTAGCGCCAGCGCACGGGATGGTGGCTTTAGCTTATTTAATCGGTATGATTGCCATGCTGTTTACGGGATTTAGCTACGCTAGTATGGCGAAAGAGTTTCCTTACGCGGGCTCTGTGTATACTTATGTTCAGAAAGGGACTAACCCGTTGTTAGGTTTTCTTTCTGGGTGGGGTATCACACTTGATTATATTTTAATACCAGTGATTACTTATTTGATTAGTGCGTCTTTTGGGCAATCATTATTACCCGGTACGCCTTTTTGGGTTTGGATTATCGGTATTGCTGTCATCAACACGGTGATTAATTTATTGGGGATTAAAGTTGTTTCTAAATTTAGTTGGCTATTGTTTGGCTTACAAGCGATTGTGTTAATTGCTTTTCTAATTGGGACAATTATTGCATTAAGTAAGGGAACAATTAGTTTCAATGTTAGTTCATTGTACAATGCGAATCACTTTGATTTAAAAGGTGTGGTACAAGCTACTGGTATTGTGATTGTTAGTTACTTAGGGTTTGATGCGATTAGTACGCTATCAGAAGAGGCTAACAATCCTAGAAAATCGGTGGGTAAGGCAATTGTATTATCAATTATTTTGATTGGTTCATTATTTGTTATTGTAACGATTTTTGCAGGATTCGTAGCGCCAAATTATAGTAAACTAAATCCGGATACTGCATTTTTAGGCATTCTTGAAAAAGTCGGTGGTAATTGGTTAGTTCATTTGGCTGAATTGACTTTGGTTTTGTCATTTGGATTAGCCGGTGGTCAAGAAGGGCAGACAGCAATATCAAGAATTTTGTACGCTATGGGCCGTGATGGTATTTTACCAAGACCGTTAGCTTATTTGCATCCACGATACAATACGCCTTGGATTTCAATCATACTTGTTGGTATCATATCTGCAGTACTTTCTTTATCTATTTCTTTAACAACAGTATCGAATTTAATTAGTTTTGGTGCACTGTTTGGCTTTCTATCACTTAATATTGCTGTTATCTGGCATTTTTATATTAAAAATCCACATAAACAATGGACAACGGTTGTTAAATATCTTGTATCGCCATTGATAGGATTTTCTGTTAGTTTATGGATATTTTTGAGCTTGGCATCAGAAGCTAAGGTAACAGGTTTAATTTGGTTGGTTATTGGTTTTGTCATTGTTGTATACAAGACAAATATTTTTAAAAATCCTGTACCACAGTTTGATTTTTCGGAATCATGATAAATAGCAAAAAAAATATATTTCTGTTTTTTGCTGGTGTACTCTTTGTATTTTCTTTTTTTCATGACGATGGTATGATAGTGATTATATCTTAGTTTGGGATGGCATACTATCATGGAAAATAAACGTTTGGGTATCACTTCAGGATTTGCAGCATATTTTATGTGGGGATTACTGGGGGTGTTTTGGGAACTACTAAGTGTTGTGCCGGCGATGGATACATTAGCCTATCGGATTGTGTGGTCTCTTGTCACCATTAGCATTGTGCTAACAGTTCAGAAAAGTTGGCCTGAGGTCTGGCATGTCATTGTGACCTTAATTCATAATCGTAAAATTGGTTGGATTATACTGAGCGCCTTTCTGATTTCAATCAATTGGTTTTTATATATCACTATGGTAACGCATCAGCAAGCAACTGAAGCAAGTCTTTCCTATTACATCATGCCGCTCATGAATGTTGCTGTAGCAGTGATGTTCTTGCATGAAAAACTCTCACGTTCTAAAATCATTGCACTGATTCTGGTGGTTATTGGTGTCATTATCCTAACCATTCAAACGGGATCCTTACCATTGAATACGTTATTAATGGCCGCTTCATTTTGTTTTTATGGCTTGATCAAAAAACAGGTGCCTTTGCCTGCAACGATTTCATTGGCATTAGAAACAGTTATTGTTGCGCCTATAGCGTTTGTGTACCTACTGTTATCGCCACATGTGATGACGCAAGATGGGTCAAGAATTACCATACTATTAATCATGAGTGGTATTATAACGGTGATTCCGTTACTACTTTTCGCTGTGGCAAATAAAAATACTGACTTCATTACGTTAAGTTTTATTCAGTATTTGAACCCCACGATTCAACTGTTGATGGCAGTATTCGTGTTACACGAAGCATTTAATTGGCATAAAGTGATTGTTTTTGCATTCATTTGGTCGGGTATATTGGTATTTATTTTCGGTAGCCTTAGTAGCTATCAAAAGTTGAAAAAAGCATTAAAACCTAACATACGTTAAGGCTTTAATGCTTTTTTATTGATCGTAAATATATTATTACATGACTGATTTACAATCGCCAAGACGACATCGAATGATTCACCAAATGAGTGATCCGTTGTTGGAATTGATCTAATGGTTCAATTTCTGGTCGACTTAACCAAATCGAAATAAAAGTGGTCAATGTTTCGATTAAATAGGCAGTATCGAGATCGTTCTTTTTTATCTGCGGATTGTATTTGATGAGAAGTGATTGATATTTCGCTTTAATAAATTGGGTCCAGACACCTTTAATATAGGGGCGCGTGTATAAAAGATGTAGGGTTTCTCTTTTATGATAAAGTAGTGGTGTCATATCATTTATAAATATGGCCAACACGCTCTCATGGTCGGATAACCGTTTTTCTACTCTGATTTTGATATCTTGATCAACTTTATTGATGAGGGTGTAGACTAGGTCATCATAAGAAGGAAAGTAATGTTGGACACGTTCGGCTGGTAAACCAGATAATTGTTGAATCACTTTTAAAGTAGGGGCTTCATCGCGACTGGTGGTCATACATTTTAAAAAGGATGACAGAATGAGTGTTTCCTCTTGGTTTGTCGTGGGGTCAATATCCTTATCCATAAAATAGTTTAATGGTAAATCAAATGTATCAATGATGAGTAACATAATTTCAGTGGATGGATAACTATGATGATTTTCCCAGTTGGATATAGATTGATAGGAAATATAAATCTTTGCGGCAAATTCTTGTTGCGTTAGATTATGCGCTGTACGTAAGTTTTTAATTTGATTCCCAATAGTCATTATGCTGTTCCCCCCATAAAAAATTAATGCAATAATTATATTATACATTAAATATAATAGGTTTCAATGTAAATTAGTGATATTATGCACAATAATTGAAATATTGTATTTATTACAAGGAGAAACTATGTCATTATTAGACAAAAAATGACTTCATTTTACAATTTATTCATAAATTGAATGTGATAATGATTGTATCATAATCTTTTGGAAGACATGGCTTACATTTCACGTCACTATTTTTTTAATCATTACCACAAAAAGTAATAAAAGTCACTAATATATTTCAGGAAGATATTTGATAAATAAGTGAAAAATTAGGGGTTGCAATTTGATAAACTATAAATTACAGAAGGCTAATATCATATAGAAGGGAGATGCCATGAAAAAATGATGTCTATTTATTACCTTAATTTTAACATTTGGTGGGGGACAAGTTTTTTTAAGAAATAATTTCACACACATTCAAATACTTATTTTGGTGCTTGAGTTAATAATAGGTGCCGTATCATTTTGCTATGAAGTTATTCATTATAAGACGAACAATTGAAGTTGACAGAATATGGTTTAGCCAAATATAATGCTTCTAAATCAATAGACCAGACGGTTTTTTTCAGATAAGATTAAAGTCAATTAGAATTACGAATATAGCAGAAATAAACAAATGTTTTGTGATCTCAGTTTGATTATTATAAAGATTTAGTTTCAGGAGGTTCAAATGGTTAACTTAAATCATTACAAAAAAATAAGCAATGAAGATTTATCTCAAATTTCAGCCGGAAGATCTCAAGACATTGCTCCCAATTTAGTTAAATTGCGCAAATTGTCTGGATATACTAGGCGTGACTTAGCGGAAGAGTTAAGACTTAGCGCATCGACAGTAGCGAAATATGAAGAAGGTCTTAGGGTTCCAGATATCGACACTCTTATGGATATATGTCATGTATTTCAAACAGATATTCATAACATTATAGACTAATTTAAAAAACTACGATGTTTTAATGACCGTAGTTTTTTTAGAATTTTCTTTATCCATGGAAAGGAAGTCGCACAGCATAAATTATTAGGTTTAAAATGTCATCGAAAGTAACATGCGTGGATGAACAATTAACAAACGATGATCACAGAAAACAGCGTTCCAAGCTATAAATAATAGGTGAAGTGCTGTTACTTGGTATAAGAATGATAATGTTGGCTTGATTTTTGTTGCGTAAAAATCATTTTCTTTTTTTTTCACGAATAAATATTAAAAAGGATGCTATTGCTACAATAAAAATTGTTCCATAATTTAATTGCCAGATAGTTAACCCTATTCCCATAAACAGGAGTGATAAATCTCCATATAGTTTGGCTGATTCTTTATTGCTATTGTGCCCGAATTGGCCAATAATGGAGCCAATAAAGCCTATGATTACGAGTATTCCTACTATGATTTTAAGACTAGTATTCAGTATATCAAACATTATCCATAATACCCTATTGCACCAACAATTAATGCTCCTGCTACTGCACCACCTGCTATACCCCATGGTCCACCTATAACACCTAATCGTGCGCCTGTTGCTGCACCACCAACCCCACCAACAAAAGCATTTCCAGCACGATTTCCACCATCAACTTCTTGTAATTCTTGATATGTTAAAATTTTAATATTTGTTTGCGACACGTTCATAATATTTTTATCCTCCTTAGTTTCTTAGATTTTTAAAAGCCACCTGTCGCAGCAGTGACAGCAGTCCATCCAACTACAGTATATCCAGCACCAATAGCTGTACCCCATGGTCCAAAAAACGAACCAGCTTCAGCACCTGTTAAACCTGCTGAAGCAAGACCAGCTAAGTTTTCTTTAAAGCCATTGCGACCACCATCAATTTCTTGTAGTTCTAATTCGCTAAGTTTTACGAATTTTGATAAATCATTTTTCTTCATAATTTTTCTCCTCAAAATGTTTAGTTATCTAACTTAATGTTGACTAATTAATTTCAAAATGTTTTTCATACCAAAGAACTACAGCCCCATAACTATACTGGCACATACTATAAAAACAACCATTGGAATAATACGCGAACTTTTTACTGGATCAATGGCGAAATTTGAAATGATTAGCAATATTCCAAAAACAATCCCAGAAAAAATACTATGTTTGGTTACTGTATCGATGATAAGAGCTCCTCTCTTGTATACCTGTTTATTATACAAAATAAAGTTATAGTTGTATGAGACAATTTGTCCATTTTTATAGATTTACGGTTTCTGGTGTTAGTCTAAAAACATGGACACGGTTTCTACTACGATATAATAGACGTAGGAGAATAACCCATGACGCAAAAA
>NZ_BPKW01000023.1 GCF_019656015.1 Leuconostoc inhae | reverse complement strand
AGTATATTCATTGGTTCAACAACGAAAGAATCAGTCTTGCCAATCAAAAAATAAAAGTTGCCTAATCAGTTCAGCCCCAGATAAAAAACATTCCGAATTATTGACTTATGAGCAACATTCCGAATTATTGACTTATGAGCATAGTTTAGATATTATAGTTTACTGTTTTACAATTTTATTTTTTAATTTCCTCATTGTTTTAATGATTAAAGAAAAATCATATATATTCCAATGTGTATTCAAACCCATTATTTTTTTAGATTTAGAAATGTCCATATTATAATTATTTTTCTTGACTGCACTATATAAATACTTCAATTTATAATTTTTTTGTCCTGGAAAATGAACACCCCAACAGTATTTATCCGTAAAAGCTCTATTTAAGGCTAATGATCTTTTGAAAAAAGGATTCACTACATAATTTTTATAACCTTCTTTAACAAGAGAATCTACAATCAAACTGTAGTAATTTTCTTCTGTATGCATCACATCTTGAAACTGACAATAAAATGATTTGAACTTACTTAAAAATATTTCAATCCTAGCAGTATCAAGCATCAAAAATTCTCCACCTAAAGGTGTAATAGAGGAATCTAGTTTTGAAAAATCTGCACCATGAAAATCCTCTGTCCAAAGATTTAACATTCTAAACTCTTGCCATTGAGTATAGCTAGCAAGATCATATTGATTTAGTAATTTAAGAGTATCTTCCATATAATCAAAGAAAACAACATCACTATCTACGAAAAACCATTTATCAACCGAAAACTGTTGCTTATTTAAATAAATAAAAGATAACACATCAAAGATGAACATTGAGCCCGCCCACTCTTTACTTTCATCAACAAACTTAGAGGATACTTCGTATACTCGTACCTCTAATTCTTCTACTAAAATTGAATAATATTTTCCCTCTCTTACCCTCTTTAACCTATCTAAATCATTTACAAAAAGTCTTTTTTCAAAGCTATATCTTTTCAGACTGACAAATAACGTAACAAAAGTTTTCAAATATATCTCATCATGTTGCTCTAATGAGTTACTACTCATATTTTTATATCCGTTTTTATTTTTTCCAAAAAAGAATGTTGTACAAAAAGAATAATTCATTTTTTCTCCTATGTTCTTTAACACATATTTCTATTTATTCATCGTATATGGCAATATTCCTGAATAATTACCGCTAACCTGTATATAGTAAGGCACAAGTGTAATTAACAAAATACCTATCGTCAGCATTAGTCGCACAGTATCTTTTTCTTTAAATTTCAAACTAATGTAATCTATAGCAATTGGTATAAATACAATGCTTAAAATTGAATAAAACAGCTCTACCCTATTGAGTAAAATATTATTATAAAATACAATCCCAATACTTAAGCCAACAGCTGTTAAGGCTATTGTATTGCGATGACGCTCAGATATCAATCCATATCTTTTTTGGTAAAGTAGTAATAAGCCTAGCAATATGAACAGGATAAATACTTTGACCAAAATTACACGTCCCTGCCCCTGATCTGCAATATTAAATTGTGTTCCAGTGATATACATCTCATAATGTGGGAAAAAACGTACAAAAATGTTTAAAATAGCATCAAAAATAAAACTTGCAAAAATCGTAATTGGAAAAATACCTAATGTCTTTTTCGCATCCCAATGTACTTTTGTAAGCCAATAGACAGGAAAAGCAACGATTGCTGTCGCATGAAATAAGGTAGCCAAAACTGTCAAGATAAACCAAGGCATAACCTTTTTATCTAAAGCAAAAGAAATTGCTACCAATACAAGCCCCATGGCAATAAATTGTCTTGAAATATTAAAACTTGTAGCATAATAGAACAAGCTAATGTATAAAAACGTCGCAACAAAATAATGTTCCGCTTCTTTCCAAATGAAAAAACCAATAAGTATCGTAATCAAAACAGAATTAGCAGCTGTGATTTCATGTCCCGTATAGCCAAATACATTACCAATCAACTTGTTATAGATGACATATCCCAAATTATTTTCAGAACTCATCCCGTAATTTATAGATTTAAAAATATTTTCGTATAGTGTAACATCCGTCCCAACACTTGATGCACGACTTGCTGAAATAAAGCCTAGTGTACCAAACGTAAGAACACAAAAAATCGTTTTTTGGATTTGTGCTTTTTGCCGTAAGAGCAATGTCATTAAATAAATCATCGCGATCATCGGGAAAAGTAAAAAATAAATTACCATGTGTTGCTTCCTTCATATTCAAATTTAAAGCTAACTCCTGGTCAACACCAACATAAGTTTACGAGTGTATCGTATCGCTTTCAATATCATTATCTATCTACTAACTGCTTCCCAATAGTCAAACATAAAGATTTACCTAAAAATGCCAGACTAGCAGCTAATTTATTCTTTAACCTAGCACCTTTCGTCATAAATGGCGCTTTTCGATTTTCTTTGATTTCATGCCAAAGCTTTTTTTGAGCCTGCTCAAATTCTTTTTTCTTTGGAATTTCCAAAAAAATTTTCACTTCCGCAGCAAATGCTCGGTTCTTAATTTGACATGCTAAATTTGGAAACTGTGCTAATATATCGTTTTCCATTTCATGAACCATTTCTATTATATCCAATTTTTTCTCCAAAATTCATTCCGTCTCCTTGTATTTATCCGCCAATATTTCATCAAATGTACGGCTACATTCATTTCTATGATTTAACAAAGTAAAAGATGACTTGTCAGCCGCTTTTCGAATAAATCTTGATTAACCCGACACTAAGTCTTTAATGCTTCCAGCTCATTTTTGTGGTAATAAACTTATTCATACTACCGACAATTGTAGTAAGCAATTTCTTATTAGTAACAATAATCAGCAAAATTGAGACTAAACTCAACACAGCCGTCACTTGAGGTGAATGAATATAGTTCGCCACAAAAGCCATTAAAAACGCCAAATGTGAAACCGCAAGATACTTCCAATTCACTTTAATCTTCATGAACTTTTGGGTATCGAAGAAACGAACCACCGAAAGAAGCAGGAACGCAACACTGGTGCTAATCGCTGCACCAACCGCTCCAAATGATTTCGTTAGAATCAAATTCAATGCAACATTGATAATTGCCCCGAATATAGTTGTATACAGAACACCTTTTGTTTTTAACGCGGCGACATAGATTGTACCAAGGAACGATGCGATGCTGGTGTATAGAACTGAAACAGCAAGCCATGGAACAATCGTCCATGCTAGAAAATATGCTTGTGATAATAAAAGATGGACGATAAATTTATTAAACACAATAAGAAATACAATTCCTATTGTCAAAACTCGGATTGTCAAGTCAAGAATGTTCGAATAAAATTTAGATCCCTTCTCATCTTCAAATTCCTCGACAGCCGACATTTGCCATGCCTGAGTAAATATTGAATACAAAATAGATACAATGGAAGGCAATTTATTCGCGGCCGCGAATAACCCATTCGCAGCAACGCCAGCAAATGTTACAACAAAAATTCTGCTAGATGCACTAGATAACCACCACGATAGAGTATTAGGTATCAACGGAATACTGTAGGCTAGCATTTTCTTTACCATCGTAAAATCCACGAATCGAAGTGAAAAATGGCGCCATACTTTTAGAAAAACAGACAAATAAATTGCTGACACAACTAGTGCTATCACCATCGATAGCAAAAAACCAGTTAATCCAAGCCTTAGAACAATCGTCAATAACAATCGTGACGGTGACGTTGTCGCTGTAACTAGATAATTATCTCCATTCAAGTAACTCGTGTACTTAATCATAAACGGCAAGGAGTTCAATACCCCAAACTTAATAATCAAAAATGACAATATTAAGCCAGCTGTTCCAACAAATACAGCCGATCCAAATCTTCTTCGAGCATTGTCACCCGCATTTTTGAACACAAGGTAAACAAACCAAATGGCTACAGCAACAACTGAGGTTCTGTGAAAAGTTGTAGCCAAAGCCAAAGGAACCAATGAAATGGTAAAGCTCTTTCTGAAGCTCCATCTTGAATCAAAAAGAAATGATGCCCCAAGATAAACCAAGACCATCGCTACACTTTGTCTCATCAAATTCATAGTAGGCCCGCCCATAAAACAAGCCAAAAAATACAACGAACTGAATTACTGATGAAATACCAAATAACGATTCATACCTGAACGCTGCCCACAAAAACAGGAAAATAATGATAAACTCTAGCCAAAAAAGAAGACATTGATATTATTCGAAAATTTTGAGACAACATAGTTTAGCAATGCATACCCAACTTCAGTTTGATTTGAGATTGTTATTTTTGCAAAATAATCCGCAAAATCACTAAATTGCGTGGCTAAATTAAAATTATAAAGCCCATAATTTTTTTATATCTGTACCAATTACCAAAGTTCGTACGCCAGAAACAAACGCAAGCGGTATAGCAGCAACGGCCGCAATGCCAACCTGTGTTATTATATTATTTTTCCTTACTATTGTTCCTAATATAAAAAAACAATGTTATGAAAAATGGAATAAAGTAATATTGCATGCCGTCTAGTTCTCCTCAATGTTTTACCCTTACCTTTCGGGAACACTTCTTATCATTCCATCAAAAATACGTCTACCTAACTTAATAAAGATATGTAATACGTTGGCCTTCAACGTTGGAAACAGCCTGGTAGACATTCGCGCATCAATTTCAATAGATTTAAGGGACTTCCAGATTGCATCCGTATCATGATAATTTCCATTTTTTAGCGCCCGTTTGTAAACACCAGTTAGTGCGGACAACGCTTTCGTGTCATAAGCCAACAACAACGCCTTCCTTGTTCGTAGCAACTCGCGGCCTTCTTCAACAACATCTACCAAATCCAACAATTTAGGGCTGAATCGTGAATGCATAATCGAGGTAGCCCTGTTAACATACGCATAGGAAGGAATATTATTCATAACTACGTCTCTAGACAAATTTGGCAAATAAAACGGAACTAAGAATTGTAAATCTTCAAAGAGAATGCCTTCTTTAAATTTAGCCTGTTTCAAGTCCGCCATTGCGTACATTTTGCCCCATGCACTTACATCAAACGAATCAGCTTGTTTTAATAACTCTATCAAAGCCATATCTGCTCTCAAATGCGTACGACGCCCACTCAACTTGCTTGAAAATTCAAATGATTCATCATACCCATTTACATCTTCAAAACCGGTAATACTTGCAAAGAGCTCCTTATTAAGCAAAAAAGGTTCTAAAAGAACCTCAACGAAATAATCAGCGATAAAGTCATCAGAATCGACAAAAACGCCGTATTCACCAGTTGCATGATCAACACCCACATTTCGAGCACTTGAAAGCCCGCCGTTAGGCTTCGTCACTACTACTATCCGCTCGTCCAACTTTGCATACTCTGATAGCTTTACCAAAGTTTCATCAGAACTACCATCGTCGACAAAAATAAGTTCTAGATTGTCATAGGTTTGAGATAGATACGTAGGAATCGTTTTATCCATGTACGTTGCACTGTTATAAAAAGGCACAATAACCGATACTAACGGCTGATTTAATCTATTTTCCATAATAATTATCCACTATCTTATCAATCATGGCGTCATAGTCAGCCGTGATTTCACTTTGAGTATTTTCTTTGTTTCTCAGTTTGTTTATAAATGCTTCCAACTTTTCAACTTGCAATGTTCTTGAATCATCAATATTAAAAAGCTCAGTGCCATTGTACATTTGAGCAAAATCGATATTTCCCGGTACGTTAGACAGGAAAACTGGAATGCCGAATGAACCGGCTTCTAAGAGTGAGTATGATAATCCCTCAAAAAAACTGGTCGAAAGGTACAAATCCGCTGCTCCTACCAACGCATTTGTTTTTTGCATTTCCCCTTTAAAAACTACACTGGTTTGTTCGTTCACAAAGTTCTTATATTCAGAATCGATTTGTCCAATCCAAACAAACTCAACATCCGGCATATCTTGTTTTACTCGATTTGCAAGATCTACAAATAAATCCGGATTCTTTTGTTTTGTTGCTCTGGCAGTATTTACTACAACAAATTTATCCGAACTAGTTAACCGTTTCCGTTCAAAATCGTAATTAAAATCTGCCAAAATTGGTACAGCATTTGGTATAACTTCAAATTTTTCAGGCTTGTCTAATTTCACGGATAAAGCCGCCTGCATCTCAGATTCAGACACATTAAACGTTTTCGCTGTAAACCAGCGGCTCAGGAGCCGTTCAATCAGTACAAACATATTCTTTTTCTTGTCTGAAAATTCTTCCGATAGAAAAGAATATGCATGTGGCGTATAAAACACACGATTCACATTTGAAAGCTTTGCTGCAACTCTAGCAATCACACCTGCTTTAGATGAATGTGCATGAACAACTGCAATACGCTCATCCCTTATAATTTTGTGTACCGCAATCACAGACTTTATATCAAGAACCGGTGAAATATTTCTAACCATAGTTTTTAAATCGTACTTAGTTAGCTTAGATTCCGTTCTTGAAATCCAAGTATCAAAAGTCTTATCTGCAAAGTCTGAATTGTATACTAAAACCACTTCTATCCTACGATTAATCAGTCCATCCATTAGGTCGGTCAAGTGACGCCTTAACCCACCTCCCTCGGACTGTGTGATTATCATAACTTTATTTTTCATTAAAAAGCTCCATTCTTTTCACTTGGAAAAATAAGTAAGATGGTCTTTGCCATTATGATTATATTCAGCCACCAAGTACGATGTTGTATATACTCTAAATCTAGATCAATCATTTTTTCAAAGGGAAGATTACTTCTGCCACTAACTTGCCAAAGTCCAGTAATACCAGGCTTAACTGTGAATCTACGCTGTGATCTCTCATCATAGGATTCCACTTCCTTTATGAGTGCCGGACGTGGCCCGACCAATGACATTTCTCCTCTTAAAACATTCCAAAATTGCGGTAGTTCATCCAAAGAGTGTTTTCTAATAAATTTTCCAATATTGGTAGTCCTGGGATCTTCGTGCATTTTGAACATACCTTCAACATCACTATGCTCAATTAGTCTACTCCACAAATCTTCTGATCCTTCAACCATACTTCTTAATTTGAACATTATAAAGTAGGAACCATTTTTTCCTACCCTACGTTGTCGAAAAATAACTGAACCACCATCTTCTCTCTTAATTAGAAAAGCAATAATTAAAATTGGTATGATCGACAGAATAATACCAAGAACGGCACCAAATATGTCCAAAATCCTAATTGCTATGTCTTGAATCCATCTCTTCATTTTTCTCAATCTCCCAATCAAACCTATTTAGACTTGGTATCTCCATAACCATAGCCGTACCCATAACCATAGCCGTAACCTGAACTCCCTTTCTTTCTACGACTTTGATCATTATAAATAAATCCTAATACAGGTGCTTCAGCAATTTTTAAAATTTCGTTTGTTCGTTGCAGAGCGCCTTTATTGGTTTTGCCGCCATTAATCACGATAGCTACACCATCGACTTTAGACATAAGGACTTGCGCATCTGTTACCATCAAGAATGGTGGTACATCAAAGATAATCAAATCATACTGTGACTTGAGCTGAGTCACCAATTCAGTCATTCTACCCGAACCCAATAATTCAGCAGGGTTCGGTGGTATTGGACCTGAAGTTACCACATCGAAATTATCCATGGCGGTACGATGAACAACATCACTGATTTCTTTATGATTATCGCCTAAGTAATTCGTTAAGCCAGCCGAATTACGATTTAAACCAAAACTAACTGCCACAGTTGGACGGCGCAAATCAGCGTCAACTAACAACACTTTTTTCCCTTGCTGTGCATAGACAATTGCTAAATTGGAAGCTACTGTGGACTTGCCTTCAGATGGCAGTGCCGAAGAAATTAATAATGTTTTAATCTCGCCTCTAGATACTGCAGCAAACTCAATATTAGTTCGCAAAGTACGAAATTGTTCTGATACAGGGTTCTTTGGTTCAGCCGCTGTAATCAATCTAGCGCCCTTAGCCATTGTTTCAACAGACAAACCATCTTTACCGACACTTGATTGTTTCTTAAAAAAACTCATAATTATCTCCTCCCCTTTACTCCCGATCTAAATGACTCAAACGTGATCGTTGTGTCCCATTACTCTGGTTTACCTTAACTGCAGCACTACTTGAAGGTGCCATACTGAAGTTTTTGATTGGCTTAATATGACCGATAATACCTAAGTTAGTCATACCAAATAATTGTGAGACTTCATCTGGAGACTTAATCGTCGTGTCTGCCAATTCTTTAACCAGCATATAAAGGAAAGTTAATCCACCAATAACTACCAATCCAGCCAATGTGAACAACTTAGTATTTGGTGAGACTGGCTTCTTGTTGGCTTTGGCTGAATCTATAATTGACACGTTATTAATTTTCATAAAGCCACCGATTTTGTCTTTAAAGACATCAGACACTTCATTAGCTACGTCTGCGGCTAATTTGGGGTCTTTTGACTTAACATTAATTGAAAATACTTGTGAATTTTGTTGACTAGAAATCGTGACCATACTTTTCAATTCATCAACTGAAAGCTGGTACTTTGTTTTGTTAGAAGGCTTGGTGATTTCTTTTTGGGCCGGTGTGACTAAGCGTCGTGTGCCATCAGCAAGTGTTTCATAGACAGCATCTTTAGCCTTTTGGACAACAATTGGTGCTGGATTTTCTAATTTATCAGAAACATCGCCTAGTACATTGCTTGAAATAATTAAATTTTTATATGTATTGATCAGCTGGACATCCGCCTGTTGATCAGACAAGTTAGCTGTGGCAGTACTCGTATCATCAGCTGATCGGTTAACTAGCATACTAGTTGATGCACTATATGTTGGCGCAATAACAAATTTAGCCACAACGTAACCAGCACAAGCGCCAATAATAGCCATAAAAATAAGTGCAAAAAGATGCTTCTGAATGATATGCCATAATTGGCGCAGTTCAAGAACGTTATTCATGGTTCTGCAATCTCTCTCTTCTCTAAAATTTACTAAAAAACTTTCTTTTCACAATTGGTTCTGGTAAAAGCGTTGTGACATCATTACCATCTAAAATAGCTTCAGCATTGCTCTCCAACAATTGCTGATACTCTTTACCTAACTGCTTTTCAACTTTGACCATTGCTTCAGCTAATTCATAACTACGGTTAGGCAGATCATGGGCGTCAGACACAAAAACATGCGCTAGATTATGACTAAGAATTTGCTCAGCAAATTTCTCAACTTTTTTTCCAAATGTTCCCACATAAGAACTAGCAGTTACCTGAGCCAACGCACCCGCTTCGATTAAATCAAATAGAATGCTTGGCGTTGTCATAATTTTGGTATTTCTTTCTGGATGAGCAATTTCGACCGTAATACCACGTTGCATGATTTGAAAAATCATATCTGTACTGTAAGTAGGCACATCATCATCAGGAAACTCTAACAATAAGTAGCGGTTAGTCTCATCAGCGAACAGAATGTCATCATTATCCAGAGCTTGAAGTAAGTCACCATTTATCCTGACTTCTTGTGAGGGAAAAACTTGCAATGGAATATTATTATTATCTAAGTGACTTTGAAATTCTTCAGTTAACCGAATAACGTCTGGTTTATGATTCACATAGTGCCCATTCATATGATGAGGCGTCATCAATGCAGCCCTAATACCGTTATCAACCGCCTCTTTAGCCATACGGATAGAGGCTCTATATGATTTTGAGCCGTCGTCAATATTTGGTAATAAATGGCTATGCAAGTCTACGATCATTAAACAATCCTCATTTACTCGTCTATATAAGAATACAACTTTTTCTTTTACAATACTTTATTTTCAATTAATGTAAATAAACAGTAATTTTTGTTACTTAATAAAAATAAATTGTAACTAATGATATAAAGATACTTTATCAACGATACTAAATTAACAAACTGCTTCGAAAGTGATACAAAAATGTTTATTCAATTATTGTGCAATTAAATGTTAAGTATCTTGCGCTTTTTATATCCCTTGATATAATAGGTTTTATAATATGCAATTTAATTATGCAAATTAATGAGGTGGAAAATGACAGTTTATGGCTATGCACGCGTCTCAACAGCGGGACAATCGTTAAATGAACAAAAAGATACTTTGAAGAAGGCTGGTGCTGATATCATTATGAGTGAAAAATATTCTGGGACCACTACCACACGTCCCCAATTCGAAAAGTTAGTTCATTTAGTTGAACCAAATGATACTTTGATTGTCACAAAATTAGACCGTTTTGCCCGTAACACGCGAGAAGCGCTAAATTTAATTGACTCCCTATTAAAAGAAAAAATCGTTATCAAAGTTTTAAACTTAGGAACGATTGATAACACTCCTATGGGTCGTATGCTTGTTAGAACCTTATTGTCGGTTGCGGAGATGGAACGTGACATGATTATTGAACGTACACAAGCAGGAAAAATATTTGCTAAGCAACACAATCCTAACTATAAAGAAGGCAGACCCAAAAGAAAAAAAGATAGCCGAAATACTGCTATCTTTGAATATTCAAAAACACATACTGTTAAAGTAACTGCCGAAGCATTCAATATTTCACCTAGGACCGTGCAATATATTAAAAAACTATTCAGATAATCATGAATGCTAAACAACATTGTTGTTTAGGTAACGGGAGAACAAATTAATATAAATATTATCAATGACTCTGGTTCAAATTGGGATACACTTGTGGAGCAAACTAGCATTCAGACGATATACTTTAATAGGGGAGTTAAAGTAGTTTTCTGGCTAAAATGATAAAAACATGAAACTATTACTATTATTGGTAAATTACTCAATTTTTTAAAAATTGAGGTATAAATGATTTTATTGCAAAAATTTTATGTGCATAGAGCGAAGATATACAAAAAATATTCCCTTTCAAATGATTTTAGATTGAACGAATATAAATATATGAAATACGCTTATAGAAAAATCAATACAATTATCAGTCAAATAAAATACTAAACGAAAAAATTAAGAAATATATTGAATATTACACATGGATATTGATCACTATTTATTCAATGAACTATTTAACATACTTTTAACAGTATTCTTTGTTTGCAGACCTACTGATCTGTCAATAATTTCTCCATCCTTGTAAAATAAAAAAGTTGGAATCCCAGAAATAGAGTGACGAACATTCAGCTCCATATTTTTATCTACATTTACCTTACCAAATTTAACATTTTTGTATGATGGGTCTTCTGCTACCTTTTCTAGAACAGAATCCATCATTCTGCAGGGGGCACACCAATCCGCACGAAAATCAACTATGGTTATCCCCTTTGACACAATCTGTTCGTAATTTTCTGTTGTTAACTCAATTTCATTTACCATATTATTTTCTCCTTGTACTGGGATAAACTATCGCTACTGCATAAGCTTTGGTCACCTTTGAAAATTAATATTAAGAATATAAGTATTAAATTCATTTTAATTTAATGACGTAACTGCAAAATTTGAATTAGAACATTAGCAACCTAGAGAATGGAGCTGACTATTTATTGCACTAAAAATTACTCAGACATCCAATGAACCGGATTATTCCCATTCTGTTACTTTGTTATCATTTAAACTGCGCTTGTAGTTAAAAAAATTTTTATATCAACAAATCGTTGTTTAAAATTATATTAACGTACGGTATTTCTTTCAGTGAACTGCTACACGATTCAAATTTAGATGAAAGATTTCTAAGTGGCTGTTATCATGATGCCTACAGACTAGATATTAATAAAATTAACCGTAGCCCATGCTGAACTTGATATGAAAACTATTATCTCTGGATCCAACACTGTTCAATTACTAGTAATCTTACACGACAAATTTTCATTTTTACCTACTAGGATAACAGGAAACTTCTCTAGATGCTTGACATCCTTTACTATCTTGGATCTACATTAATCACTACGGCTTACCCTATCTAGCTCACATACCAATAGAATTCTTTAATGGGAACAATCACATTGCTCATTATTTAAATTAACGACCTTCTTTTGGCTAAGTTTTAGCAGCAAATCTATAAATTTTTCTTATAATAAATTAATATGAAAATACCCCTATACTATATTTATGGACCGAATAAAATAGCCCACCTTCTTAGTATAAGAGCAGATTGCTCATAAGTCAATAAATCGGACTATTTTTTATCTAGGGCTGCAGTGATTAAGCTACTTTCATTTTTCGATCGGCA
>NZ_BPKW01000022.1 GCF_019656015.1 Leuconostoc inhae | reverse complement strand
TTAAGGGTCGCTTTACGCGCGTAGCCCCTGATAAAACGATTTTGTATGGCGACAAGCCTTATACGTTTGCCTTAACACCAGAACAAAGTGAACAGATTGACCAGGCTGTTTATGCGGTTGTTCTGGCCAAAAATTATAAAACGACCTCTTTCTCAATTGATGAGAAGTTAACCTTGTCTGACGAAGAAGTCGCCCAACACAAATTGGTGGTCCGTTTACGCCTCCGCAAAAAGCACAAACAGCCGTCTCATAAACCGCTCACGGACTAAAATTTCACAAATGACAAGAGGCTAGTTGTGGGGATTATGAGAGCTAGACCAATTATTTTTAGCCAAATTCACAAGACGTGATCACAGAAAAAGCGCCAAACCCTATTAAAGTAAGGTTTGGCGCTTTTTAGTTTTGATAAGCTGCATTATGTTAATTCGTTAAATTAATAATACCCATATGGACTATATTGGTGTCCAGGTTTAGGTTGCGTCTTGCCATTCAATTGATCTAGAACCTTTTGAGGGTCGGCTGGATGGTATACATGTCCAATTGCCCCTAAAACGTCGCCAATCCAATGTCATCCGCTAATTTTGTTGCACTCTGAATTAGATAACTTTTTATAGTTACTTAAATAGCTTTTCATAATATCGACTATGAGCGTAACATGATTAAATAGTTAAGATAATTACACTCTTCAGAATGCTAATATTATTCATAATTACTAAAAAGTGCTAGAATTTGAGTTGAGGAGTGATCATTCATATCCTGTAATTTCAATTTTCAGTAAGTACACTGCTAAAAATATAGAGGAAAATTAAAATGGAACAGTCCAATAAAAAATATTTCTTTGATGAGCCAGCTTTTGATCTACATGATGGCGGATATGTACCTCTCATAGTAAATAATGCCCCGGAAATGCCTTTAAATATACCACCTATTTTAAAAGCAGATAGAGAGTCTAAAAATGATATCTACTATACCGTCACTGCAAAATCAGGGAAATCGCAAATATTGCCAGGGGAAAAGACACAGACATGGGGTTATAATGCTAATTTTTTAGGTAAGACTATTATATTTCACCGCGGTCAAAAAAATCATATCACTTTGAAGAATGACCTGCCAGAATTAACTACTTTTCATTGGCATGGAGCTGATGTTAGTGGCCCTTATGTTGATGGGGGTTGTCACGCGCCTGTTTACCCAGGGGAAATCAAACATATTAATTTTACGTTGAATCAGCCCGCTGCGACATTATGGTTGCATGCTCACCCATGTCCATCCACAGCAGAACAGGTGTGGCAAGGATTAGCTACAATGGTTATTGTTCAAGATGAGCATGAATCTCAATTATCAATACCAAGAAATTATGGAGTAGATGATATTCCAATTATTTTACAAGATAGACATTTTCACAAAGATAATCAGTTTGATTATCGTGCCGATTATGATCCTGATGGTGTTGCAGGTCCCACGGCTGTTATCAATGGAACAGTCAACCCATACTTCGATGTCACAACACAAAAAATAAGGTTACGTTTTCTAAATGGTGCTAACCGTCGGGAATGGCGTTTGCATTTTTCCGATGATTTGCCATTTGATCAGATTGCGGGGGATTGTTCTCTATTACCCAAGCCAATCAAGCTGACAGGTTTAATGTTGAGCTGTGCTGAACGTGCAGAAGTCATTATTGATTTTAGCCAATATCATGAAGGTGATGAGGTAACCTTATATACTGATCAAGTGCCACTATTAAAGTTCCGCATTCACAATTTCGCAAAAGATACTACAAAAATTCCCGATCATTTAATTAATTTAAAGAAACCGTCAGTTGAAACGTCATTACCCATTCGACATGTCGTCATGCAAGGAATGGATGAAAGTGTTGCCATAGATGACAAGAAATTTGCTATGGAACGCATTGATGCCGAGCAAATAGTTGGAGAGTATCAGTATTGGGATGTCACGAATAGTAACGAAAAACCGGGAATGGTTCACCCATTTCACATACACGGCACTCGCTTTTTAGTACTAACACGTAATGGAAAAGATCCATATCCAAATGAGAACGGTTTCAAAGACACCATTGGAGTTAACCCAGGAGAAACTGTTCGAATACTAGTTAAGTTTGATTTACCTGGTATATATATGTATCATTGCCATATTTTAGAACATGAAGATGGTGGTATGATGGCACAAATAGAGATAGTAGATCCAAAAAAGCCGCATCAGAAGTATCAGTTAATGGATATGAATACTTTAATGAACGCGTTAGCTGAGGAGCGTGGTATTGAGTTATCTAATCTTTGGATGGCAGGTATGGAGTCGTACGAAAAAATGGGAATGAAAATGTAAGATTTTGCTAGAATACTTCCGATGAAAAATGGTTGATCAATCATATTCGCTGTTAAACTATTGGTATGTTAAGATTAAGGGAACAACATATTTAAAAACAAAACATCACTTTAACTACACTACAGTTTGCCGTTTGTTAAAAATCGGTGGACGTGTGTCACTAAGCACGCCCGCAAGGTGATTTTGACGTTAGATAGCCGCATCCAAGAACAATTCGATGGTCTGTTCTGGCGAGCTTGGGAACGACTAAATGCTTTGTGGCAATAAAACAACGAAGTAGATTTTCAAAAAAATAGCAAAATCTGGCTGGCTTTAGTGTTCCTATTTTTCTCAAAAAACGCTCAATCGAAAAAACACCTTGAAACTGTGCCAAGGTACTGGCAGTTTCAAGGTGTTTTATCGTATTTTACTGATTTAGCTGTGGTTAAAAATTTAGTGCATGAATAATCCGGGTTTTATTTGTTTCGTTTTTGAAACATTTTTAATCCGATGTGAAATTACCGATAATTGGTCACTTTTTTCTTATATATTGGTTTTATCACCACTGAGAGAAACTGGAGAAAATAAATGAAAAAACACGTTTCAGCCATCGTCTACGGTGGCTTAGATGGCATTATCACGACGTTCGCAGTCGTTGCTGGATCGGTCGGTGGTAACGTTTCAAACATCGTTATCATCATTTTGGGATTCTCAAACTTATTAGCCGATGGCTTTTCAATGGGGGCCGGTGCCTACCTGTCAGCAACATCGGATAACAATCAATCAAAAAGTAAAGCATTGGCAGCTGGTATCGCGACATTCATTTCGTTTAACGTCTTCGGTTTAATTCCACTAGGTGCCTACTTAATTACAAATGCGTTCATTCACGACAAAGCCATCGCCTTTCCAATCGCCTTTGTCATCGTCGGTGTCTCTTTGGCGTTGCTAGGCTGGGTGAAGGCCAACCTGTCAGAGCAGAAAGTAAGAACAGAAATTCTACGCACACTTTCTATCGGGTACGTCGCTGCAATTGTTGCTTATGGCGTTGGTATCTTACTGAATTATTATTTGTAGACAAAAAAACACCTTGAATATTCAAGACGTTTTTCTTTTTAGATATTTAGTTATATGGTAATCAGTTATAGATTATTTAAGTCAAACAATCCTCGACGCTTAGCTTCTTCTTTAGCTGCGTCCATTAAATCAGCAGAGTATAGCGCATCAGGGTGCTTGCCTGTCGATTCGTTAGAAATAATCCGGGTAAAATTTTAAATCATATTTTTAGAACACCTTTAATTGAGTCGACCTGTAATAGCTAACCATGTATACAAAGAAACGATATGTTATATTACGTCATCGAAAATGGTGTCCTTAGGGAGTTACTTTTAGTGGTTACCAACACGCCTGCTGACAAAAAACACTTTTTTGTAAAGAAAACCCCAAACAGGTGAGTAAATCTGTTCGGGGATATCTAGAAAGACGCTCTATGGTCGAGAAAAGTGAGATGGTGTAGAACTTAATACCCGGATTATTCATCAAGGCAAACAAAAACCCGCTGAAACAGCAAGTTAATACCGTTTCAGCGGGTTTTGCGCTTTCACCCGTTGGGTGAAAACCATAGGAGCTCTTTGTTATGATATTTTGTTAGTGAAAAACAAACCAAATACTCAAAAATTGGAGCGTCTAAAATTATGACTCAAAAAGTATTACCTAGCAACCCTTTAGTTGCAGTTTCAGACAATGGGGCACCAATTACCTCGGATGGTGGCAACGTGTAATGATGTTGTCTAATTGTGCCTTAGTAATCCTAGTCATTAAAAATACCTCCATAGTGGCGTCAAAATGAACAAATACGGGCTAATTTAGGGAGATTAGTTGGCGTTATTACCCAAAATCAATTTGATCTAACATTGTTTCGCGACTTGCTTGATCTAACCCCAGATAAGTAAGCGTCATAGCCTCACTCGAATGATTCAATAAGTGCATGACTAAACCAATATTGTAGTTTGACTGTGTATAGACGCGGTAAGCGCCTGTTTTACGCATCGTATGTGTGCCTAGATAGTTGATACCTAATAGATCACCAACGCGTGCCATCACCTTATAAAACTGCTTATCTGTTATATGTCGATCTGGATGGGACGTTGAGGGAAATAACCAATCCGAAGTGATATTCTGTTGGACTAGCCAATCATGATATTGCAACAAGTCTTGTTGCACGGGCTTTAAATATAACGTGTTCGCTTTACCTGTCTTTTTATCATGAATAAAGGCCGTGTTTTTAACAGACCCATCGGGATTATAGACATCCGATTTCTTTAACGTCATCACATCACTCACCCGCAGTAGAGTGGCTTTGCCAACTTGAAAGATAGTGTAGTTGCGGCGACCCGCCCGAAAACTATCTAATAAGGTGTCTTGCACCATTTTTAAGACGTTGGAGTCTTTGATGGGGAGGACGATTTGTTGCACCATTAGCTACTCCTTTAAAGTTAATAATTTGATTGATGATAGCGCATCTGCTATCATGTTGTTATGGAAAAATTTGAGTTTGATTATTACAATTGGGCTGAATTTGAACAGTTCTTAGATCAATTACCTGATAAAGATGCTGCTAAATTAATTGCAACCATTCAAAATATTGAAAATAATGGCCTCTTAGTGGCGGAAAGACAATTATGGGTAAAAAAGCTAGAAAATAATCTCTATGAAATTCGTTCTAAACGATCTTCAAACATTCAAAGGGCTCTTTACTTTCAAGTCAAAGGTAGTCAATACATTATTACTAACTATTTCACGAAAAAAACGCAAAAGACACCTGAAAATGAAAAGAAAATCGCTCGGAATAGACGCAGTCAGTATTTGAATAAGGAGGAAAATCAATGAGTAAACTTGATGCATACGTTGCTGACCGTAGTAAAAAAAATCCTGAATTTGCACAAATTGTTGAGCAAGAAAATATTAATTTAGAGGTAGCAGTGAAAGTTCGTGACCTTCGTGTAAATATGGGATTGAGCCAACGTGAATTTGCCAATTTGATTGGTAAACCACAATCAACGATTGCACGCATTGAAAATGGTTCGATGAATGCTTCAACAAAAATACTATCTGAAATCGCCCAAGCAACAAACCAACGTTTGACCATTCAATTCAGTCCAGCATTTTAAGATCTATTATAACATTAAACAAAAAAACAGCCCCCATTATCTACTAGTCAGATAATGGGGGCTGTTTTAACAGTCTTTTCGAGGGGTCATTATGTAATTATAGACCTTTTTCAAATTCAAATGTAGTGACAACCTAGTCTCGTAACTAGTACATAACCAGATAATTATAAATATTCCTTTTCATTGTTAATAGTATTAAAGTTGATTTTAGATAAATACTTTTTATGTAGATATCGATTATTTTCCAAAGACAACTTGTCTACTACTAATTATTCTCACTCTATTTATAACTCTTTTATCCAAAATTAAACTTATACTTAGAAAATATCTCTTCTAAGTCTTGTGCCATTGTTCGTGTGTAACCCCACAACGAATGATGTTTTTATTTTATTTCAATACCTTTTTTTCTCAAATTTTGAATACATTCAATTAAATAATTATGGTCGTGTTCAGGATAAATAGGATAAGTTGATGCTTCAATAGGCAGGGACTTATAAGGAATCATATTATTTCCACGATACAAAGGATTTAGCCAATTTTCATTCGGTTTGTATCCGCGATTTAACATCTCCGTCATAACTAATTTGTGGTATTTAAACAATTTATATGGAGAGTAAATAAAGACATAATCCACTGTTGCGTGCCTTTTCCCCCACCGCCGCCACGAAGTGCACAGCACTCTCTATGTTGTCCAAGCAATTGTTGACGTGGTAATTTTGTAATTAACGATTCGTGCCATAACCTCATTTTTTGTCTACCTTTCTAACATTAGAATTGTTAGTAATTCCGAGTTAACATAATGTGCTTTCCTTTACATTAATAGCTGCTAATAGCTTATCGGCTTACCACTCAAAGGGTTCAAAATAAATACTGCTATCCGCAACGCCTCTATTTTTCAAAAAATTTCGCCAATATTTGGTCATGGCATGTGGACCAGCCAGCAAATAGATACCATTTTTTTGCATCATGTCCACAATTTGTGTATCAGAAAACCGCCCTACTTGATGTTTGAAATAAATATCGCTTTGATTAAACTTCGTCAATTCATCTAAATAAATAGCATCCTTTTCGTGTTTAGTTGAGTAAAGAAACGTCACTGGTTGTTGTCTTTGCACTGCCATTTGAGCAATAGATATAAACGGTGTAATGCCAATTCCACCAGCAACAATAATCAATGGCTGATCTTCATGATGTTGCTTCAAAAATTGATGATACTGTCCAAATGGCCTTGTTAATTTCACATGAATTCCTTCTATTTCTGGCGATAATGTTTTTAAGTATCTAGTAAAATCACCGTCACCTCGAATTGCTAACTTCAATCTACCTGTTTCATCTGGCAAGTTCACAATAGAAAATGGATGAGCCTCACGTAACTCTTTATAGTGTGGAAAACGAATAAATAACCAGTCACCTGCGTGCCATCGATATTTTGGTGGCAATTGCACTGTTAACTCTTGAATGTTATCACCAATTTCCGTTCGACTGATTAGTTGCGCACTTATATCTAAATGTGGCTGTATCCATTTATAAAAAAAGTAGTATCCGATTACAATAAACGAAAATCCATCAAATAAATCCATAAAGCCATTCAATCGACTGATATAACCAATTAGTTGAACATGAAAAAATATAACAACAACACCTACCACATTCAAACGATGCAACCAAACACTCCATTCATGATTTATAAATCTACTAAAGTATTGTTTCATCGCTTGTAAAAATACTATTTTTCGCGTTATCCATCCAGCCATCATCACCAGTGAGTAAGCTAAAACACCAGAAAAAATATATAAACCAACATCACCTGTTAATGAAATCATTCCACCAGAGTGCACTAACATTTTGTGAATCCAAGCTGATAAAATTGCAACTAACGCCACTAGCCCATGCATCATATATACTTCTGGCAATCCAATTAAGCGATCTAACCAATGTGGCCGTGTACTCAAGTACATGCTTAGTAACATCCAAATGTAGCCTACCAAACCAGCAATAATACCAAACAAAGTAGAACTAAATTGCATCGATAACTCAGTTAGTAACAGAACAATGAACGGCAACGGTAATAAAATTAAGATAAAAAACCACAAGATTAAGCGCACACTTACAAGTCGTATTAATGTCATCAGCCACTCTCCTCTATTATTTTAGAACAATTCGCCGCTGGCAATATTATCTAACATTGGACGAGACGGAATAAAAAAGAGTTGACCGCTAACAATTTGAGAGAAGGTTAGCAAGTAATCTGATTTTTCTAACATCTGATTTAACATACCCTTAGTTACTTCCCAATGGCGTGCATAACCAATAAAGTAGGTACCCACTTGTTTCGTGTTCAAATCAGAAAAAGGAACGTTCATACGAACAATCTTCTGCTCTTTTTCATCAATTTCAAGTTTTGAAGCCACATTATGAGCATTTGCAAATTTATCGTCGTCATCTAACTCTAAATCCGTAAATTTCTGCCTTCCAACTGCTTTTTCTTGTGTATCGGTTGATAAACTTTTCCAAAAATTCATATCATGAATCCACTTTTGAGCAAAAGCATACGAGCCATTTTCAAATTCAGAATCTTCTTCACCAATTAGTGCATATTCAGCTGCGTCTACTGCACTCGGTGCTTCCGTACCATCGATGAAACCAATAATGGCACGCCCTTCAAAATAACGAAATCCTTTTGTTTCATCAATAACTTCGGCAATTGGACTTAAAAATTGCATTAATTGGGAAACAGTTTCATAAACAACTGCCTCTTCTTTAGCTCGTACGTGAATAAATACATCGCCGTCTGTTGCAGGCATCGCGTACTCTGGTCCATTTAATCCTTTAAATGATTCTAGTTCACTCGGCACATTAGCATTGGGAAATAAATAGGTCCAGGCCGCATAACTAAACCCTATACTCATTCGTAAATCAGCATTATCAGCTCTAATTTGCATCGAGCGAAGAATAGCTTGTGAGCGATCAGAAAAGTCAGCAATTTGTTCTTGGTCTTGTTCCAAATTTTCCCGCTTTAGCTTGAGGACGATAAAGTCGACACTCCGCCCTACATCTTTCCAAACGTCTTGCGCTTGATTAATTTGTATTGTCATATCTATATTTATTGCAGTCCTTTCAACTGACACTGCGCACATACACCCGTAAATTCAAGATGTATCTGCTTAGGTTTAAAAGTTGAATGATTTTGAACCTTTTGCCATAAAGGCGCAAAATCAATATCTGATTTATCTTCAATCTTGCCACAATGAACACAAACTAAATGATAGTGTGGTATATCGAAAAAATCATACGATTTCTCTCCACTTTGCTCATTTTCAATTGTGATAACAAAATTTTCGGATTCTAAGATGGCTAGCGTGTTGTACACTGTAGTCAAATTTGCATGCAAATCATCAGAAATTTGTTGAGCGCTTGGATGCGTATCAGAATCTATTAAATATTGAATAATTGATTTTCGTTGCGGCGTAGCCTTAAAACCAGCACTACGTAACTTTTCAATAATTTCATTTAATGCAGACATATATCCCCTTTTTAATTTATAATCATTTTAGATCACAAATTAATTATATCTATTTATTTGTCGATTTTCTAGTTATTTATCTGAACATTTGCTGAGATAATCTCAGTACGTTATTTTTTGGCAATCCTAAAGATTAAATATCCTTCAAGTGAATTATAAGTCAAAATTATAAAAAATATTTATGTACTTAAACATTAAATATACCGTAGTAGTTACTGCCATGAATAAGAAATTTACCAGATTAAAGTATAAAAATGGGCCCTGTACGTTCTAATTATCTTTCTTCAAAGCAAGATAATCAGTTGGTTCAAAACTAAAATATTGTTCTAGATTGCCATGATACTTCTCTAATTTTGCTTCCTTATTAATATCGTAAACACGATATAGCCAATATGATGAATTATGTAATTTCATGTATTAAAACTTAATAGGAATTTAAATTTTATTATTAGATTTTTTAATCATTCACACGAAAATTAATTTTATAAAGAGCATACTCTATACTCTTATTTTTTTTCAAGAACTCAAAAAAGTGGAAACTCCCAGAATTTTAAATCTGGGAGTTTCCGCTTTTGTCATTTCAAGGATGGACTATTGTCCCAGCCTCTTCTAGTTTATTCTTAAGATATTTTTACTGTCTCTGCAGGTGCTGATACTTCTTTTTATTCTTTTCGACCTTTCAACTTATACTTCATTAATCTCATGGCATTGAAAATTACCACCAGGATACTACCTTCATGAACCAACATTCCGATAGACATATTCATCCATTCGCTGAAGAAGACGCTGGTCAACAAGACCAACACTACTCCAATTGAAATCGCGATATTTTGTTTCATATTATTTGCGGTAGCTTTTACTATTCCTAATGCGTGAGGCAAGTTGCTGAAGTTCGAGTTCATTAAAACGACATCGGATGTTTCGATCGCTACGTCCGTTCCGCTTCCCATTGCGATGCCAATGTCTGCTAAAGCTAAGGACGGACTATCGTTAACGCCATCTCCAACAAAGGCTACAATTTGACCACGTTGTTGGAGTTTTCCGATATAAGCCGATTTGTCTTCCGGCAACATGTGGCCGTGAGCTTCGGTCAAACCAAGTTCGCCTGCGACCACATCAACGGTTCCTTGGTTATCTCCTGAAAGAACGACTAGATTTTTTACGCCCAGGTCTTTTAATTCCTGCAAATTAGCTTTCACACCCGGACGGACTTGGTCGCGAATGCCCATCAGTACTTTTAATTCACCGTCGACCGCTGTCAAAACGAGAGAGTTCCCTTGTTGTTCAAACCGTTTGACATCTTTTTGCACTTTTTTGCTGAGAGTGACATTTTCTTTTTCCATCAAGGCCACATTCCCGACAGCCACTCTATGTCCAGCTACACTTGAAACGATTCCGCCGCCTTTCACGACCTCAGTTTCTTCAACAGGATAAAAGTTTGTTTCTCCAATTTGATTTAAGACTGCTTTTGCTAATGGATGATCTGATTCCCGTTCCACACTGGCCAGATAGCCAAGCGTTTCAGCAGAATCTTTTTCATACAGTTCAGTCGCTGCAACGGTTGGGTTTCCGACAGTTAAAGTACCTGTCTTATCAAATACAATTGTATCCACATTGCTGAAGTCTTGAATGACTTCACTCCCTTTTAAAAGAACACCGTTACGAGCACCATTCCCAATACCGGCAACGTTTGAGACAGGCACTCCGATAACTAATGCGCCTGGGCAACCTAGAACCAAGATGGTGATTGCTAACTCAATATTTTGACTGAACGCCCATACAACAATTGCCAGGACCAAGACAGCTGGTGTGTAGTATTTAGAAAAGCGATCAATGAACCGTTCCGCTTCGGATTTAGAATCTTGTGCTTCTTCCACGAGTTCAACAATTTTTCCAAATGTGGTGTCCTCACCAACTCGGTCAGCTCTGATTTGAATCGTTCCGTTTTCTAAAATGGTTCCTGCAAAAACTTCTGCATCAGCTAGCTTGTTGACCGGAACAGCTTCACCTGTAATGCTAGCTTCATTGATATGCCCTTCACCCGTAAGAACTGTACCATCTACTGGAACTTTCGCACCCGTTTTAACGAGCAAGATATCCCCTTCATCTACATCATCCACTTCTACTTCTTCAAATTCGCCATTATCCATTTGTTTCAAGGCGCTTTCGGGTGCCATTTCAGTCAATTCTTTGATAGCAGATCGCGTTTGGTTCAATGTTCGATGTTCCAAGTAGTGTCCGAATAAGAATAAGAACGTGACAATAGCCGATTCTTCATAATTTTGAATAAAAAGCGCACCAATCGCTGCAATACTAACTAAGACATCAATACTGATGACTTTGACTTTCATTGCTTGAAACGCTTGAATGGCAATTGGCATAATCCCAAAGACAGAGGCGATGATCAAAGACCACTCTGAAAGTCCTACGTTTTCTAAAACAAAGTGACTGAAGAAACCGAGTGCGATTAACAATCCACTGATGACGGTGATAACATTTTTTTTGCTTAATATATATTGTTGCATGCTTTTTCCCTCCAAATTTAATTTCTCTTTTATTGATAAACAAAGTATAAGATAATTGCCTAAGTAATTAATTGACGGATATCAAGTTTAGAAAGTTCTCTTTTATCGTTTCTAAGCACCTCGAATCGGATTGCAACAAAAAAAGCAATCCTGGAAAAATAGCTTTCCTTCCAGAATTGCCTAGTTCATTTAATCTGTTAAGCGGCCTTGACTTTTGCTTTAAGGACCGGATAGCCTACGTTTTCGATAGCTTTTTGAATCTCTTCAATCGAAGTGACAGCTGAATCAAAATCGACTTTGACTTTGCTGGAGTTGAATAATACTTTAATGCTGTCTTTATCAACACCGTTAACTGATTTCACGGCACCTTCAATTTTTTGCATACAACTTGGACAAGACAACGTTTCTAATTGCAATATAGCTTTTTCCATAATTCCTATCTCCTTTATGTGTTTTTATTTTATCGGCAGCAGATTAATGAACACTGCCTTTTCCTCTTTACAACTGTAATATAGCTCACTTTTAGCAAACGAAAATTGACGCATATCAAGTTCTGCACTTCTTTTTATCTTTTTGCTCAATTCACCATCTTAATAGTCTTTTTCTGCCCCTTATTGCCATCAGAATAATAAGAAATTGGTGGATAATCTTGTCTGCGTATAAACCATACTACAATCGCGCCAATAAACAGGGCCAGAGACAAGGCTTGCGAAACGCGGATCCACTCGCCAATCCATAAACTGTTCGTTCGCATACCTTCAATGAAGAACCGACCCACTGAGTACCACAAAACGTAACTCAAAGCGACTTCTTCTTGACGCAAAATCTGTTTTCGGTTCCGTATAGTGACGATGAGGACAAAGCCCAACAAACTCCACAATGACTCGTATAAAAAAGTCGGATGGTAGTAGGTACCATTTGTTCCATTTCTTCAATTTTTCGCGTCATTCTAGTCAAGGTGATGCTGAACAAGATTCCGGCTAAGCTCCATGGAAACCAAACAATGAATACACTTTTAGCTCCCTGGTCACTCGCTTCGTAATACGCCACTTTTCCGTGTCCGATTATTCGCTGTAAAGCAATAAATCATCTAAATCCTGAATCTTGATTCTTTTCCCAGACAGCTGTTGAATCAATCCCTCGTTCTCCAATTCTCCAAATTTGCGACTGATGGTCTCAGGTGTCGTTCCTAAATAGGAAGCAATGTCCTTTTTTGCCATCGGCAGGGTGATGGTGGGAGAGTTGCCCATTTCAGGTTCCACATTTTCTGCCAAAAACAAAACTAAACGGGTAATGACACTCTCCACGGCTACTTGTGCGGTTTGACGTGCGGATTTTTCTAACCGCTGCGACATCTCTCCTAGCAGCTTTAACGAAATTGCAGGATACTCTTTTAGAAACTCTTGTACATCATGTTGTTGAATCATGCAGACAGACGTATCTCGAGTAGCTTCTGCGTATTCCTCATGCACAGCATCAGGATTGAATAACGTCCATTCTCCCGTAAAGTCACCCGGATTCAAAATACGCACTAGTTGCTCTTTACCAGAATCAGACAAGCGATAGATGCGGACTTTTCCGCGATTCACAATATATAAGGCATCATCTTTTTCTTGCGAGCGAAACAGAAACGCCCCTTTTTGATAGTGCTTCGTGTGAGCTTTTCCAGCGATGCGATCCATCGAGCTTTCCTCCAAATGATTGAATATCGGGACTAAGCGGATACAAGCTGAGTGGTCTCCTGCTGCATGTGGTTGGGTGTATTGAGTCAATTCGTTGTTCCCCTTTATCAGTTTACTGTCCTTTTTTTTAACTTTCCTATATTTAGTATAAAGGCCCCTAGCTCAAAAAAATTGACACTCATCAAGAAAAGTCTTTTTAACGGCAAAAAAATAGGAGCTGGAAAGAGTCCCAACCCCAAAATATTTAATTTATAAATGTATGTTTACGAAAAACCTAATCTTCATCCTCATCAAACGCATCATCGTCTTCCAATGCCTCTTTGCCAATGAACGCTTGCAACATCCAAATGTTTTTATCTAAGTCATTTTTAAAAGCAATCAGTGTATCTTCTAAAGCATCGTCACCCTCATCTTGTACTAAACGAATAGCACGAATCGTTAATTCACGGGTACTTCTGAAATCTTCGATAATATTTTCAACCATGTCTTCTGCTTTAGCGTATTTATTGATGGCATCTTCTGAAAGCATGGAATATTTTTCAAATTCAGCGGTGGTTGAAGCCGGTTTATGACCGGAAGTAATCAAGCGTTCTGCTAGTTTGTCGAACCATTCTTCGTTTTGATTATACAATTCTTCAAATTTTTCATGCAGGGTGAAGAAATTAGCGCCATTTACATACCAGTGATATTGGTGCAATTTCACATGTAAAGTATGCATGTTCCCTAAAAGATGATCCGAAATGGCCGCTGCATTAATTTTTGTATGATGGACATGTTCCTTGTGTTCTTGTTCTTCTTGCAATCTTTCTTGGGGTGTTCTTTCTTGAGAAGCTTTATTTTCAGTCATGATCTATTCCTCCTATAATTTTGGTTTGTTTAAAATAGTTTCCTTTGATGCCTCCTTTTCCTTTACTGAATTTAGTATAGGATAGATTTCCGTTAAAAAAATTGACGCTCATCAAGAAAAGTATTTCTTAATAGACGCCAGGCTTCTCTATTAAATTCAACTGAAATAATCAAAGGAATGAGGTCGTTCCCTCCAAACAAAAATTTCATTAAAGTAGGGCCTAAAAAAAGAATAGCAACTATACTTTGTCAAGAGACCTGACTGCTATTTTTTTGCTTGTTATTCTTCAATTACCAAATGTCTTGCCTTGCAGTATATTTAATGCTCTTTCTCACTAGTTGGATCTACGTCAATAAATCGGACACGCATTCTACTTTGATTTGCTATTTTTGTTCAAAGGCCACTGGGGTTAAAT
>NZ_BPKW01000021.1 GCF_019656015.1 Leuconostoc inhae | reverse complement strand
TTTGCGTCATGGGTTATTCTCCTACGTCTATTATATCGTAGTAGAAACCGTGTCCATGTTTTTAGACTAACACCAAGTGTTGCATGCAACACTAGTGAGAAAGAGTATTAATAAGATTAACCTAGACGAATAACTTTACTTTATTTATGTCATACCATAAATAAAAATTGAAAAGAATTTTTTTATTTATTTTTAGTATTTTGATATTGATTGAGAGTTTTACTTATTATGGTTTTTAAGTCATCCATAGCTTTTCTCCTTATAAATTACCCTGATGGAAATGGTGGGAATTAAAAGTCGTCTTTATTAATCTCATAAATTGGAAATTGATTGATGGTTTTTATACCAACCTTATATTTAATTATTAGTTTAGCCAATTGTTCACCGTCAATAGCTTTTATATGTAGACGTTTAGCGGATATTAAAGCATCTTGAGTGTAGGATGAAGTAGTTATAAAGACACCACTATTACTATTTCCTGCACTTCTTTCCTGAAGTGCTCCACTAAAACTTTGGATGGTTCTAGAACCTACAGAATTTGATTTAGCGTATCTTTTAACCTGGATGTATATATTTTGTAGCCCTAATGCATCTTGTTGGATAAATCCATCAATTCCACCGTCTCTAGTTGCTTGCGTAGTTATTGCCTGACCATCAGTTCCACAATACCCCATCACTTATTAATTATAGACCCTAAACAAACATCTTTTGTAAAAAGCCTTTTTTCTGTTCTTTCAACAAATCTAACTTACGTTGCTAAATCCGTAAACGTAATTTGGTTAACGACTTCATAACGTGAATGTCCACCAGCCACTTCATCACCATAGAATATTTCAAGTTCTAGCTGCGTCCCATCATCACGATTCAACGGTACGGTCCCAACACCACCCGTACCCGCCAACATGAGTTGCGCATCATACGGCGTTTTATTCTTCGTTAGTTCCAACTTCACTTGTTCAAACTCATTATCAGATAACGGCGTATCTTCTAGTCGTTTACGATTGTTGGCATTCAGAATGTCGCGCCAGTGGTCATATAGCCGATCAACTGTTACACCAGAATAATCTGTTAGATATTCCCAACCTTCACTCTTTAGCTTGTCAATTACAGCTTGTTCAAATTTATCTTCCGCCATTTAACTAGTCTTCTTTTCTTTTTTAGTTGTAACTATTTACCAAAACGCCACCACTTTTTCGGTTTAGGTTGTGACTCCGGGGTGCTATTTTCAGGTTCCGGTTGTTTGTCTGACGTCACTTCTTTTTCACCATCATCATGCGGTGCCATCGTTAAGGCTTTCAAGTCCTTAATTTCTGCCTTGTATTCTTCGAGCAGCTTTTTGTCTTGCAAAGCTAACCGTTGTTGTTGGTCTAGTAAGTTTTGCATTTGAGCTATTTGCGAATCTTTATTTTCTAGTTGCTTATCCTTAACTGCTAATTGTTTATCTCTATTTTTCTTAACTTCATCAAGTTCACTAATTAAATAGTTGTGGATATCCCACTTTGTCTCTTTGTCTGTTTGTTTGTCATTTGTCTGTTTGTTTGTCATTTGTCTGTTTATTTGTCTTGGTTTTGTTTGTCTGTTTGTCGACCTTCGACCTTATAAAATGCTGTTCTTCTAAAGATAAAATAACTATACCTTTGTCGTTTGTTTGTCTTGTTTTGTTTGTCAGCGACTTTATATGATATTGTATTGCCTGTTTTGAAACACCTAACTCCTCAGCAAGTTCTCGAATTGTTTTTAAATTTTCACTCATGATCTATATCCTGCCTTTTAACGATTGGTAGATACTGTTCAATCGATTTTTTAAGATACTTAGCAATATTCTTTTTCGAATAGTCATCTTGTTTATCTCGGATATATGCTAAGTGCTCTTTGACACCGTTTACTCCTCGTAAATCTTTTAATTCGTCATATAGTGGATAAACATTTTTTTGTAAGCCTGCTAAGATTTTTTTATCCATAAGATCCAAATATGATAATAAAAAGTGTTCCATAAGTAGCCTTGTATATGGACTGTCCATTGCCTGCAAAACTAATTCATTTTCACTTTCTTCTTGTCTTATCTTTCCATCAATATAATCTCGATCACCTAATTTATAACTACTATCATCTGCGACTTGTTTTTTTGTAATATGAAAGACAATGCTATCAATACTACGTCCTTTTTTTACTTTTTCATACGTGACATTAAAAGAAGTGTATGAGTTAATTTCATCAAGTCCTGCTTTTAACACTCTTTTTTCAAAATTATCAATTCTTTGATAGTCTTTTACAGTATCCGTCATTTCTCGTAAATCTCGCATACCAATAGTTGGATTGCGATAATTTTCAACTTGTTCTTCTCGCCGTCCACCCTTAACACTGTAATGCTCATACTGATTGTAGTTCATTGATAGCCAACGATATAAAATAACAGCATACTTACTATTTAATTCTGAAATATCTGACAAAGCATGTTGCGTAAAATTAGTTTTGAGATTAATTAAGTAAGGCATGATTTCAGGACTAAATCGGATTAATACCTCATCATGATAGTCCGTCCATTCTACATACGGGATTGGCACAATACTAACAAACTTAAACCCTTTATCTTGTTCTTTTTTAATCTGAAAAAATGCTTGTTTTTGCATCTTTTCAATCACTTCTTTAAAGCGACTATGCTTGTCATTATCAACTACCTTAAAAAAGGCAAATAATTCTTTCTTTGATAGATACACGGTCTGATCTTGAGGTGGATTTTCTGTATCAATTAAAGAAACAGCTAATTCAAACATTTTCAGTGGGGTTTTATCCATTTTGGCAATCGATGTAATTAGGCTATTATGTTCAACTACTTTTCGTTTTGATAAGTCATTCAAGGTCTGTACCTGCCTTGTTTTGGATTCTGGTATAATAGACATATAGATACGCTCCTTTGCGTGTTTGGATTAAGCATGAAGAATGTCTGGCCAAAGATAATTTCTTCATGCTTTTATTATGCATTTTTATTACTACAAAATCAAAATAAAAGTAGGGGTATACACAGTTTTTTGTAGGGGTATACACAGTTTTTTGTAGGGGTATACACAGTTTTTTGTAGGGGTATAACTCTGAAAATCCTTGATAAAACACACTTTCTAACCGCGCAAAAGAACAAAAGATTAAAATATAAAAGATAAACTTATAATAGGCTCCGCCTTTTTATTGATTCAATAAAAAACAAAACAAAAAAGAACACCGTTGTACATAATGTTTGTCCAGAGTGTTCTTTTTGTTTGGCATTATTTTAAATGATGGATTACTGGTTATGTAACCTGATTGCCACTTATTAAGCCAATAGCGACGTTTTAAGTTACTTAATGATTATTTCTACGTCACATGGCTAAAAACGCTTATACGGGCAAATAAGCCGTTTTAACGTTAGAGAATGGGTCCTTTAAAAATATCACGCGTTAATTCAATGATTCGATTAATTAATGCTTTAACTTGTTCAATACCCCAATCTAATCTACTAGGTGCTATTTTGGTGTCTGGATCTTCTATAGCTGTCGTCAAGGTTTTTAACCATGACTGGGCTACTTTTTTATTTTTTGTGAGTTCTTCATGATCCAGCTTATAAAGAACATACCGAGCCTCCACATCAGTATGCGATAGTTTGTCGACACCATAATCATTTTTAAGCATGTCTCGCATGGCATAATCCAGCTGTTGCTGGTCTCGCTGCCGCTTCTGAAGCGCTTGATGCGTTTCTTTCAGGTTTTGATAATCTGCTTGGACAGCTGCTAATTGCGCTTTGACTTGGCCTAACGTTTGCTTGAGTTCTTCCGTCTCATGCTGGCTTTGTAAGGTGGCTTTCTTCATCGTGGCTAACACGCTTTTAAAGCGATCTAAGTCATCTGGTTTTAGCACCGTCTTACCAAAGAGGTTTTTAGATAAAGCTTGTTTAAAATCATCAATTTGTTTTTCGGCTAAGTCTACTTCTGTTAAGGCTTGATTAGTGATTGTCAGTAAGGCCTTTTTAGCACGAATATTGTCTTCAATGTCAGCTAGTTCTGTTTTTAAGGCATTAAGCTGATCATTGTATTTTTTGATTTCAGCGACATTCTCAAACGGTAAGGTTTTGTTATTTAGAATCCCTTGTTCATAAAAGGGGAGCACCTTTTTTAAATGCTGATCTAAGTCATCGTGGAAAGTTTGTAGATCATGTCGCGTCAGCACTTCTTTAGCAGATACTTTATAACGTGATTTTTTATCATCAAAAACCACTGGGACAAAGGCATAGTGCAAGTGAGGGGTTGTCTCATCATAATGCACCACCGCGGCCACGGTATTTTCTTGACCATAACGGTCATTGAGAAAATTGCTAGTTGCTTCAAAAAAGGCGCTCTGTTGCTCGTAGGACGCTTCTGCGAGTTCTTCAGGTAAAGTGACAATCCAAGTCGCTAACGCCTTCACATCGTCTCTTTTCATGCAATAAACGTCAGTTAAACGCGCATTGAATCGTGAAAGCATATCTGAACCATCTGCCATGAGCTCTTGATTCAGATAGGTTTTCGACACATCGATTTCTTTGTTAGTGTGATGGTCAGTTTTACGTTCAAAATGGACCGCTAAACCAGGGACTGCGCCACGCGTATTTTTCTTTAAATGCGCCATCAAAAATGCCTCCTCGAAAAAGGTTTTCCAAGACCAGTATAACACCGTTAAAAATCTGGTATAGCCTGTTATACCAAAATGCTATTTTGGACAGGCTCTGCGAGGCGCGTCATCGACAAGCGCTGACAGTAGCGGTTTCCCTTCCTTCTAGGGAAACTGCTATTTTACAGCGCCTATTATCTGGCTCGTAAAACCTCCGGCGGGTCACGCCGTGACAGGGCAATTTATCATTGCAGGATCACCTTCAGTGGGAGCATGTCATGCAGAACGCTACCCGCGTGGGGCAAGCTGCTGTCAGCTTAACCACAAAAAAATAAATTGGGATAGTATCGGTATCTATCTCAACTTATTCTGAGTGCGTATATATTCCTCATCGTAATCATCTCAATCAAAAATTATGATCAATATTCAAGATAAGGAAATTTTAATTACAACTACAACTACAGCTATAGTTACACCTGTAGTTGTAGTTGTAATTAAAATATTTAACCAAAATCAATTTGATCTAACATGGTCTCACGACTAGCTTGATCCAGGCCAAGATAAGTAAGCGTCATAGCCTCACTTGAATGATTCAGTAAGTGCATGACTAAACCAATATTGTAGTTTGACTGTGTATAGACGCGGTAAGCGCCTGTTTTACGCATGGTATGTGTGCCTAGATAGTTGATACCTAATAGATCACTAACACGTGACATGACCTTATAAAACTGCTTCTCAGTGATATGCCGGTCTGGATGGGCCGTTGAAGGAAATAACCAGTCCGAATTGATATTCTGTTGGGCTAGCCAATCATGATATTGCAACAAGTCTTGTTGCACGGCTTTAAATATAGTGTATTTGCTTTACCGGTCTTTTTATCATGAATAAAGGCCGTGTGTTTAACAGAGCCATCTGGATTATAGACATCGGATTTCTTTAACGTCATCACATCACTCACCCGCAGCAGGGTGGCTTTGCCAACTTGAAAGATGGTGTAGTTACGGCGACCTGCCCGAAAACTATCTAG
Source organism: Leuconostoc inhae (assembly GCF_019656015.1). GTDB lineage: Bacteria > Bacillota > Bacilli > Lactobacillales > Lactobacillaceae > Leuconostoc > Leuconostoc inhae_A. Next base: position 9,633 of record NZ_BPKW01000021.1, on the reverse strand, counting down.
TAAGGTGTCTTGCACCATTTTTAAGACGTTAGAGTCTTTGATTGGGAGTACGATTTGTTGCATATCTATTTAACCTCAATAATAGAACAGTCCTTGCCTATAATTGGTTCACTTTTGTCTAGTATAACCTATTCCGAACGAATTAAAATCGAAACCTTTTGTGAACTAGGGCTGTCCAATATCCAAATGGGCGTTCGGCTGAACCGATCACCGTCAATAATTCCTTATGAATTATCTCGATGTCAACCTTATCAGGCTGAATTAGCACAAACAACAGGATCAGCAACACAAACAACGTCCCACTGATAATGATCAACCAGTGGATATTGCTACCTAAAATTGTAATCGCCAGCATGGTTAAAAACGAATAGAAAAATAGCGAAAACCAAATACCGTTACCTAGGCGAACCTTATCGCGATGATAACGCCAACCACAAATGGTTCCAAATATGAGTGGTACTAACCAGCCCCAGTAAAACATTGCTGGAACTGGAACCCAAACCGCTGCGTCATTCACATCAATACCCCCGCATTAAGTTTTATTTCAGCTTCCATCATAAAGGACTCCCCGCGGGACTGCAATCAGGAGTCATTACTTCAACTGTTTTTGTTCATTATAGAAATTACGGTAAGCTAAATAGCACGCAATGATTGACCCCAAACTAGTCGCTGATAAGAGCATGAACGTGACCATAATTTGATACCTAATGGCCCGTACTGGATCGACCCCTGCAAAGATCAAACCGGACATCATCCCTGGCAGACTGACTAGACCCACAGTCTTTGCCGAATCAATGGTAGGTGACATCCCCGTACGAATCGCCTCACGCACGATGGCAATCGAAGCATCAAGTAGACCAGCCCCTAACGCCAACCGTTCAAGCACACCTTGCCGCTGGTCATGAAACTGACTATTGAGGCTGCGATAAGCCAGCCCAATTGCGACCATTGAATTCGACGCAATCATACCAGAAATGGGAATCATTTGCGATGGCACAAACTTAATCGCACCAGATAGCACGAGGACGCCGAGTGTTACCCCCGTACTAACAAAAATGGCTAATAACGAAATGGCTAATGCATGGTCAATCCCCGGCCCCCGTTTTTTCGCATTCCAAGCCGCATTGAAGATAATGAAGCCTATCATCGCCAGCGTTAGCCACAAATTGTTGACTCGGAAAATATACTTTAGCAAGTAACCCACGATAAATAGTTGTACAACAGCCCGCACGACACCAATGACGATGTCCCTATCCAAGCCAAGTTTCTGCCACAAACTAATTCCTAACGCGACGAGCACTAACATTGCCGCCAAAAATAGCGACGTATTATTAACTGCTAAATTCATGCGTGTACCTCCAATCTGCCAGCAACCACTTTCGCTAATTGATCTGCCGCAGCAATCTCTGTCGCGTCATGAGTAATCATGATCGTTGTCACGTGATCCTGCTCATTTAACTGTCGTAACCAGGCGTGCACGATTTGCTTATTATTTTCATCCAAACCAGCTGTCACCTCATCTAATAACAACACTTTTGGTAAGAATAAGATGTTGCGAATCAGCGCGACCCGCTGCCGTTCACCACCGGAAAGCTCGATAATCGGCTGATGCAGGGTTCGTTCGGACAGCCCAACATTATTTAACGCCGTTACCACTCGTTGCGTATCCATGACTTGCTTACGAATTTGGTACGGGAAAGCTAAGTTATCTGCCACCGTCTCACCAAATAACGTCGGTTGTTGGAAACAATATGAGACTTGCCGCCGATACATGATTGGGTCGTAACTTTCAATCGGCTGCCCATCAAAAATCAAGGTCCCACTTGTTTTAGAAATCATGGCCGCAATGATCCGTAATAACGTACTTTTCCCACCACCGGATGGTCCCGTCAATGTAATATGAGCCCCAGCTGGAATCTGCCAATCAACATCATGTAAAATATGTTGATCAGCGATTTGATAATTAACTTTTTCTAAACTAATCAATGAATTCATATGCCCACCCCCGATCGCACAATGATCGGCGCCGACAACAGCCGGATGAAAAAGTGCTCAGAAGTCAATAAATTGGACTTATCTGTTTGATGTATTAATACACGAACCTGTGTAGCCATTGGCAAAGCCATATGAATCATACCTGAGTCAAAGTGTTCCGTATAACTACGGAGGAGTTCTAATTGAACCTTTAATTTATCATTATTTTCCTTGATCGATCGTTTTTGTCTAGACATACGTTTTCTCCTATCTAGGGAGTATTATATCATTTTATAAAAAAACAACCCCCGTTATCTAACTATTAGATAATGGGGGCTGTTTTAATAGTCTTTTACAGGGGCGATAATATAAATAGACCCCATATTACTCTTGGATTTCAAATTCTGGTAATTCATCAATTAATTCAAGGGTTCGCATACTTACTGTAATAACAGATTGCTCATAAGTCAATAACTTGGAATTTTTTTTAGTATAAGATCAGTAACTTCGTGTATTAACTTTTCATACTCTGATAAAAATCATATAATGCGATTAAAACAACCCAAAGACTCTGTCCGCCTATTTTTCCTGATGTCTTGTTTAAAACTCTCCTGAGATGTTCCAAGAGTGAGTTGAAAAGATTCGATGAAACTAACACGTTCTAAAATTACTTCTTAAAATTTATAGATCATTATTGAATTTTTTAACCAAACTAACTTGTTTAAGTCTATTTTCTCCCCAGTCGTTTAAAGCAATTACAATTGGAATCAATGTTTGCCCTATATCGGTTAGTTGATATTCAGTGTGATGTACTTTACCAGATAAGTATTCTCGTTTAGACACAATTTGGTCACCAATTAGCTCATTTAACTGATTTGATAAAACTTTTTTACTGATACCCTTCAAACGCTTCATAAAATATGAAAAACTTTGTGGCCCATCATTTATTAAAATCCATAATATTAATAATTTATGTTTACCACTGAACATCGATACTGTAAATTCTTTAGTACAATCAAAATCCCCATTGTTAAGTTTTTTAATAACAGCATTTCGAAAATGATCTGACATAATCCGACTCCCTTTGTTAGTATTTAAGTCAAACAGGTTACTTTAAAGTGCCCTCTATTAAATTTTACCAGTAAGTTCGATAATATATATATATTTATCTTAGTAAACGAAAGGTGTTAATGTGTTATGAAATTACAATTAGCAATTGATTTAGAAGATGTCCAAGGAGCCATTGAATTAATTCAAAAGACAAAAGACAGTATTGATATTTTTGAATATGGAACGCCTTTAGTAATTAATTTTGGGCTTGAAGGACTTAAAAAAATCCGTAAAGAATTCCCAGATATTACGTTACTTGCTGATTTGAAAATCATGGACGTTGCTTCATATGAAGTAAATCAAGCATTTGATTATGGTGCCGATATTACAACAATTTTAGGGGTCGCCGAGAATCAATCAATTAAGGATGCCGTAAAAGCAGCTCATGAAGCTGGTAAAGAGTTATTAGTTGATATGATTGGAGTTCAAGATATTGAAACCCGCTCTCGTGAAATTGATTCCTTCGGTGCAGATTACATCGGTACTCATACGGGATATGATCTACAAGCATTGGGTCAAGATCCTTTTGAAACTTTTAATATCATTAAGAAAAACGTTTCAAATACCAAAACTGCGATTGCCGGAGGAATTAAACTAACGGCAGCTGAAGAAATCAAGTCGGCTAATCCAGATATATTAATTATTGGTGGAGCAATTTCTACTGTAGATGATCCAGCGGCAGCGGCGGCAGAATTCAAAAAGATTCTAAGCTAAAGAGGAGACTATTATGAATTGGGAAAATATACTAAATGAACTAAATAATAATTCAGATAATACGATTCCCAATGAGCTCTTAGTCATTATAAATGAATCTAATAGGCTTTTTTTAGCAGGATCTGGACGTTCAGGTTTAGCATTAAAGGCCTTTGCCATGCGCCTCGCACAAATAGGAAAGGATGTCTTTTTTGTAGGAGAGACGACTACACCTGCTATTACCGATAAAGACTTACTAATTATTGCATCTTCATCTGGAGAAACTAGTCAATTAATTAGATATGCTGATATTTCTAAAAATATCGGAGCTAAAATTTGGCTATGGAGCACCAATAATAATAATACAATCTTTAGTAAGTCTGACTACGTTACGCTACTTGCCGGTAAAAGTAAATTTACTAAAAGTAGTATCACAAAACAACCGATGGGAAGTCTATTCGAACAATCAGTTTGGCTATATGGCGATTTGTTTGTAATCAATTATATGAATAAATTTAGTATCGGAGAATCAGACTTACAGAAGAGACATGCTAATCTTGAATGATTTTATCTTAAAATTATAAAAGCGATATATTAAGAAAGTTATTTTTCGTAGTGGAACTGGTTCTAGTTCAGACTGATAACATAAAAATAAATAAGCATAAACTAAAAACAGCATCTTATTTTGATAATTCTGGAAGATGCTGTTTTTATTGACTTATGAACAATATATAGTAGATTTGGTATTTCTTTAGTAACAAAATGTGATTATGTCGTTAGGTTATGACGCGTTCTAACACCTGCTCGTATACTGAAAATCCGGACTGCTTTATTTCTAGGGCATAATCCGAGATAATCAAGTATAGGAGTTTTTTATTATGAAAGCTAAGCGATACTCAACTGAATTTAAATCACCAATTGTTGCCTTGCACAATGAGGGCCATTCTGCTAATTCCCTAGCCAATGAATGTCATTTGGCTGTAAAACCGTCACGGGTTGGGTCAAAAAGGCTCAGACCGTTATGACTGACGTGAGTGGTAAGCCAGTGACTCGTGCCGAATTTAATGCGATGCAGAAAGAAGTTGCACGACTCTTGGTAGACTTTTATAGTTTAGTTGTGAACTAATAAATCAATATAAGTTTGATAAAGTAGCTTATAATAATTATTATACATTGGTTAGGAGGGGGAATATGAGTATTATTGATGATATAGCAGCAGATCAAATGAATATGGAGTTTACTAAAAAAGGATTAAGGCCAATATTTCACGTATCGAAAAAAGCAAAATTAGTCATTATTGGTCAAGCACCGGGATTACGAGTTCAAAACTCGGGTATAATGTGGGATGATGCATCGGGAGATCGATTAAGAGAGTGGATCGGGGTTGGTAAAGCTACCTTTTATAATTCAGGAAAAATTGGCGTAATTCCCATGGACTTTTACTATCCAGGAAAAGGAAAATGGGGTGACTTACCGCCCAGACGAGGAGTAGCTAACAAATGGCACCCAAAATTATTGGAGCTTATGCCCGATGTTCAGTTAATTATATTGGTGGGATCATATGCTCAGAAATATTATCTGAATCTTGGTTATCAAAGCAAGATAACCGATGTAATAAAGAACTACAAAAATTACTTGCCTCTTTATTTTCCGATAGTTCATCCTTCACCAAGAAATAATATATGGATTAAAAAAAATCCGTGGTTTGAACAAGAGGTTGTGCCAGAATTAAAAGAGATAATTAGTAAGATTTTATCGGACTAGTTTGAAGATAATTTGGAGGAGATTTGTAGCAGTGCTTAGTAAAAAAGAAATAAGAAAAATGACCTTGGATAAACTAAAATTATATGATTACCATAGCAAGATTACTGAAGAAGAGCGATTACAGGCAATTCTGTTTTCCAAGGCATATTGGAATAACTCTAATTCAGTGGCTGTAACTATAAGTATGGAACACGAGTTGAGTACTGATGTCATTATTCAGGAGGCGTTGAGAAGCCATAAGAAAGTAGTAGTACCTAGGGTGAGTAGTGGAAAATTATTATGGTTTGACTATATAGAAAGTTTAATGAGTAAATCAAAATTCGGAATTCTAGAACCAACACAAGATGAAAATCAAGCACAAAATTTGAAGGGAATAGATCTAATGGTGGTTCCCGGTGTAGCCTTTAGCGAAGATAATTATCGGATAGGTTACGGTGCAGGTTTCTTTGACGCAACGTTGGCAGAGTATAATGGTATAACGGTTTCGCTAGTGTTGCCTCCTCAATCAATCCATAAATTTTCAAAGGATACGTGGGATAGACCGGTGAGGTATCTTATAAAATAGGATTTATGCTAAATAAACTTATAATGAATATGTTAGTTTTTCATTATGAGTTTATTTTTTTAATTACTTTATGTTAAACAATCTCATTTAGGTAATTATGATTATTCTAAAATTCTGTGTTAGCTCCTCTCAAATAGATATTTCTAGTAGCCCAGTCTATTGCTTAGAAGTCAATAAATTGGACCATTTTTATTCAGTTAATTAGGCGACATTTGAGATACGATTTCGATTATAAAAATTGATATACCAACCAATGGCTGCTTGGACTTCAGTTAATGTTTGGTATGCCTTCAGATACACCTCTTCACGCTTCAATATTGAATGAAACGCTTCCATACGGCCATTATCGTACGGATGGCCTTTGAGTGAATATGAATGTTTCAAGCCATAATTTTAGCATTTAATATTAAACTCAGCACTCGTGTATTGTGACCCCATATCTGAATGAATAATGAGTGGCTTTCGATGCTTATCTAACGCCATCTGTAAGGCACTTGTGGCTAGCTCGGCTGTCATTGTATCGCCAATTTTATAGCCCAATACTTTTCTCTTTTCAGGATCCAAAACGGTCGCTAAATAGACCCATCTGTGATTAGTCAACTGAATATAAGTGATATCTGTTTGCCAAACACCGCTCAAATCATGCAAGTGTCTAATCAGATTGGGTTTTTGATCAACCGTCACAACAGTTTTGGGTTTGCGATAACGTTTTTACATGCGGGATTTAATCCCTAATTCACGCATCAATTTGAGTGTCATATACTCAGATACTTTCGGACCGTCGGTTTGTTGACTATAAGCAGCAATACGACGATAACCATAAAATTTAAAGGTTTTCCAAACGTCTAAAATATAAGGTTTCAGGGATTCTCTACGCTTTTCTTGTCGACTGGGCTGCCAATGGCGCCAGTTGTAATAGGTACTAGGTTTGATTTTAAGTGCACTTAAAATACGCACAAGCGCGTGGCCTTGTGCTAAAAATTGGTTAACTAGCGGCAATCCCACATTACGGACTATTTTTTGGCTAGTAAGATGGCCGCTCAATGCCTGTCAGGCTATGCGTGATAAAATTTCGTTTTCTTCCTCCAAAATAGCGAGGCGCTTCTCTAGTTGCTTGACGTCTTTTAAAGTCTTTGACTGGCCCTTGATCATGATTGGGGTAGCTTGTTTAACCCAAATAGCAATAGAATCTTTCGACGGACCAAATTCTTCTGCTAATGATTTAAGTGAACGGCCTTCTTGGTGAAGTTTAACCAAGAAACCTTTGACATCTTGTGAATAACGGACTGAATAAAGATAGCCCATTTTTTAGTATATTAGCATCGGATTATGCCCTAGAAATAAAGCAGTCCTGATTTTCAGTATACGAGCATTGTAAATCTAGGTAAAATTGGTTGATTATAATAAAGTGTGAGTCTGGTATAAGCGTTTGTCCATGTTACTGAACTGATATCATATATGCATATCAATTGGAAGACGTATATTTTTGTCATCTGCCATTAATTTAATATAATTAATCTTGAATAAACAATTTTTTAATGTATTGTACTGTTCTAACAGAAATATTGAAAGCTTCTGCTGTAGATTTTATTGTGTGTGTTTGAGAATACTCAAAGATAGCTGTGTTTCGGCTATCTTTTTTTCTTTTGGGTCTACCTTCTTTATAGTTGGGATTGTGTTGCCTTGCAAATATCTTACCAGCCTGCGTACGTTCGATAATCATGTCGCGTTCCATTTCCGCAACCGAAAGTAAAGTTCTTACAATCATGCGACCCATAGGGGTATTGTCAATTGTTCCTAAGTTTAGAACTTTAATCACAATTTTTTGTTTCAGAAGATCATCAATTAAATTTAATGCTTCACGTGTATTTCGAGCAAAGCGATCTAACTTGGTGACGATCAATGTGTCATTAGGTTCAATTAGATTGACAAGTTTTTTAAACTGTGGTCGTGATGTAGTTGTACCTGAATATTTTTCACTGAAAATCATTTCAGCCCCGGCATTTTTCAAAGTCTCTTTTTGTTCATATAAAGATTGTCCAGCTGTTGAAACCCGTGCATAACCATAAACTGTCATTTTATACCTCTTTAAAATTGCATAACTAAGTTGCAGTATATAAAGCCAAGTATAGCATGACTTTGAAAAAGTGCAAACTACTCAAAAAGTTTATTGCACTAATAACTGTAAAGCTGTCATATTTTTTTGTGAAGATTAGGTTATGATATAATTTTATTTGCAAGCAAGTTAAGGACTGGTGGAATCTGATAGTTGGGGGTGACGCTTATTGTTGAAACTCAAGGCTACCTGAAAGGATAACACCAAATGGTCTGTTAGACCGCGGTAATTGTGTTGATCACATTTCTGGTTGTTTTAGCTACGAAAGTAGTCGAACTACTAAAAGAAATTAACAAGTCTAAAAAATAGGTAAACAAAAACCCCTTAACTTTGGCCGGTTCTAGGGGTTTTCGTGAAATGACTATTTTAGTTTATTAACAAAATAACAACTACCAACGCCGAAGCACGCTTGTGACTTAAAAGGTCATGTACCTAACATGGGTCTTTTTGTTTATATTTATATTATACCACTTTCACTGTTTTTGCCAATTATTTCTATTTCATAGATCATTTTGCTTGTTTTTATTTAGCATTTTTAAACTAATTTTCAGGTGTGTTGTTTAATAATCCATTAATACTAAATGGGGTTAGTAATGAAATGGTCGTACTAAGCGATACTTCATCGGGTGTATGGCGTTCTTGATATATTAAGTATACGAAATTCGGAATCTTATTTGATATTGTTGACTCAACGTATATACGTTGCTTAAGGGCGGTATTGTCATCAGAAAGCGTTATATTTGCAATTTTTGGTGCTAAGTTATTTTCAATGTTATCTATTTTGTAGCCATTTTCCGCAAGAATCATTTTTTTAAAAAAACGAATTCCTTACTTGCAATGCAGTCTTTGTTTGATAGGTTTGAATAACATTTTGTGTTTTCAAATTGTACTGAACTGATCATAATTATCTCTTTTCTATTTTCATGTAGTATCCCAATTTAGGTTGGTATAACGTGCATTTTAGATACATGATGATATCAGTAAATTATTTTCCACATCTGTAATTTTTACTTTTGAAGAGACACTATAAAATATAAATATTTGATTTTTATACTTTTTAAAGTGTTAACAAGTATTGTTTAGGAGAAAACATGAAATATTTAAAAGATAGTACCCTGCTGACTAGTTGTCTTGTAGTATTTTTTGGTGGGTCATTAGGTAGCTTGTTCAGGCTACTAATTACCGAAATTCCACATATTGGGAGTAGTCCTTGGGTTATAGTAGTCATCAATGTTTTAGGATCATTCTTCCTTGCTTATATCGGAGCAGTCATTCCTGACAGCTATGACTATTCTTTAATTTTAAAAAATTTTATAGGGACGGGTATCATGGGTTGCTCGTATACTGAAAATCCGGACTACTTTATTTCTAGGGTAGAATCCGAGATAATCAAGTATAGGAGTTTTTATTA
>NZ_BPKW01000020.1 GCF_019656015.1 Leuconostoc inhae | reverse complement strand
ATATAATACTCCCTAGATAGGAGAAAACGTATGTCTAGACAAAAACGATCGATCAAGGAAAATAATGATAAATTAAAAGTTCAATTAGAACTCCTCCGTAGTTGTACGGAACACTTTGACTCAGGTATGATCCATATGGCTTTGCCAATGGCTACACAGTTTCGTGTATTAATACATCAAACAGATAAGACCTATACCATTTTTCGATACTACTTTAGGTTAATTCTAAATTATGTTTATGGCAACCCTAAAAAGTGTTAAAATTCTTGTCAGAGGGGAAAATCACGATGAAAAACTATACGGACTATTTCTTTGATGAGCCAGCGTTTGATCTCCACGATGGCGGATACGTGCCGCTTGAGGTCAGTGATGCGCCTGAGAAGCCCTTAAATGTGCCGCCGTTGTTGAAACCGGATAAAGAGACGGCGACCGACGTTTATTACACGGTGACAGCAGAGGCTGGGGAAACGCAACTGTTACCTGGGGCGAAGACCAAGACGTGGGGATATAATACCAGTCTGTTAGGTCAGACGATTGTGTATCGCCGTGGTCAGCATACGCATGTGACACTGAAAAACACCCTGCCTGAGTTGACCACTTTTCATTGGCATGGGGCTAATGTCAGTGGCCCTTATGTTGATGGCGGATGCCATGCGCCGGTTTATCCGGGTGAAAGTAAGCATATCGACTTCACATTGGAACAACCGGCGACGACTTTGTGGCTGCACGCGCATCCGTGTCCATCCACAGCCAAGCAGGTTTGGCATGGTTTGGCTGCCATGGTGATTGTCAAAGACGACCATGAAGCCAGCCTGCCATTGCCAAGGAACTATGGCGTTGACGATATTCCGGTCATTTTGCAAGACCGGCGTTTTCATGAGAACAACCAGTGGGACTACCGGGCTGATTATGATCCTGACGGTGTTGCTGGGCCAACTGCAATGATTAACGGTACAATCAATCCCTATTTTGATGTCACCACGCAAAAGGTCCGGTTGCGTTTTCTGGATGGTGCTAATCGCCGTGAATGGCGGTTGCATTTTTCCGATGACCTGCCATTTACGCAAATTGGCGGGGATGGCTCACTGTTACCGGAGCCGGTCAAATTTACCCATTTGATGCTGACTTGTGCTGAGCGTGCCGAAGTGATCGTTGATTTTGGCCAATACCATGAAGGCGACGAGGTCACCTTATATACGGATGATGTGCCATTGCTAAAGTTCCGCATTCATGCGTTCAAACCGGATCAGGCTACCTTGCCTGATAAGTTGTTCGATGTGAAGGCACCAGTGGTTGACCCGGCTTTGCCAGTTCGCCACGTTGTGATGCAGGGGATGGACGAAGGTGTTGCGATTGATGGTAAAAAGTTTGCCATGCAGCGGATTGATGCCACGCAACCAATTGGCAAAGCCCAGTACTGGGATGTTACCAATAGCAATGATGCGCCTGGAATGGTTCATCCATTCCATGTGCATGGAACCCAATTCTTAGTCTTGTCGCGGAATGGGCATGCGCCGTATCCAAATGAATATGGTTTCAAAGATACCGTTGGCGTAAATCCTGGTGAAACGGTTCGGCTGCTGGTTCGATTTGATTTGCCAGGGGTTTATATGTATCACTGCCATATCATTGAGCACGAAGATGGCGGCATGATGGCACAGATTGAAACATTCGATCCAGCCAAGCCAAAGCAAGAATATAAATTGATGGATATGGATACGTTAATGATGTCCTTGGCTAAAGAACGTGGCGTCAAACCATCTGAGATTTGGATGGGCGGTATGCAGTCTTATGAAAAAATGGGAATGAAAATGTAAACGTCCCACAATACTAATATAGAAAAAGATGATTTTAATATGAACTCTCCAACGATCAAACATCGCGGGGCTTTGCTCAGAAGTCAATAAATTGGACTATTTTTATTCAGTTACTTAGGCAACATTTGAGATACGATTTCGATTATAAAAATTGATATACCAACCAATGGCTGCTTGGACTTCAGTTAATGTTTGGTATGCCTTCAGATATACCTCTTCACGCTTCAATATTGAATAAAACGCTTCCATACGGCCATTATCGTACGGATGGCCTTTGAGTGAATATGAATGTTTCAAGCCATAATTTTGGCATTTAATATTAAACTCAGCACTCGTGTATTGTGACCCCATATCTGAATGAATAATGAGTGGCTTTCGATGCTTATCCAACGCCATCTGTAAGGCACTTGTGGCTAGTTCGGCTGTCATTGTATCGCCAATTTTATAGCCCAATACTTTTCTCTTCTCAGGATCCAAAACGGTCGCTAAATAGACCCATCTGTGATTAGTCAACTGAATATAAGTGGTATCTGTTTGCCAAACACCGCTCAAATCATGCAAGTGTCTAACCAGATTGGGTTTTTGATCAACCGTTACAACAGTTTTGGGTTTGCGATAACGTTTTGGCATGCGGGATTTAATCCCTAATTCACGCATTGAATGGCTTCAAGCCTCCTAGACCAATGTTTGGTTTACTTAATGCAGCTTATGCCAAGTTAAAAGCGCCAAACCTTAATTTCATAGGGTTTGGCGCTTTTTCTGTGATCACGTCTTGTGAATTGAGCTTAAAATAATTGGTCTAGCTCTCATAATCCCCACAACTAGCCTTTTGTTATTTGTGAGATTTTAGTCCGTGAGCGGTTTATGAGACGGCTGTTTGTGCTTTTTGCGGAGGCGTAAACGGACCACTAATTTGTGTTGGGCGACTTCTTCGTCAGACAACGTTAACTTCTCATCAATTGAGAAAGAGGTCGTTTTATAATTTTTGGCCAGGACAACCGCATAAACGGCTTGGTCAATCTGTTCACTTTGTTCTGATGTTAAGGCAAACGTATAAGGCTTGTCGCCATACAAAATCGTTTTATCAGGGGCTACGCGCGTAAAGCGACCCTTAATTGCATTGTACGTCATCACAGCTCCTTTCTTGATTTTATTAGATAAATCTCATCAAAGGGGCGTTTATTACCTTTTTGCCCCATAATAGAAATGTCGACTAAAAGCTACTCCCCCAAGCGTTGAGGAGGGGTTACCTGTCGGTTTATTTGCAATTTTACCCCCCCTATTAGTAATTTGGGGGCTTGGTTAATTTTTTGAATCGTCTTTAATTGTCAAAAATAACAGTCTAGCCATCATACTATCAGCGTCACTGTATTTTAAAGTGGGCCACCAGGCTTGCCCAGCGTACTGGCTCAAGCCTTTGAAACAGCAGAGCTGTTTCATGGCAGTTATTGTTTATAATTATACACTGTCTTGCCCTGAAAGGAAACTTGCTTCAAAAAAAGACAAACAAAAAGAGCTGGTGTTCCTACGCACTAGCCCTTTTTACTAGAGAGGTTAGTCTCCATGTACTTTTTCCTATTAACATTATAACATCATATTATTGGTATTTCAAAACATGCTATACTTAAAAAGCTGTTGTTTCCTACTATACTGCAACGGCAAGGAGGTTTAGACTCCATGATTTACTTTTTTCAAGAACTCACACAATTGTTTAACGCAATCTGTGTTGCTGTTGTGACGTTCGCAATTAAACGTTATTTTGATGATCTTAATGATCGTTAAAATAATGTGGGCACCTTAAGGGTGCCTTTTTGTTTGCTTTTATTGTATAACACCTATTAATTTCGATAGTCCACTACAATTTTTTTGTTATTATACACTTACGTTTACAGATTATTTTAATGTGGTTAAGCTGACACCAGCTTGCCCCGCGCGGGTAGCGTTCTGCATGACATGCTCTCACTGAAGGTGATCCTGCAATGATAAATTGCCCCGTCACGGCGTGACCCGCCGGAGGTTTTACGAGCCGGATAATAGGCGCTGTAAAATAGCAGTTTCCCCAGCAGGAAGGGGAAACGCTACTGTCAGCGCTTGTCGATGACGCGCCTCGCAGAGCCTGTCCAAAATAGCATTTTGGTATAACAGGCTATACCAGATTTTTAACGGTGTTATACTGGTCTTGGAAAACCTTTTTCGAGGAGGCATTTTTGATGGCGCATTTAAAGAAAAATACGCGTGGCGCAGTCCCTGGTTTAGCGGTCCACTTTGAACGTAAAACCGACCATCACACGAACACAGAAATTGATGTGTCGAAATCCTATCTGAATCAAGATCTCATGGCGGATGGTTCCGATATGCTTTCACGCTTCAGTGCGCGTTTAAATGACGTTTATTGCATGAAAAGAGACGATGTGAAGGCGTTAGCGACGTGGATAGTCACTTTACCCGAAGAACTCGCAGAAGCGCCCTACGAGCAACAGAGCGCCTTTTTTGAAGCAACCACCAATTTTCTTAGTGAACGTTATGGTCAAGAAAATGCCGTGGCCGCTGTCGTGCATTATGACGAGACAACCCCTCACTTGCACTATGCCTTTGTTCCGGTGGTTTTTGATGATAAAAAGTCACGTTATAAAGTATCCGCTAAAGAAGTACTCACACGCCCTGATTTACAAACCTTTCATGAGGATTTAGATCAACATTTAAAAAAGGTGCTGCCCTTTTATGAACAAGGGATTTTAAATAACAAAACCTTACCATTTGAGAATGTCGCTGAAATCAAAAAATACAATGATCAGTTTAACGCCTTAAAAAACGAACTAGCTGACGTTGAAGAAAATATTAGGGCTAAACAGGCCGTACTTAAAATCACGGATCAAGCCTTAACGGAAGTTGACTTAGCCGAAAAACAAATTGATACCTTTAAACAAGCCTTATCTAAAAACCTCTTTGGTAAGACGGTGCTTAAACCAGATGACTTAGATCGCTTTAAAAGCGTGTTGGGTACGATGAAGAAAGCCACCTTACAAAGCCAGCATGAGACAGAAGAACTCAAGCAAACGTTAGGCCAAGTCAAAGCGCAATTAGCAGACGTCCAAGCAGACTATCAAAACCTGAAAGAAACGCATCAAGTGCTTCAGCAGCGGCAGCGAGACCAGCAACAGCTGGATTATGCCATGCGTGACATGCTTAAAAATGATTATGGTGTCGACAAGTTATCGCATACTGATGTGGAAGCTCGGTATGTTCTTTATAAGCTGGATCATGAAGAACTCACAAAAAATAAAAAAGTAGCCCAGTCCTGGTTAAAAACACTGACGACAGCTAGAGCAGATCCAGATACGAAAATAGCGCCAACTAGATTAGATCATGGTATTGAACAAGTTAAAGCATTAATTCATCGAATCATTGAATTAACGCGTGATATTTTTAAAGGGCCAAGTCTCTAACGTTAAACCGTCTTATTTGCCTGTCTAAGCATTTTTAGACACAAAACGTATAAATAATCATTAACCAAGTTAAAATAGCTCTATCGGCTTATTAAGGGGCAATAATATTAGATAATAAGGGATATATCCATGAAAATCGTTCAAAAAGAACCCTACGTACAAAATTGACGTACGATGGGGTTCTTTTTGTTTTTTTTTTTTATGGGTTTAATAAAAAGGCGGAGCCTATTATAAGTTTATCTTTTATATTTTAATCTTTTGTTCTTTTGCGTGGTTATAAACATAGTGTTTGCAATTGATTCAAAGAAAAAACCAAGAGAAAAAACTATGCATATAGGGAGAAAAAACTATGCATATAGAGAGAAAAAACTATGCATATAGAGAATTTTAATTAATGATACTCTCTGTATTTTGGTACAATAAAAGCATAAAGAAATTCCCGACCAAAAGTTTTTCTTTATGCTTTTCCAATAACACGCCTAAAGGAGCGTATCTATATGGTTATTATACCAGAATCAAAGACAAGGCAGGTACAGACCTTGAATGAATTATCTAAACGCAAAGTTGTTGAACATAATAGCTTAATAACGTCCATTGCCAAAATGGATAAAACCCCACTTAAAATGTTTGAATTAGCCGTCTCGTTGATTGATACCGACAATCCTCCCAAAGATCAGACGGTTTATTTATCAAAGCGAGAGTTATTTGCTTTTTTTAAAGTAGATGATAGTAACAAACACAGTCGATTTAAAGAGGCCGTGGAGAAAATGCAGAAACAAGCATTTTTTCAGATTAAAATAGTACAAGATAAGGGATTTGATTTTGAAAGTATCGTTCCAATTCCTTATGTAAAGTGGTCAGATTATCATGATGAAGTGACGATTCAGTTTAGCGATAAGATCATGCCTTACTTGATTAATCTTAAAACCAATTTTACGCAACATGCCTTGTCAGATATTTCAGAATTAAATAGCAAGTATTCAATTATATTGTACCGTTGGTTATCTATGAATTATAACCAATATGAGCATTACAACTTTAAAGGTGGCCGTAGACAAGAGCAAGTTGAAAGCTACCGTAATCCAGTCATCAGTATGCGAGAATTAAGAGAAATGACTGATACGGTGAATGAGTATAAAAATATGACGGATTTTACAAAGTGGGTCTTAAAAAAATCAATATCAGAAATCAATGAACAGACAACTTTTAACGTGACTTATGACAAAGTAAAGAAAGGACGCAGTATTGAGAGCGTTTCTTTTCACATTACAAAAAAACCAGTCGCAGATGATACTAGTTATAAGTTAGATGATATCGCTTATATTGACGGTAAGATAAGGCAAGAAGAAAGTGAAAAAGACCTTGTTTATGAGGCTATGAAAAGTCCATATACAAAATTGCTGATGGAACATTTCTTATTGTCGTATATTGATTTGACGGATACGGCTATTTTGTCAGGGCTACAGAAAAATGTTTATCCACTCTATGACGAATTAAAAGAGTTACGTGGTTTAAAGGGCGTGAAAGAACACTTAGCATATATCAGAGATAAACAAGATGACTATTCGAAAAAGAATATTCCTAAGTATCTTAAAAAATCGATTGAACAGTATCTACCAATCGTTAAAAGGCAGGATATAGATCATGAGTGAAAATTTTAAAACAATTCGAGAACTTGCTGATGAATTCAAGGTATCTAAGCAAGCAGTTAGAAAAAGATTAACAGATGAATTTAGAGCAAACTACGTAGAAACTGTAGATAGAAACGGAGTAGAAACGTTGGTAGTAACAGTTACTGGTTACATGCTTTTAAAACAACATTTTTCTAGTGATAAAGATAGTGAAAAAGTAGGTAGTAACGTTGGTGGTAACACTGGTAACGTAGATACTACCAGCGATAGTAAGCAAACAACAGATGACAGCTATGTATTTAAAATCTTAGAACAACAGTTAGCTGTAAAAGATAAGCAAATAGAAAATAAAGATTCACAAATATCTCAAATGCAAAATTTGTTAGATCAACAACAACGATTAGCATTACAAGATAAGAAACTGTTAGAAGAATATAAGGCAGAAATAAAAGAATTAAAATCATTAAATATACCAAAACAAGGTAGTGAAAAAGACGATTCTATTCCAAAAGAAAATTCAGCAGAAAATAGAGTAAAAAATCCTCAAAAGAAAAAATGGTGGCACTTTGGTAGGAGAATGTAATGAAGACACAAACTTTCAATGATTTAATCGAGCAAATTAATCAAGCTGCAGGTGACGTTCAACGCGAACGGGGAACTCTTTTCGAAAAGTTAGTTTTAGCTTACTTAAAACATGAGCCCACTTATAGAGCTTTGTATCAAAATGTTTGGTTGTTATCCGATGTACCTGATAATTATGGTATTTCTAAAAAAGATACTGGTGTAGATTTAGTTGCCGAACAGAAAAATGGTGATTTAGTCGCAATTCAAGCGAAGTTCTATACCCATAAAGTTGGCAAGGATGCTATTAATTCATTTGTGGCTGAACTAGGTAAAAGCTACTATCAACATGGTTTGATTGTTTCGACAGTCGATGAATGGAACAGCAATGCTCGTGAAACGATTGAGCAAAATGAAAAAGGTATTGAAATTATTGGGTTGTCTGATTTACGCAACTCTCAAATTGACTGGTCACAATTTAATTTCGAACGACCTGAGAAAGTAACTATTAAAAAGCCAAAGCAGTTGCGTGGTTACCAACAAACGGCTAAAGAGAACGCACTTAATCATTTTAAAGAGCATGATCGCGGGCAGTTAATTATGGCGCCAGGGACTGGTAAAACCTTTACTAGTCTAAAAATTGCTGAAGCACTAGCTAAAGCGCAATCTACGCCGTTTAAAGTTCTATACTTAGTCCCAAGTATTCAATTATTGACGCAAACATTGCGTGGGTGGAACAATGATACTGAACTGACCATGACAAGTATGGCTGTGACATCAGATCGTGATGCCTCTCGTGGTACAGATGGAAATGAAGATATTAAGGCTGCTGATATTGGTTATCCAGCAACAACATCTAGTCAAGAAATACTACAAAATTGGCGTGATTTTGAAAAAGGGCAATCAACTGATATGGTCGTTATTTTCAGTACCTATCAGAGTATTGATGTGATTGGCGAGGCACAAAAAAAGGGTCTGCCGGAATTTGATTTTATCATCTCTGATGAAGCTCACCGTACAACTGGTGCTCACGAATCTACTAAAGAAGCTAGTATTTTTGCCAAAGTGCATAGCAACAGTAACGTCCAAGGTCTTAAGCGCATGTATCAAACAGCGACTCCAAAGATATTTGGTGAAAGTGCCAAGAAAAATGCACAAGAAAAAAGTATTTTATTGTCTTCTATGGACGATGAAAGTAAGTACGGGGAAGTCTTTTTCCGTATGGGATTTGGTCAAGCGGTGTCACATGATATCTTAACTGACTATAAAGTCATGGTATTAGCTGTGGATGAGGCTGCCATCCAAAAAGATATGCAACGCACATTAGCTGATCCTGAAAATGGGTTAAATATTGATGATGTTGGTCGGATTGTCGGTATCTGGAATGGTATGATGCGTCGTAATGGGTACAAGAATCCAGTAAAGAATAGCCCTTATGATGGTGCGCCTTTAGAGCGAGCAATAGCCTTTACGCGAACAATTGACGAATCTAAAAAGGTGTCGGATCAATTTGAAGAAGTTGTTAATGAATACATTGGCACTGCCGTTGATGAGCAACCAGTTCATTTATCAATGAGGCATGCTGACGGCCAAATGAACGCTCTTCAAAAGGGAGAAATTTTAGACTGGTTAGCTAATCCAAATAAACCAGCAGATGAAGCACGAATTGTTTCAAACGTGCGCTTCTTGACAGAAGGAATTGATATTCCAACGCTAGACGCGGTGATTTTCTTGTCACCTAAAAAATCGCAGGTTGATATCGTACAAGCAGTCGGACGTATTATGCGTAAGGCTGAAGGTAAAGACTATGGTTATATTATTTTGCCTATCGTTATTCCAACAGATGAGACACCCGAAACCATTTTAGATAATAACAAGAACTATGAAACTGTTTGGCAGGTAATTAATGCGTTGCGTTCTGTCGATGAGCGTTTTGAAGCCATGATTGATAAGTTGAATATGGCTAAACCGAAACAACTCAAGGTAATCGGCGTAGGGAGTGCACCTGATCAAATGAATGATCAGGAAGCAAATAGTGATAAAGCTAATCCAGTGAACGTTCAAACTGAGCTAAATCTGGAATGGGATAAGTTTGAGGGCGCTATTTTTGGTAAGATTGTGCAAAAAGTTGGTGATCGTAAATATCTGGAAAACTGGTCACAAGATGTTGCTAAAATTGCCGAGCGTCAAATTAGTTGGATTAAAAATAAGTTATCTGATAAACAAGATCCTATTAGTCTAGAATTCAAAAAATTCGTTTCATCACTGCAACATAATATCAACGAAAGCATTGATGAAAATCAAGCTGCCGAAATGCTTTCACAGCATTTGATTACCAAGCCTATTTTTGAAGCCCTTTTTGAAGATTACAGCTTTGTGAATCAAAATCCAGTTTCACAAGCGATGGAATCAATTGTGATTGAGCTTGAAAAAGCTGGATTTACTAAAGAACAAGAAAATCTAGAACCTTTATACGAATCTGTCCGAATGAGAGCTGAAGGGATTGAAAAAGCAGAAGATAAACAAAAGATCATCGTTACTTTGTATGATAAATTCTTCAAAACTGCTTTTAAAGCAACGACTGAAAGATTAGGGATTGTCTTTACCCCAATTGAAGTTGTCGATTTCATTGTTCATTCTGTTGATGATGTGCTTAAAAAGCACTTTGGAAAATCTCTAGCGAGCAAGGATGTCCATATTTTAGATCCATTTACAGGTACGGGTACGTTTATTGTTCGAACTTTGACTTACCTAAAAGAGCAAATGGATGCCGGGAAAATTACTTTAGCTGATATTGCGCGTAAATATACTCAAGAATTACATGCGAATGAAATTGTTTTGTTAAGCTATTACATTGCGGCCATTAATATTGAATCAACTTTCGATGAAATAAATGGTGATGCAGAAGGCTATTTTCCTTTTGAGGGGATTGTTTTAACAGATACTTTTGAGAGTACAGAGACTGAAGATACATTAGATGATGATTACTTTGGCATTAACGACGCACGTTTGAAACGACAACAAGAAGTTCCAATTACTGCAATTATTGGAAATCCTCCCTATTCTGTTGGACAATCAGATGCTAATGATGATAATCAAAACATTGATTACCCAAATTTAAATAAAAAGATCGAGCGTACTTATGCTCGGAATTCGAAAGCTAAGTTAAACAAGGGACTATATGACTCTTATATTCAAGCTATTCGTTGGGCTAGTGATCGCTTAGATAGGATGGGAGTGATTGGATTCGTTTCTAATGGATCATTCATTGATTCCCAAACAACTGATGGTCTGAGAAAATCATTATTTGCAGAATTCAATCATCTTTATATCTTTAATTTACGTGGAGACCAACGCACTCAAGGAGAAACTTCACGTAAAGAGGGCGGGAAAATTTTTGGTTCCGGAAGTAGAACGCCTATTGCCATTTCCATTTTGGTAAAAGATGGTAGTGATAATCATGAGGTTCATTATCACGACATAGGAGATTATCTCACCCGTGATGATAAATTGGATATTTTACGTGATAAGGAGTCAATCTTAAATATCGATTGGCAAAACATTGTACCTGATAAGAATAATGATTGGATTAATCAACGGGATAATGATTATGAAGGTTATCCAGCTATGGCAGGGGACATTTTTGAAGATTGGGCTGTAGGTATTAGCACAAATCGCGATGCGTGGGTGGTTAATTTTGATTCAAAACAATTAAAAAATAACGTGAATCGGTTGATTAATAAATATAATGTAGAAAGATATAAACTATCTAATGGTATTGATGAACAAACTATAGATAAGGATCCAACACAAATTAAGTGGTCTAGAGGTCTTTTGAATCGTGCTAAGAGACATGTTGAAATTCTGTTTGATGAATCCAAAATTGAAATAATTCAGTACCGACCGTTTACAAAAAAATTCGTTTATTATGATCGAGATGTGGTTGAAATGCCTGGACGTTATCGTGGTTTGCAACAGGATAATGAAATTATTTTTATAACTGGTCGAGGTGCCAAAAGAGAGTTTTCTGCACAAATGGTTAATCTTATTCCTAGTCTCGATTTGATGGAAAAAGGACAAGGATTTTATAAAAAACACTTAGCTAATAGTGGATTTTTGGAATCAAATAGTAACCTAACTGGGAAAAATTTCGAATTGTTGGCTGATAACGAATTTTACTATGTATACGGTGTTTTACATTCAAAAGAATATCGGAAAACATATGCTAGTGATTTACAAAAATCGTTACCTCGTATTCCTCTACTAAAAAACAAAGAAAAATATGCTGAAATAGGTCGTAAACTTGCTGATTTACATTTGAATTATGAAGATCAGCCTATCTGGGAAGGTGTTGAAGTTGAAATTTCTAAACCAAATTATCGTGTTAAGAAGATGAAACATCCTAAAAAGGGTGTATTAGATACTATTGTTTACAACGAAAGTATTACTATCAAGAATATTCCAGAAAAGGCATATGATTACGTTGTAAATGGTCGTCCTGCTATTGAATGGATTATTGATCAATATCAAGTGAAGACAGATAAAAAATCAGGAATAACGGATGATCCTAACGAATTTAGTGATAATCCTAAATATATTTTGAACCTCTTATTATCCGTTATTACAGTAAGTATGCGAACCCTTGAATTAATTGAGGAATTACCAGAATTTGAAATTCAAGAATAATACAGGGTCTATAATTATAGGATGACTCCTAAATCTAAAAAGACAAGGCCCATTAATTTATTAACTAATAATATTGAATTTCAATTTCATAGGAAAATTGGTAAACTATTCAACAAAATAGTTGAAAAGGTGGGAAGAAAATGTTTGAACAAGCAGTTAACTACAAAAATGGACTATATGAAGAACTGTCTAAAATTGGTAAGGGGCTAAGCAGTGATCGACGATTAGAAATTCTTGATCTTTTAACTCAAGCACCCAAATCAGTTGAAACTATTGCCAACGGGGTCGGAATAAGTGTAGCTAACGCCTCACGCCATCTACAAATATTGAAGGACAGTCATCTGGTTAAAACAAAACGAAAAGGCAATCATATTATTTATAGCCTTAGTTCTCCCAGAATTAGTGATCTTGTGCACCTATTAACCGACATTGGCAACAGTGAACTTTCAGATATGAAAACAATTCAGGATAAATCAGACGCTCAAGATAACGTTAAAACCATTTCGTTAAAGCAAGCTCAAGAAGAATACAAAAATTGCTTTGTCCTTGATGTACGACCTTCTGATGAATATGCAGCAGGCCACATACAATCGGCAATTAATGTCCCATTGGAAACATTAAAAGAATCAATGCCCAAATTACCTAAAGATCAAAAGATTATTGTTTATTGCCGTGGAAGACTATGTGCTAATTCCAACATTGCCACACAGATCTTAAATAAAAATGGTTTTGACGCAGTTAGTTTAAATTCAAGTCACTATGATTGGAATAAAATAACAGAATAAACAGTTTAAGCACGATTTAGTCATTTATTGATTAAATCGTGCTTTTATATTGACTTACAAAAAGTATATGATATTATTAAACTATTCAAGTAAACAATTGAATGATTGAAAGGCAGTGACATAACTTGTCTACTATTGATAAAACGCTAACCTTAATTAATTTTGAGAATAATTGGTGCGCCCAGTGTTATACGCAGCGACCAATAATAAATAAGATTAGCCATGACTTTAATTCATATTTAAACGTTCGGGTAGTGAATTCAGATGCTCACCCAGAACTAGCAAAAAAATACAATGTTTATTCCGTACCCAGTACTATTTTGCTGCGTGATGGAAGAATCGTTGAAAAAATTACCCGTTTTATTGATCAATCACAATTAACAACTTTAATTAAATATTACCTATAAAGGAGCGACTCTTATGGTTAAGAACTTAACTGACAAAGACTTTGTGAAAGAAACTAGTACCGGTGTTACATTAACTGATTTTTGGGCTACTTGGTGTCCTCCATGTCGAATGCAAGGACCGATTATTGAACAACTTGATAAAGAAATTGGCGATAAAGTCAAAATCACTAAAATGGACGTAGATGCAAATCAAGAAACACCAATGGAATTTGGAATTATGTCTATTCCAACCTTAATTATCAAAAAAGATGGCCAAGTAGTTGATAAGCTGGTTGGCCTCCAAAGTAAGGACCAACTTAAAACCGTTCTTGCTCAATATACTAATTAGGTTAAGAGGGGAGAAGCTGAATGGAACAACTATCAGTAATGAATAAAAAAGAATTTGATAAAAAACTGAAGAATGGAAAATATATTTTAGTTTTTATGGCTTCTTGGTGCCCTGATTGTAGCTTTATCAAGCCTCATCTACCAGAAATTGAACAAGAATTCAAAGATTACACTTTCATCAGTGTCGATCGTGATGAGAATACCGAATTGGCTCAAGAACTAAATATCTTTGGTATTCCAAGCTTCGTTATTTTTAGAGATGGGCAAGAAATCGGAAGACTTGTCAATAAAGATCGGAAGACTAAAGAAGAAGTCGAAAATTTCATTACCAACACTATTAAATAATGAAGAAGTTTTTTACTATTCTTGGCGGTATGGGGACGTTAGCAACTGAAAGTTATGTCCGACTCCTTAATAAGAAAACTGAAACCCATAAAGACCAAGACTATTTAGATTATATAGTGGGTAACCATTATTGATGCACAAGAAGTCATTGTTAATCGTTCATTGGATAAGGGATTAGCGTTACGTGACGACTAATAAGTAGATTGGAGTGAAATTTAATGAGGAAATATGATGTAGTAGTGATTGGGGCCGGTCCTGGTGGAATGACCGCTGCCTTATATGCAGCACGAGCTAATTTAAATGTAGCAATGCTTGATCGCGGTATTTATGGTGGACAAATGAACAACACCGATGACATTGAAAACTACCCTGGTTTTACAACAATTAAGGGTCCTGAACTTGGTGAGAAAATGTATCAAGGAACCGTTAAGGCCGGAGTAAATTTTGTATATGGTGATGTCCAAAACGTTACCGTTGATGATCAACAAATGAAGCATATTCAAACCGATAGTGACGAGTTAGTAGCAAGCGCAGTAATTATTGCAACAGGATCTAATAATCGAAAATTAGGTGTACCAGGTGAAGAAAAGTTCTCCGGAAAAGGGGTTTCTTACTGTGCAGTATGTGATGGTTCTTTCTTTAAAGGAAAGAACGTGACTGTAGTTGGCGGTGGTGATTCAGCAATTTCTGAAGGATTGTACTTAGCTAATGTCACTGATGGAGTTAATGTCATTCATCGTCGCGATCAGTTACGGGCACAAAAGGTATTACAAAATCGTGCTTTTGATAACGATAAGATAGATTTCACTTGGAATACTAGTGTGACAGAGATTTTAGGTGATGAAAATCATGTTACTGGAGTAAAAATTCATAACAATCAGGTCGGTGATGATACAACCCTAGACACTGATGGAGTTTTCGTTTATGTCGGTAACTTTCCAAATAGCCAAATTTTCAATAATTTAAATATTACCGATCAAGCTGGTTGGATTATAACTAACGATCAAATGGAAACAACAATTCCTGGAATCTATGCAATTGGTGATGTCCGGCAAAAGCAACTGCGGCAAATTACAACTGCGGTTGGCGATGGTGGTATTGCTGGGCAAAACGCCTTTGAATATTTCGAAGCCATAAAGCATCGGCAAACGGTTAAAGATTAAAGAGAGGAAAATTACTTTATGGAAATCAAATATTGGTCAGACATTGCTTGCCCCTTTTGTTATATCGGTTCTAACCGAATGAAACGAGCAATGAAGGAAATTGGTATTTATGACACAACTGAATTAGAGTTCAAATCATTCGAGCTTAACCCTGCAACACCAAAGGAAACCGATGAAGGATACATTAATCACTTCACTCAGGGAAATAAGGCAATGGAGCCACAGGCCAAAAAGCAAATGGCTTACATCGAACAAATGGCGCATAACGATGGTCTACCAATGGATCTTGACAGTGTAGTACCTACAAATAGTATGGATGCGCACCGGATTATTAAATTCGCAGAAACTAAAAATGATCCTGATTTGACTGAACGAGTAATTAGACGCTTCTACCAAGTTTACTTTAGTGATGGTCAATCGATTTCTGACCATGATGTGCTATTAAATGCGGCAATGGAAGCTGGGCTTGCTAAAGACGAAGTAGAAAAAGTGCTTAATTCTAACCAATATCATCAAGCTGTGGTCAATGACGAGGCAGAGGCTCAACAATCCGGTATTCATGCTGCACCTTTTTTTGTAATCAATAATAAGTATGCAATTAGTGGTGCCCAACCATATGAAGTCTTTGTTAAAGCCTTAAAGCGAGTTCAAGAAGAAGAAAATTAGGAGGAATTTACGATGGCCGAAGATAAGCCACAATTTAATACAATATTTGGCGATAATAATGATGCTGCTGTATGTGGGCCAGACGGTTGTACTATCGCTGAACATCAAAAGCAAACTGAGGATAAGAAGAAGAAAACAAAATAAATGGAGGGAAGCTATAAATGAAGTTTGACTACGTTGTTATTGGCAGTGGGCCATCAGTTTATCGTTTCCTATTGGGAATGCAGAATAGCGGAAAGAAAATCGCGGTTGTTGAAAAGAATCGGTTTGGCGGAATTTGCCCTAACGAAGGCTGCGAACCCAAGATTTTCTTAGAAGGAGCAGCACGAGCAACCTTAACTTCAATGCGTTTGCAAGGTAAGGGAATTACTCAACCAGCTAAGCTTGACTGGAAAGAACTTATTCAGCAAAAGAATAAGGCTATGGCGTCATTCCTAAATAATATGCAAAGTATGTATGAAGGCCTGGGTGCGACTACCATCAAGGGTGAAGCATCATTTGTTGATCAACATACCATTGAAGTTAATAATAAAAAAATCACTGCTGATAATTTTGTAATCGCAACCGGAAAAAAGCCGCATCCTCTTAACATTCCTGGCCACGAGTACCTACTTACTAGTACTAACCTTTTTGAACTCGAAGATACTCCAAAGAACGTCGCAATTATCGGAAGTGGTTACGTTGGTATGGAATTTGCTACATTGTTGTCTGCTGCCGGGGTTAAAGTAACCGTTATTGTCCGATCCGGCCAACCGCTAGAGGGATTTTACAGCCAACACGTTCATCAGTTAGTTGATGAAATGAAAAACTCACTTGGTATTAATTTTATATTTAACACAAATGTTACAGCTGTTACCGAAGCACAAACTGGCTATGAGGTTCAATCAGCTAACGGCAACCTTGGCACTTTTGATAAAGTTATTAATGCCAGTGGTAGAGTTCCTGAAATTAATGCATTGAAACTTGATAATGCTGGTGTAGAGTACAGCAACCGCGGAATTAAAGTTGATAAATATTTGACCACATCAGCAAATAACATTTACGCAATGGGCGATATTGTTGATAAAACCGCACCAGCATTAACCTCTACGGCACAGTTTGAAGCAGACTACTTAAGTGCCTTACTTACTAATAAAACAACTGAACCTCTTAGGTACCCAGTAATTGGAACCGTTACGTTCACATTCCCCCAACTCGCTCAAGCTGGAATTAGTATTGATAAAGCAAAGGAAGACAGTAATTATTCAATTAAAGATATTGATATTACTCAAGGTGACTTTTTTTATGCTGGAACAGATGATCACGCACGATTATCATTAGTCTTTGACAAGCAAAATCATCTCGTGGGCGCTGCTGAAATTAGCCAAACAGCAGTAGATGATATCAATGCACTAATTCCTGTTATGGCAATTAATGTTGATCCAGAGGTTTGGAAAGAAAAGATGATAATGGCTTTCCCTGGTTTAGCATATAAAATTAGAACATTAATTTAACAATAAGAGGGTCTATTTTTAGATAATGACCCCTATGAAAGACTATTAAAACAGCCCCCATTATCTACTAGTTAGATAATGGGGGCTGTTTTTTTGTTAAGTGATATAATAAACCATAAAAGAAGTTTAGAAATACGGTCCTGGTCATCCATAAATAAACAATTAAATTATTTATTTATTTAATTATTTAATTTCAGAAAGGTATATATGAATCATGGCGCAACAAATTGTCCTACCCATCAAAGACTCCAACGTTTTAAAGATGGTACAAGATACACTTCTCGATAGTTTCTGCTCTTATACTAAAAAAATGGACTATTTTTATCAATCAATTGATTATATGAGACTAGAGATAGAATAACAAAATGTCCTTCAGAAATATTTCTGAAGGACATTTTGTTTTAATAATTTACTGCTTTACAATTGGTACCCAAAGCTCCATTTCATAATTGGGATCAAGAATGTCATTTTCGGTATATACTTCAAAATCTGGTAAGCCTGAATGTTTGTAGCCATTTTCTGGGAAAAATTCTTCAAGTAGAAATTTCCATGCCTGATGAATGGAATCAGGGACTGATCCTTTAACAGGAACTACTGCATATTCAGTCTCTTTAACTTCTAAGATATCAAGTCCTAAATTTCTAGCTTTAGCATCATCTAAGACGTCATATCCCGCCATGTAATTAATCTTATCATTTTCCTCATTCTCATAACAGACACCTAATGACTGACCATTTCCAAAACTCCCTAATTGATCAAAACTATAATTATTATATAATTGATCCCATGTGCTTGGACATTGATTAGATTCAATGTTTTCTTTTAATATACCAGCTACTTTGAATGATGGCTTTGTTTCGATTTTAATATTCATTTGACTTCCTCCTATTACTTTTAAAGCTAACTTCATTTTAGGAAATAACTTATAGTTTTTCCCTTTTCGAACTTCTGAGGGTGAATTCCCATGAAACTTTTTAAAAGCAAAACTAAAAGCATCAGCCGAATCATAATTATATTTCAAAGCAATATCAATAATTTTTTGATCGGTATTCAACAAATCATCTACAGCTAGTGTGAGTTTTCTATTTCTCAAGTATTCTGCCAATGTAATTTCTGATAAAATCGAAAAAATTCTACTAAATAGTGGATATGAATAACCTGATATGTTTTGAAATTTTTTAAAATCAACTTCCGATATAAGTGTATTTTCTAAATAGTCAATGGTTTTGTTAAATTGATGCATCATTTTTATCACCTCTCACATAGAAGTTTATCAGGTAAAGAGATTCAAAACTCAATAATTTTAGTACAAATAATAACTCTAAGATTTAAGGATAGCATCAGACTTATCAAAATAATAAGTGGCAAATAAAAATAGTCCAATTTATTGACTTCTGAGCAAATTTTTTTGATTCGATTTTTTGGGTCTATTTTTATATCGCCCCTAACAAAACCTATTAAAATAGCCCCCATTATCTAATAGTTAGATAACGGGGGTTGTTTTTTTATAAAATGATATAATACTCCCTAGATAGGAGAAA
>NZ_BPKW01000019.1 GCF_019656015.1 Leuconostoc inhae | reverse complement strand
TTTTGCGTCATGGGTTATTCTCCTACGTCTATTATATCGTAGTAGAAACCGTGTCCATGTTTTTAGACTAACACCAAGCAACCATGGTGTTTACAACTGGATCAATGTTTTCTATGTGGTTAGTTGATGTCAACATGCGTAAGGGTATTGGTGGACCAGGACTACTCATTTTAATCGGTATATTAGCAAAACTGCCCGAACTTGCTTGGTCATTTGCTCGAGAAAGTTTGATTGAGTATCCAACAGTGGATTCTGTTATAACATTTGGAGTGGCAATTATAGGAATTATTTTACTGATTAGAATTATGTCGTTTTTACTAGGGTCAGAGTATCGTATACCAGTGCAACGCATTATGATTAGAAATGAACTTGCTGTACCGACTTATATTCCTATTAAGGTATTACCATCTAATGCAATGCCCTATATGTTCGGCTTAACATTTTTGATGGTGCCACAACTGCTATTACCTGTACTTCAAAAAGTAACAACAATTTTTAATAAATTAGATATCAGTAATTTAACAAGTCTGAATACTTTTAGTAGTATTTTTACGTATTTACTGATTCTCATCATACTAGGGTATGGCTTTGCTTTTGTTAATGTCAATCCAAGTGAGATTAGCGAGGATTTACAAAAAAGTGGTGATTATGTTGTGGGTATGTTTCCCGGAGATAAAACACGAGAGTATATTACACACAGATTAATGGACATGGCCACAGTTGGCAACGTTATAATGATATTTCTATTAGGAGGGCCATTAATACTTAGTTTACAATGGCCACAGTTAAATTCTTTTTCTTATGTTTTCGGGAGTATATTAATTTTAAATTCAACGATAGTGACTATAACTGACCAGGCAAAGGCATTATTAGAAAAAGAACGTTATCCAAATATATTGCCTGATTTAGATATTAAAAAGGGAGAATTCATGTGATCTATTTTATACCGAGTTGGCAATCACTGTCCAATGGTCCTACTGACTTTGATGACATTGTTCATCAGTTGCGCATGTTTCAAGAAAATGGGGTTGAAATTGAACTCGTTTTGCCGGTTTATTTACCAAATATTAGATATCAATTGAATAAGCAAGGCCTCACAAATATTAAATATTGGTCAGTTTTTGATCAATTACAGGCCATTAAGTCTGTGGAGGGGTTGCCAACAAAGTTGGAAGATCTTGATTTTCCTAAAGACGTAGAATTTATTTATACCCCAATGTGCATTATTGTGATGTTGGCACAAGCTGTGTTTGCTAAAATTTATTATTCTGAGTTTGGTTTTGTGAGTGTTGTAGATTATTTTAAAGATAATGTTTTGATAAAAAGGGAAATTTTTGATGATCGTGGTTTTCTCTCTAGTAGTGTGATATTTGGTTCAGATGGTGTGCAAGTACGTATCGACTACTTTGATGAAAATCACAATCTGACTATGCAACAATATATGATAAATAATCGTATCAGTTGGCATCATGAAGGTGTTATAGAAACTTATCAAAATATATCAGATTTAATAATTGAAAATTTGAAAAATCATTTTGTACAGACAAAAGGATTACACACAATGATTATATCTGCTAGCTTGGGAAATAGTTATTTAACACAATTATCCAACCTGACCTATCGCACAATTGTCTCTTTTTTTGATAACCGTTTTGATCTTAAAAATGAAGCAACACTAAAAGTATATTTAGATGATGCAAATGCAGTTGTGGTTGATACACCTTTGTTAAAACAGCAAATAGAACAGTTTTGTCAACTAAAGGGAATAAAACAGCTAGATAATGGTATAAGAGTGTTACCGCCATTTGATGCTAGATTAAAGTTAGGAGACAGTTCATCTTTCAAATTACAAAAAATTTATTGGTATATTGATTCGATGTTGACGGGACAATCTCATGAATTAGCTGAAATTCTAACTGAAGAACTTTTAAAAAACAAAAGGCGATCATTATTAATTGCGTCTACAGATCCTAATAAAATTAATTCGGTTATGAATCAAATAGTTAAAGCGATTCGTCTGTTTTATCAGGTTGATGAAAATTCTTTTATTTACCAAGCTGCTTTGAAAAAAATAACTGATGAAAGTGAAAACAGACTGGCTAATTCTGAAATGGGGGAACTAGAAGATACTGACGAGTGGGAAAATGCTACGGATGCGATTTTAGCAATGCAACGTGTTGAGGCCAAAACAATTTATTCTGAACACAGTATCACACTGGATTTGAAAAATACACGATTAGTTTTGGATTTGAATCAGAAACTTAATATGTTTTTGCAAATCTCGGCTTTAAGTGCTGGCATACCACAAATAAATTTAAAGCAGTCTGCATATGTGGTTAATAAAAAGAACGGCCTGGTTATCGAAAATATAACGCACATAGAAGAGGCATTACATTATTATTTAGATGTGTTAATGAATTGGAATGAATCTTTGGTTTATAACGTTTCGCAGATAGAAAAATATTCTGGTAAAAAAACGGTTCAAAAATGGATTGAATTAGTAAAAGGTGAGTATGAAAAAAATTAAGATTATAAACATAGGGGCAGTTAATTTATTTTTGAATCATAAGCGTGAGGACATTTCATTTCAATTTATCTCATTAAAAAATGTTGAGGATATATTAAATAATGACAATGGTAACCTGGTTTTTGAAAAAAGAATTGGTAAATCTGATATTTTACCTGATTACGTTTTGTTAAACCATTTAGATTTTGACATTAATCAAAGTAAAAAAATATTAGAAGAATTATTTAATAATCATGCCGTTGATTGTGACATTTTATACGACACAGAATCAGTACAGGATGAAGTAATTGTGCAACAATTACAAAATAGTGGAGCAATTGGTATTAAATTAGGAGATCCAGATGAGTTTGCTAGCTTTTTGTTGCACTTTTTCTTTGGTGGACAAGAGGGCGCAAAATTATCAGTTGGGAATAAAGTGAGTCTGTTGTCTGAAACTACTAAAATGAACATAAATGGCAATACAAATACAGAATTTGAAGATAATTTCGGTCATAATTTTAAGCAAATTTACTCTTGGCGGTACAACTATGTCTTTCAAGAAAATAAAGTTATTGAAGTTTGGCTGGAATATGAAGCTGATCATCAGGTTGAGGTTATGTTGTCACTGACTCGCGTTAGTGGCGATGGTCAAAGTGTTCTCAAAAACGTTGCTATTATGGGCTCAGAATTAAAACAACCATATACTATAGAAAACTTTAATCCAGGAGAATATTTGTTTTGTTCGTTGTTTGTCAAAGGACAAGGCCAAATTAAAGTTGGGCAATTACATATTAGACGCTCTAGAAGTCAATTTGGAACCTTCTTTATTGGTGGTAAACGCATTGTTAGTCAAAATAATAAGCAAGAAATAATGACATATTTTCATCCAGGTGATCGTAAACCGCCATTAAGTGTCTATTTTTCAGGATATCGATCAGCTGAAGGTTTTGAAGGGAATTTCATGATGAAAAATATGGGAACACCCTATTTACTTATTACTGATCCACGTATTGAAGGTGGTGGATTTTATATGGGCGAGCAAGATCTTGAAACAGGAATTATTCAAACTATAAAACATGCGCTTGATCAACTGCAATTTACAAATAAAGACTTAATATTATCTGGTTTATCAATGGGAACCTATGGTGCATTTTATTACGCCTCTGATTTAAATCCACATGCAGTTATTGTTGGTAAACCATTAGTCAACATTGGCAATGTTGCTTACAATGAACATGGCATTAGACCAAACGGATTTCCAACATCACTAGACGTCTTATACAATCTCACTGGTGGTAATTCTAAGGATAGTAAGGAACGACTTAATAAACGCTTTTGGGATAAATTTAGTAATGGTGATTTTACGAATACTAAATTTAACATTGCTTTTATGAAAAACGATGATTATGACCCAACCGCTTTTTATGATCTTAAAGACATGTTTGAAAACACAGATGTTACTATTTTGTCAAAAGGATTCGTTGGTCGACATAATGATAATAGTTATGGTATTAATAAATGGTTTTTAAGGCAGTATCAAAATATTTTAGAGTATGATTTCGAAAGAAGTGGTAATAATTTATGACTAATCAAGTAAGTCTTAAAAATGATTTTATTTTACGCATACCATGGGATTTTAGTAATGGTAGGACATATAATTATGGCGCAAAAATCAGCTTAAGTGTTGACGGAGTATTATACAGTAATCCAATGATGGCTCAGGCAGTTAAGATACACACATGGTATTCAGAAACAACATATCCTAATGACCGCTTTTCACCAACACTACCACTCTTAAAAGCAAATCATAATTACGCTTTGATTACTTATTATGTGTCAAATCCAGAAAAATCTATTTTTATACAGGTTGATTTTTTTGATCTTTATGGGCAATTGATTGACATAGTGGTTGATGTTGCAGGTGAAATTACTTTTCAGTTTCCAAAGGATGCATCAAGTTATCAGGTGAGTTTAATAAATGCGTCAAATGAATGGCTGGATTTTAGTCACTTGTTAATTTTTGAAACAACAAATGAATTAACAGAATACTATTTTGACTTGGACAGTAGAGTATTTTTATCCAGAAAAAATGATGGCAAAAATAACGTTGCGTTTCATCATTATGAAGATCAACGCTTGATGTTATCTACCAATACGGGAAACAAAGTAATTAGTGATCCATCTTTAAACTTAAGTTATCTTAATGAAATGTTAGTCAATAATGACAAAAAAGGACGATTAAAAAAATTACTAGATCAAATCGAACCAAATGATAGTGATATTACCTTTGTTGGTTATTATTTATTTGATAGTTTGTTGGCACTTTTAATTGGGGAATTAAAAGTATCCTCTAAGGTTAAAATTTGTGATGAATTTGATGACCTAATAAATAAAGAAAAAAAGCTAAGTAGTAGCGCGATAGCAAAAATTTTAGTGATAAAAGCCAATTTGCGCCGTGAATCTAGAATAGTTTAGACATCGTTATTAAAAATTAAATTATTTGGGAGATTAAAAGTGTTATCAAAATTAGTACAAAAAAAGGCACTGAGAGAATATTATAAAATTTTAGAAAAGGTAGAAAATAAGGCAAAAACTTACGAAAAAATGAGTGATAATCAGTTGAAAGATCAAACACTCAAGTTAAAAAAACGTCTAGTAAATGGCGAAAGCTTGAATGATATATTACCAGATGCCTATGCAACAATACGTGAGGCTGATAAACGTGTCTTTGGTTTATATCCCTTTTCAGAACAGGTTGTAGGTGGCATTATATTGCACTATGGTAATGTTGCTGAAATGAAGACAGGAGAGGGGAAAACACTCACTGCGACAATGCCACTTTATTTAAATGCATTAGCCGGTAAAGGTGTGATGTTAATAACTGTTAATGACTATTTGGCAACACGAGATGCTAAAGAAATTGGACCTGTATTTGAATGGTTAGGATTGACAGTAGCGATTGGTGTGCCAGATGAAGGGGAGACAGATGATGATTTAGATAAAAAGAAAATATATGAGTCAGACATCATTTATACGACGAATTCGGCCTTGGGTTTTGATTTTCTATTTGAAAATTTAGTTGATAATGAAAATGATAAAAATATTCGCGAATTTAGTTATGCTGTGATTGATGAAATTGATGCTGTCTTACTTGATATGGCACAGACACCTTTAATTATTTCTGGGGCACCACGTGTGCAATCTAATTTGTATCAAGTTGCTAATTATTTTATAAAAATACTTAAAATTAACGCTGATTATGAATTAGATGAGGATCAAAAAAATGTTTGGTTGACCCAAACGGGAATTACACGAGGTGAAAAGTTTTTTGGTATTGATAACTTAATGTCAGAAGAACATGCTGAAGTATACAGATATGCGATGTTAGCCTTGAAATCGCATTTTTTATATTATAAAGATCGAGATTATGTTGTTGAAAATGGTGAAATTGTTTTACTGGATGCCATCAATGGGCGTAAGCTAACAGGGACTAAATTACAAGCAGGAATTCATCAATCTATCGAGGCTAAAGAGGACGTTGAAATAACACTTGAAAGTCGAGCAATGGCTTCGATAACCTATCAAAATCTTTTTAGAATGTTTAGTAAATTATCTGGTATGACAGGAACTGGAAAAACAGATGAAGAAGAGTTACGTGAAACATATAATCTTGATGTTGTTGTTGTACCAACGCATCGAAAGATTCAACGCATAGATACACATGATCAGATTTATTTTGATTTGGAGAGTAAAATTACTGATTCAGTAGCAAAACTAAAATTTTACCATAGTAAAGGGCGACCTGTATTACTCAGTAGTGGATCAGTAACAATGTCTGAGTTATATTCAAGAATTTTACTACGTGAGGGTATCGCGCACAATGTTTTGAACGCAAGAAATGTGGCGTTGGAAGCTCAAATTATTAAAGAAGCGGGTAGTAAGGGGGCTGTTACTGTCGCTACTGCAATGGCTGGTCGTGGGACAGACATTAAAATCAGTCAGGAGGTGGATGCGCTTGGCGGATTAGTTATTATTGGCACCGAACGTATGGAGAGCAAGCGTATTGATAACCAATTACGAGGTCGTGCTGGTCGCCAAGGAAATGAAGGCCGAAGTGAATTTTTTGTATCTTTAGACGATCGAATTCTTTTGCAGTATGGACCGCAATGGTTAAAAAAATTTATAAGTCATAATCAAGATCGACATTTATCAAAACTTCATCAAATAAAATTTAAAAAACTAATTGATAATGCACAAAAAAGTGCTGAGAGTCAAAACCGATCATCGAGAATGCAAACGCTTGAGTTTGATGAAATTTCGCGTGTTCAACGTGAAAAAGTTTATGCAGTACGAGATTACTTATTGGGTAAAAATAACAATTATAAAGACCTCTTTATAAAAATGGCAGCATCTTGGTTTGATAAGTTTGTTGAAACAAACAATCCTAGTTCACGTGAACTTAATGATTTTATTTTAAATAACTTGGACTACGAGTTTGATAAACAGTTATCCCATATGGATAAACTTGATTTTAGTAACAAAAATAATATTAAAAAATTTTTGCTAGATTTTTTTGAACAAAGTATGCTGAAAAAAGGAAAAAAAATTGGGAGCGAATTTCAGTTTGGCTACTTTCAGAGATTGATTTTGTTAAAAGCTATTGATACACAGTGGGTTGAAGAAGTAGATAATTTACAGCAACTTAAAACAATTGTAACGAATCGTAATTTAGCGCAACATAATCCAGTATACGAATATCAAATTGAAGCAAAAAAATCATTCAACTTGATGATTGAAAAAATATATCAGCAAGCTGTATCAGGCGTTGTTTTGAGTGAGCTAGATAAACAACCTGATGGCAGCCTTGAAGTAGAATTTGCATAAAAGATTGCATATTTGAGGAGGAAAAGTAATGACAATTTATAACTTTAATTTGGCTATAGGCTGGGCTAGTAGTGGTGTGGAATACGCACAAGCTTATCGAGAAAATGTTTTCAAAAAAATGATGGTTGACAATAAGTTTGTTTTTACTGAGTTAATTTTAAACGGTAATATTTTCGATATGGCTGATCAAATTGGTATGTCAATTAATAATATTATGCCAATTCATTATTATTTTACAGATCTTAAGCCTTCTAAAACGGTTTATACGATTAAACAACTTGAAGAAGAAAATGATTTTGACTTGACGACAAAAAAATTACTGCCAGATCGGGTGACATATGAAGATGGTAACACACTCATTCGTGCTAATTTTGATCATATTCATGGAAATGTTGATTTTGTTGACTATGTTATAAATGGATACCTGGTTCGTAAAGATCATTACACTTATACTAAGACTTTTTCAGAATATTATGTTCCAGTAAATAATAGGGCTGAGGTTTATAGACGTGCATTTTATAATGAAAATGGTCAAATAGCTTATGAACAATTACTTGAAGATGAGCGTGTCACTTATCGAATAGGTGAACTAATTTTATATTCAGAATTTGAATTTGTGGATTATTTTGTGAAACAATTGCCTTTGACGCATAAAGATATTTTGATTATAGATCGCGAGAAACATATTGCACCTGCTATTTTTAATAATAAAAAAGCTGCTAAAGTCGGTGTGGTTATACATGCGGAACACTTTAGTAGTAACCAAACTGATAAACAGCATATCGTGTGGAATAATTTTTATGAATATCAGTTTACTAATGCTAATGTGGTAGACTTTTTTGTTACTGCGACTCAGAAACAAAAAGAAGTATTATCGCAGCAATTTAATTACTATAAAGGCATTAATCCTAAAATCTATACGATTCCAGTAGGCAGTTTGGATAAGTTACGAGGTAAACGTCACAAACGCACTGAAAATCATTTAATGACAGCATCTAGACTGGCTGATGAGAAACACGTTGATTGGATTATACAAGCGGTTATAAAAGTACGCCAACAAATACCATCAATTAAACTTGATATTTTTGGTACTGGTGGTGTAATGTCCAAGTTACAAGAAATAATTACAGCTAACAAAGCTGATGATTTTATTAAACTGAAGGGACATAAGGATTTGCAAGAAATATACAAAAGTTATTATGGTTACGTTTCAGCATCTCAAAGTGAAGGGTTTGGTTTGACACTGATGGAAGCTGTTGGATCTGGACTATCAATTGTTGGTTTCGATGTCCCTTACGGAAATCAAACGTTTATTGACGATGAATCGAACGGATTTTTAGTTCCATTTAGTACAGATTCTGAGAAGAGTATTGTGTCTTTAACTAAAGGCATTAAAAATTTAATAAATTCTGACCAACAAGATAGTTTTAAAAGTAAGTCATATCAGAAAGCTGAATATTTTTTAGCAAAAAATATTCAAAAGTTGTGGGACGAATTAGTGAAAGAGGTTACGCATGATTAATTTATTTGAGCATATGGATGAAAGTGCTATCGATTTAATGTGGTCGCTTTCGGATGCTGGCATACAACATCAATCTGTTATTATTTTTGACAATGGTTGGTTAGCTGATAATATGATATCTCCGTTTAGTTTTTATTCATCAGCATATGATGATAAGACTGGTCATGCTTTGTTTTTTAATGAGGTACCTGTACAAGCGTTTTGGGGTATTCGTGGTAACAATGAACTTGCTGAAGTTTATGATAACGATTCTGTACGATCAAAGATTTTTTACCATGAACACCGGGAAGTAGAACGTGTGGAGTGGTGGAATAAACTAGATAAAATAGAATTTATTGACCATTACAATCGATACGGTAAATTGTATGCGAGAACGTATTACCACCGTGGACAACCAGCACAAAAGTCATATTTTTCACCAGATAATCATGAAATAATTAATCATAATTTCGTGACGAACCAAATTATGCTATCTTTGAAGGGAAAAAATTATTTTTTCACTAATGTAACAGAATTTGTTGTATTCTTTATCAAACAAAATTTTACTGTTAATGAGTATAGTCGTGTGCTATATAATTCATTATCAATACCATTATTCGTAGTTGGGGCATTAAAAAGTGATGTGAAAGCGGCATTGATTTGGGATGAATCATTGGCACAGGGTGTTCCTGGAAATATGGCTGAAATATTGAGTAATCATGAGTCAAATACTAAACGTATTTTCTTTCAGCGACAGGCTGATATGCGTAAGATACAGCATGAATATCATTTTTCAAGAGCAGATATTGTATCGTATTTGGGTAAAACGTACAATTTTACAACAGAAATGAAATCACAAAAAAATAAAAAAACAGCTTTAATTGTAACCAGTTCAGATGATATTTGGCAATTAGAAAAATTAGTTCAAGCTATGCCGCAGTTGAATTTTAAAATCATGGCATTAACAGAAATGTCAGAAAAATTATCAGCTAGTTCAAAATATAGTAATGTTTCGCTATTTCCTGTAGCAGAACCGCAAAATATTTTAGACGCGGTAAAACGAGCTGATTATTTGTTAGATATTAATAGCGGACCAGAAGTGTTGGATATTGTAAAAGAAGCCTTTTTGGCGCATACGTTAATTTTATCGGTTGACAGTGTTTTGCACCGTGCAAATTATATGAGTCCAAAGCACGTATTTGCCAATGATCAATATGATTTAATGGTTGAAAAAATTCAAACGACACAAAATAAGCCACTGAAGTATGATGAGGCCATAAAAGTACAAGAAGGTATATATGGCCCTATGGGCAGTAAAGCATATTATGTTAAGGCTCTTGATAAATTTTAACAACACGATGTGTGACTAAAGAAGGATGTGGAAATTAATGACAAGATGGATGACAGATATTTTTCAACGCATAGATCCTGATGCCACATTTAAAGCTAGGAAGGATATTTCCTTGTTTGCTGAACAAGTAGGCTTAAGAAGGTTATCTATTTTTAGATATGATTCCGCTTTTGAAAGTTCAGAAGCAATTCACTCACGTATTGACGGTATTACAGCTGGTGTTGAACCGGGTGATACTGTATATTACCAATTTCCAACTTACAATGGTAAGCGGTTTGAAAATTTTTTTGTCGAACATATGCAATCTAGGGGAGTAGACATAATCGCAATAGTGCATGATATTGAATTTTTGCGTTTCCCTTCAACTACAACTTTTGATGAAATTAAATATTTGAATCAATTTAATGTGGTGATTGTACATAATCAACACATGGCAGATATTTTGAAGGCAAATGGCTTACGTGTTGCAACAATTAATTTAACGCTGTTTGATTATCATGTTAATGAAAAAATAATAGCGCGAGATCACATCAATAAAGAAATTGTCGTGGCTGGATCACTCAATAAATCAGTGTATTTAAAAAATTGGTCGCATAATATAAAAATTCTAGCATATGGATTAAAACCTGAATTTGTAGTAAGTGATCAAGTATCTTACCAAGGGGTGCTATCACCTGATGAAATAGTGACCAGCTTACCCAGTGGTTTTGGTTTGGCCTGGGACACAAATAGTAATAGTTATGAAAACAGCGAGGAATATGCAAAGTACAATAACCCTCATAAAGTTAGTCTCTATTTAGCTAGTGGTTTGCCAGTTATTGTTAAAAAAGGCACTGCGATTGCTTCGGTTGTTAGCAAATATAAATTAGGATTAGTTGTTGAGTCATTAAATGAGGTAGCAGATATGATAGAAAAGTTGGGGGATGGTGAACTGGCAGAAATGATCATGCAAGTTGATCACTTTAGGCAACTAGTAACTGCTGGTTATTTTACCAAGCGTGCAATCATAAATGCGGAATTTGAAATAATAATGGGGTACCGAGATGAGGAAGCACTATGACAATTAAAAATCTTGATGTTGATAAAAAAAAGCCTGTCAGTATTTTAAATGATGACATTGAATTGAGAATTAACTCTGAAAAGGAACATATCCTTCGACCTAATACTAAGAAAGGTTTTGGGAAAATGCAAATGGTTTTTACCATACTCATGGGAGCTGTTGTTCTGTTTGGCATTATTTATTCTTTGATATCACAATTACATTGAAGAAAGTAGGGTAGCATTTTGAAAAAACGACAATTATATCTAGGAATAACAAGTATTTATCCAAATATTGAGTTGTTAGATTTAAATGTGAACACAAGTTTAGTTAGTGTGACGCTGGATCACGATAAAATTGAGCAGATTAGACAATCTCGTGGTATCTCTGCTAACGGTATTGCTAACAAAATTGGACTAAGTCGATCGCGTTATTATCGTTGGTTAAATTATGAAGTCGATTTACCATTAGATTTATTAATGGGTGTCCAGAAATTACTAGGGTTAACCAATATAGAAATGTGGGCCTTGTTTAGTCAACCTAATGATGAATTGATTCAAATAACAGCTATGTTAGCTTATTATTCATTAATTGGTTCATCTGATAAGTGTCACATAATAGGTGAATCTTTATTGAAACATAATAAAACAACATTGAAAAATGATCCATATTTGTTATTGGTTGATTTTGCCTCTCTTTGTCTCATATATGTGGATAACGATGATTTTCAGACGTTTGAAGTTGCCTTGTCGAAAGTGATGGATACTTTAATTTTGAGGGATATGTGGACAACAATTGATATTATCATGTTAGTATCCATGGTTTACATGAATCCTCAAAAAATGATGCCTTTTTTTGGAGAATTAAGTGAGACGATTTGTGATAAATCCACGGTATTGACGGCTAATCAAAAGGTGGGATTTTTATATGATTTGCTTTGTATTGCTGTTAATATTAAGCATAATCTATTTACATTGGACATTTTAAAAAAAATACATGAACTGGAACCATGGATAAATGATTGGGAAATAAAATTGATATGTCAATTGAATGACAGCATGCTAAATCATTGGCAAGACAAAAATTTACCTAATAGTGAAATCGACGATATTTTAACTAAAGCAAATGATTTTGATAACTCAAAATATAAGCAAAAAATATGTGATTTGATTGATGATTATGGTTATCTTTAATGTAATTAAATTCGAAAAAATTGTCCCAATTGCGGGACGATTTTTTTTTTGGCAATAATGTTAGGTATAGTTAAGCATAGATAGATAAAATATCTATACAACTAAACATTAATTGAGAGGAATATTTATGAAACTACGTAAGTTATTAAGACGACCAGAAGCAACAACAAGATTTAAAATGTATAAATCAGGTAAGCAATGGTTAGTATCTGGGTTAACCTTAGTTGGTGGGCTGTTAGGCTCACAAATTGTAGGTGATGCATCAGCATCAGCAGACACAACAACTGATACTAATGGCACGACAAAAGAGAATACAACTGATACGTTAGTTACTAAAACAACGGCTACAATTCCAGCAGACAGTACCACAACTGCCGGAACATCAAGTACCGCAAGTACAACGACAGCAGCGACAGAAAGCACTTCTACTACAACAGTTACAAGTAGTCAGAAAGTTGCAACAACAGACAGTAATAGTCAATCGTTGTCAACAAGTCATTCTGAATCTCTTAGTACTTCTGATTCTACTAGTAAAAGTACGTCACTGTCAGAAAGTAATTCTACATCACTACAAGATTCAACATCAACGCGCACATCTAATGCCGCTAAGAACAACGAATCTAGCACAGCGGTTGCTAATGACAACAAGGGTACTTCAGCCGTAAACACTCAGGTGAATAGCACAGTTGCAACTCGTGCTTTGA
Source organism: Leuconostoc inhae (assembly GCF_019656015.1). GTDB lineage: Bacteria > Bacillota > Bacilli > Lactobacillales > Lactobacillaceae > Leuconostoc > Leuconostoc inhae_A. Next base: position 5,710 of record NZ_BPKW01000019.1, on the reverse strand, counting down.
ATAGTACAGCTGGTGTTCAACCAGTGGTCGGTAGCACAACTGCAACAGCCGCAACTCTGGCATCATCATTAACTCCAGTTGATAGTAATCAAACAACAACTTCTGAAGCAAGTACACAGCTAGATAATTTAAAAGATCAACTACCAACAGACAGTCAGGCAACAATTGACAAAGCGTCTAATGAATTGAATGTTGCCCTTTCAGATACGGCTTTATTGACGCCAAAAGCTTCAACAGCAATTAAGACTTTTGCTGATAACAATGGTTTGGTTGCTAACATTACGACGTTAGGTAAAGTTCAGACTAGGGACGCTGTCGAAAAACCAACCTTAGATGTGCAAACTAATCCTGATAGTAATCGTCCTGCGTTTAGTCAATCAGTTTCGACAAATGACACTACTAGTACATCACCAACTTCAGTCACAGTTTTGACACCAGATCAAATTGTTAATGATGCAACTTATCGTCAGCAAGCCGTAACCAATGGCACTTTGAGAACTGTAACGAACTTTGCACAACTTCAAACGGCTTGGGTAGACAACAGTGCAACTTATATTGACATTACAGCTGACTTTACTGCACCAACAACTGGTTCATTAGGTAATCGAGCAAATGGTGCCAGTGTCATTATCAATGGTAACAACCATACAATTGATTTAAGAAATAATACTTTTGAGTACGCAACAACAACTAATCCAACTAATATTACGATTACCAATGCAACTTTCCAACAAGGATTTGGAGGTAATGATGGTAACGGTAATACACTGATTGATGGCGGTGGGTCTGCAGTTCAATTGACAGCGAATGTTAACAATGTGACTTTAACTGCAAGTGCGGCTACGGGAAACAATCCAATTCACGTGATGTATGGTGTTGGATCAAAAATTATTTTCTCTGGTACAAACGTATTCAATCTATCTAATGAAGTTACTCGAAGTGTCGGTAGCGTTAATTTTGCTAACAATGCAAGTGTCACGTTGAACCGTACATCTAACGATATAAACTTCTCTGAGTTCTATTTTGAAACACAGGCGCCTACTGGTAGTGTCGGTTTTGGTAACGCATTGACGATGGGTGATGGTTCTTCAAATACAGCCAAGACTTATAATGGTATATCAGCAAACTTTCCAGCGGTTTATTTTAATATTGATAAAATTTCTGCTGGAGACAATGTTACTTGGACGCAAACTGGCTTCCAATATTTCATTAACGGACAACAATCCTCGACAAATGACGCTACATTTACATTTGGCCAGAACTTCACATTAAATGCACCTGCAACTACGCAACCAGGTGTGATCAGGCTTCAGGGTACGCAACAAGCGATTTTCAATGCTGGTACGGTATTTAATATTCACCAACAAACAAATGGTGGTATTTTCCAAGTTAACTCCGCTAACTCGTCCATTAAGTTCATTTCACCAAAGCAATTATATTTGAACACAGAAAATGCAACTGGCGCTTCTATTAACAATACTGTTGGTATCTTTACAGGCGCCGGCACGATTACAATGAATAATTCAAGTATTAGAACTTGGAATAATCCTAATACAAGTATTACGAAACCAGCTGGTGATAATAATGCTGTGTTTGTTAACTTAAATTATAAAAATGGTGTCACAACATTAACTGATGTATCAGGAAATTCAGCCCCATCGACTATTATTGGTACTACGACGCGTGAATTAACCACTGCAGCAATTGCGAATGGGGTCATTAATATTCAATATGTTGATGCAGCAGGGCATGTCGTTAAAACTGTACCATTTGATGTATCAAATAAGTCAAAGTATAATATTGGTCAAACCATTAGCTTGGCTACAACTGACTGGGCAACAACTAACATGCCAGCTAACTACAAATGGGCGTTAGCTGATCAAGTCTATACCGGTGCAGCTGCTGATGCACAATCTGGTGGTGATTCTACTAGTGTCAATGATAATGGTGATAGCTATGGTCAAGCAACCTATGCTATTGTACCCATGCAAGGCAACACGTATACCTATAAGATCTATGTTTATGGTGTCAATGAAACAGCTACTTATCGATATGTAGATCAATTTGGTAACGTTGTAAGTTCTAGTGGTGTGAATGCCGGAAAAGAATTCAGTCATAACTTGCCTACAGCTAACTATGGCAACACAATTGACTGGACAAATCAGTACTATACAACATCTGGAAGTACAGGTAATTTGCCATCAGGTTATACTTTAGACACTAATAAAACACAACCACAAACAACTCTTGTTCAGGACAACAATAGCGTGGTAACATTTTTTGTTAAGGCTTCATATCAAGAAGTAAATCTTCATATTGTTACTGATGATGGTCAACATGCTATTGATGTTATTACTATGGCAAAATCTGGTATGGTTTATACTTATCAACAATTACTTGACCAAGTTGGAGCTAGCCAGCTGGGGGTTGATGGGTATCATTTATCATCTTCAGAAGTTAGTAAAGAATTCACTTATGATACAACAGATAATGGTAGTGCAAACACAGATAGTGCGCCACAATATCTTACAATCACGATGACAGCTGATTTCCAACAAGCAGCAATTGTTGGAAACAATCAACCGACGGTTGATCCAGCAACAGGCGTAGCTTATACGCAATTGCCAACAACAGCAGCTGGTGCATCTGGAACAGATTACAATGATGATGGCGTATCAAATGGCACAATTGCATTTGGTGCTACAGATGATAGCCTCATGCGTAATGGATTTATATATACAGTTACTGGTCCTAATGGACAATTGTATAGCACATTAGCATTGGCATTAAATGCGTTCAAAAAGTTTGATACAACCAGTAATGGGGACGCTTCAATAGATAGTGAACCGCAACTTTATACAGTTAATTATGCACCAGATCCTGCCTCAGAATCGACAAGTGCTTCAACAAGTACAAGTGATTCAGATAGTGCTTCAACAAGTGCCAGTGCCTCAACAAGTACGAGTGCTTCAACGAGTGCCAGTGATTCAGGTAGTGCAAGCACATCAGGATCATACAGCACATCAACGAGTGCCAGTGATTCAAACAGTGCCTCAACAAGTACGAGTGCTTCAACAAGTACAAGTGCCTCAACAAGCACAAGTGATTCAGACAGTGCTTCGATAAGTACGAGTGCCTCAACAAGCACAAGCAATTCAGACAGTGCTTCGACAAGTACGAGTGCTTCAACAAGCACAAGCAATTCAGACAGTGTTTCGACAAGTACGAGTGTTTCAACAAGCACAAGCAATTCAGACAGCACTTCGGCAAGTACGAGTGATTCAGGTAGTGCAAATTCAGACAGTACCTCAACGAGCACAAGTGATTCAGACAGTGCTTCGACAAGTACGAGTGTCTCAACAAGCACAAGTGATTCAGACAGTGCTTCGACAAGTACGAGTGCCTCAACAAGCACAAGCAATTCAAACAGTGCTTCGACAAGTACGAGTGCTTCAACAAGCACAAGCAATTCAGACAGTGTTTCGACAAGTACGAGTGTTTCAACAAGCACAAGCAATTCAGACAGCACTTCGGCAAGTACGAGTGCCTCAACGAGCACAAGTGATTCAGACAGTGCCTCAACAAGCACAAGTGATTCAGACAGTGCTTCGACAAGTACGAGTACCTCAACGAGCACAAGTGATTCAGACAGTGCTTCGACAAGTACGAGTGCCTCAACAAGCACAAGCAATTCAGACAGTGCTTCAACAAGCACAAGCAATTCAGACAGTGCTTCGACAAGTACGAGTGTCTCAACAAGCACAAGTGATTCAGACAGTGCTTCGACAAGTACGAGTGTCTCAACAAGCACAAGTGATTCAGACAGTGCCTCGACAAGTACGAGTGCCTCAACGAGCACAAGTGATTCAGACAGTGCCTCAACAAGTACAAGTGTGAGTGATAGTGCAAGTACATCAACAAGTACAAGCAATTCAGATAGTGCAAGCACATCAGGATCATACAGCACATCAACAAGTGCCAGTGATTCAGATAGTGCAAGCACATCAGGATCATATAGCACATCAACAAGTGCCAGTGATTCAGGTAGTGCAAGCACATCAGGATCATACAGCACATCAACAAGTGCTAGTGATTCAGGTAGTGCTTCAACAAGTACGAGCAATTCAGATAGTGCAAGTACATCAACAAGCACAAGCAATTCAGATAGTGCAAGCACATCAGGATCGTACAGCACATCAACGAGTGCCAGTGATTCAGGTAGTGCCTCAACAAGTACAAGTGTGAGTGATAGTGCAAGCACATCAACAAGCACAAGCAATTCAGATAGTGCAAGCACATCAGGATCATACAGCACATCAACGAGTGCCAGTGATTCAGATAGTGCAAGCACATCAGGATCGTACAGTACATCAACAAGTGCCAGTGATTCAGATAGTGCCTCAACAAGTACAAGTGTGAGTGATAGTGCAAGTACATCAACAAGCACAAGTAATTCAGATAGTGCAAGCACATCAGGATCATACAGCACATCAACGAGTGCTAGTGATTCAGGTAGTGCCTCAACAAGTACAAGTGTAAGTGATAGTGCAAGCACATCAACAAGCACAAGCAATTCAGATAGTGCAAGCACATCAGGATCATATAGCACATCAACGAGTGCCAGTGATTCGGCAAACAGCGCCTCAACAAGTACAAGCAATTCAGATAGTGCAAGCACATCAGGATCATACAGCACATCAACAAGCGCTAGTGATTCAGGTAGTGCCTCAACAAGTACAAGTGTAAGTGATAGTGCAAGTGCCTCAACAAGTACAAGCAACTCAGATAGTGCCTCAACAAGTACAAGTGTGAGTGATAGTGCAAGTACATCAACAAGCACAAGCAATTCAGGTAGTGCAAGCACATCAGGATCATACAGCACATCAACGAGTGCCAGTGATTCAGGTAGTGCAAGCACATCAGGATCATACAGCACATCAACAAGTGCTAGTGATTCAGGTAGTGCTTCAACAAGTACAAGTGTGAGTGATAGTGCAAGTACATCAACAAGCACAAGCAACTCAGATAGTGCAAGCACATCAGGATCATACAGCACATCAACGAGTGCTAGTGATTCAGGTAGTGCTTCAACAAGTACAAGTGTAAGTGATAGTGCAAGTACCTCAACAAGCACAAGTAACTCAGATAGTGCAAGCACATCCGGATCATACAGCACATCAACGAGTGCCAGTGATTCAGGTAGTGCCTCAACAAGTACAAGTGTAAGTGATAGTGCAAGTGCCTCAACAAGCACAAGCAATTCAGATAGTGCAAGCATATCAGGATCATATAGCACATCAACGAGTGTCAGTGATTCAGGTAGTGCAAGCACATCAGGATCATACAGCACATCAACAAGTGCCAGTGATTCAGGTAGTGCCTCAACAAGTACAAGTGTAAGTGATAGTGCAAGTGCCTCAACAAGCACAAGTAACTCAGATAGTGCAAGCACATCCGGATCATACAGCACATCAACGAGTGCCAGTGATTCAGGTAGTGCCTCAACAAGTACAAGTGTAAGTGATAGTGCAAGTACATCAACAAGCACAAGTAATTCAGATAGTGCAAGCACATCCGGATCATACAGCACATCAACAAGTGCCAGTGATTCAGATAGTGCAAGCACATCAGGATCATACAGCACATCAACGAGTGCTAGTGATTCAGGTAGTGCTTCAACAAGTACAAGTGTAAGTGATAGTGCAAGTAC
>NZ_BPKW01000018.1 GCF_019656015.1 Leuconostoc inhae | reverse complement strand
TCTGTGATGGTCAAACGCTTCCAACAGCCAACAACGACAGTTGATTACAAACAACGACCAAATTTAATCAAACAGCTCACGTCAGTGAATGCTTGGAGCATGGACATCACTTATTTGAAACTAACTGATGGGCAATGGGTGTATCTTGCGTCCGTGTTGGATCTAACTAGCCACAAAATTTTGGCCCATCAACTTAGTGCCACGATGGACACAACGTTAGTCGTATCAACGTTACAACGCGCTTTATCGCACCACGCAAAACCAGATTATTTGCACACTGATATGGGCAGTCAATTTACGAGCTTTGGCTTTGAACAACTATTACAGCAACAAACTATTGCGCATTCTTATTCAAAATTAGGGCATCCATATGACAACGCTAAGATTGAAAGTTTTCATTCACTCTTAAAGCGCGAAATGATTTATCAATTCAGATTTGCCTCGCTGGCGCATTTGATTTTGGCAGTTTCAAACTATTTAGACTGGTACAATGACGAACGTATCAGTGTGGTGCATCGCAAAATGCAAGTCGCTTAACCGAACAGCCCTAGATAAAAAAGAGTCCGAACTATTGACTTAGGAGCACTGCTATTGGGGAGTTGGTGCGACTGTAACTGTTAAATTATTAGACTATTGAGTCGCATCTTTTGAATAATCTGATAGTCACTTGAAGTGGTATAATCAAATTATTCAAACTGCGCGACAATCAGAATAAGCCGTCCTGATAATACTGTGCAAAACCATAAGTAATGGAGAAACGTATGATTCGTGACATGGTTCGCGCCAAGCCGTTGAGCTGGCTACTTTTTATTTTAGGTTCAGATATCTTAACTGCCTATGTTTTAAATATCATACATCAGCAACACTTTAATGTGACTCGTGATTATTTGACGATTCTTAAATTAGTGGGGATGGATCTTTTCAGTTTTATTTTTATCATGTTATTTTTGGATTGGTTACATATGAAATTTTTTGCCGGTCAACCGGAAAATTTATTCGATAAAATTACACGAATTGGTGGTAATATTTTAGCGGCTTATTTTGGGTGGTTTAGTGTTTTGTATATGATCGTTCAAGGTATCTATATTTTACGAAGGCAGTTTTTAGGATTTCAAGAAACACAATTATATATCTTGATTATCACAGCGGGTGTGGCTGCTATAGTTCATTTTTTATTGCGACGAAAAATATCGTGGCGCTTTCAGTTGAACCCATTTTGAGTGTAAATAGTCGGTTAATGCGTAAAAAGCGTTGTCTCTTTTTTAAGAAACAGCGCTTTTAAATACAGATTTTAAAACACAGTCAAAAAAACTCAAATAAACAGCGAGACTATCAAAGTTTATGATCATAAAAAATCCAAGCAATTAAGTAAACAAACAACATCAAGTTCAAACAAACCGCGATTAAAATAACTGGCATGAGACGAAGCACTAAAACAGAACTTGTGAGGGCGTTTCCGAACACAAGAATAACTAAAGATGCGGCTAGAATATTAGACATGAATTGATAAGTGATTTTGGTCGCATGTTGCGAAATGATTTGTTCACGTTCGTCTTGATAACTCAATTCTGCATTTTTAGTATCATAACCATCATGTTTTCCGAAATATTTACTGTACCCGTAGCGCAAAACAGTAAAAATAAAAGCAGCCAATATGAAAACTAACCATAATTTGTCAAAATGAATTTCGACAAGATAATCAGATGAATTCGTATTCATAGTAGAACCTGCTATCGTTGTTGCCACTGCAGAAGCTAATAGTGTTGCAAGAATCATATTAGACAATTGTTCAAAAATTATTTTTTTCATGATTTAACATTCCTTTTTATTCCTCAATGCTGAAAATATCATTAATATCTAGATGAAGTACCTTTGCTATTTGTAAAGCCAATAACAATGATGGCGTATAATTGCCGCGCTCTAAAGAATTAATGGTTTTTCGAGAGACAGTGACTAACTGAGCTAGATTTTCTTGTGTCAGTCCAGCTTGCTTACGATAATATTGAACATGATTAACAACTTCCAAAACAATCACCTTCTTAATGTGTAGTTGACTTCTCTTTTTATTGTATCAAATTAAAATGAGAAGTCAACTACACATTTTAAGAACAGCTGGAATAATATTTTTTAGCTATATGTATAATATAGTTTACTTTTAGTCGTATATAATGTATATTTATAGAGTATTTAAAAGAAAAGAGGAGTTATTGATGGAGAGTCACAGAAGAGAGCGTTGGGGAAGAGATGAGTTTCAAGTTGCAAAAACAGGTGGGATTGATACCAGGGGGTTGTATATTGCTATGGGAAGTATCCTTACTTTAGTGGCAATCTCATTTTTAGACATTAATTGGGCAGAGACTAAAACTCAAATGCTTTTTGTTGTATATATCTTAATTATCCATCAAGCTATTGAACAAACATTAGGTGGAACAGATACATATTTGTTGAAAATGACTGCAAACCAACAGTTGATACTGGCAATTGTTATGATAGTATTAGGGGTGATTTATTTATATTTTTGTTTTGGCATGAATATTTTAATTAATCATCAGATTACTTTTGAGGGTATGTTTAATGTGATGAATACGGTTTTTTTATTTTTCTATGCATTGACAGTACTATTTGCCATTTATAAGGAGAAAAAGTCTACTGATGGCGAATCATAAAAACTTAAAACTTAAATCAGCGAGAACGCTTGCTGGTATGACGCAAATTGATCTTGCTAAGTCTGTGCATGTTACACGTCAGACAATAGTAGCAGTTGAGTCGGGGAATTATAATCCCTCTATTAACTTGTGCATTGATATTTGTAAAGTACTGGGTTGTACATTGAATGACTTATTTTGGAATGAAGACAATTAAAAATTGGAACGGCAATCTGTTTTAAGTACACAACAATCGACCAATAGCTTATAATAGAATTATGCAAAAACCGCGTGAAATTTTAAAAGAAGTATTTGGATACGATGATTTTCGTACAGGACAATTAGATATTATTGAAAAAGTATTGGCGCATAAACATGCGTTAGCCATTATGCCCACTGGTGGTGGGAAATCTATTACATATCAATTACCAGCACTGATGTTTCAAGGGATTACGTTGGTGATTTCACCTTTGATTTCTCTTATGAAAGATCAAGTCGATGGCTTGGCTGCCATGGGGATTGACGCTACTTTTTTAAATTCAACACTAGCTGGTCAAGTACAAGCACAGCGTATGTCAGATTTGCGATCAGGCCACTATAAGATGTTGTACGTCTCACCGGAACGCTTGGAAATTCCAAGTTTTTTTAGTTTTATTCAGCAATTACCCATTGAATTAGTAGCCATTGATGAGGCTCATGTCATGTCACAATGGGGCCATGATTTTCGACCAAGTTATCTCAACATTTTACCGTTATTGGCTGAAATTCCTGGGCATCCAGCTATTTTAGGGTTGACAGCGACCGCGACTGATCGCGTGCGCCAAAATCTGCAACAGTTACTTGATGTATCAGACGAAGATACTATCCTAACTGGTTTTGCGCGTGATAATTTGGCATTGAAAATTATGCATAATGTTGATAAACGACAGTATGTGCAAGAATTTTTACGTGAGAATAAAGAACATAGTGGTATTATTTATGCTGCTACACGAAAGCAAGTTGATGAATTATATGAGTTTTTAAATAAAAAAGGCGTTAAGGCTGGACATTATCATGCTGGCTTACCAGAGCGCGAACGTCAAGCGATGCAAGAAGCTTTTTTGTTTGATGAGGTACAAGTGATTGTCGCAACCAACGCTTTTGGTATGGGTATTAACAAGCCCAATGTGCGGTTTGTCATTCATTATTCAGTACCCGGAAATATTGAAGCCTATTATCAAGAAATTGGTCGTGCGGGCCGAGATGGGTTACCTGCAGAAGCAGTATTATTATATGCGCCACAAGATATTCATTTACAAGAATTTTTCGTCCAAAAATCAGAAGGTACGGAAGAACATAAACAGAATGAATACAATAAGATTCGCGAAATGAACGCATTTGCTAATACACAAACGTGTTTACCACGCTATTTACTCGGATACTTTGGGGAAGTGGTTGATCATGATTGTGGGCAGTGCTCGAACTGTTTAGATTCTCGTGAAATGGTTGATGTAACAACTGATTCGCAACGGGTTTTGGCTAATGTTGTGCGTATGAATCAAAGTTTTGGTAAGGCAATGGTTGCTAAAGTTTTGAAAGGGTCACAAGATGCAGCTGTGAAAAAGTATGACTATTTGATGAAGTTACCCACATATGGTTTGATGAAAGATCGAACGATTAAAGATTTGAGCAGTTTTATCGACTATTTAACGGCGGACGGTTACCTTAGAATTGAAGGCGGTGAGTTTCCGGTGTTAAAGGTCACTGAAATTGGGGCACGTGTGTTAAAAGGGCAATTAATTGTGGAAAAACGTGTCAATCGACGTGTTATTGCCCAACAAAAAGTGACATCAGCGGCTAAAGGACTTAAACTATCTGAAAGCGATAACAAGCTATTTGCTGCATTGAAATCTAAGCGTCTAGAATTGGCACGCGAAGCAGGCATTCCACCATTTTTGATCTTCTCAGATAAAACTTTGATGAACATGGCTATTTTGCGACCCAAGACGGACGAAGAATTTTTAGCTATTTCGGGTGTGGGTGAAAAGAAGTTTGATATTTATCATAAGGATTTTGCTGGTGTTATTATGAAGTAGTAACAACAGTTGCTAGTATTCTATTTATGTGGTATAGTAGTATCTGTTATGGAGAAGTACTCAAGCGGCTGAAGAGGCGCCCTTGCTAAGGGTGTAGACGTGTTAAAGCGTGCGAGGGTTCGAATCCCTTCTTCTCCACTCAGCATTTCATGGCGTTACATAAGGTTTCAAAAACCTTGATGTAGCGCCTTTTCTTATGAAAAACGTTGCACTGTATTTCATAGCATTTCACACAAAATGGGAAACTTTTTGGGAAACATTTTAAATAAGCAAGTAAGCAGTGTAACGGCGTTTAAGCCGTTTTTTATTTGCATAAAAGGTACAAAATAGCACATTAACAAAAATGTGGTACATAAATAGTATAATATTGATATCATACTAAATTGGAGAGCTAACTATGACAAGTACATGGACTAATCGAGAAATATTACAGCGTTATTTTAGAGGATTGGTAGACTTAGAGTGTGAGCTGATTGAGCAATATCCAGAGCGAGCCAATAAATACAGGCATGAAAACACAATATTTGTGCAGGAGATCAAGCGAGTACTAGATGAGTTCTGCAAACAATTAACGCCAGAGCTTAAAGATATGTACGTCAGCAAGTACAAAGAGAACAAGCCATTTATAGAGTTTTATAATGTCGTAGCGCCAACAAGCCAAATTATGGCTTTAAATAAAGAGTTGAACGTATTAGTGAGCCATTTAGAACGACCACAAGAACGCTTGTATGCTTAGCAGTCAAAATTATAGTGATCAACTATAAAAATACCCCCGGGGTAGGTGTTGATGGAGAGAGCGTCACTAAGTGGCGTCCTGAAATCTTACGAATGCAGAAATCAAAACTTTTTACATGGGTTATTTTAAACAATAAACGTTGATATAACAGCATCGCTAACCAAAAATAGCTGTTTAAGGGTACCACAAACATTGAGGGTAATTGCTGATTATGATGTCATTTTTATGTATATGGGGATGAAATTATATGCACGAATACACACTATAAAAAAAGTAGTGCATTTTGTTATTATGGCTTGTATTTTAAAAAGTTGGGTAGGAATAGAGGGTAGTTTTTACGGTGGGTTTGCCTTAAAACATCTAAAACCCTTGTGGCAGTAGTATTTAAAGTCCGTTTTTTTAGAAATGTACACGCTACAAGCGTTGATATAACAACATTCTTAAATTTAAATATCAAAAACATAATGCCTATATAGCAACGTTTACAGGGTAGCCCCCCTATAAAAAAGTTTTCAAAATTGAACATTTTTATAAGACGACGATATGTGTGTGCTCTCTATTCTGATAATAGGGGGCGGGGGTATAAGCGATTTAAGGCTACAGATGTAAACTAACATTATCCTGACATATCTGACACCCTAAAAAGAGAGTAACTAACTTTTTATTTAGACATTTTAGACATCCTAAAAAGAGCATATTTATGTTTTTATTCGGACATTTCGGACACCCTAAAAAAGGCAAGAATATTATTGTAAATACTTATCTCATCCCCACATGTGAATTGATAGGCTCACAGAAAAGAAATAACAGGCAAAATTTGAACGTTTAATACAAAGTAATGTATTTATACCATGAATAACTAACAAAGCTTAAAACGCCTCCTATGACCTTAAAATAGATACAATAAAAACCACGACCTAAATTAAACTGGATCGTGGTTTTATTGTGTTACAAGTTTAGTCAGCAAAACTAATTTAAAGTAAGTACAGAAACTGATAGATATGTAGCGAATAACAACCATAACAAGTAAGGGACTAATAGTAGTTTAATGGGTCGCTTATCAATCCAGATAATAGCTATAACCAAAATGTCCATTACCACGATCATGAGTGTAGCTAATAGGAAATTTGAAAACGAGAAGAATACAATGGTCCAAAATATATTTAATGCTAATTGCACATACATATAGGTATAAAGTGATTGTCGATTCTTTTTCACAAAACTTAGGTTAGCACAATAAATGCCAAGTAAAATATAGAGTAGGCCCCATGCTGGACCAAACAGCCATTTTGGTGGTGCTAGTGGTGGTAAATTAAACGTGCCATATATGTCGCCTATCGACACACCACGTATCCATTCCACGCTGAATGATGACAATGTGCCGAGAATTAAAATAGCTACAATAAATGCTATAGCTTTGACTGTGACAGAACTTTTCTTCATGTTAAAACTCCTTTTTGATTTTAATACTATCGACTGCTAAAAATCATATCAATTTGTTTGTTTATTTTATCAGCATGGCGTTGTTTTTCCAAGTTTATGACTTGCATACAGTTGTGCATTTTGTTTATTAGACTATCGATATATTCTAATTTGTGAACATAAGTAGTCATGTGCATGCCTTTTGGTTTGTTGTTAAGTGCCGAGGTAATTGGATCATATCGCAAATAGCTATAAAATGCCCACTCAAATTTGGGGTTTAGTTCCGTGCGAGCTTTAGACAATAGACGATCATAATATAGGAATTTTGAAATACTGTCACGTTGTACTGTATTTTCTTGTAGTGGGTAATATAGTTTGGCACAGTTACGACAAGCCATTACTGACTTCACAGCATATAAGGTGCCTTTACGTTTATCACAGATAGGGCATACAAGCCAATAACGCACACCACCATAGTTAGGGGATGTGGTCGTGAACTGTATTTCACGGCCATTGAATATAACGTAGTCTTTAACGCTGTGAATATTAGAGACAATATTCTTTATATTCAGTTGTTTATAGTCTGTAACTGTACGCATATATTGTCTAAATCATTAAGCAAATTTGTAACTTTTTGAAACCTTAGTTAATTGTATAAGTCTATCATACTTGATGTATTAAGCGTTATAAACCTTGTTACAGCGTGTAACAAGGTTACAAAAAAGGTCATCATATATTGCGTTGCAACCTTTTGCGATTTTTTTTCCATAGGTGGATAAATATTTCATAAACATGGCATATATTGGGTATGTTATAATGACGTCAAGATAAGAATAGCTTACAGAGAGGCGTCGGTTTATGAACGAAATAAACTTTAATAAAATTTCAAAATTAACGCAAAAACGTCTCACTGATATTTCAAAAAACCAGGCGATTCAACATAGAAATTTTCTGAAACAGAAGTCCGAGGTTAATGACAGAGTTAAAAAACAAAGAGAGAAATTTTCACGTTATTCAAAATAAATTGCGATTGGTAGTATTATGTTAGTTCCTTGTTTTGCAATATTAAATGAATCTAGAAGTACATTTGATAATATGTTAGGAATAGTGTTTATGGTTTCAGGTGCAAAATTACTCATGTCAGTAGTGGTATCACTGTTTTGTTTCGACATAACTATCCCAAAAATTTTAATTTCATGAATGGCATTTGATAGAGAACTAATTTGAGAAGTAGAGATTCTGAAATTCTTTTTATTTGCTAATGTAATATAATTGTCTGTTGAAAATAACACCGTGTTAGGGTACAGAGTATCGGCTAAATTAGCGAAACCATTTAATAATTTAAAAACATCTCCAGTATCCCCCAATGAATGTTCCAGACCTTTTTGTTCTTGTTCTATTTTCGCTATTGTTGTTCTGTCCTTATTAGGGGCTTTTTTTAATTGTTTGATTTTTTCCTTTAGTTCTTGAATTTCATCTTGATTGGCTAAATTCATGGACGCTTCAAATTTGTTAAAAACGTCTAAATCAGTTACATTTTTTAGTTGTTGAAAATCGTATGCAGAAAAGTTTGAATTAAACACCACGTAATCATTTATAGAAAGGTCGTTTTCTGTGGTTTTTAATTCATCAGATAATTCATCCAAAAGTATGTTGAGAGAGTAGTCATGAAATACTGTATCTAATAATTGAGATTCAGCTGTAGATACATCTGTTCTATTACCAACACCGCCACCTAGTCCAGCTTCAACTTCACTAAAAGGAGCTTTAATTTTAGCGGATAATGAAGCCTTTCCATCATTAGACTCACTTTCAGTTTTTGTGTTAGAAAGTGAATCGCTTTTGCTAAGCGCCACACCACCGTCGTTTTGAGCAATGGTCGAATTCAATAGATCATTATCAATATAAATAATATTTTTTACCATATTTATTTTTATTCTCCTACAACTTTTTAACGTGAACGCTTGGCACGTATGTACGCGCTCTGTGAGTGCTTTGATTTTGCAATGAGTGATAGTTAAATGTTTTCTAAATATGACAATATTTTTTTCTGAACCCCATTTTGATTATTAGAACGGTCAAGAACATTAAATATGCTTTTCATGTCCTCAGGAGAGTTAGACATAACAAAAGATTGAGAAGTTGACTCTAACATCTTTAAATCATTATAGTTGTTACCAAATACAATGGTGTCATCAGGTGTGACATTGAAATACTCTTGGAGATTTTTTACACCAACGGCTTTATCAACAGTTTTATGTTGTATTAAATAAAAATCAAAACCGGAGCCGAGACAAGAAAAGTTATCCGGTATCATATTCTGAATTATTTGAGATAATGGCTTATTAGTGGTTAATCCATTTCCAATAACTGCCATACCTAGGACACTGTCATTGTAAAGTTCGTCAATATCATTTATTTGCTTTATCGAATGGAGGAGTGGAAAATATTTATTTGCCTCCACAAGCGCTTCACTATTATGACTTAGGAAGTATGCGCCTTCTTGTCCTAGATACAGTTTTTGTTTTAAGTGTGTAGCGACGGTCTGATCTGATAAAATGTTGTCTAACGATTTAAGCTCGTCATGTGTTAATTCTTCAGAGTAAAGTAAACGATTTCCGAT
The DNA here is from genome assembly GCF_019656015.1 of Leuconostoc inhae. GTDB lineage: Bacteria > Bacillota > Bacilli > Lactobacillales > Lactobacillaceae > Leuconostoc > Leuconostoc inhae_A. The sequence continues at coordinate 12,771 of NZ_BPKW01000018.1, read as the reverse complement.
ATAGACTGAGGCTCCGTTTTGGCATATATAGTTTATGCGTGTTTGATATTTTTCAAACTGCTTAACTAAACGCATATATTGTGAACCACTAGCGACGGTGAACTGTACGTTTTTCTTTTGACATAATTCTAATATTGTTTCAAATATTTTGGTATTAAAACTGTGGTAATCATTTAAAAAAGTTCCGTCCATGTCAGTAACGATTAATTTTGTCATTTTTAATATTCTCCGTTCTATGTTAAAAAAATATTCAATGAAAACGCCATCGTGGGTTGTCTCCCCGCCTATAGTTTGAACAGGGAAGCGAGACCCAGAGTTGGCTTCGTGGTCAAGACAAACAGTTATTTTTTGTTTTAAGTTACTTACTCATTGTTACCGTGCCATCATCAGCAACAGACTGTATACCGTAAGTAAGATATTCAGTTTGAATTTCACCAGACGTTTTCATTGTATCCGGTACTGATTTTAAGGCTTCTTCAGCGGTCATGCCTTGCTTTATTTTATAGGCGCTGGGCGTCATACCGTAAGTATTAATGAAACCTGTTAACGTGTTTGTGTCGGTTGAAATATTACTACTTTCAGTAGTGCTAGCGGTTGTATTGTTTTGTTGAGATGATGAAGTAGCAACAGGAGTAGAACTTGAAGCCTGTTCTGTAGAGGTGGACGAGATAATGCTTGAAGTTGCTTTAGAAACAGAAGAAGATGAAACAACTTTTTTACTCGTCTTTGTGGAGATGCTAGAATGTGAGCGAGATATAGTTGTTTTATGGTTAGTGTGAATAAACAAGGATCCAATTACAACTAGTATAGTACCGCATACTATCAAACCTACTAACAATAAATATTTCTTTTTAGTCATCTTGATTCTTTCATTTTTTATTTATAATATTCTTCATGATTACGTCACTTACTGATAGTAGGTGGCTTTTTATTTACGCTTTTCAGACCATTCATAGAATGCAAAACCTGCTAGAAAACCAACAGGTGTTAATTCAAGCATTGCGTTTGTAAAATAACCGACTACTAAGCCGATTAGTATGCCAATTCCAATACACCAAAAGAATTTATTAACCATTTATTGAACCCCTTTATTTATTTTGCAACAAGTCCTTAAATTATATATTCTTCAACACACCACTCTCAAGCGACAAAGGAATACCGAAGTACGCCATGAAGTCATAGAGTTTACTGTATCTGTCTGTGTTCTCGTCAAAGTAAAAATCAGCTAGCATTTTAAACGCGTAAGCATTAGCGCTTATCTCTGCATCACTTTTGGCCAAAGGCGAGAACGCATATGTTTTGTGTTGTTCGCCGTTTAATATGTGCTGTAGTTCATGAAACTTTCTAAATGGTAGTGAGAACTTAGTCTTAAAGTTAGGGTTAATGATGATTGTATTGTCAGACGGCAAGGCAACATCAGGATCGTATATTGAGCCAGCCATTTCAGCAACTATAATTTTTTCAAGGTATATCTTATCAGCGTTATAGTGTGCTATCACATCATCGAAGTAATCTAGTGGGGATGTATAGTCGAGGTATTCATACATTTATTTTCTTTCCTCGCGTAACATCTTAACGAACGCAAGAATAGAATTTTTGTAATCCTCTGATAATTCTTTACCCTCAAATGACATGATTAACTCATCATCATCTAACGCAACATGCTTTTTATCATCCCCGTTGTCAGACGCATTGTGAGCCGTTTTAAGCGCGTTGTCTGTTTTACCCTGTAAATAGTCCACTGTGGTATCTAAAGCGTCAGCAATCAGAGAAAGCATAGCAAAAGAAGGCGTTCGTTCATCACGCTCATACTTGGCTATCGTACCGCGAGACGATTTTATAATTTCAGAAAGTTCACTTTGAGTGAGCTTTTTTTGTGTACGCAATTCTTTGATTCGCTCAGCAGTAGCAGACATGTCTATACCTCAGTTTAAGATTTTATAAAGTCCTTAACTAAAAATAAAACTAAGTTAAGAAATTCTAAACGTTGTTGTATACATTGGGGACAAAAGTTATAGTTTAAGTATCAGATGTATACAAAGGGAACAATAAAATTTATAAATGTTCCTTTGTATACATCATACCAGACAAGAAAAGACATTTAAAGGCAAGAGAGGACATAAAACATGGAATTAGTATATTACAAAGGCTTGCAAGACGAGCCATACACAACGGCAGAGATTATTGCAGAATACAGTGGTGTTGATTTAGATAGTATTAATCGACTAACACGAACACACAAAGAACGTCTTTCAAAGTTTGGTAAGGTCGGATTTGAAATCCGATCTTTGGAGAGTGGGCAAAAAAGTAAAATCTGGAAATATAATGAACAACAAGCCACAGTATTAATCACATACTTGCGGAATACTGATAAAGTTTTGGACTTTAAAGATACCTTAGTGTCAGCATTTTATAACATGAAGCATGAACTTGACGAGCGCAAGATACACCGACAAGTCAACAGAGTAGTGAATATTGGTTTTGGGGATGTGATCAAGGCGCATTATCCAGACAGCAAACACGCCTACAGTAACTTCCACAGATTGGCTTATAAGTATGCTTTGGGTGTGACACCTAAGCAAATTAAAGACCAACGGCACACAGACGACCCACAGAACGCGCTCACATCAGACGAGAGCGCAAGACTTGAACGCGCTAAACAGCAAATATCATTGTTCATTCAAGACGGTTATGACTATGAGGATATTAAAGCTAAGCTATTTGCTGATATTTAAAGTGACGTGCAAGAGTGAACCACGTTAAAAGCAGCGAAACAGGAGAATATATCATGACAGACAAAATTATTATCCACGAACAAGAACGAGACCAGTTAGAAATTCTGATCGGTAAGCTACACGAAGCAAACGCCGAAGTTATAAAGTTAGTTAGTGAGGCGGCAGACACAAACTTTAGCGCAGAAATGGATGTTATGAGTGCAGACTTGCAACAAATGATAGACCATACACGAGTCATTAACAATCAAGCTGAACTCATGGCTTATCAAGAATACCGCAACCGTTTTTTAAAATAAGGAGAATATCATGACAGTATCAAACGCATTATTCACAGAGGCACAAGTTATCAAGGAAACAAACAGCGCTTTGGAAGACATCCAAGAAACATTAGCATTCACATTAGTTGATAGTTTAAAAGACGGCGACCATGTCACAACACCAACAGTCATTAACATGTTGAAAGATTTGGAAGATATGCAACTTAAATATTATGACCGTTTGGAAGAAAACGAGAAATTAGAACGACAAGCGCAATTAGGGGATGAAGAGGTGGAAGTATGATGATGTGGATAGGCGAAGTAGTGATACTTTGCATGCTACTATTTGGTGCATTTATGTTAGGTGTGGCATTCGGGGATGATATGAAAGGAGAACGCAAAGTATGAGCGTTTATGTACAGACTTTAGAACAGCTATTTAAGACGTTGCCAAACATTGCACGTAGTGAAGCACTTAATCAACATACGCAAGCACAGGCAGATATTATGACAGCTTATGAACATTTAGACAGAGCAGTCACCCGTTTAGTTGTTGAGCGTGCCTAATGGTCATTACAACGCAAACAGGGCGCACCTATCGTATTGTGAAATCAAGTTATACAGGTGTTGGTGTTTATTTATTAAGAGCATGGCGATATCACAATGGCATACGAACAAGGGAACATCTTGTGATTGATATTGTCGATAAGGCAAACGAGCGACGTCGCATTTTAGGTAAGGCACAAGCAATGTAGAGAAAGGATAAAAAATGACAGTGACGAATGATGAAATCATGTCAGAAGTACAAACGGTTAAGAATCAGTTAGACAATCAACATCATGTTTGGAAACGAGCCGAGAATGTTGCCAAGCATTTTGATGTGAGTGTTGGGACAGTCAAGAATTGGAAACGTCAGAAACTCATCCAAGGCTATAAACATGACAACACAGTGATTTATGATGTCTTAGCTATCCAACGTGATCTATTTCAAGTACAAAACTAAGAAAGGACAGCAAAGCATGAAAAAGGGCATAAAAAAAGCACATCCCCGAGCGACCAAACTTACGGATGAGCCTTGCTACAAACGCCCATATCATGGCTTTTGCTATACACATTTTACCATGAAAGATAAAAAAATAAAAAGTTTTAGTCTAACTTTAGAAGAAATTGAAGCTATTAACTCAATGTTTGATGAACCACTATTAGTTATTGACGATGATAAATTGCTTTTCAAACCAGTGGATGAGGGACGTTTTCGTCATTTGTTAAATGACTTAAAACAGGAGGATAACCAATGACAGATACACCATTATCAAACATTGAACAGCAGATTCTCAATACATTACCTGCAGGGCGTGCACAAGCCATTACATTGCAAAAATTAGCTTACTTACTGCACATCAATAAAAAGCGCGTGAGCACGATTATAGCCGACTTGCGTAAGCGCGGGTATTTGATTGGTAGTAATCGACAAACACACGGAGGCATGTATCTTATTGTGACCAGTAATGAGTTTTGGGAGACGGTCAACACGTTACAAAAAAGCGTGAATAGCCAGCAAACCATTATTAACGTGTTGCTACAACATGAAGAAAGATTTGCGAGGGTTTAAGCATGATAGTTAATAATATACATGGTTTTAATGCAAAGTCAGTGCGAGAGTTAGTACCTAAAAAGTTTACAGCAACTAATTATCTCAACAATCAACTGATATTTTTAAAAAAATTAAGCAATGAATTAGATCCAGACACAAAAGCAGGTATATTAGTGGGTGCGCAAATACCTAACCTTGAAATGGCATTGGATGAATTAGCTCATGAATAAATGGGACTATATCACACAATATCAACAAGCAGGCGCTTATGTATTCATGGCGTTACCTAATCAGAAGCATAATGGCGTGGCGGGTGGCTATCACAACAGTTTTAACAGCGGGGATGATCTACAAGCATGGCTCACACAACATTCAGAGTATCAACATGGCAATGTGGGTATTGATTTATCAAAAAGTAATCTTGTGATTGTTGATATTGATAAGCACAAACACAATGGCTTGAAAAGCATTGGCGCATGGTTTAAGGCACATGACATTAACCCAGAGACTATCCAAGATACTTATGTTGAACGGACAGCCACAGGAGGACTACACGCCTTTTATCTCATCCCCAATGGCAAAGATAAGCCCAAGAATGTCATTAATGTGATCAATGGTGTAGATGTCCTATCAGACACAGCAATTACAGTAGCACCGACTGTGATTGATAATGAAGCCTACCGAGCAGTGACACCGTTTGAAACAATACAGCAAGCCCCGGAGTGGGTGTACAGGCTATCTGAATACCAAAATAATACAAATACTCAAAGTAATCAACGGACGACCAGATACAGCAATATAGACCGTTGGTTAATGGTTAAAAATGGCTTTGAGACAGGACAACGTAATGACCAGGCTATGAGTTTAGCAGGTTACTTGTTAACGATTGATGTGGACCCACAAAGTACACTAGACATTTTAGAAATAACTAACGATAAAAGTAGTGTGCCTTTGAGCCATGAAGAATTATACCGCACGTATAAGAGTGCCTATAAACGAGAATATAACAAAAGAGTGAGGATGAACCAGTATGGCAGATGACATAGAGCCGTTACCACCACGACAAAGTACACCTGATTGGCTCAATATTGATGAAAATGGCAATGTTAAGGGTATTGATACATTAAAGTTGAGTGAAACAATTATCAAAGATAGTCCAGTTATTGGTGTGCCTTTTAATGGGAATATCAGATACTACAAATACAATGGCATATCATGGGAAAACCTAACCGAGAAATCAGCAAGAGCTTATATTGAGCGTGAAGCATTAGAAAAACTCAAGCGTTATGGCGCATATAATGTTAAACGGATGCAGGATGTTAGCAAAACAACACTCATTCAAACAATTAGTGAGCACAACCCATTTACAGAACAACGTACCGACATCATAGCGTTTAAAAATGGTACTTATGAGATTGAGACAGGGCATATCACACCTAATCAGCAAGCACACTACTTAGTTAATGGCCATGATATTGACATCAACAAAGACGGACAAGCGCCCAATATTGAAGCATGGGGCAGTTACTTATTTGGTAACTCATGGCAATTTATCAAGGAGCTACTAGGATATGCTTTCATCCCAGAATACAAAACGTTTAATACGATTGCTATTATCGTTGATGAAATGGGTGGGACAGGCAAGAGTTACTTTTTTGACAGTATTGTATTTCCGTTGTTAGGGACTAAAAATATTGTGGCCAAAGATATGGATACAATCGCAGGTAGTAATGGTAAGAGTGCTAGATTTGGTATTGTTGGACTGTTTGAGAAGTTGAGTAACATCCACCTTGATTTGCCTGATACACGTATTGAAGTACCCGACACGTTACGCAGTTTATCGGGAGGCGACAGAATGGATGTGGAAGCTAAGAATGCGGACGCTTTGAGTTTGAAGTTCTACGCCTTGTTATTATTTGGAGCGAACCAGACACCTAATATTGCCGTTAATGTGGCACTATCACAGCGTATTAAGATTGTACCAGTAACAGCACCACGAGCCAGAGAACGACCGCAGGAACAAGCCAAACGAGCTTTATTGTGGAATGAAAAAGAAGCCGTTAAGGAAGTGGGAGCGTTTGCTTATAGTGTGCTAATAGCTTATCAAGAAGCAAAACAACGGGGCAAATTTTCAACGAGTGAAGCTATTGAGACAGCAACCAAAGAATGGTTAGAACGTCAAGATTTAGTAACCACTTTCTTGAAAGACGTCATCAGAGATGATGATAATGTGTACAGTGGTGGCGCTAGTCTTGCACAAACTTGGGATGTGTTTCAATTATGGTTAGACGATAACGGCATACACAGCAAGTTACAACGCAAGCAATTTAATAACAAAATGGATCAACTAGGCTACAAGAAAATAAAAACACGTTCACATCAGACAGCAAAGCCTACAGATAATCCCATTTGGAGTTGGGACGGGTTAGATTTAAACCCATATTTTAACGAATAATTGGCAATTTGTGCCACAAAAACAGGGGTTAAACCTATGGTATGAGTGCATTGTGCCTCAAAATGTACTGTTTTTGTACCAAAGCTAAAACCTGAAAACCCTTGCGAGAGTAAGACTTAACCCCTTGTGCCATTTGTTCCAATACTTTTCATAAAAAAAATAAATAGTCCTATATAGTGTGTAGTGTGAAAAAAAGTTGGCACATTTGGTACAAAAAATAAAAGTCAGTCATATCAGGGGTTACAGGCGATATAAGCACAAAAATAACGGCACAAAAGAAGGGTACTTTTTGGTACAGATACTAAATTGACAGAAAAATTAACTTTTAAGGGGATGAAATATGAATATTTTAATCAGCATTGTCATTGTGGCATTGATTGCTGTTATTTTATTACAGCGTAGTTCATTTGAAAGAATGAGACAGTCAGCTAGGTTTATGAGTTACTATGCTAAATTAAACGAGAACGCTAAGCAACATGCAGAGTTTAAAGCAGATACAGCCGAAACATTACTAAAGATGTATGGCTATGATGTTGACAGGATAGCCAGCGGAGATAGTGGGCAGAGATTTGTCAGTGAAGCAGATAAGCAGGCGCTGTTAAAAGCGCACTATGCTAATCAATATCAGTTAGATGAAGCAGATAAAGTATTTGAACAAGCAAAAGAAAAGTATGAAAGTGAGACAGTCGCATGAACATTTTAATTGGCATGATATTTATAGCGTTGATTGGTTATATATTTGAGCAACGGAGACACATCAAGTTCCTTGAACAAGCTAATTACAATCAAGAAACACGACATGTTATGACGAAACACCAACGATATTTATTAGAACATCAGATCGAAACATATAAGTTTGCACTAGATACATTGGGTTATGATCGAGATGAAATCAATAAAGGTAATTACACGAAACACGTGCCAAGTCAAGAGAGATTACAAGCGTTATATGCAGAATTTGCACGCAAAGAAAGCATATATCGTAGTAAGAACATACAATTTGAGACGGAATTAGAGCTACGAGGAGTTGAGTAATAGCAGTGATTAACAGATAAACATTAAAAACGGAACATTGCTTTTACTAGTAAAAGGTTTTTCTATGGATATTGAAGCATTGATGAAACGTTTTGTATTACCGAAGAGAACATATGCAGACAAAGAGACGACTATGTTTTATGTTTATGTCCATAATCTTGTTATGAATGAGTTAATCAGGCGTAAAATCACGACACATAGAGCCGTGACATTTGTTTTGAGATTTACAATTCATGGCAATAAAACAAGAGCCTATCAAGAGACACACCCAATGGCAACTAAACGGACAGCCAATGTGAATGCTAACAAATACTATAAGCGGTTTGATGTTTACGTGGCACAGAGTATAACCATGTACTTAGTCTACAAAGATAGATTAACATTAGCGTTAGATATTAAATACATCAACAATTATGGCATCGATAGATACGTTAACAGTCTGATATTAGAATTATGGAAAGGAAAGCTATGAGAGAAACAGCAACAGATACCCAGTTATGGCCAAAGTGGCTAAAGCGCAGTGAAGCACACAAATATATCAGTGTTGCAGACAATACATTTATTAAACGCTATGTGAACACTGGTAAAGTTAAGGCTTATCCAACCGAGCACGGCATACGATATGATCGTGATGAAATTGATGAAGCAGTGCGACATTATTATGACTAGGAGAGTTTAAGAAAGCGTTAAGCAGAGTTAAGACAACATGATAGTGTGAAATAATGAAAGCGTGTGAACATGCTTTTTTATTTTATCTTAATCTCTGCTTACTTGCTGGTAAGGATAAATAATGAAAGTACAACAAATAGATACAAAGAACGGCAGAACGTGGCAAGTAGACGGCTACTTGATCAATGATAGTCAACAAATTAGAGTTAAAAAGCGGGGTTTTGACAGTAAACGTAGTGCGCAACAATGGTTTAATAATGAGAGTGTTCTGTTTGAAAATGGCGAGAGTAAATACAATAAAAAAACAACTCCCAACGTCATGACCGTTAAAGAGTTGTATGATATGTGGCTTGAAACCTATCAGCATACCGTGGAAGAAAGTACGCTTAATAAAACAATGAACGTGTTTAATATTCATATCATCCCCGAGTGGGGTAAAATGTTAGTTTCTGATATTAAACCGTTAGACTTACAAAGATATATTAACACAATGCAAGGCAAAATATTGCATTATCGTAAGATAACAGGCTACTTTAGACGATTGCTAAATATAGCGGTACGTATGGATATGATAGATGTAGACCCATTCACTAAAATAGACATGCCAAAAGAGCGCAGACAGACGAATAAACCTAAGCAATTCATGGACGTTGAAGAGTTTAAAGCCTTTGTTGATGTTTTGGACAGTCAGTATAAATACATCAACCATCAAGCTTATACATTGCTTAGGTTAGGTGCATTTACGGGTATGAGGACAGAAGAGTTACTAGCTTTGCAATGGGAACATGTAGACTTTGATAATGGCTACATTAATATTGTGCAAGCGTTGGGACGCGGGTTAAATGGTAGCACCTATATAAAAATGCCTAAGAGTCAAACGAGTAAGAGAACACTCAAGATTGATAATAAAATGCTGTCGGTTTTGTCTGATTGGTACAAAGTCAGCAATCATAAAACCAATGACGATTATATATTCAATAATCAAGGTAATACATTGCAGGTTATGCGTCCTAATAAGTGGTTACATGATGTGAGTGATAAGTATAATGTAGCTGTTGGCTTATCCATGCACAAGTTAAGACATACATGGGCGACATTAGCACTCGACCAAGGAGCAAGCGTGAAGCAAGTACAAACTTATCTGGGACATGCGGATGTGTCTATGACATTAGATGTTTATAGCGATATTACCAAACGAGCCAGTGATGAGACTGGTAGTATATTAGCAAAACTAGATATTTAGGGAAACAAAGTAGTAAAAACCGCCATGAATGCTTTTATATCGGGGATGGAGTAACTCCCTTCTTCTCCACTATAACGTATTAAGGCGGTGCATAAAATTTATGCACCGCCTTTTTTGCCTATTGGCACAGTATATTTTACAAAAAAATAAGAGGGGTATGTATATGGTAGTTAGTATTATTTATTGGGGTGTTATTATGTTGTTAATTATAGTTGGATCTATTTTGTTATACAGAAAATATAAATTTAATAATATAAAAATAGCATGGTGGTCTTATTTGTTATACATAGCAACATTTTTGTCATGGCTTGTCGTCAAACAACATGCTGATGTCAGTTTTTTCATTACTTTGGCAACGACATTGGCTGTATTATATGTTATGTTAGCTATACATCAAAAGAATTAATAATCGTGTTAACCTAACTTATTTGTATCTAGAAATTCAGTATAGGAGAAAAATTATGACGGATAAAAATACCTTTTCTGATTTTGAACGTGAGGCAATGAAGGAACGAGCAGAAGAACTGCGAAAAACCAAAAATACAGAAGCTGACGTGTTAGATAAAATTTCTGAGATGCCGGCTGATGAAGCAAAAATTGCGGTTGAAATTCATCAACTGGTGAAAGAAATTGCACCAGCATTAAAACCAAAAACTTGGTATGCTATGCCTGCTTACGCCAATGATAATGGCAAAGTTGTACTATTTTTTCAACCGGCGACTAAATTTAAAGCAAGATACTCAACTTTAGGTTTTAACGACACTGCGACATTAGATGATGGCGATTTTTGGCCAACAGCCTTTGCAATCAAAGAAATAACGCCGGCTGTTCGTCAACAGCTTAGTGTTTTAATTGAGAAGAGCATTCAAAGCTGATGATAGGTAGATTGTTTGATATTGAAGAACAAGTCATGGTATGATTAAATCACTTAAATAAATCACGGTTGGGCGAAAGCTTCAAGAAATGAATTGGTCGGGGAACCAGTTGTTTTTTGAAGTTTTTTCTATGTTAAGGAGATAAAAAATGTCATATATGGCTATTGCGTTACTAGTTGTTGTTACCATTATTTTTGGAAAGATAGCAACAAAGCTCGGATTTTCAGAGGTTGTGGGACAACTTTTGTCAGGAATCATACTCGGATCGAGTGTATTAAACGTCGTGCAATCAACAAGTTTAATTCATTTATTGTCAGAAATCGGTATTTTCATACTGATGCTAAATTCTGGTATGGCATCTGATGTTAAAGAGATGAGAAAATATATTAAGGCATCGACTTTAATTGCGATTATGGGTGTCGTTGTGCCTGCGGTATCATTTCCTATTGTCTTTATGTTAATGGGGTACCCATTAAAAGTAGCCATTTTTGCTGGCGTTGTTTTTTCAGCCACATCCATATCAATTACTTTGGCAGTTTTAGCGGAACAAAAGAAACTCGCAACGCCTATGGGGGCCATCATTTTATCTGCAGCGGTGCTTGATGACGTGATTGCATTAATTGCAGTGACGCTGTTTTCTGTATTGATTGGCGGTGGTGGTACACTTGGATTGGGCAGTTTGTTGCCCTTAGTTGCTTTTGCGGCAGGCATTTTGTTAAGAAAATTATCATTTTCTGATCAGCTGGCGCGCGGGCTCAGTGGTCTAGGAAACTGGCTATTTTATCCGATATTTTTTGGTGCGATTGGTTTAGGGGTGGCAATTCAAAACTTGAATGATAAAATCTTGCCAGTTATGTTGTTCAGTATGTTAGCTATCATGACGAAATTTTTTGGCTCGCTATTTGGGGCCAGATTATCTGGGTTAAATAAAACGGTTGCCCAAGCTATTGGTGCGGGTATGATTTCCAGAGGCGAAATGGCCTTGGTGATTACACAAATAGGGATAACTTCTCATCTTATTGGGGATGCGGTTTCTGCGGAATTCATCGTCGTTATCATGGTGTCAACGATTATTGCGCCAATAGTGATGAAGCCGCTTTTTCATCGTGTGAATTAATAGAAATAGTTGGTTATAATAAAACCCGGTTGCTTAGACAGTTTCTCTTGTCTAAAAAATCGGGTTTTTTAATCAACTAAATGTTTTTAATGACTGCACAATCAGATTAATAAATGCTTGGCGGTTAATGCCTAATAACACGGTTGTGTTTTAATAATTAATGTACTTTTGGATTCATGATTTTGTAGGGGATAAAAATAAATAGTGATCAATGGCTGCTAGCATTGTTTGTAATTCTTGAGGATTGAAAACATTGCGTATAATAATACATTTTTTATGGGGTACAATAATGTCAAAAGTATCTGTTAAGATAATATCTGCAATATTTATATCGTCAATTATATTGACTGCAAGTGATGTGTAAATAGTTTTTAATTTTGTTTTTAAAAATTCTCTGACGCTATAATCTGCAAAATGCATATAAATAGTAACTTGTTTTTGTTTGTATGTTTGAGTGGAGAAGAAAAATAAATTCGAAAAATAATCAATAGCAAAATCTTTAGGCAATCCAAGACAGGGGTTATTATGCCCTATTTTTGGCAATGTCGTAGTCAAAAAAGATTTGATTTCTCGCATGCCTGTTGTATTTATTGTCCGTTTGTTGTTTAAGAATATTGCGTCAGATTTTAAAATCTCAATAATATTAAGACGAATGTGAAAAGCTAATACATAAAACATTAAACAAAAATACTTTACTTTTGCTATGTCATCAGAGTTGGTGTTAGTCTAAAAACATGGACACGGTTTCTACTACGATATAATAGACGTAGGAGAATAACCCATGACGCAAAA
>NZ_BPKW01000017.1 GCF_019656015.1 Leuconostoc inhae | reverse complement strand
AGGGTTTTTTTTATAACCATATGCCAGCTAAAATAACTATTGTCATACCACACATCACAATGACTAAATTTTTAATAGCCAGAACAAAGGTTTCTTGTTTTACTGGTTGTTTAATAAACGCACGCGCCTGTTTAAATATAATTGGTAAGAGTGCCACCATAGCATAACTTGTGACTGGTAACCAACCAACTAACGTTGCAATTATAATTTCAATAAAAGCAGCAGTTGTCCAAAAAACATACATTTGTTTACTTGCCTCAATGCCAAGATAATGGACAAGTGTTTGTCGTTTATTTTCTTCATCTTCATCGTGGTCTGCAATGTTATTAGCAAACATAATTTCAGCAATGAAAATAGTTAGAGGTAGACTCACAATAAACCATTGAAACAGGACACTGACCGTCGGTACCATACGCGTATTAACATAGACTTGTGCGACAAAAATGAAATAACCCATCGTTATGCCAGACACAACTTCACCAAATGGTGTATTGGTAATTGGCTTTGGACCAGCAGAATATAAATAACCAATTAAAAAACTGACAATACCAATGATCCAAGTAATGTAATCTGTCCTTAACGCAACGGCAATACCCGCTAAAGCAGCAATACCTGCTAAAATTTCAGCAACGTGAAGCACTTGCTTATGAGTTATTACCTCACCTTGAGCCTGTTCACGTAAAAATTCATTGGATTTTTGACGTTTTGCATCTTCATAGCGGTTAAATGTATTGACTGCCAGATGTACACTAATAGTCGCAACAATCAATAACACTGCATTCAACCAATTTAAACGTGCGTACTGCCACTGACTGTATGCCAAACCAACCATCAAGGGTGCAATGCTAGGAATTACTACGCGAATTTCAACTAAATCTAAAAACTGTTTTGGTGTCATTTTTAATTTAAACCTCTAATAAAACATTTTACCAGAAAACATCCCAAAACGGTTTCTCATATCTTGATTTTGCAAGGTAATACCTGCATTGTTTGTATTGACTAAATTTTTATACCAAACTATTTAGTAATAAAAGTTTGGTAAGCTTCACGCAAACTATTAGCGTATTCACCATTATCACGCATTGGTGCGTCCATGACAAATCCCAACAAAAAGTCTTGCACATCATCATCAATCAACTGCTCAGCCAAGGTCAACAAATCGGCGGACGTTGGCACGTCAACATTATTTCTGAGTATTGCAACGCCAATATCACCATAATTTAGTTCTGCACGAAAGCCTACTGCAGCTGATTTAATATCAACGTAGATTTTTTCATCTTTATCAATCCATACGCGAAAAGGCGCTTGGCTCTCGAATGTATACGGAATGTTAATAATTTCGGCAGCAGCAGTTAATGCTGTGCCTTGTTCTTTTTCAGTTAAGCCGTGATTTTTCATTATCATGATCCTTATTTTCAGTTTTGGCCATGTTAGACAACCCGCACAGTCTACCTTAACTATGCACCTTATTACAAAATTTGCAAGTCATAAATCCTATCGTTAGAGGCTATAACGTCAAAATTATCATTATATGATGACTTGTTAGTTACATGTCACAAACACTTGTCCTTTATAACCAATAGCGTTATATTATAATTACGTGAAAAGGAGCTTATGATGTCTTTAGAAATTACACAACAACAAATAGCCGCATTTAAAAAATCTTCACAATCGCCACTAACGAATATTGCACGCCGTGCCACGACGAAAACTGGCATACATAATGCCAGTTTTAATCAAGAAACTGTTAATGTGAATACTCCAATTTTTTCAATTGACCTCAATACTGGAAAAGTAGCCAATCAAAAACAATCTGGTCGTTGCTGGATGTTTGCGGCACTTAATACCATGAGGCATGATATCACCACTCTATTTCATCTGAGTGATGAATTTCAACTTTCGCAAAGTTATACCTTTTTTTGGGATAAATTTGAAAAAGCAAATTATTTTTATCAAAATGTATTAGATACTGCTATCGAACCATTGGATTCACGTAAGGTCTCTTTTTTGATGACAACCCCACAGCAAGATGGTGGTCAATGGGATATGATTGTTGCTCTAATCGAAAAATACGGGGTCGTACCGCAATCAGTGTACCCTGAATCAACCGCTTCATCTGCCTCACGCGAATTTAATACAACATTTAACACCTTACTACGTCATGATGCTGTGATTTTACGAGAACTCGTTGCCAATGACGCTACTGAAGCCAGCATCAACGCTAGACGTGAAGAAATGTTATCTCATGTTTATCGTGTCTTGTCAATTACATTTGGTGAACCGCCTGTCAATTTTGACTTTGAATACCGTGATACTGACAATCAATTTAAAATAGATCGTTCATTGACACCAAAAAGTTACTTTGACAAATTTGTTGGTTGGCAATTATCAGATTATGTGTCTATTATCAATGCCCCAACCGATGATAAACCTTTCAATGCCACTTACAACGTTGATATGTTAGGAAACGTTGTCGGTGGCCGGGAAGTCAAACATTTAAATGTCACGATCGACACAATGAAGGCACTGGCAATTGCGCAACTCAAAGATGGCAAATCAGTTTGGTTTGGTGTCGACATGGGGCCACAAGTTGACCGCACAAACGGCCTCATGGCTACCGGTATATTTGCCACTGATGAGCTATTTCAAGTGGATACAACAATGACAAAGGCACAACGTCTAGACTATGGTGACAGCCTGATGACACATGCAATGGTTTTAACCGGTGTTGATTTAGATGAAACTGGCAAACCAACTAAATGGCAAGTTGAAAATTCATGGGGCGAAAAAGCAGGTAAAAAGGGCTATTTCACAATGTCTGATGAGTGGATGAGTGAATATGCTTACCAAATCGTTGTTAATAAATCATATTTAAGTGACGAATTAGTCGATATTTACGACAATGCAACACCTAAACTCTTAGCGCCATGGGATCCAATGGGCGCTTTAGCTTAAAACAGTGATCAAAATAAAACACCAGCGACTAAATTAGTCGCTGGTGTTTTATTTTGATTGACCTTGACCACCTGTTTTAATCAAAACAAGCGCAACAATGCCACCAATAATTAATAACATACCATCTAGATGCATAATACCTTTAAACCCGTTATCAAAGGCTTGACGAACCGCCATTTGCAATTCTTTAGCAAATGGCGTTGCCATAACACGTTTGCTTGTCACAATGGCATGACCAGAAAATGGCCCTGCTGCAACCAACGCTTGGTTAAGTTCCGATATCATAGCTTTAGGCGCACCGAGAACATTGGGCAAGTGTTGCGTTAATCCAGTTTGATAACCATCCGCTAGACGTAACCCTTGGAAAACAACACCAAAGCTAACGCCTACTTGCATAAATGTTGAAATCATACCAGAGGCCATCCCCATTTGTCGTGGTTCAACCGATGACATAGCAGCTGTTGTCATGGGTGGATTAATGGATCCATTACCAATACCAATGAGAATAAATGCTGGCCAAAAATCAGCAAACGTTGCAGTATCAGTCGTTAAGGCACTTAAAGTAAATAATCCAACACCAATAAACATCGCCGATATCGCTAGCATATAACCATGACGCAAACGATTAGTCAGCATACCAGCAATTGGCCCTAGCACCAAAGAAAACCCTGAAATTGTGGCTTGTCTCAAGCCAGTGTCCCAAGCAGAATAGCCAACATAGTTTTGCATAAATGTTGATAAATAGGCAAAGAAACCATATAAACCGGCACCTAAGAAGAATGCCACCAACACAGCACCTGTAAAACTAGTAGACTTAAACATGCTTAAATCCATCATTGGATTTTTTGCCGTTTTTTGTCGCCAAATAAATAAAACAAATAAAATTACTGCTGCAATTAAGTAGCCTGCAACTTCTGGCTTACTCCAGTTCCAACTTGCATGCATTTCTTTTTGTACTAAGCCAAAAACTAACGAAAAAATCGTTCCAGCTGACAGTAGCATACCAATGTAATCAACGCCACCGGTATCATGGTGCGCCTGTTCATTTGAAATGAAGAGCAAAGCTAAAACAATCGTTATCAGCCCAATAGGCAGGTTAATTGTAAATATTGATTGCCATGCGAATGTATCGACTAGCCAACCACCAAGTAATGGTCCTGAGGCAGTCGAAAGTCCTATAATTGAACTTAATATCCCTAAAGCAATACCTCGCTCTTTGCCATTAAATGTCGTCCCAATAATGGCAAAAGATAACGACATCATAGCAGAACCACCAATAGCCTGGATAGCTCGGAAAATATGTAGCATACTAATGGATGTTGATACAGCATCCAGACCAGAACCAATTGTAAATATAATCAGGCCGATAATAAACATCAACTTACGGCCATATAAATCACCTAATTTTGCCCATATTAATAACAAAACTGAAAAAACAATGGTATAGGCTGAAATGACCCATTGTAAATCTGAATAAGAAGCATCTAAGCTTGCTTGAATACTAGGAAGTGCCACATTGACAACTGTCGTATCAATTAAGGCCATAAAAACGCCTAACGCAACGGCAATCAACGCTAGCCAGCGTTTTGGATTGCGTGTTTGTTCTGTTGTCATTACTTTAACTCACTTTCAATTGTATCTAGATAGGATAGATAAGTATCTGCCAAACCAATTTGTAATTGATTTGTTTGCATAGCAGATTTTAAAAACGGCGCATCTGGATGATGACGTTGTAATTGATCAATATGTGCACTATGCTTGTCACGCTGCGCCTGCTTTTCAGCCCGAAAATCAGTGATTATTTTTTGAGCCAGTGCCCGTTCTACTAAAGATAAGCTAGATAGCTTAAACAAATAAACATCATTCATATGCGCATTCTTTTTCACTGGTTCACGCATTAATGTCTCAAATCTTTCCCGACCCAACTGTGTGACATGTAACTTTTTTTTACCCCGCCAGTCTAAGTCATCTGTCATCAAAATGGTGCCCGCTATCTCCATTTTTTCCAGTAACGGATATAACACACCAAAACTAACTTTACGATTGTCACCTAAAACATTTTCAAGTACAAAACGTAATTTATAAGCTGATCGATCAGTAAACAATAACTGTCCTAATATATATAACTCATACATGTTGCGCCCCCTACTATATCTTTTAGATAGTTAATACGTCATTATTTTATATCTTTTAGATAGTTTTGTCAAACTTTTTAGCACACAAAAAAGCAAACTATCATAATAATAGTTTGCTTTTTTAATATTACTATTACATCATACCTGGCATACCACCTTGTAGCATAGCTGGTGCAGCATCATCACTTGGCAACTCAGCTACAACGGCTTCTGTTGTTAACAACAAGGCTGATACTGACGCAGCATTTTGCAAAGCTGAACGTGTTACCTTGGTTGGGTCAACAATACCAGCTGCAATCATATCTACCCATTCGTTTGTTGCGGCATTATAACCAAAGCCTTCAACTTGTTCTTTCAACTTATTGACAATCACTGAGCCTTCAAAGCCAGCGTTTTCAACAATTTGACGAACTGGGGCTTCTAGTGCCTTAATAACCGTATTAATACCAGTTTGAACATCACCTACTTCTGACAAAGCAGTTACAGCTGAAATAGCATTAACTAGGGCTGTACCACCACCAGAAACAAAACCTTCTTCAACAGCGGCACGTGTAGCATTTAATGCATCTTCAATGCGGTACTTGCGTTCTTTTAGTTCAGTCTCAGTTGCAGCACCAACATTAATTACAGCAACACCACCAGCTAACTTTGCCAAACGTTCTTGTAACTTTTCACGATCAAAGTCAGAGGTTGTTTCAGCAATTTGTTGTTTGATAGTTTCGACACGAGTTGAAACCGCAGCCTTGTCGCCAGATCCTTCAACAACTGTCGTATTATCCTTTGTAACATTAACCTTACTTGCTTGACCAAGTTGATCAATGGTCACATCTTTCAAGTTCAAACCAAGATCTTCAGTAATGACAGTACCACCTGTCAAAACAGCGATATCTTCCAATTGCGCCTTACGACGATCACCAAAGCCAGGTGCCTTAACGGCAACAACGTTGAATGTGCCACGCATCTTGTTCAAAACAAGTGTTGGCAAAGCTTCTCCAGTAATGTCATCAGCAATAATTAATAGTGCACGACCTTGTTCAACAACACTTTGTAACACTGGCAAAACATCTTGAATATTGCTAATCTTTTTATCTGTAATTAAGATATAGGGATTATCCAAGTTGGCTTCCATTTTATCGTTATCTGTCACCATGTACTGTGACATATAGCCACGATCGAATTGCATACCTTCAACAACATCTAACGTTGTTTCGATACCCTTTGATTCTTCAATTGTAATCACACCGTCATTGCCAACTTTATCCATGGCTTCAGCAATTAATTCGCCGACTTCCTCATTAGAAGCAGAAATAGATGCAATTTGTGCAATTTCCGCTTTTGTGCTGACTGTATGTGACATTTCATGTAACTTTTTAACAGCTGCAGCAGTCGCCTTTTCAATTCCGGTACGTATGCCAACTGGATTGGCACCAGCAGTCACGTTCTTTAAGCCTTCAGCAACAATTGCTTGTGTCAAAACAGTCGCTGTTGTCGTGCCATCACCAGCAATGTCATTTGTTTTTGAAGCAACTTCAGCAACAAGCTTTGCACCCATATTTTCAAAATGATCTTCGAGTTCGATTGCTTTAGCAATTGTTACACCATCATTAGTGATTGTTGGTGCACCATAAGATTGTTCCAAAACAACATTACGACCCTTAGGACCAATTGTTGTCTTAACTGTATTAGCTAGTTTATCAACACCAGCCTTCATCTTTGAACGTGCATCTTCTGAAAACTTTAATTCTTTAGCCATTATTAAAATACCTCTTTAGAATTTTTTATTTAATATCAATTTTTTTATGTTGTTTATTCTACAATTGCAACGATATCTTTTTCATGGAGTACTAGGTAATCTGTACCCTCAAAGGATACTTCTTGTCCTGCATACTTATCAAATAAAACCTCATCATCGATTTTAACTGCCAAATCACGGATTGATCCATCGTTCAAGACATATCCTGTCCCTGCAGCAATAATTTTACCTGTTACTGGCTTATCCTTAGCATTATTAGCCAACACAATACCACCAACTGTTTGTTCCGCAGCTTCTGTTACTTCAATAATCACGCGATCACCTAATGGTTTCAACATGAGATAATACCTCCAATTTTTATTTTTAGCACTCTTTTTTAAAAGAGTGCTAACTACAGTTACAAGTATAGCACGTTGCCACTTATTGTCAATAAAAAAGGGCTTCAAGTTGGTTAGATTTTAACTAACTTTCTTGAAACACTGTATGTATCATATGTTATAGCAGTATCTTTAATTAAATAAAAGTACCACCATGTGCCTCACTGATATCGTAAGCAATAATGAACGCTTGTGAGTCAACTGCATGCAGCCCACGAACGAATCGATTATATTCTTGCTTATCTAAAATAACCATTAACATTTCACGGCCATCGCCTGTGTAACCACCACGAACGTCCATTATCGTATAGCTCGTTTCATTGTCATTAAGATATATTTTAATGGCTTCAATATTTTGATTACTGGTGATATAGATCATCTTTCGTCGATCTAACCCTGTCTCGATATAGTCCATCACAAAAGCTGTGATTACCAACGAGAATAATGCCAGTATTAACGCTTCTAACCCTTGTGTTATTAGATTACCTAGAGATACTACTGTATCAATGATTAAGAGTGACAACGCTGGTGCAATTCGAAAATACTTTTTTAATATCATCGGTGGCACAGCCGTGCCACCACTAGATGCATCAACGCGATATAATATTGCAACGCCAACTGCAAAAATAGTCCCACCAACTAACACTGCAAAAGTACGATCACTCAATAATTGAAAACTAGGTGTTACTTTCAGTAAAATTGGCAATATTAGACTGCCAAACGTAATTCTGGCGGTTGTGCCTTTGTCTAAAAAAATGCCAGCTAGGATAATCATTAGTATGTTAATGATCAATACGGTGAACGCCCTATCAAAACCAGTTAATTCATTCACCAGAATAGCAAAACCGGTGGCCCCACCTGCAGCAACTTTAGCCGGCGCATAGAAAAAATTGATACTCACTGCCACAATTTCTAATGCAACAATAATTGTCAAATAACGTACAACTTGAAATTTTTTCAATAATTTCATTAAATACCTTTCTTATATTTCTTTTTAAAGGTTGATAAAATACGTTTTAAAACTGTTGGATTTCTCAATACTTTGTCATTTCCAACGTGACCACGTACTGCTTTCAATATAAGGCCAGACTGCGGCGAAGAAAAATCAAAATTTCCTTTATCTGTTTCAATGCGAAAACGACGACTAATTTTATTTTTTGAAGACACACTTGTATATACAACATTAACATTCTGCCACGGAATTTGGATATAATCATCTACATTGTTGTCATTAAAAAATTCAAAAGCTTTATCTCCAACCAAAAATTTACCATACTGTGCCCCGATTCCCAAAAAAGAAATACCTTGTGCTGTCAAATCAACACTTCTATTAAGTGATTGTACCATACTTATACCCCCTACTTTCTAAACGCATTTGCCCACTGATATTCATTGCTTTTATGAGCTGTATGTACAAAGGCGCCCGTCAACTTGGCGAGCGCCTTTATTAAGTCAATTATAACATTACATAATGTGGAGTACGCGCATCAATATACCAAAGATAAAGATTCCCACAATCATAACAATAGGTGACACCTTTTTCTTAAGTAACCACATTGCAAAGAATGTCAATAACAATCCCATCAAACCAGGAATTAGACTATCTAAGTTAGCTTGCAGTGTGTTAGGCGCCATTTTTGTGAGTGAAAGTCCAGAAGCCTGATCACCTAATATTTGTTGTAACTTACCACCGGTAACGCTACCGTTTGGGAAGTTAATATACGCACCTTCAGCTAATTTCTTGGCTGGCAATGCTACAGTAAATTTGATTGATACCCAGCGTTCAACCAAGACCGCTAAGATAAACATACCCAGAATTGACGCACCCTTGGTAATATCTTTCAACAAACCGCCTGACAAATCTTGTGTGATAGCGGATCCAGCACGGTAACCAAATTCTTGTGTATACCAGATAAATGACATACGGATTAAGTTCCACAAAACAAAGAATAAGATTGGGCCTAAAATGTTACCTGAAAGTGCTAATGAAGCACCCAATGCACCTAATATAGGACGAACCGTGAACCAGAACACTGGATCACCAATACCAGCCAAAGGACCCATCATACCAATTTTAACACCCTGAATGGCAGTATCATCAATTGCAGCACCATTGGCACGCTCTTCTTCCAAAGCCAAAGTGACACCAATAATAGGTGAAGCAACGTATGGATGTGTGTTGAAGAACTCTAAGTGTCGCCTTAACGCAGCTGATCGATCTTCTTTCGTTGTATATAATTTTTTAATCGCTGGGATTAATGTATATGCCCAGCCGACGTTTTGCATACGTTCGTAGTTCCATGAACCCTGTAAGAATTGTGAACGCCATGCGACAGATAAACGATCATTACGTGTTAGTTCAATCTTTTCAGTCATCATATCGCTCCTTTCTAATACTGGTTCAAAATGTCGCCAACCGGATCACCCGAATTGCCACCATTTGAACCACCGCCATTATTGCCACCCATCTTTGATAGATTGATATAAATCAAAGCAAGCGCAACACCAATAGCACCAAGAGCAATTAATGTTAATTGACTAACCGCTGCCAAAGCAAAGCCAATAGCGAAGAAAGGCCAAACTTCACGAGTTGCCATCATATTAATAACCATTGCATAACCAACAGCAACGACCATGCCGCCCCCGATCGTCATACCACCAGTAAGCCAAGCTGGCATTGCTCCCAAAGCTGCTTGAACTGCTGAAGCTGGAATAGCAATTAACAAACCAGCTGGAATAGCAATACGCAAACCTTGTAGCAAAATACCAACCAAATGTAAGCGTTCAATGGTTTGATACTTACCCTCTTTGGCTGCCGCATCGGCGCCATGGGTCAACCCAACGGCAATTGTACGAACAATCATTGTTAAGAATAAGCCAGCGACAGCCAAAGGAATGGCTGAAGCAACCGCAACACCAATACCTGTTGATGTAAAGTTGCCACCCTTAACCATAATGATAGCTGAAGCCACTGAAGCAAGCGCAACATCGGGCGCAACAGCGGCGCCGATATTAGCCCAGCCAAGCGCGATCATTTGTAACGAGCCACCAAGCATAATACCTGCTGTTAAATGACCAGTAACCAATCCTATTAATGTTGCCGAAACCAATGGTTGATGAATTTGAAATTCATCCAAAATACCTTCCATACCTGCGAAGAAGGCAATGATTACGACTAAAACCACTGCGATTATAGACATAGTTTAAACACCTTTCTTAATAAACGTTTTTAAGTTATTTAACGTTAGCTTTTTTAATTAAATCAAACAAATTCAAACTGCTATCACTGGGTACTTTACGTACATCAAATGCGACGCCTAAATCACGTAATTTTTCAAACGCTGCTACATCAGTTTTGTCCATCGACAAAACTTTGTTAACCATAGTTTTGCCTTCTGAGTGGGCCATAGAACCAACGTTCAAAGATTTAATTGGCACGCCACCTTCAACTGCTCGCAAAACATCTTCTACAGTTTCAAACAATAAGAACGCAGACACACCACCAAAACGGTCATCGCTAGCAACATCTATCATTTTACTAATTGGAATGATATTAGCTTGAACGCCATTTGGCGCTGCCTGTTGAATTAAGCTTTTACGTAACTCATCACCAGCAACTGCATCAGAAACAACAATAATACGATTGGCTTTGGAATCAGGTGTCCACGCTGTAGCAACTTGACCGTGCAACAATCGTGTGTCTAACCGTGCCAGCTTAATATTGATGTGTCCTGCCTTTAAACCAGCAGTTGCATCAGTTTTAACAGCCGCTTTTGGTGTCGCTTCTTCTGCCTCTGGAACAGAACGCACACCCTCTTTGGCAACTGGTACTAAATACTTAGCTAAATCAGCTGCCGTATTCATACCAAGTCGGCCACCATATGCTTCAATAAGCATAGGTAAATTCAAACCAGCAACAATTGCTTTATGTTCTGAGTCTTGCTTTTGAATTAAGCTGGCTCGATTGAACGGTGATCCTCCCCATAAATCAACCAAAAACAATGTGTCATCGTCATTATCAAACTTTGCTAATGCCTCTTGATAATGTTTATCTAAATCGTCTGGCCCTTCTGTGGGCTGGAATGTGACAACTTCGACGTTTTTTTGTTCTCCGAAAATCATTGAACCTGACATTAAAATGCCTTTTGCAAAGTCGCCATGACTGGCAACAATAAGATTAACCATCGATAATCTCCTTCTACATAAATTGTTTACCTATTAATTATAGCCAAGTACAATCAAGTTGTAAACGCTTTCATGATAATATGTTCTACTACCATTTACAATTATTAGTATACCCTACTTATGAAAAAAAGTAAACGCTTTCATTACACTTTACACACTGTCCGCGTAAAAATTACAAACAGCTTTCTGAAAACTTACACTACCCTTTAATTGTCTAAGTAGGCTAGCTCTTGATTACTGTAACTATCCGGTGTCACAAAGCTAACCATGATATCACCTTTACCATCTAACGTATAATTACCAGTATCTTTTAACATAATAAAATTGTCACCTTTTTTGAGATCATACGTTTCATCATCATGAGTCAATGTGATTTTACCAGTAATAACATTAAATAGTTCATAAGGATGATGTTGATTGAAGTGACTAGTGCCGCGCACTGATAACTTATCAATTGTGAATTTTGGTGATGTTAACAAGCGTGTCATGATTGTATTGCCTTGCATGCGTGTTCTTTGGTTTAAAATAGGATCAACATGTGGCACCTTTGTCACTGCAAGTGCTTCTTCAACTTGCAACGGCCTCAATTTATTGGTCGTTGCATCTACGCGATCAAAATCATAAAAGCGATAGGTTGTGTCTGAACTTTGCTGAATTTCAAGTGCTAACACGCCTGCACCAAGTGCATGGAATGTGCCGGCAGGCACATAGAAGAAATCACCTTTTTGAACAGGAATCGTCCGTAATAGCTTGTCCCATGCTTTATTTTCGACTTGTTTGGTTAACTCCGCCTTATTTTGAGCTAAATGGCCATAATAAAGTTTGGCATTCGGCGTCGCATCTAAGATGTACCAACTTTCAGTTTTTCCAAATTTTTCTGATGACTGCTTGTCATTAGGATGCACTTGAATAGACAAGTTGTCGTGCGCATCAAGTATTTTAACAAGTAAAGGAAACGCCTGATGTGCATCATGACCACCAAACAATTCAGGTTGTTCATCCCATAACTGGGTTAACGTACGACCGCGATATTTACCATTAGTAACTGTGGAAACACCATTACTATGTGCAGCGATGACCCATGCTTCGCCAACATGATCTGTTGCTAAATCATAATCAAATTGTTTTAGCCTTGTGCCACCCCATATTTTGTTATGAAGCTCTGGTTGTAACATTAACACTGTCATTGTTATTTTCTCCTTGCCAAACAATAAATTAAAATATTTTGATACAGTACTTTAAAACGTTTTACTGAATCAATTTGTATGCGCTTTCATTTTAACACAAAAAAAGAAAAAGGCCTACATGATATCATAGATCCTTTTCTTATTACTTATCTTAGTACGGTAAATCTTTGCCTAGATACACCAGTTTTTGTATTTTTAGATTATCAGCTGCACCAGTCATATTATTTTTTTGCATATACTGATAAACAAGTCGCGCATTCTTCCCTCTGGTCGATGCAATTATATTTTTTTCATCAGGTGATACTTCCCAATCATCATTAAAATTAACCGCATTTTGAACAACGTCTCCTCTGTCATTAAGCGCATAATTTTTTAAGACAGTTACAAAACTACCGTCTTGCTGTGTCATGAATTCTAATTGACATTGCGCTTCCCACCAACGGCCCTGATATTTTTGATTAGCAAACATAATCAAATTTTGGCGTCGTTTAGATGACCATTGTGCAAATCCAATATCCTTATGCGTATCTGTACTACTTTTTGTATGTTCCAAAGAACGATATGCCCAATCGCCTGCAACAGCAATTGGATCAATTCCCGATTCTTGAATCCAATTCCCTAAAATGCCAGCTATACTGCTACTAGACATACCATACTCGTCATGCAAGTAAGTATAAATTTGACGAATATATTGTTGATTACCAATATTTTCCTTATTATTTTTATTCGTGTTTGCGTTCACTTTTGTTTTTACACTGCTTTGCGTTGATTTTGAGACTGATGACACAGACTGATTACTTGCCGTTGTTTGCATTATTGTCACACCTATTAATAAAACACCAAACACAATGACAACGAGTTTAACAAAACTATTTTTAAATATTTGCATAATCATTATCGACTAATTATTGTAAACAGACTTTAACAAATAATTTGTCGCATACATCCCCTCTTTAATATTTCGATGTAGATATTTACGACTCATGGCTTGAAACGTATAATGATCATCAATCACTAGAATACTGTCATATTTTGAAATCAGGTCAATGAACTGCGTGCGGTTCAACTGGCTAATGTCTTCTCTCGCATCTACATTGTTAGCATACAGATAGTATTTGCCAACATATTGTACAAAATAGCTATTGACTTGTGTCTTATCCGCACTAATAATCAAATATTTTTTATTAGTCAACACCATATGATTACCAGTGATATGGCTTATTTTGTATGGTACACTTTCCCGATAAGTGTTTAAATTATAGCTCATACCATTATTTTCAGACAATATTAACAATACGCTAATGAAAAATAATGTGATACTCGCATATTGATAGATATACTTCTGTTTAACATTTATAAAAGATCGTATTGTTCTCCTGGTTATATCTTGTTCATAAAATGCATGATCAATTGCCCGGACAGCAAAAAAAGCATACATACCTAAGCCTAATATAACAATACTAGCAGCATAACGATCAAACCCAGCTAATGCTAAAGCTTCCTCAGTAGGCATCGAAAACACAAACATCATTAACATACCAATGTAATAAAAAATAATGATAATATTGACACTGATTAACCCTTTAAATAATATTGTTTTTTGGTGTGACACAACATGTATTAAATAAATTGTCACAATAAATAGCACATTAATTAAGACTATACCTTGTGTTGGTATAGTAGATAATGTTATGAGATGATGCCAAAATTTTTGTACTATAGCGCTAATTATTTCCGGCGTTTTAGCTTCATAAATATCATGATAAGCAGTAACACTAATCTCATGTTTAGATAATTGTTGTCCAAACGTTTGATGAACATGCCACAACCACAGAAGATAGGGCGCCATACTAGCCGTCATCGTCCCCAATATCAACAGTGCTTTTTTGCCTAGAGGCCACTTTTTATCACGATACTTAATGATAGTCAGTAAAAAATAACCGAGGACAATCATAGTAAAAAACAAACTATTATTTTTGACTATACCTAAGACGCTTGTTAAACAGATAGTCATAGTTGCCATAAAGTACACATTTTTGCGATAAAAAAATATACTTGCTATTGCTGCCAAAGTTAGTAATGGCAACACATAATCAACTAATAAATTATTCATGCGTATCGCAATATTAAAGTAATTAAATACTGTCATAACCAAAAACATCACGGCGAACGTTAACACATTATTTTTATCTTTAATAACTGCTACCATGGCATACAGACAAGCCATTAATAAACAAAACTGAGCAAAAATCATTACACCGTCATTGAACCCAACAAAATTGACAAAATAGTAACACCATAAAGAGGTCCCAATCGGATAAGACGAAAAACCAATAATAGTGCTATTAAAATCTGGCAAAGCTTGCTGAGTCAACAAGTACTTAACAATCAACGCCCAATGCGAAAAATTGTCATAGTGCAACAATCGGCTCCGCATCAATGTTGGCGTTAACAACATGAAGTAACCCAAAAAAGTAATTGTTATCATGTTAATTTTTTTAATGGTTATACCATTTTTACGCCAATTATCTATAATAAAACTTACTAACATTAAAGGTGAAGATTAATCTCGACGGAGATAGTCTTCACCTATTTTTGATTTATTCTAAAATAGGTTGTGAAGCATAGGTCGCGGATTTTTTTGGCACTGGATGTCGTGAATAAAAGTGGCCGTTTCACTGGCGTTACCACACAATTTGTTCTTAGTAAGTTAGACGCTAGACGTCGAGTATAGAAAATTAGATGGTGATGGCTGCCAGTGACTGTTTCAATCAATTATTCTTTGGAGGTGCACTCATGCACGCTGTTATTGGTATTGATGTTTCGAAGGCAACCAGTCAAGTTGCCGTCGCTGTTGATGGTAAGGTTGTACAAAATTTTAAGATCACCCATGATGTCTTTGGGTTCAATCAGTTAAATTCGGTCATTATGCAGTTTAATACGTTCCCAGATATCGTGTTTGAGGCGACAGGCGTTTATTCGAGACGTTTAAAAACTTTCTTAGAGGCCCACAATTATCCTTATACTTACCTGAATCCTTTGACCGCTAAAAAGCAATTGGATCAATTACGTCCTAACAAAAATGATCTTAACGATGCCAAGCATTTGGCGGAAACGCAATTCATTTTAAAGCGTGCTAAAAGTTACGTCCAGAATCCGATTTATATTGAACTACAAGATATGAGTCGTTTTTACCAACAGTTAAACCACGATATTGTGTCCGCTAAAAATCGGCTACATCGTTTGCTTCAATTGACTTTCCCAGAAATTGAAACCTTGTTTTCAACTACCGATAGCCAACAATATTGGGAGATTGTGTCGTTAATCCCTCATGCCACAATGGCTAAGCATTCACGACAAACGTTATCCGATACGATTCAAAGCAGCGTCAGTCGTCAAATCGGTGTTGCGCGTTTAACACGACTCGTTGATAAACTAGTAGCGCTTGGCAGCCTATCAGCGCCTGCTGTTGCCGTTGCTTCGTATAATGTCACCGAGGTGCGTTATTATGCGCAGCGCTTAATTGCGTTATCTCAAAGCAAGGCCAATGTCTTAGCGACTATGGTTGATCAGACTAAAGATTTACCCGAATATGACATTTATCAGAGTATACCAGGATTCTCGGACAAAACAGTGGTTTCTCTAATCGCTGAATTAGGTGATTTGCATCGTTTTGCGACTAGTAACAAATTGAATGCCTTTGTCGGGATTGACTTACGATTTAATGATTCAGGTGATTATAAAAGTTCTGGGTTCATCACAAAGCGAGGTAATACAATCGCCAGAAAAGTGCTATTCAAAGCCATTAGTAACATTGCTAGTACGGCAACTTATGGTCATCAAAATCATATCAATGATTGGTATCAAAAGAAAAAGCAATCTTCAATGTCAAAGGGAACAAAGAAAATTGCTATTGGTGCGATGTCACGTCTCTTACGAACCATGCACTATCTGGTTTTGAATAACCAATTGTACGATTACGATACAGCGTCAAAGCGCTAGAATTGTACATTTATAAGCCTAACATTTTGCAAAACCAATGTGAAGACATCGGTTTATTTTAGTAGTGCTTGATGACCAATTGCAGCATCATAAAAAGAAGCTAAATGCCTTGAAACACTTGACTTCTGGTAGAAAATAAATTCCTAAAAGTATACCTATTCGTGGCAGTATTAACCCAAAAAATGATAATAAATGCACGAAACTAGCTAAATATAATATTATAATTATGATGCATGCCTCTAATAACCAAGAAAGATATTTATAACCATTAAATTTGGTTCTCAAAAGGCTGACATACCCATAATTAGAAAATATTAGTATCATCATTTTTATGCCGATAATTATCATATTACTACTCCTTATTACCTTTTGGCAGCGCTGTGTTTAATCGTTCGATACGCTTATTGATATTCTCAAAAAGAAGATCGAATGTCGTCACCCATTTATCTCGTTTTTGAGGCAATCGTTTATTAAAACCATCATGTATAATTTGTAATAATATTTGATAATTCAACTCATCATTTGCTTCTATTTTTAATATACAGCCATCCTGTTCATCAAAACTTTTAAAATATGCACCTACATCAGCTGTATATTGGCTCGTTTCAATGGTCACATCATACCTTTTCTGTCGACGTAACATTGTTTCTTGTGGCAAATGAATTGCGATTTCTGATGTTGTTAAATAGTTAATGACTACATTTGTTGTTAACTGAATATCACTAATATGAACTTGGCCTTCGACGGCAAATTTAGGTTCCTCATTGTTATGTTTGCCAATAAACACTAATACAGCCAAAAAAGTATTGATTAAATTATTTAACAACCAAAAAGTAATGACACTGCCATACATGATTTCTGATCCAAATTTGCCATAATTAAATTTAATTAAACTCACAATAGTCAATACCAAAATAATAACATGCGGTATCATGTACAAAAAATCTTTTTTATTATTTCCGGATATATTCTTTTTAGTGACTTTAAACCGTGAATTTTTAATACCAATTGTCTCTAATATGACAGGCACCACCAAATATGGGGCAAAGAAAAGTTCTTGAATTTCACCCCACCTTTGATTTGTTAGATTACTAGAAATATCTTGTTTAACTAATAACAACAATAAATAACCTGGTATCCAAAAAATTAATAATAACCAAAAATTTGTATTAACAACACGAAAACCAAATAATGCAAACAGTATTGGCGCAAATACAAACAACATACGACCAAGAAAGGACCACCAATAAAGATAACCATTAAAATATATTAATTTCTGTTTCCAAGTTAACCCCTTATTTGTTAACAAATGCAGGTTTTTGGTACTTTGAATCATACCACGAGCCCATCTTGTTCGTTGTTTAAACACGCTCCCTGTATCGGTTGGTGTTAATCCACTTCCCATCGGTTCTGTTGTTGATATGCTGCTATAACCACAACTATTTATTTGAGCGCCCAGTTGAAAATCTTCAGTGAGCGTGTTGGTTGGAAAACCGCCCGCTTCAACAATAGCCTCACGCAAAAATAAAGTATTCGAGCCTGTATATATTGCACTGCTATGACTGGCATTTAAGACATTGACTTCCTTAGAAAAAAAATCTTGTTCATTAGGAATCACACGATTAGCGTAAAGATTATGTTGAAAAACATCTTCATTATAAAAACTTTGCGGTGTTTGAACAAAGCCAATTTTTTTATTAACGCGTTTACCATAACTGGCAAAAAAATAAGGTACGACTGTTGTTAAAAAATCAGCGTACGGAATCATATCAGCATCAAACGTTGCGACTAATGGCGAGTGGCTATATTTTAATGCATGATTAAAATTACCAGATTTAGCATGTTGATTATGACTTAAACCAATATAGTTAATATCGAATTTTTGCGCCAATGCCTTCATTTCAGCTCTGTTTTGATCATCACATAAATACACATGTATTTTATTTTTATCTGGGTATCTTAAAAAAGTACACGCATTGATCGTTTGATAAAGTAACTCAACATTTTCATTATGAGTGGCAATTAAAATATCAACTTCTGGAAAAACATCTGCTGATGTTACAACAGGTTTAGGCGTTGATCGATAAGTTGTGTTATTCCAAATTAAAATAAATGCTGTTGCGATAGACAACACTTCACTCACCCACAACAATATGCCATAAATCATCTCAAAAAAAGATTGATTAAAAGGGACTGTGAATATTAGCCGCCACACAAGGTAAACAATTGAACAGACTAATGCACCAGCATAATAGATTTTTTTCATTCTACTCATTGTCGTTGCCCCTTAAATACAACATGTTTTTGCACCTGATAGCTCAAAATAAACAAGCAAGCATCAACAATCACCTTTAAAATTGTCATATTAACGTGTGCAAAATATTGATTTAAAATTATAACAAACCCTGCAGATAGTAGCATTTGAACTAACACTAACGTATAGTATCCAATCAGACTCAACCGATTATTATTTTTAAAAACAAATTTCCAATTAATATAGTAGTTAACTATAGATGACATTAATCGAGATACAATTGACGCAATAATCACCACCATACTCACCGATAGCTTATTTAATACGCCAATCATGAACATAAAAATAAGAATATCTACAGCAAATGAACTAATAGCAGCAACTATATATTTGAAAAACACACCATAAATACGTAAAGAATCATGAATGACTCTAAAATGAGATGATTTATTACCTTCTAAATAAATTGTTTTAATCGGTACCTCAACAATATTAATATCATAATCTGTTGCCTCTAAAATCATATTCATTTCAAATTCAAATCTATCGCCTTGCATATTAATCAATGGCTTAAAGTACCTCTTAGGAATGACCCGCAGACCAGTTTGTGTATCTGATACTTTTATTCCCGTGAGGAGTTGCATAAATTTTGCTGTCAAAATATTTCCAAATTTACTGCGTAACGGTACAGCATGATCAAAAGCTCTGGTACCTAGTATTAAATCTTTTGGGCTTGTTAAAAACGTGTTAGTACACTTTATCATATCAGCCACAGTATGCTGTCCGTCAGAGTCAATCGTAATGACACCAATCGCTTCTGGTATCGTTTTCAAAACATAATTAATAGCTGTTTTTATTGCCCGCCCCTTACCAAAATTACTGTTGTGCTTTAAAACAATAACCTGAAATTTTTTTTGAATAGCTGTAAAAATGTCATCATACTTTTTTGAACTACCATCATTAACGACGATGATTTCTTGATTAACTTCTTTACTAGAGCTATATAATTGCTTAATTAACGTTATTAATCTATCATCTGGATTTAAAGATGGAATAACAATTGGTATCTGAGCCATTTACTTTCCTTACTTTATGTTAATACTCATAACGACATAATTTTTACAGACATCCACCAATTATTGATAGTACAACTTGCGACTGAAGTAATGAGTTCGTATCACATTAGTAAACTGTTACGCAAAAAAAATATCGATTATTTCAACACTTAAACCATCCGCTATCTTCTTAGCAGTTGGCGGTGATGGAAATTTTTTACCGTTTAAATACTCTATCATTAGTGAATAATTAACTTTAATACGCCGAGAAAAGCCTGCAATGCTTTCACCTTGCATCGCAATTTTTTCTTTAACTTCAATAGCGTCACGAAATTTCAATGTTACTGCCATATGTATTTTCCTTTTTTATTATTATCTTGGTATATTATACAATTAATGTATCACATCGTCAAACACTTTATGCCATATTTGTTTTACATTTGTTATGTATGTGCTTTATATTTGTATATGATAAAAAGTATATTGTTATGGAGAATAATTATGATCACGAATGAAGAATTTGGTACACAAATCAAGAAGATAAGAGAAAACAAACACTTTACTGTTCGCCAAACAGCATTACAAGGTGGCTTTTCTTCGGCCTACTTGTCACAAATTGAAAATGGTAAAAAAAATATTCCCAAAATTGCAACTTTGTATAAAATTGCTAAGGGTTTACGTATATCACAAGATGACATTTTAATGCTTGCCGGTATTACTCATCTCGAAGATACACCAACAAATGCAAACGTAGATCTTGGTGAACAACTTGAAAATAATGAATTACTTTTATCATTTGAAGGTAAAGAATTATCACCAGAATATCGCCAAGCAATTTTATCTATTTTAAAAACATTACCTGATGCTGATCACAATTCGTAAAGAAATGGGTATTTATGTCTACGTATAATGCAGTTACAGATTACCTAGAAAATATTATACAAAATAATCACATAACCTTGATTCACGTATCAGGTTCATCTACTGACCCCGATGTGGTCAATGCCAAAAAAAAAGTTATCATTATTAATCGTCATTATCAGACACATTTTAGTTACCATTTTCGTCTAGCACATGAAATTGCTCATTTACTGTCTGAAACAACACACACTTATAATTTCAGTCAACTTTCAAAAGCCACATCTGAAAAACAAGCTAATTTAACTGGCATTAAACTACTATCCGATTGTTATTTTTCTGAGCACCAATCGCACATCATGCGTTGGGAACGCCGATTTCAATTTATAGAAACATTTGGTTTAGGACAATTAACACATTTAGTAGAGCACGTGTTAACACCAATATAAAAAGACAGACATCATTTTGAGCGCGCTTAAGCACGTTAATATGATGTCTGTCTTTCTCATTAATTCTTGCTATTTCAGAGTGAACCCTTTTAACTTTGGATACTCACCTAATTTTTTGTAGTCTTGTTTACGAGTAAGCATTTTAGCATTATTTTGTGTCCATGAACTATCTATGCCACGGTCTGAATAATATTTTACCATTGTCTTATCATAGACCGCGACAGCGTCTGCCATTTGCTCTTGACTATAATTTTCTTTCATCAAAATACCATCCACTGGTAACTTCGGTTTGATACCCGGTTCTTGTGCTGGGTAACCGATCGAAAATCCCATAACTGCTTTAACTAATTTTGGCAATTGTAGTTTTTCTTCATAGAGTTCAAAAGCACGTAAGGCGCCAGCCATTGTCACACTACCAAGCCCAAGTGATTCCGCTGCAACTTGGGCACGACCAAGTGCGATTCCGGCAGAAATAATACCGCCTTCAAGCATAGCATAGCTTGACAGCACCTCCTCAGCCTGTTTGCGTATCTCTGGTGACAAACCAATCAGATCTTTATTAAAATCCACTGTCACGACAAAATAACGCATAGCACTTTCAATATAGGCCATACCAACTTGGGCAGTTATCTCGGCTTTTAGCGCTTGGTCAGTAATTTCAACAAATGTTACGGGTTGATAATTATTAATATTTGGTCCTGCACTGGCTGCTGTCAAAATTGTTTTAACGATTTCATCTGACACCGGTTGATCTGTAAATGCACGAATCGACTTATGATTATTGAGTACATCTATTGTGTTATTTGACATTGTTTTACTTTGTGACAAGATACACTAATTGAATATAGTGACTGCCACAATTCCTTTCAATTATGTTACATAGATTTTACCATTTTTTTATGATAAAATAACAAGAATATTAGTGGAGGCAGTTATGCAGTTTGGTAGATTTCGAATAGGACTACGTACTTTAAAAACCGCGTTGGCCGTTATGATCATTATTACAGCTTTTTATTTTTTTCATCGACCACCTTTTGTTGCTGCATTGGCATCTGTCTTTGCGTTGCGTGAAAGTTGGGACAAAACACTTAGTTTT
Source organism: Leuconostoc inhae (assembly GCF_019656015.1). Taxonomy (GTDB): domain Bacteria; phylum Bacillota; class Bacilli; order Lactobacillales; family Lactobacillaceae; genus Leuconostoc; species Leuconostoc inhae_A. The sequence continues at coordinate 335 of NZ_BPKW01000017.1, read as the reverse complement.
GCAAAAATACGTTTGGTTTCAAATACAGTTGGTGGTTTGTTGGCTTTAATTTATTTTTTAGTACATTCATACACACATAACGCGACTTGGGTATCAATGATTTTTTTGCCATTTCTTGTTATTATTGCAATTGTTTTTCTAGATGGCTTTAATTTCAATAGTGGTGTCATCGGTGCACTCGCAGCTTTACTAATGATTTCACTAAATATTCCCGCAGGTGCCACTGTACTTTACGTGATTGATCGTATCATTGATACTTTTATTGGTGTCCTTGTATCAATTGGTGTCAACCGCTTTGCATCCCCGAAATCAAAAAACTCAAAATAAAAAACGCC
>NZ_BPKW01000016.1 GCF_019656015.1 Leuconostoc inhae | reverse complement strand
ATCACGCCGAAAGTAGTTGCCGGATCGCTGGCTGCGAGGATAGGAAGATGCGGTGCCGTACATAGGGAGTACTCTGAGAGGGGTACTTTTGGTTTATGAGGCAAGAAAAGAAAGACGAGAGCGGTAGGGAGAATCGGGGAGAGGTGTCCGAGTCTGGCCGAAGGAGCATGGTTGGAAACTATGTAAGCAAGGAATTGTTTCGAGGGTTCGAATCCCTTCCTCTCCATAAGGACGCTTAGCTCAGCTGGGAGAGCACCTGCCTTACAAGCAGGGGGTCACAGGTTCGATCCCTGTAGCGTCCATTGGCGGAAGCCAAGGAAATAAAAAGCCGTGGCACGTCGGGATAAAGCGCTGCCGACTTAGCTCAGTTGGTAGAGCACCGCTCTTGTAAAGCGGGGGTCGAAGGTTCGAGTCCTTTAGTCGGCATGATCATGCGGAAGTAGTTCAGTGGTAGAACATCACCTTGCCATGGTGGGGGTCGCGGGTTCGAATCCCGTCTTCCGCTTATATGCCGACGTGGCGGAATAGGCAGACGCACAGGACTTAAAATCCTGCGATAGAGATATCGTACCGGTTCGATCCCGGTCGTCGGCATATATGCACCTATAGCGCAATTGGATAGAGCGTCTGACTACGAATCAGGAGGTTGCAGGTTCGACTCCTGCTAGGTGCATAGAGGTTGAAGTAATTCAAACTCTTTTTTTAAGTTTAAAGGGGCAGTGCTCCAAGAAGAACTTATCGGGACGTAGCTCAGCTTGGTAGAGCACCTGGTTTGGGACCAGGGGGTCGCAGGTTCGAATCCTGTCGTCCCGATTGGCAAGGAATTGTCAAAGAAGATCGCGGTGTAGCTCAGCTGGCTAGAGCGTCCGGTTCATACCCGGGAGGTCGAGGGTTCGATCCCCCCTGCCGCGATAGGCTTGATGAAGGACCTTTAGCTCAGTTGGTTAGAGCAGACGGCTCATAACCGTCCGGTCGTTGGTTCGAGTCCAACAAGGTCCATGCAGGGCTTTACTGTAAAGAACTACAGATGATGGAGAATTACCCAAGTCTGGCTGAAGGGAACGGTCTTGAAAACCGTCAGGTCGAGAAATCGGCGCGTGGGTTCGAATCCCACATTCTCCTTAGGTAGTGATACCTAAAATACTATTATCGCGGGATGGAGCAGTCTGGTAGCTCGTCGGGCCCATAACCCGAAGGTCGCAGGTTCAAATCCTGCTCCCGCAATTGGTCGCATGGTCCAGTTGGTTAGGACGCCTGCCTGTCACGCAGGAGATCGCGGGTTCGAGCCCCGCTGTGACCGTTTAGTGTGCTAAGGCAGGCTAAGTAAGAGATGGCGCTGTAGCTCAGTTGGTAGAGCATACGATTGAAGCTCGTAGTGTCGGCGGTTCGACTCCGTCCAGCGCCATAGATGTGCGATCAGGTACATCGGCAGGAGCGATGCGAATGTAGTTCAATGGTAGAATTCCAGCCTTCCAAGCTGGCTATGCGGGTTCGATTCCCGTCATTCGCTTTTATGCACCGATGCGCATAGAGAAAAAGGGGCTATTAGCTCAGTTGGTTAGAGCGCTGTGTTGATAACGCAGAGGTCCCAGGTTCGAGTCCTGGATGGCCCATAAGGAGAAGTAAGTGACGTGTTGTCACTTACTTCTTTTTTCGCTTGCTTTTTATCTAATCTCAATTAATGAAATATTCTTTTTTGTTTCATGAAACAAACGTATTTCACTAAGTAAGATCGTTTATTTTCTTTAACAAAAGGTTATGTTGTCAAGTTAATTGACAATTTTCTAAGAAAATTAAAAAAATTTTGCGAAGCTTGTGAAAAAGTGGTATTCTAAAAATAACTGATTGCCGTTTACAATGTTTTCATGCAAGCGTACGGTGTAAAATTGAACGAAGGTTTCTGAAAATGGATAGCACGAAAACTGTTTTTCGAGTATCACCTTCGCCAACGTAGCTTTATTGTAGTATTTGTTGTGTTGGTGAATATCGAAGGATGACTCATGGAAGAAAAATTATTTAACAAAGGTTTTATTACAATCACAATCATTAATTTTATTGTGTATCTTGTCTACTATTTGATGATGGTAATCATAGCTGTTATGGCTCATAATGAATTACATGCGTCGTTTGGTCAAGCAGGATTAGCATCAGGTATTTATATTATTGGCACATTGCTTGCAAGGTTAATTATGGGTAAAGAACTCGAATTAATTGGACGCAAGCGTGTAGCGCGTTGGGGTGTTATATTTTATCTCATCACGACTATTGCTTATCTAGCCGTTCCATCAATTGGTGCTCTAGATATTGTGCGGTTATTAAACGGGTTTGCCTATGGTATGACGTCAACAGCGTTGAATGCCATTGTAACCGAGTTTATCCCAGACCGGCGTAAAGGTGAAGGAATTAATTATTACGGCTTGAGTACGAGTTTAGCCGCCGCTATTGGCCCCTTCATTGGTTTACTACTGTTTCATGCTACTGGTTTCCATTTCATTGTTATTATGTCGGTTGTTTTGATTGCTATTTCTATGTTTGCGCTGTTCGCAATTCAAATTAATAATGTCAAGTTAACAGATGAACACAAAAGTGAATTAAAATCATGGAAATTATCTAGTTTTATTGAATATAAAGTTTTGTTGATTTCATTTATTGGATTTTTAATGGGATTATCTTATTCAAGTGTTTTGTCATTTTTGGCATCGTATGCAGAAACTTTGAATCTAGTTTCGATTAGTTCATTTTTCTTCGTTGTGTACGCAGGAATCGTTACCTTAACGCGACCAATGTCTGGACGTATATTTGATCGCTTTGGTGAGAACTACGTGATGTATCCAAGTTATATATGTTTAACTGTTGGTTTAATTATACTTGGCATGACAAATAGTGCTTGGATGTTATTATTGTCAGGTGCATTTATTGGCTTGGGATATGGTACTTTCATGTCAAACGGACAGGCTGTTACATTGAAATTGGTAACTAGCCATCGTATTGGCATCGCCTTGTCAACTTACTTTATTGGCTTAGATTTAGGCTTAGGTGTTGGCCCTTATGTCTTTGGTGCACTTCATGGACAACTACCATTCCGTGATTTGTACTATATTGCAGCTGTAATTCCAGTTGTATCTGCTATCTTATATTTGTTATTTTACAGACCAAATAAAAATAAAACAGAAGAAGTACCAGCTAATCAATTAGCTTAATATAAAAATGACTTGTTTCACGTGAAACAAGTCATTTTTTTATATTGTCCAATCGTCAAGAGACAGCACTTCGTGGGTTGGCTTTGTTGATACTTGTTTAATTTGTTCGGGCGTGGACACACCAGAATAAACCAGTAATGTGTCAATATTATTGTTAATACCTGCTAAAATGTCTGTGCTGTAATTGTCACCAACCATAATAACATCTGCTTTTTTAACAGCCATACGTTTGAGAGCACCGGTCATAATTGGAGATTCAGGCTTTGCAATAACTAATGGATCTGTCTGTGTAGCTGTTTGTATAGCAGCTATTATGGCACCAGCACCAGGCATCAAACCATGTTCTGTTGGCAAATTTGTATCAACATTGGTAGCGATAAACTTGGCACCTGCTTGAATCGCGGCGGTTGCTATTTCGAGTTTTTGATAAGTGACCTGGCGGTCTAATCCGACTACTACAGCGTTTGCAGACGCATCAGTTACGATTGTGAATCCTGCAGTTGTTAATGCTTCAACTAAACCAATTTCACCAATGACATAAATTTTAGTGTTTAAGGGCATGTGTCGTGATAAATAATCAGCAGTTGCCATAGCACTTGTATACACTTGATTGGGTGATGTTGGAATATCGTGATTTATGGTTAAATTGTTCGCCACATCGATTGGATTCTTGGTTGAGTTGTTTGTGACGAAGAGATAAGGTATTTTGGCATCTTGCAACCGTTGAATAAAACGTTTACCCGAAGGATATTGAGTTTTACCTTGATATATGGTGCCATCGAGGTCAATGAAATAAGTTTTGTAGTGTGTCATATTTTTAATCTCCATTTAATTTCAGTCACTTATATTATATACATCAACTAGTGTTGATATCAAACAACGAATCAACGGACTTTTCTCCAATCTCAATCTCCCTAAACATAAAATCTCCCTAAAATATTTTATAAAATATGTCCGCCCGCAAGCAGTTGCGGGTTTTCGTTGCATATAGGGGTAATTTGATGCAACGCATTGCTTAAAAAGGTAGAATAGAGTGATAAAGATTGAATTAAATTTACTCGTCTAACATAACTTGGGGAAAACCATGTCTAAAAAATATAGAACACCACCTTTTTTAACACCGTCAGCGATTGTCTCACTTATAGTAGCAATCAGTGCCGGAAATATAGCCGTCAATGTGGCAACAGGCACAAGTGAGGGTGGACAAAATACACCACGTCAAAGTAGTATCGATTCATCATCTATGTCAACCAGTAGTTCAGATTTGACCACCAGTATATCAAAATCGGACAGTAGTGATAGTTCTTCTAGTGAAGAAGAGACAACTTCTAATCAAACGACAAGTAGCACGCCGAGCACCTCAGCAGATAGTAGTAGCACAACACCAAATAAAACAAGTAGTGAGGTACCTGCTAGTTCTTCATCCTCAGAACCAGAGTCTAGTGCCTCATCAGCAGTAACATCGCAAACAAGTTCGAGTGCAAATAACGTTTCGGGGGTAGGTCAATAATGTTTACAGTGCTTGATTTAGTTAATCATTATTTAGGTTATTTTACAACTAGCTCTAAAATAAAAGGGCGTATTTATACCGCAGTTAGTGCAGTCGGTGTTTGGTACCTAGTTTATCTAGCCTATCGTTTTTTTGTTAATGGTCGTTGGTTACGGGGATCATTGATAGCCGCAGTGTTTGTTTTGTTGCTATACTTTGTGGTGCTAAATATACTATATTATTTTACAAACGCTACTGCTAAGTGGGATGTGTCACCACATATTGAAAAAATGCTTGGTGGGCCACATGTTGAGGAAGAAACAACTAAACAACCCACAATGGTCCCAACTAATGGGTTATATCAACGACAAAATGTTATGACTGGTGTTGTTGAAAGTGACATAGTGCAACAAGAAAATATAAGATTGCTGGCAACAGAATTGGATCAATTGGGCCTGATGAATCATGATTATGGCCATCTTGGACAACAAGCACAACGACAAATTATTGCGCAACGAGATGTTGTGTTTTCTAATCATCCCGGCACACTGTTACCCTATTTTGATATGGTAGTTATGAATGATACAACTAAAATTTTAGGTGGGATTAATCAACTACAAGCACATGAACTTGGGACATTAGTCATGGTGGGTATGACACCTACGAAACAAGCACTGAACAATTATCGTTTGGCGCTATCTGCAGTGCTTGTTACTGGCGGTGTTGGCCATACTGCCACACGTACAGAACTCATTAATACTGAAAGAGCATACAAAATTCAAGTAGAAGTAGCTTATGAAAAAAAGAATTGAATTACTTCAATTCTTTTTTCATACCGATATGAGTTATTCCTGCTTCTGAAAATTCAGAACCATATGTATGGAATTTTAATTGCTCGTAGAACTTTCTGGCTTGTATTTGAGCACCAAGGTCTAGCATATGAATGTGGTAAAAAGGTGCTAGACTTTCAATGTAATCAAATAGTTGTGAACCAAGACCTTGACCACGCATTGCGTGTAATGTTGCTACACGTTGGACATGCCAAATACCTGGATTTTCTTCGAGGACACGTGCAGTGGCTGCGGGTTGACCATTAACATAAGCAACGATGTGCAGGGCTTTTTTTTCTGCTAGTGGGTTGTTCATCTCGTCAGTGAGTGCCACACCTTGTTCACCAACGAAAACAGTTTTTCTTATATTAAGGGCATCATCATGGATTACGCCAAGCCCTAATTGATGTTTGATTTCTATTCTCATATTAAGTATTATAACAAGATTTAACACAAGGCGTATAGGATATTGGTATAATGGAATTTATGGAAAACCGAGTAAAAAAAACTTTAAAGCATTTCTACAATAACGTTCTTTCACCTAAAAATTGGATAAACCAATTAAATACACGGCAAGGATTTTTTGCCTGGGTTATTGTAGCTGTAACATTAAAAACAATTTTAGCTTATGGTGCTGATTTTGAATGGCTACATGTACAAGACCCAATTCAAGTGATACTTATGTTACTGAATCCGGTTGGATTTACAATTGTATTGTTTAGTTTGACGCTTTTTATCAAACCTAAGCAATTGTATTATGGTGCGCTCATTGCACTCGATGCATTGATGACATTGTTGTTGTATCTCAATGTTATTTATTTCAGAGAATTTTCAGATTTCATGTCAGTTAATACAATGCTTGGCTATAGTACGGTTAATCAGGGCGGGAAAGCTGCAGGGGCTATAGCTTTTGGCGTTCATGATTTTTTATTTTGGATTGATATTGTTGTGCTGATTGCTTTATTTTTAACACGTAAAATACATTTTGATCATAAACCATTACCTCGCTTTAAACCATTTAAAATTTTGACAATTGGATTTTTTATTTTAACGGCCAACCTTTTGGTGGCAGACATTGATCGGCCACAGTTGTTAACGAGACAATTTGATCGAGAATACATGGTTAAGTATCTTGGACTTGGGCCATTTATGATTTATGATGGGATTAACACGTATCAAACAGGACAAGTACGTAAAAGCGCGACACCAGAGGAATTTACGCAAGTTAAAAATTATATTAATAAACATTATGCTAATATAAACCCAGAATTTTATGGAACAGCAAAAGGGAAAAATGTGATTGTCATCCATCTGGAAAGTTTCCAGCAAATGTCAATTGATCGTAAGATTAATGGCCAAGAGGTGACACCATTTTTAAATAGTATTTATCATAGTAATAGTACCGTTGCGTTTGATAATTTTTTTCATGAGGTTGGCCAAGGGAAAACGTCGGATGCTGAGAATATGCTGGAAACATCTACTTTTGGTTTGCCGCAAGGATCATTATTCTCGAAATTAGGCAATGATCAAACATTTCAAGCCATGCCAGCCATTCTAGGTCAACGAGCTGGTTACTCTAGTGCCGTATTTCATGGTAATTTAGGGACCTTTTGGAATCGCAACAATGTCTACAAACATATGGGCTATCAAAATTGGGTATCTGGTGATTACTTTGATCTTACCGGCCAAAAAGCCACAACGTGGGGCCTGAAAGACAAACTACTATTTAAAGAATCAGTGCCTTATCTAGAAAATTTGCAACAACCGTTTTATGCAAAATACTTGACTGTGACTAACCATACACCATATACGTTAGACAGGGAAGATCGTGATCCGAATTTTGCGACGACGAATAGTGGCTCGAAAATAGTAGATAACTATTTTGTGACTAACCATTATTTAGATCAATCAGTGAAAGAATTTTTTGCATATCTTAAAGCTTCTGGCTTGTACGATAATACGATGGTCGTCTTATATGGCGATCATTACGGTATTTCTAATACAGATGCTAAGTATTTGGCACCTATTTTAGGAAAAGACGAGACGCAATGGAGTGATCTGGATAACGCTAATTTACAACGTGTCCCATTCATGGTTCATGTACCTGGCATGAAAAAAGGGTATATTGATCATCAGTATGGCGGTGAAATAGATGTTGCACCCACGATTGAACACCTACTCGGTGTTAGTACACAACGTTATATCCAGTTTGGACAAGATTTGTTGAGTAAACAACATTCAAATGTTGTTGCGTTTCGTAATAAAGATTGGATAACCAGTGATTACGCGAGTTTATCTGACCGTTATTGGGACGTAAAGACAAATGAAATCATTACAAAGCCTAGTCCAAAATTGCAGAAAAAATTCGATAACATTCAAAAAGGTGTCAATGAAAAATTGGCGATGTCAGATAATCTTAATCAGAAAAATCTATTACGTTTTTATAAACCAAAAGGCTTCAAAGAGGTTGAAGTGAATCAATTTGATTACAGTAAGCGTGCCACGATAAAGCGCTTAAAGAAACAAAATACTGTTTTAGGTAAAGCTTCAACTAGCTTATTTGCCAAAAATGGGAATCAATCAACCTTAAGTAAATATGTAACAGACGCACCAGAAGCCAACGACGAAACAACTGATTCAACACGCTTGCTACCACGCAATGCGGATGACTGGAGTCAGACAGAATAGTGACAACGTACCAACCTAAGGATGCTGCTAACAGAGCTGCCCATAGGTTGGTATTTTTTGATACAATAGATTAAATGTTATGTGGAGGTGTATTGAGATGAAAATTTTGATTGCGTTAGAAAATATTGGATTAGGCGGCATGAAGCGAGCCACAACAGTAGTTGGCAATGCATTGAGTACGCGATATGATGTGACCTATTATAGTTTTGCAGATATGGATCCTTTTTATGATCTAGCAGCACCACTTATCATTGGAAATACGCCTCGAACATTAGATAATGATGCGCAGCCATTTGAACGTTTTGATCGGCAAATCAAAGAGTTTGAAGCAGTGGCTAGTCACTTTGATATTGTTATTTTAGCTGGCGGGTTATTAGCCAGTTTTGCGGCACGGTTGAGCTTGCCAGATACTAAACTAATTGGTTGGATGCATAATAACGTACATACGTATCAAACCCAGTATTATGCAGCCATGCGGCAAGAGTTTGATGATGGTTTACGCGCTTTAGATGTCATTGTCGCACTGACAGAATCTGATTTGAAGGGATTTTCAGTATATAATAAAACAGTTAAAATATGGAATCCGTTGACTATTATACCCAATGGCCATGCTGATTTAGCAAAACATGTCATTGCTTTTACAGGTCGAATTGCTATTCAGCACAAAGGGATTGATTTTGCCGTGCAGCTGGCTTCAAAGTTACCTGAGGACTGGCAGTTAGCCATCGCAGGCAGTGGGTCGCCTGAGGATATGTTAGTATTTAAAGAATTAGTGGCTACCTATCATGTGGCAGATAAAATTATTTACCGCGGCGCGTTGAAAGATAATGAGTTACGTGCACATTATCAAAATGCAAGTCTATTTATACAAACATCGCGATGGGAAGGATTACCATTAGTTCTAGCTGAAGCGATGAGTTTTGGTCTACCCATTGCTGCCATGAGAAACACAGGATCAGCTGAAGTGTTGGCAGAAGGAGATTACGGTGTTTTAACACCTGCTAATGATGTGGCCGCTTTATACACAGCAATTGTGCCCATTCTTCTTGACGAAAAAGTGCGTCAGGCGTATTCTGATAAGAGTATCCAGCGCGTAGAAGATTTTAAAATGACACCCATATTATCACAATGGGAAACAGTATTTAATCGAAAATTTGACAACTAAGTTAACAAGAATATAATAATAAATAGAGGCGTATACGTATGAATTCAGAGTCGATTCCCCCCCACTTAAAAAAATTCAAAAAACCATCCTTTGATAATTTGCAATTTCGCATTGGTGAATTAGCACGTATGACAAATGTGTCTACCCGGCAATTACGCTATTGGGAAAAACAAGGCTATGTTTCGGCAATTGCACGGGATGATGGTCAAGAAACCCGTTTATATGGGTTTCGCGCCTATATTAAAGTATCAATCATTAAGCAACATCTTGATGACGGTGAATCATTACATGGGGCTGTTTTAGAGGCTAATGAACAAATTGAAACTGTATCAGTTATGCAGCATATTATGAAAAAAGCCTTTCAAGGTGTCGAAAAATATGAAGATGAGTTTGTTGTCAATCTTGGCTTTTTTGATGAGGATGAGACACAATTACTTTATGTTTCTATTGACGAAGGAAAAGTTAAATATAAGGTCGTGAATGCGTCTGATAAAAAAGGATTATCATAGAATTGAAAGTGATAATATCAGTTAAGGAGCATAGCAATCATGGCAACGACTTGGACACATCAATTTATAATAACGAACAAAAATGCAGGTCAATCTATTAAGCAAACATTGAAAATGTGGCTGTTGCCACAACGAATTCGCGGGGCATTACGAATTAAAAAAAACTACTTAGTTAATGGGAACGAAGTTCCCACGAGTTATGAATTACAAGTTAATGATAAATTGATTTTACGGTTTGATGATGAAGATTTTCGAACGAGTGAATCACATTATCCACCAAATAGTTCACAGCGCGTCGGGATCGTTTTTGAATCAGATGATTTTGTTATTGCAAATAAGCCTGCGGGTATGAAAATGCATCCACATACGCTAACAGAAGATGATACCTTGTTAAATTATTTAGCTGCTGATTTTAGTGAAAGAAATCTTGTCAGTGCTGGCGTTTCAGCAAGACCATATATGGTTCATCGTCTTGACCGTGAAACATCGGGCGCGGTCATTGTAGCCAAAAATCCTGTTATTGTGCCAATATTAAACCGAATGTTGGCTGATAAAAAAATCAAACGTACTTACTTGGCATGGGTCGCTGGCAAAATGAGTAGTAGTTCTGGGATAATTAATGCGCCAATTGGTGTAGATATAGATGATAGTCGTAAACGTATGGTTAATGGCATTGATCAACAATCAGCCATAACGCATTGGACGCAGATACATATGGTATTTCAAAAAACACTGTTACGGTTACAACTCGAAACGGGCCGCATGCATCAAATTCGTGTTCATCTTGCAGCAATTGGTCATCCAATTATTGGTGATTCATTATATGGCAGTACAGTAGGAACTGTCCGCATGATGTTGCATGCCACATCAATTGAACTCAAGTTACCATTTGACGGTGGCACAAAAATGATCAGTGTACCAATGCCATCAGATTTTCCACGACAACTTTCAAGACAATAAAAAAATCATCTCATTCGATATGAGATGATTTTTTATTATATTAGATTAGGCTTTTTCTTCTTTGTTGAAAAAGTTAGCAGCGTAGGCCGCCAAAACACCACCAAGCAAGTTAGCGACGACATATACCCAAACATGGCCTAAGGCCTTACCTTGAACAAAGATAGCTGGTGCTAATGCACGAGCAGGGTTAAAGGCACCACCAGTAATTGGCAATGCGACAATAAGCAAAGCTGATAACCAAAGACCGATGATCAGTGGAGCTGGTACGTTAGCCAATTTTGTAACAATTGAAATAACTAGAATGAATAGGAATGTTAAAACTAATTCAAACAGGAATGCCGCTAACGTTTGTCCATCAGCAAAGTTTGTTTGACCTAAGCCAGCAAGGTTCACAAATTGTGACACTGACATCTTTTGACCAGACAAGGCTTGAACGACTGTTGGTGACTTGAGGTAGGCTGATACACCACCGTAAACGGCAGCTGAAGCTACAATAGCACCAATTAACTGAGCGATAACATAGCCAACGAATTCAGTCCACGTTAAACGCTTTTGTAGAGCCATCGACAATGAAACGGCTGGGTTGAAGTGTCCACCTGAGATATTGCCAAAGGCATAGATGGCAACTGCCAAGGCCAAACCAAAGGCCAAAGCAATTGTTAATGGTGAAGATGATGTAGCAGCTGAATAAACAACGCTACCAGTTCCAACGAACACCAAGATGAAAGTGCCGAGGAATTCTGCGATATACTTACGCATGAGTATGTTCTCCTTAAGTTATGTAAAATTACCAATACATTTTATTATACACTTTTATATTAAACAACAGTTAAATTGTGCCAGAAACTTAAGCTAAGTTAAATACTTGCTAGGGTTAAGCATAATAAAATGGATTAAAATAAGGCATTGCCAAAGGCAACACCTTATTTTTTTAGGCTTTAAGTGTCATCGCATTAAGCGCCACAATAATGGTTGAAAGCGACATGACAATAGCACCAATCATTGGATTAAGCATTAAGCCAATAGGAGCCAAAACACCAGCAGCTAAGGGAATTGCGATAATGTTATATCCTGCCCCCCACCATAAGTTTTGAATTTGTTTTGTATGAGCATGTTTAATGAGTTGTAGAAAATCAATAATTTTGGGTAACTGATTAGCAATCAATACGGCATCAGCTGCTGCTTGTGCGACTTGCGTGCCGGCACCAATAGCTATCGACAGATTTGCCTGTGCCAGTGCGGGTGCATCATTTATACCATCACCAATCATCATAACATCGCCTAACTTTTGGTATTTAGTGACTAGGCCAATTTTTTCTTGAGGTGAAACTTGAGCGTACACATCAGTAATCCCTAATTGTTCAGCAACATCTTGTGCAGTTTTCATATTATCGCCAGTGACAAGAACAGGTGTGATACCTTGTTGAACCAGATGTTTTACAAATTCAGATGCTGTGTCTCGAATCGTGTCACCTTGTGAAATGGCAGCAACAACTTGATCATGTTTTAATAGATATGATAGTGAACCGTCGTCATGTAATGGTGTGAATGATATATTCTTTTCAGATAAAAAACGGTCAGATACTAATAAATAATGGGCATTGTTAATCATACCCGAAACACCATAACCAGGAATATTTGTGACATTGTCAGCTTGCAACTGAGGGGCCTTAATTTGGCGACTATAGGCGGTAATTGATTGTGCGAGTGGATGCGTTGATTGCGAATCAAGTGCCGACATAATGGCAACGGCTTGTGTTTCATCTAGGCCATAAGTGACAATGCGATTCACGCTAAACTTCCCAGTTGTTAGTGTGCCCGTTTTGTCCATCAAAGCAAATTTTAAATGACTTGCGGCAGTTAATGCTTTGCGATTTTTAATCAAAATGCCCTGTGCGGCTGCTACTGATTTTGTACGTTGAACAACCAATGGTACAGCTAAGCCAAGTGCATGGGGACAAGCAATCACGAGAACAGTTACAGCAATGTTAATCGCAGTACTCAAACCACGTAAACTGGTCCAAACAATTAAGGCAATCAAGGCAAAAATTAAAGCAAGCCAGAAAAGATAGCTGGCGACACGATCAGCAATCGTTTCAACACGTGATTTTTTATCTTGTGATGTTGATAGGGCGTTCTGCAGTTGACCGACAAAAGAATGACTACCAACCTCAGTTAAACGTAAATCTAACGAGCCATTACCGTTAATTGTACCGCCAACAACAAGACTATTTTCAGACTTATCGATGAGTTTACTTTCACCAGTCATAAGAGACTCATCAACTTGACTGTGACCCGTGATCACGATGCCATCTGCTGGAAATGCTTCTCCAGCTAATACTTGAACAATCATGTCTGGTTTCAATGTATGAAGTGGCATATCCATAATCATATCACCATGCCTGACGTGGGCTATATTTGGTAGTAATGCCCGTAATTTATCTGTGGCATCGCCGGCTTTCATAGTTGCTGCCATTTCAATACGATGACCTAGTAGCATAATGACTGTTAAGGTGGCAAATTCCCAGAAAAAATCCATGATATGAGGACCATGAACGAATTGATTGGCTATTAAAGCATAGATTGAATACCAAAACGTGACCAGTAAGCCCATGCTAACGAGGCTCATCATTGCTGGTTTTTTAGATTTAATTTCGCTTTTGGCACCATCAAAAAATGGTTTTGAACCAATAAAATAAAGTAGCGCAGAGAGTACAGCTGTGACCCAATGACTACCAGGAAAAGTCAATGTAAATGGCAAAGATAGTCCCATGAACGGTGTGATGATAATAATTGGCACCATTAAACCAAAAGACCACCAAAAACGACGTTTCATGTCAGTCATATCCATATTAGCCATACCAGGGTCATCAGACATGTGCATATGGTGCTGCGGCATATCATTTGTCATAGGCATGTCGGCCATATGATGATTATGTGTAGCTGACATCATATCTGTTTCTGAGGCCATATCGTGATGGTTATGTTCAGTCATTTTCATTATTAATCCTCCCAGTTATCAGGCATGCAGTCACATGCCACAGTTTCAGGTGCAGCAGGTAGCCTTTGCGTTAAAGTATCTTGTAAATGCAAAATATCATGTTGCGATAAAGTTGTTGAAGCGATGACGGTTGTGATAGCATCTCCCACACACATCGCACACATGGAATTAATGGTTTGATGAAGGGTATCTGTCATGGCATCTTGTTCAGCAATTGTGGGCGTATAGAGTCGATCACGCGCAGCACCATTATCAGTTAGATAATTTTTATTTTTCAATCGGGTGATGAGCGTTTTGATTGTTGATGGGGACCAATCAGTTTTGAGGCCGATAACACGTATAATTTGTCGGCTTGTGGCCTCGCCTAAGGTCCAAATAACACGCATAATTTCCCATTCGCTAGTTGTCATATTATTGTTATCTTTTATCATACTTATAGTTTACATTTGTAGACTTATAAAAGCAAGCGTTATTTTGTTGTAAATGGTATGGTAATATAGTTACTAAGAGGTATTAACATGGAAAATTGGTTGACAAAGCGTGCGCGATTAACGCCAAATCGTGTAGCAGTTGCTGACGAAAAAAAACAAATGACATTTTCCCAAGTGGCAAATGAAGCAGCAAATATTGCTGGGAAAATTGCTGCTCTGGGCAATAAAAATGATCGTGTTGCATTGATTATGACGAATAATATACAAGGGTACCTTGTCATTATGGCATTGCAGCAGCTCGGGAAAACGATTGTGTTTATTAATCGGCGTTTATCAGTGGCAGAAGTGAACTATCAGTTGGCTGATGCAGCAATCACGTTAGTGTTAACAGATGATAATTACGATAAAAAGTTGATGGTTACACAACAAATTAAATTTACTGAGTTACCAGAAAGTAAGCGGGTAGTACCAGTTGCTGAATATCCAGAAGATTTTGTGACAAGTGTGATGTATACTTCAGGTACTACAAATCATCCAAAAGGCGTTATGCAAACCTACCATAATCACTTTATGTCGGCCGTGGGAAATGCTTTAAATATTGGTTTGACAGCTGAAGATACGTGGTTAGCAGTTGTACCTATTTTTCATATTAGTGGTTTTTCCATTCTCATGCGTAGTTTAATTTATGGCATGCGAGTTGTGCTTGTAGAAAAATTTGACGCGCCAAAAATTAATCAAGTATTAATTCAAGATGCAATTACGACAATGTCAGTTGTGCCAGTCATGTTGAAACAACTGTTAGCAGCGCTGCCAAAAAATGTTAACTATAATGATAAATTCCGAGCTATGTTGTTAGGTGGTGGTCCCACGGATAGAGTGACTTTGCAGGAAGCACAGGCACATCATGTACCAATTATCCAGTCATATGGTATGACTGAAACTGCTTCTCAAGTAGTGGCCCTTGACCCGACTGATATTCATGATAAACTGGGTTCAGTTGGGAAGCCCTTATTTCCAGTTGCTATTGAAATAAGGGATCAATCTGGGCATGCAGCACAAATTGGCAATATTTGGATTAAATCACCAACTTTGACGATTGGCTATCTTAATCAGCCAGCTAAATTAAGTGAAAATATGCAATCTAGTTGGTTTAATACCGAAGATTTTGGTTATTTTGATGCTGACGGTTTTTTATATATTGAAGGACGTGCGGGAGATATGATTAGTTCTGGCGGAGAAAATATTTTCCCAGACGAAATTGAGGCTACCTATGCTAAAATGTCTGGATTAGACGATATGGTTGTGATTGGCGTGCCAGATAAACTTTGGGGGGCGATTCCGGTTGCTGTCGTCACTGGTGTGAATTTGTCAGCGGATAAGTTACGCCAATACGGGCGCGACAAGTTAGCGCATTATAAAGTACCAAAACACTTTTATATCGCTAAAACATGGTACCGTACCGCGAGTGGAAAGACTCAAAGACATCGTTTTGTGGCTGCGTTATCTGAATTAAAAGAATTGAAATAATATTAATAATAGGAGAAATGCGTGAATTAACAGTTTCGCGTACTAAAATCATGACACAATCACCTAAAAATACTGATGTTCAGGCACTTTTTAATAAAATTGCGCCTGAGTATGACAAAATGAACAATATTATCTCTTTTGGTACCCATAAAATATGGCGCCAAAAGGTGATGTCTAAAATGACTTTTCCCGTGGGAGCGCGAATTATTGATTTGGCAACAGGGACAGCTGATTGGGCGATAGCTTTAGCTGAAAAAAGTGACGCTACGACACATGTTACAGGGCTTGATTTTAGTGAGGAAATGCTTGCGGTTGGGCAAAAAAAAGTTGATGTCAGTGATTTTTCTAATAAAATCACTTTGGTTCAGGGGGATGCTATGGCATTACCATTTGAAGATGATACTTTTGATATTGTGACAATTGGCTTTGGGTTACGTAATTTACCTGATCCAGTGCGCGGATTGAAAGAAATGTATCGGGTATTGAAATCGGGTGGACAACTTGTTATTTTGGAAACTTCTCAACCCGACAATCCACTTATAAAGCCATTTTGGCAGCTCTATTTTGGTAAAGTCATGCCGATTTTTGGTAAAGTCTTTGCTAAGGGTAAATATACAGAGTATAAATATTTGGACGAAACGACTGAAAACTTTATGGACTACTTGACTCTCGGGCAAACATTACTGAAAACAGGGTTTCAAAAAGTGACAATTTCACGTTTCAATTTAGGTGCAGCAGCAGTGCATTATGCGATTAAGTAGGTCATTTTTGTAAAAGTCGAGTAGACTATATTTTGATCGACTTTTTTACTAGAAGCGAGAATACAAAAAGAAACGCTCATCAATTGATGAGCGTTTCTTTTTGTATTCTCAGACTGCTCCACCTGGGATCGAACCAGGGACCGTCACATTAACAGTGTGCCATTCTACCGCTGAACTATGGAGCAATTAGTTGTTTAATCAACTATTAAAGTATATCAAGATTAAAAAAAAATGTCAACACTTATTTTTCGGAAAGATATTTTTTAATTTTATCAAGTGATTCTAACAACTGTTCTGTTGGAATAGTTAGTGGTGGTAATAGACGTAAAGTGTTTTGACCAGCTGATAATACGATGATTTTTTCACTTAACAGATCAGATACAACGTTATTTACAGGAATAGTTAATGCGATACCAGCCATCATACCGATACCACGAACATCAGCCACGACATCCAAATCATTAAATTCCGCTAATTTTTGCCAAAATGTTGTAATTTTTGTTGATAATTCAGGTAATAAATTAGCCAAGACATCAAGAGTCACATTCGCTGACGCCATAACTAACGGGTTACCACCAAACGTTGAGCCGTGTGTACCATAGGCTAATGCTGGTGCTAATTCATTTTTGGCCAGCATGGCACCTACTGGGATACCGTTAGCTAATCCTTTGGCACTTGTGAAAATGTCTGGTTCAAAATTATAATTTTCAAAGGCAAATTTAGTACCTGTACGACCCATACCAGTCTGAACTTCGTCAACTAAAATGAGGATATGATTGTCATGAGCTAATTTAACAAGTGCTTTGACGAATTCAGGTTTTGCAGGAATGACACCACCTTCACCTTGGACCAACTCAAGCATAATAGCAGCAATATCATCTGTTATGAGTGCTTTAACACTGTCAATATCGTTAAATGTTGCGTATTCAAAGCCAGTTAACATTGGCAATCCAGCATGAATACTATCTTGTCCGGTAGCAGCCATTGCCGCGTAAGTACGACCATGAAATGAATTTGAAAACGAGATGATAGTTGATTTACCAGTTGCTAATCGTGCTAATTTGATGGCAGCTTCATTGGCTTCAGCACCAGAATTGGCAAAGTAAGCCGTATAACTGTCACCACCAAGTTTGTTTGCAACTTGTTCTTGTAAGGGGTTCAGGTACAAATTAGGTACGTGCCACATTTTTTCTGCTTGTTTCGTTAATGCGGCGACAACTTTAGGATTATTGGCACCAACGTTGTACACGCCAATTCCACTTGATAAGTCACTATAAGTTTGATTTTTATCATCTAACCAAGTAGCGTTTTTTGCTGATACAAATGTGACTGGTGCACGATGATAGTTTGGAAATAGCGTCATTTTTATTCTCCTTAAAACTTGAATTATAGTGTGACAATTGTGCCGGGATGAGTGACTGTATTTGTGATATGAACATTGTGGACACCGCGTTGAACGGCGTCAAGAGCACTATTTATTTTTGGAATCATGCCACCAGTAATAATATTTGAC
The DNA here is from genome assembly GCF_019656015.1 of Leuconostoc inhae. Lineage (GTDB taxonomy): Bacteria > Bacillota > Bacilli > Lactobacillales > Lactobacillaceae > Leuconostoc > Leuconostoc inhae_A. Next base: position 10,768 of record NZ_BPKW01000016.1, on the reverse strand, counting down.
GTTTGTAGTTCAAGTGCTTTTTGTGGTGTTAATTCTTGTAGAATATTACCACTGACTTTAACGCCTGAGACATCAGTTAATAAATAAAGTTCGTCAGCTTGTAAGTATTTGGCAATAGCAGTAGCTGCATGATCAGCGTTAACGTTGAGCCACTGACCATCATTTGATATAGCTAGGGGTGCAATAATAGGGACAAGATTTTGTTGCCACATATTGTGAATAAGCTGTGTATTGACTTGATGAATAGCGCCAACGTAACCATAAACGTCTTGATCTAAAACATGACCAGTTAACAATTGGTTACTACCAGCATTTAGACCAATAGCCGGCACCGCATTTTGACGGAATGCTTCAATAAGTGCTGGTTGAACTTGTGCTAGTAAGGCCATTTTGGTAATATTAATACCATTTTGTGTCGTAAACCGAATACCATTAATTTTTTGGACAGGTTCGTTGAATTGTGTCATGAGGGACGAAATATGGTCACCACCACCATGGACAATGACGATTTGGACATGCTGTTTTTGCCATGATTTGATTGTTTCAAAAAAAGCAGGCGTGAGTTGTGTGGCGGCAGTACCACCAATTTTAATGACTATTTTTTTTGTCATGGGTCATTCTCCTACATGATGATCATGTTGTGTAGAGTGCATTGATTTTTACATAGTCATAGGTTAAATCAGATCCCCATGCTTGACCATGAGCTGCACCATTGTGTAAATTGATAGCAATAGTAATATTTTTTTGTGTTAGTAATTCAGACATGTTGTCCTGATTAAAATTGACCGGTGCACCGGAGATCATAACGGGTATGTTGTTAAGTGATATGTCGATTATATCAGGGTTAATGGCAACATCACTTGCACCGATAGCCGCGATAATGCGGCCCCAGTTTGGATCTTGACCAAACATTGCAGTTTTAACCAGCGAGGAACCAACAACTTTTTTGGCAACCATTCGTGCATCTAATTCAGATTGGCTATTGTTCACGGTAACAGATAATAACTTTGTGGCACCTTCACCGTCACTCGCAATGTCAATGGCTAGCGCGGTTGTGACAGTGTGCAGCATGGCTTTGAATTGGTCATAATCTTCAGAGGCAGTTGTAATTGTTTGATTGCCAGCAAGACCGTTTGCCATAACGAGAACCATATCATTGGTACTGGTATCGCCATCAATCGTGATTTGATTGAAACTAGTTTCAACGTCTTCGGATAAAGCTGACTGTAATAAGTCAGGTGCCACACTGACATCTGTTGTGATAAAACCAAGCATCGTTGCCATATTGGGATGAATCATGCCAGAACCTTTGGCAACACCACTCATGGTAACAAGATGACCACCAATGTGGCTTTGGATAGTGATGGATTTTTCCTGTGTGTCGGTTGTCATAATAGCGTGGGCAAAGCCGTTCGTGTCGCCATCAATTTTAAGTTGATGAATACCGGCAACAATTTTATCGATAGGCAGGATTTGACCGATAATACCTGTGGAAGCAACGCCCACTAGACTGGCATCAATATTTAAAACCTTTGCCGTCGTTTCTTGCATAATTTTTGCATGTTCGAGTCCAATATTGCCAGTGACGGCATTAGCATTGCCAGAGTTAACCACAATAGCTTGTAATTCACCATTTTTAATGGTGATTTTATTGAGTTGAACAGGTGCTGCTTGTACCTGATTTGTTGTAAAGACACCTGCCACAGCAGCAAGCGCTTCACTATAAATCCAACCAAGATCTTTTGATTTGTGCTTTAAACCAACGTGTTGGCCATCAGCATGAAATCCTAATGGGGCGGCAATGTCAGCAATATTAAGTTGATGAATTTTTTGAAGTAGTTCTGTCATAATACTTTCCTTGTTCATGAAATTTTTCTGTTAAGCATACTGAGCTATTAAGTGTAAACCAGTTGTCTCATCTAGGTTAAAAAGATGGTTCATATTCTGAATGGCTTGACCAGCTGCACCTTTGACCATATTATCAATGACACTGACGATTGTGAGATATTTTGTATCAGGGTTATAAGTTAACCCAATGTCCGCAAAGTTTGTACCAACAACTTGTTTAATATCTGGCAGGTGATTTTTAGACATGACACGCACAAATGGTTTGTTTTTGTATGTGTCTTCAAAAATTTGTTGTAATGTATCAGGTGACACTGGCTTGTTTAATTTGACATAGGCACTGACAAAAATGCCACGATTGATTGGCAGCAACGATGTTGTAAACTGAATATGGTTAATATCTGGCTGCCATTGGTTGAGCTGTTGTGTAATTTCCGGGATATGTTGGTGCTGGTTTGGCTTATACATGCTGAAATTTTCATTGACATTGACAAAATGGCTTGATAAATTGAGTGACTTACCAGCACCTGAGAGGCCACTTTTAGCGTCTATTACGATGTTTTCTTGGTCTAATAGTTGATGTTGAGCAAGTGGTGCTAAGGCTAGCAGGGTTGCTGTAGCGTAGCACCCAGGGTTTGCAATATAGTGACTATCATTTTGATAAAAGTCAGCTAGGCTATAATTGGCTTGATCTAATAAGGCTTGTGTCGCAGGCGTTTTTTTATACCAAGTTTCATAGTCAGTAGCAGTGAGTCGAAAATCGCCGGAAAGATCAATTACTGGGAAGTGAGCTTCGATGAATGGCTGTGCTAAATCCTTGGAAACACCACTCGAAGTAGCAAAGAAAACCAAGTCAGCAGACTGCATAATATGCATAGGATCAAAAGGTGTTGGTGTTATTTTATACATTGATTTTAGATGTGGGTAACTGACACTAATATCGTCTGAACTGTTTGAGGTGTTATGTATTGACACGACATGAGCAACAGGATGATTATATAATAATCGTAACAGTTCAAGTCCGCCGTAACCGGTAACGCCGACAATTGCGACATTGATCATTTCTTTATTCATGTTGTGCCTCCTTGATTAGTTAATGTTATAAATATAAACCTATATGTATTTAAATACAATTAATATGCATTATATAAGTGAATATAATTATTAAAATGAATATAAATTCAGTTGGCGTATTTGGTATTGATTTATTTTATGGAGCATAATTTAAGAATTTTATACATAGTGATAATCGGTTGAGAACAAAATAAGCCCTTGAAGCTTACTTCATGCTTCAAGGACTTATTTATAGTTTTTAATTCATTAACTTCGGGCAGGGAGCTCTGCAATTGACATGGCTAAAACATGGCCATTGCTTTTTGTGCGTAGTTCGTTCAGGAAAAAACCGTCTTTAATATCGAGTGTTGTGTCTAGTGCAAACACGCTAAGGGTATAATTATGTGTCTTATCTGGTGGCATAGGGCCGATGTAGGCCTGGTTAATTGCTGGATCAGCAGTTTCATTGGCTGTTTTAACTAGATGCCATGTTGAATTTGTACCAGACACACCTTGCTGTGTTGCACGAAGATTCTCAGGAATGTCACCAACCGGCAAATTAGCTGCTAGCCAGTGAATCCATGGAAATCCAGTAACTGGCACGGCATCATAATCAATCAGGCTAACCGATAAAGATTGTGTGCCCTCGGGGATATCAGTAATCATTACGGGAAAGTTCACTGTTGGCATATTATTTGTGCGGTAAAGAGCCGGTGCGTGCTTGGCGTATTTATCTGGGATCAAATCATTTTCTAAAGCAACGTTAAGTTTCATGTTATTCTCCAATCAATGTTTTCTTTGTTTGCGCCAAATGGGCTCGAACTGCTATGTTCATCTGTTTATTATGAACACGGATAGTATCTATGGCTGTAATAATTGCTGTGGTACGTTCTTCAGTATCTTTAATGACAGCCGTTTCAGACTGCACATGTTTGGCAAAACGATCAATAAAAGCAATTTGTAGCGTTGATTCATTGGCACGAAGCGTTTCGGCTGCAGCCGTTTGGCCATCATCTTCTAATTGAGAAATGGCATCAAGGTAGCCTGTAAAAAAATCATCTGCTACCGTTGTATTTTCCCAAGTAATGGGTTCATTTGGCGTAGATTCTGGTTCAGTGTTGGTTGTATCTGAATTTTTCTTTTTAAATAAGTTAAAGAATGACATAGTTCGAACCTTTCGTATAAAATATTTATAACTTTATTGTACCGAACATTTGTTTTATTTGGTACAATAAATTTAACATTTAAATCTGGGGAAAATCATGTCAGCACGTAAAACGGTATTTAATGATAAACAACGCATATTGAGACTCTATTCAGCATTGATTAGTCGGCGAGCATTATCGATTGAAGAAATCGAAGATATGTTTTTTATTGGCCGAAAAACGGTGCAACGTGATATTTCTGAAATTCGTGACTTTTTACATGACTTACAAGTTGGTGAAACAGTTCAGTCAGAAATTGTGTATGATCGTAACTTAAAAAAATACAAATTAACTGAGATGGAAAATCTTTTCCGTGTCTTTGATAAAATTAATCAAATCGATGAGGATGACGGTTGATGAGTTATTTAACTTGTCAAACATAAACGACCACGTATAGGCTTATACGTAGTCGTTTTTTTGGTCGTGATTATAAGAAACATAAGTTGTGCACGCATTCATCATTTTTATGATAAAGGTGCTTTATTGAAAACAACAATACTGCCTTTATCATATCTGTGACGTGTATGAGCATATTCAAATATACGCCCGTCTTTTAAACTAACAGTTTGAGTAATTTGCAGAATAGGGTCTTCTTTAAGACAATCAAGATATGTTATATCATCAGCACCTGCTTTATCTGCACTGATACGCCGAACAGCACTTCCAATGGCCATTTTTAAATCATTTTGAATGAATGAAAAGATAGACTGCTCAGCTACTTCTTCAGTTAAATTCGAAATAACAGACAAGGGCATAATTGATTGAGTGAGTTCATATGGCTCTTGATCAAGTTTTCTGAGACGATAAATGTCGTAAACGGGAACTGTTGTAGAAATGTTGAGCTGTTTACTTTCTTCAATTGTTGGCAGCCGAATTTCAAAATGTAAAACTTTTGTTGATACTTCGGCTTTTCCGGAAAAAAGTTGCGTTGTACCACCATATTGTGAAGAAATGATATCTAATGCAGAAGAATAAGTAGGTGATACAAAAGTACCACTTCCTTGTTTTCTAATAATTAAGTTATCGTTGAAAAGCATGTCTAAAGCTTTTTGTATAGTCACACGCGAAGTGTTATATTCACTAGCGAGATCAGCTTGCCGAGGCAATGCTTCTCCAGGCTGATAATTACCATCTTCTATTTTTTGTCGTAATTGTTTTGCTATTTTTTGATATAAACTCATAAATAAAATGTCCTTTTAAAATTAATTAATCAATATAATATTAACATATTTTTATGTTATATACACGCATTTTAAATATGTAAATATAATTAAATAATTTGTATTGACAAATTATTTAATTGAGAGATAATACGTGTATAAAGTCAATTATAAATCTATTACAGAGAGGTAAGGTAGCTTATGAATGAAAAAAAATTTTTTTGGGGTAATTCTGTTTCAAGCATGCAAACTGAGGGTGCGTGGGATGTTGATGGAAAAGGTCCCTCTGTTTACGATGTTAAAACAGCTGGGGCAGAATCAAGTGATTGGCAGGTAGCGATTGACGAATATCACAGATATGAAGAAGATGTTGAATTAATGGCAAACGTTGGAATGAATTGTTACCGCTTTCAAATTTCATGGTCGCGTGTTATTCCTGATGGCGATGGCGATATTAATGAAGCAGGATTGCAATATTACGATCGCCTGATTGATAGCCTAATAAAGCACAACATCACGCCTATTATTTGTTTATACCATTTCGACATGCCGTTGTCATTGGCAAAAAAATTTAATGGTTTGATTAACGATCATGTTAGAGACGCATTTGTTCAGTTTGCAAAGATTGTTATTGAACGATTTTCCGAAAAAGTTCAGTATTGGATCCCCTTTAATGAACAAAATTGTATGGCGTTTGAAGAAGGATTCCAAAATTCAGGTTACCTGTCTGGATCACGAAGCATCGAAGAACTATACAAAATTTCTGCTAACTCATTAATTGCTTATGCTCAAATTGCTGATTTTGTCCATAGTTTCCCCAATATGAAGGTCGGTGGTATGGTTGCTTATCAAGAAATGTACCCGGCTTCTCAATCTCCAGAGGATGTGATGTACACGCGTCAAGCAATGGAATTTATTAATGAAGATTTCTTGAGTTTTTTTGCTAGTGGGCAACGTTCACCGGAAGTAGTCAATTACATGGCGTGTCACAACTTGTCATTCCTTAATGATGATATTAACAAGTGCCTTCTGAATTATCCTAATATGACTAGTGATTTTCTAGCTTTTAGCTATTATTACAGTTTAGTTATTGACAGTCAGTTGATTAACGACAAATCTAAGCCAAATTATTTCATGACACAAGGCAAAGTAACTAATTCACATTTAAAAACGTCAAATTTTGGTTGGCAAATTGATGCCATCGGTTTTAGAAATACAATTACTAAAATTCATAATCGATTTATGTTACCGGTATTTCCCGCCGAAAATGGTATTGGTGCTTTTGAAACATGGAATGGGAACGACAGGATAGAAGACGATTACCGTATTGCGTATCATAAAGATCATATCAATGAAATGATGAAGGCTATGCAAGTAGATGGCGCTAATGTTATGGGCTACTTAGGTTGGGGCTTAATAGATATACCTAGTTCCAAAGGCAATGTGGAAAAAAGATATGGCTTGGTGTATGTCAATCGTAGTAATCACGACATTAAAGATCTTAAAAGAATTCCCAAAAAAAGCTATTTTTGGTTTAAAAAATTTATAGCGGAAAAAGACGACACATTGAGGAAGGAAGGTGTACTGAAATGACAAACAAAAATCTTTGGCAAAAATTCATAGATAGGTTTACACGTATTTCTATAAAAATAGGTAATCAAATACATTTGAGATCTTTGAGGGATGCTTTTGCAATGATTATGCCACTTTTTATCCTTGCGGGTTTGGGCGTGCTAATTAATAATGTCTTCTTTCCACTCTTTTTAAAAGGCGCGTCACTGACAAATTTCCAACTATTTGGTAATCTGATTGTTAATGGCACTTTAAATATTGCAGGATTGATCATTGCCCCAGTAGTTGGTTATTGTTTGGCACGAAACCGTAACTATAAGAATGCACTTGGCGCAGCCATTGTATCCTTAGCAGGATTGATTGTGGTAATGCCTGTAACACTGCAAGCATTACCAATCAATGGTAAGAAAGCTGTCGATATTTCTGGTTTTCTATCTTATAGCAATATTGGCGTGACTGGGATGTTTGCCGGCATTATTGTTGGATTAATTGCTGCCGAGTTATTCATTAAATTATCTAAAATTGAAAAAATAAAAATTAACTTGGGAGAGAATGTGCCACCAGCCGTTAGTGAGTCATTTTTAACCTTAATTCCTACAATAGCTGTCATCTCTCTTTTGGCTATCATTTCTGCAATATTGTTTGTCGGATTCCACACTGATCTGATTAAACTGATTACCACGCTGATCCAGGAACCACTGCGTCGTGTAAATACGAGTTTACCGGGATTTTTATTAATATATTCAGTGGGAAATCTATTGTTTGGATTTGGTATTCATCAAGCAGTCATTAACGGTACTTTGTTAGACCCTGTACTGCTTATTAACACAAATAAAAATATGCATGCTTTCGCTGCCGGAGATCATGTGCCTTACATTATCACTAGTGTGTTTCGAGACACGTTTGGTATGATGGGGGGGACCGGTAGTACCATTTGTTTGCTAGTTGCAACGTTTTTATTTTCTAGAATAAAAGCTAGCCGTGAGGTTACAAAACTGTCAATTGTTCCTGGAATCTTTAACATTAATGAACCAGTTATCTATGGTTATCCTATTGTATTCAATATTCCGCTGCTTATACCGTTTGTATTAACGCCAATTATATCATTGCTAATTGCCTACTATGCTACCGTGTTGGGGTTAATGAATAGGACAGTTGTGTTAGTACCTTGGACCACGCCACCATTGATTAATGGCTTCCTAGCAACTGGTGGTGATTGGCGGGCTGTCGTTGTGCAATTACTAAGTTTCATTGTTGGCGTACTGTTCTACATACCCTTTATGAAGATCAGCGAACAGGTTTTGTTAAAACAGAACCAATAACAAAAAAGGAGATATATTCTGATGCCTACAAAAAATATTATGTTATGCTGTGTTGCAGGGATGAGTACTAGTTTATTAGTAAATAAAATGAAAAAAGCAGCTACTGAACTAGAAAAAGATGTCGTTATATTTGCCACATCAGTTTCTGGGTTTGATCAAGAATTAGCTAGTCGGCAGGTTGATTGTGTTATGTTAGGACCTCAAGTTAGCTATATGGAAAAAGATTTTAAAGAAAAACTCACGGATAAAAATATTCCGTTAAGTGTCATTAATATGCAGGATTACGGCATGATGAATGGTGAAAAAGTCTTGTTACAGGCATATGAATTGATGGGAGGGGAATAATATGGATGACCAGTATCTTAACGTTGTCATGGGTATCATCATGAATGCTGGCAATGCCAAGGGATTAGCGCATGAAGCCCTTGAAGCTGCAAAAATAAATGACTTTGAAAAAGCGAATCAACTGATGACAGCATCTAACCAGTCCTTATCAGAAGCTCATGATGTGCAAAGCGAGATGTTAACAAAAGAAGCACAAGGTGATCATACTGAAATGAATTTGTATATGGTTCATGCGCAAGATCATTTAATGACAGCGATAACCTATCAAGATTTGGTCAAAGAACTAATAATTTTATACAAAAAGGATGCAAAATAAGGATATTTCAACGCGCTGTAGCAGTTAAAAATTTAAAGCATCAAGCAAAAAAGCGATCACGTATATATTTATACGTGATCGCTTTTTTGGTCGTCTTCATTCAATTATTTAGTCATAAACAAGCAAATAATAAAGATGACTTGTTAGAGTTAGTTACATGCCTAATCCAGAAAAAGCTAGCCATTGTAGGCCATTGGACCAGTCACCGCGCTGTAATTTTTCTAGTAGGGCGTAACCTTGTTTTGAGAGGCTTTGTTCTAAAGATAATTTTCGAAGACCAGATATAAGTAAATTAATCGCTTTTTGTTCAGGTAGTTTATGATCATTCATGCTTTCGATGACGTTAGAAATAAGGCTCAATTCATGACTATTTAGGTCTTTTTTCTCTGACAGAAATGATGATAACGAGGTGTTTTTAGTTTTTTTTACAAGTTTTGGATAACCAAAAGTCAAAATCGTTTTATCATAGTAACAATACAAAAAAATGCTGTACATAAAAATGTTACCTAGTATCTTTTTATTCACTTGTTTCTTTATCATTTGTGACTTAAAGTAATAACAAATGAAAAGGGATGAACTTAATGAGTAAAAATAGAAGCGGTATGATTATTTTAGGGTTATTTTTTGGTGTTTTTGTAACTGGCGCAGATTCTTTTATCATTTCTCCAATATTGCCAGAAATAGCTACGAGTTTTAAAACATCGGTGGGACTAACGGCATACGGAGTCACAATATATGCGCTTTGCTTTGCGTTTGGGTCGCCAATATTTGGGCCTTTGGGTGACAAATATAATAAGAAAAAATTGCTAATCACAGGTATTGTAGTTTTCTTTCTAGGAACAATGTTATGTGGATTTTCCACTAACTTGCTTAGTTTTTATATTTATCGTGCAGTTGCAGGAGTTGGGGCTTCGATGTTTGTCCCAAATGTTTGGGCATTTATAGGTTCAAATTTTGATGGCAAAAGATTAAATCATGTTATGGGAATTGTTATGTCAGCTTTATCATTATCAATAGCTGTGGGTGTTCCTCTAGGTACAACGCTTGCACAAATAAGTGATTGGCATATGGCATTTTGGGGATCTGCGGTGCTGACTTTTATCGTTCTAGTACTTATTGCTTTTATTCCTAATCAAAACGCTATTAACCCGAATGCACGCATGTCATACATTAAATCTTTTAAAAATGTGTTTTTAGCCAAAAATGCGGTGATAGCCTTAATGATTACATTAACCTGGATGATAGGTTTTTACAGCGTGTATACTTTTCTAGGTACTTATATTCAAAGTACTTTTGGATTTGATGTTGCGATGACTGGATATATATTTATAGCTTATGGTCTTTCAAATTTTATTGCTAGCTTCTTTGGGGGTAAAGTAATGACTTTGTTAGGCAAAAAAAGATCAATTAATTTAAATGCGAGCATATCAATCATAATTATTTTGGGACTAATGATTTCAGAAAATAATATATTAATTTTGATATTGTTATTAATTTTGTTGGCATTTGCACAAGGTTTTGGTGTAACTTCTTTAAATGCCTATATTGTAAACCTAGTGCCATCAAACCGTTCAACTTTGATGGCACTTAATAGTTCATCTCTATATTTAGGATTAACCTTTGGTTCGGGAATTGGTGGGCAAATTTATGAGATTTTCGGTTTTTTAGGAGTTTGCTCGATGGCAATAATAGGTTTCTTAATTGCACAGATTATTACCAAATTTTTAAAAAATAATTAATTTTAAACTCAGTAAATAATAGAAAGTTAGAATTTTTAGTTCTGATTTTCTATTTGTAGATAGTGTTTACCACAAATATCCATTTGTCTGATAATAGGAACTAGTGATTTTCCTAAACTTGTTAACGAATACACTATTGGTGTTAGTCTAAAAACATGGACACGGTTTCTACTACGATATAATAGACGTAGGAGAATAACCCATGACGCAA
>NZ_BPKW01000015.1 GCF_019656015.1 Leuconostoc inhae | reverse complement strand
TAATAAAAACTCCTATACTTGATTATCTCGGATTCTACCCTAGAAATAAAGTAGTCCGGATTTTCAGTATACGAGCAGATATTAATAAATGAAAAATTAGGTTAAGAATATACACCAACAATAGTATGGTTTTCAGGGTTGAAAATTTTTTCCACAAATGCATCTGCATAGTCTGAATAGCTGATAAAGCTTTTACCCTCAGCATTAACGCCTAACTTATTGCCAGAAAACGAGTGATTACCAGTATGAGGTGCGTCAAATTCCATAACTACAGGAGGTGCCATGTATGTCCAATCAAAATCTTTTACCTCAGCTAAAGCTTTAAAAGCAGTAACTTCAGCCTCAGCGATTGGCTTAAATTCAGCAGGTACTTCTGGTGTATCAACTAACATTGTATGCTCGTCCACTAATAATACACCTGCACCACCAGCAAATACTAACCGAGTCTTTGTTTCTTTTAAAATTGAAATTAAATGTTCAGTAGATGTAATAAATTGTTTTGGATCATCAAGGGGCGCGTTAAAAGTGTTTACTAGTACGTCAAATTCTTTAATATCTTCAGACGTTAGATCAAAGATATCCTTTTCAATTACGGGCACATTAGTTGTAAGTTTTGCTTTATTTCGTACGACTGCAGTAGGTTTTTCACCCTTAAGAGTTAATTTTTCAACCAATAAAGTTCCTAATTTTCCAGTTGCACCAATAATGCCGATATTCATAATAAATTCTCCTTTGAATTAATTTATTCTTTATATATTATATGCTAAGATATAAAGTTGTAAATGTAAATAAAATATTGATAAATCACCTAGTTACTCATCAGTAACTATAGAAAGGAAGCACATTATGACAGAATTAAAATACCTAGAACTTCCCCCTTGCCCAGTTGCCACGACCGCACTTTTAATTGGAGATCATTGGAAGATACTGATTATTCGTGAATTGTTGAATGGTACAAGGAGATTTAGTGAATTAATAAAAGGATTAGATGGTATTTCAAATAAAGTTTTGTCACAGCATTTGAAAATTATGGAAATCCGTGGATTAGTTGAGCGTAAAATATATGCAGAAGTACCAGTAAAAGTGGAGTATTCTTTAACTGATATTGGGTGGAAACTAAAACCAGTGATCCATGAAATGTGGCAGTGGGGTGAACTCTATAAAGCTACAGAGGGAGAAAAGTAAATACTTCAATATTACATCTAGAAAGGTATAAAATATGAACAGAATATTATTAGTTGGACTAATAGTGGTTTAATAGTGGCCAGGGTATATAGACTTCTGGCATTGTAATAATATTAGGAGTTAGTCCAGATGAGTAAAAATATAAGAAATTTAGCTATCATTGCACACATAGATCATGGTAAATCAACATTATCTGATCGTATTATAGAGGCTACAAATACAATTTCTAGCCGTGAAATGGAAGATCAAATACTTGATGATTTGCAGGTTGAAAGGGATCATGGCGTAACCGTAAAAGCAAGAGCCATTCAGAATACTTATCTTGCAGATAATAATGAAAAATACGAAATTAATTTAATTGATACACCTGGGCATGTTGATTTTCAAGATGAAGTTACTAAAAGTCTCACAGCTAGCGATAATGCAATTCTCTTAATCGATGCTACTCAAGGCATTGAAGCACAAACTTTAGCTAATTTAAGAATTGGTAAAAAACTTGGAGTAAAAATATTACCAGTGATTAACAAAGTAGATATAGCAGGTATAAATACTCATAAAATTGAAACAGAGATAAAGACGTTATGTCCAGAATATCAAAACAGAGATATTTTAAAAATATCTGCCAAGACAGGTGTTGGAATACATGAACTTATGGAAACAGTAGTTCTTAATCTTTTGCCTCCAGCAGGAAATGATAAAAAAAATTATCTGCTTTGGTTTTTGACTCTTATTATGATCCATTCCAAGGTGTTATTTTATATATTCGAATTGTCGATGGTATTCTAAAAAATAATCAGAAACTGATGTTTTTATCAAAAAATATCACATTTCAAATCCATGAACTTGGTATTTTCACGACAATACGTATGCCTAAATCACAGTTAAAATCTGGAGAAGTGGGATATTTGATTACAGGTATAAAAAATGTAGATACATCTTATGTTGGCGAAACGATAACAGATGCCAACGCACCAACTAACTCACTTTTACCCACTATTAAAATGAGTCAAGTGACAGTATTTGCTGGAATATATCCTTTGGGAGACTATAAGTTGTTAGCCAAAGCGTTAAAACAACTTAAACTTAATGATTCATCATTAAGCATCAAAGAGGAGTATTCAAATGCTTTAGGTATGGGATTTAGAGTAGGATTGTTAGGCATCTTTCATTTACAAATTATAAAAGAACGTTTAAAAAAAGAATTTTTGATTGATGTATTAATAACCTATCCAAATGTACCCTATCGCGTTTATCTTAAAAATAATGAAAATGTTACAATTGTTAATCCGGCTACTTTTCCAAATTTTGAGATGATTGATCATGTAGATGAAATAATCATTAAAGCAACTATCATTACACCACAAAAGACAATTAATGCAGTGATGAAATTACTTTCTGAAAATAGAGGCGAGTTTATAGGTATTGATAATCATAGTGATTTAGTTAGCTTATCTTATCGTGTGCCACTATCTAAGATTATTTATTCCTTTTTCAATAAATTAAAATCAATTTCACATGGTTACGCTTCTCTAGCAACAACATCTATAGGTTACTATCGTACGAATGTTGTTAGACTTGATATTTATATTAACTACGTCAGAGTAGACGAATTAACGTCCATCACTTACAAATCGGAATCAGAATCCATTGCGCAAAAAATAGTTCACCAATTAAAATATACTATTCCCAAAAGATTATACCCACTACCAGTGCAAGTAATGATGGAGGGGAAAGTTATTGCAAGGGTAGATGTCCCACCATTAAGAAAAAATGCGGCAGTTAGTGGAAAGAATAATAGTATTTCCAAGCAACAAGAACTCCTCAGAAGGCAAAATATTAATCAAAGAAAAGCTGCATCCAATGATATAGAATTACCTCAGAAAGTTTTTAGCACAATGTTTAAAATCGAGGATGAGGAGCTTTAAAATCAGATATATTGATGGTTTGATGAGCATATTGTATTAAAAAGGTTGTTGTCTACACTATTATGCCTAGACAACAACCTTTTTAGATCACATTATTAATTTTTGGATTTATCAAAAATACTTGTTAAATCTACTAAAATTATATTAGTCTCCAAAGTATATTTAGTACCTTGCGCCTATTAACGATAATTATTAAAGTACAAGACGTTCTCCATCATTCGGTATGATTAAACTATCAGCAAAATCATTTTCTTTTGCGACAGACAGCAATTCTGATTTAGAAGTTGTCCAATGATTCACAGCTTCCATATGACTTGCTATAAGCAGTGTCTTAGGAAGAGTTTTATGGATTTCAACAACATCCTGTGCATCTAATATTAATCTCCCAGATTCAACTCCATTCCCTCCAGAATTCATTACAACGACACCTGGTTCTAGTTTTTCCAGGTTACTTTTTAACCCTTCAAACCAAATTGTATCACCAGTAAATAAAATCGATTTTTCGTTTACGGATTCAAGAAAAAATCCCATAGTATGACTGGTATCGGTATAATTATCCAACAATTGCTTTACAGCGTCATTCTCATAGTGCTGACCTGTAATCTTTTTTATAATAACATCACCTAATTTTTCAGTAATACCTAAAATACGTACGTCATTAAAACCAGAGTTTGCAATATTAATTTGATCACCACGATCCTGGACAAAAATGGGCGTGTTTTTATTAATCACCTCCATTGCTCTTGAATCCCAATGATCTACGTGATTATGGGTAACAATCACAGCGGTAATACCTTCTAAAATAGAAGATATAGACTCAGTCAAATCTACAAGTGGATTTTTATTAGTGTTTCCATCCTTACTTGGAAATGGAGCCAGTGTTTCTTTTTTAGAAAGCATGGGATCCACTAAGAAGGTTTGATCACTATACTCTATTTTTACGGTGGCATTTCTAATTTGTTGAATTTTCATATTAAATTTTAATGTTCCTATCTATTTAGCTCTAACTAACAGTTCAAGTGCCTTTTGATATTGCTCAGATCCTGTTTCTGCTTCTGAACAATTTCTAATATTTTCAGCAATAACTAACTTTATTGCCTTATCAAGACTTGCTCTGACAGCAGATAACTGTGTGACGACCTCTTCACAAGGACGCTCTTCATCAATCATATTGACAATTCCATTTATTTGGCCTGCTGATCTCTTTAACCTATTTTGTATATTTTCATACTGATATGCTATTGTATTCATACCTGAACCTCATAAGTCAATTATTTTACAATGTTTTGTGGATACATCAACTGATACAGTGAAAACGCACCATCAAGATTTTTGACATTTCTGAATCCATTATTAATAAATATTCGTTCAGCTGTATAACTTCGTTGACCTGTAGCACACGATACAATGATACCAGTATCTTTTGGTATTTGATTAATATGGTCTCGTATTTTTTCTAACGGAATATTTATGAAACCATTAATTAATCCCATAGCTCTAATTTCCTGAGAAGATCGTACATCAATTAATAAGTAACCATCACGCCTGTAATTCTCTAATTCATTATATTGAATATTATGAGATCGACTATTAATAATATTTTCAGCCACATAACCGGAAATATGAACGGGATCTTTAGCTGCTCCGAAAGGAGGAGCATACGTTAATTCCAGTTCAGGTAAATCATCTACTTTCAGCCTAAATTTGATTGCCGTTGCAAGAAGATCAATACGCTTATCTACACCTTGATTTCCAACAGCTTGGGCACCTATAATATCACCAGTATTTGTAAAAATAAGTTTCATCATAACTTGTGTTGCGCCAGGATAATAGCTTGCGTGATGATAAGAAAAAGTATGAGTCACATGATAATTTAAACCAAGTTGCTTTGCTTGTTTTTCATTAATACCTGTACTTGCAGCTGATTTAGAAAAAACCTTAACGATTGATGTGCCAATCTCAGGTTTATTTTTAATAGATAAACCGTGAATAGCATCAGCAACTTGTCGCCCATGTCTGTTTGCTGGTCCCGCTAATGGAATTAGTGTTTCCTGTTCAGTAATTTGATGAATAACACTGATAACGTCACCAATTGCATAAATGTTAGAGTCACTTGTTTTAAAATCATGATCCACAACAATGCCTTTATTGGGCCCAACTTTTAGGCCTGCAGCTATGGCTATATCAGAATTTGGTCGAATTCCTGCAGCAATAATAACAGCATCAGCTTGTATTGACATACCATTATCTAAATAAAGAATGTCTCTGCTCACCTTATTTATAGTAGTTCCCGTATTGATACGAACGTCATTTTTTATGAGCTCATTCGTAATCGACTGTGCCATCTCAATATCAAGATTTGGCAATATTTGGTTAGAACGTTCAATAAGATTGACTGAAAAACCTCTCTTAATCAAATTTTCAGTAACTTCTATACCAATAAATCCAGTACCAAGTACCGCAACCGTTTTAATACTCTCATCTAAATGGCTCATAATGTTATCTAAATCAGGGATATTACGTAATTGAAAAATGTTTGATTGAGTATGAAGCCCCTCAATCTTAGGTATTACAGGACTAGATCCTAAAGATAATATTAATTTATCATAATATAGCTTCTCTTGTTGGTCATCATGATTGACAGATATCATCTTATTATCTCTATCAATATGGGTCACTTCACTGTTAACACGTACATCTATATTAAACCTACTTCTTAAATCATCAGCGGTTTGCACAATTAATTGGGAGCGATGTTTAATCGTTTTGCTAATGTGGTAAGGTAACCCACAATTTGCAAAAGAAACGAAAGGGCCTTTTTCGAAGACTATAATTTCATCTTTTTCAGATAGCCTTCGCAGTCTAGTAGCAGCTGACATACCGGCTGCTACCCCCCCCACTATAATAATCCTCATGTTATACCTCTTAGATATACTTTTTTAAAGTATTTTCGATTTCATCTTTAGGATGAAATCCAACAATTTTATCAATGACTTGACCATTTTTCTTAATAATTAACGTGGGGATACCTTGAATGCCTAGTTGGCTGGCAACCTGTTTATTTTCATCGATATTTACTGAGGTAAACTTTATTTTACCGCCTAATTGATTTTCTTCTGATAAGTGTTGTAGTATAGGGTCCATCATCTTGCATGGCGGGCACCAATCAGCACGAAAATCGGTCAAAGTAACCCCTTCTTGTGTTTCATTTTCAAATGTACTATCAGTAATTTCTTTGATTGTTGCACTCATTTCTGCTTTCCTCCAAATATTCTAGGTTTCTATGATTAAGAAAGAAGGTAATATATACCCCCTAGGGTATATATTACCTTCTTTCTTAGTTTTTAGCAATCTCATCAACATAAGATAATTACTTATTTCATACTTTTTTTAATCCATTTTCCAGTAACACTATGCGAATTAGAAATAATATCATCAACAGTACCTTCTGCTAATATTTCACCACCTCGAGTGCCACCCCCTGGTCCCATATCAATTATAAAATCAGCATTTCTTATCATATCTAAGTCATGCTCAATAGCAATAACAGTTGCGCCTTGCATAATTAACTTTTGTATTACTTTTATAAGTATCTGAACGTCTAACGGATGCAGCCCTATTGTTGGTTCATCAAAAATAAAAACACTGTTTTTTTGTGTTTTATTAATAAACTTTGATAACCTAAGTCTCTGGGACTCTCCACCTGAAAGAGCCATAGTACTTTCTCCTAATGTGAGATAACCTAATCCAATGTCCTCTAAGATCCTGAGAATCCTTAGTGTTTTGGGACGCTCACTAAATATTTTTTGAGAATCTTCAATATTTAATTTCAAAATATCGGCAATACTATATCCTTGCCATTTAATTTTCAGAACATCTTTGTTATATCTGTCTCCATGACAGGCGGGACAAATTTCTTGCATATCGGGCAGAAATTGAATATCTAAATTTACTTCTCCCGTACCATTACATGTGGGGCAGGCACCATCTTGTAGATTATAAGAAAAACTTTTTTTAGTTAATTTATTTCTTTTACTTTCAGCAAGGGAGGAAAAAATATCTCTCAGGTCATCAAGGATAGTTGTATATGTTGCCACCGTTGAGCGAATATTTTTTCCTATTGGTGCAGCGCTAATGGCAAAAGCATTTTTGATTTTTCCGGGATTAAATTTCGTGACAAAATTTGGAGTATTATTCTGCAGCGCTGGCATCAATGCATCAAACAATAAAGTTGATTTACCTGCTCCTGAAAAACCACTGATGACGGTAAATTTATTAACTGGGAAACCTGCAGATACATGTTTAATGTTGTGGTAATTGCTAATGGAAATATCAATTGAGCCCATGTCGTATAGAATCTTGTTATCTTCCCATATAGGTCGTTGGACAATCTGAGCAGTGCCATTTAAAAATGGTCTGATAAGAGAGTTTTTGTTTTCAATAGTTTCTGGTAACGTTCCTTGAGCAACAATTTCGCCACCTTCGGTTCCTGATTCAGGACCGATTTCCACGATGTAATCAGCAGAAGAAATAATTGAAGTGTCATGATCAACTACTACCACTGAATTACCCTGTCTAACTAATCCTCTAATTATTTTTATTAATCCATCAACGTTTGAAGGGTGTAAACCGATTGAGGGTTCATCCAATACATATAGCACACCAGTTGTTTCAGTTCGTAAGGTGCGGCTCAATTGAATACGTTGTAGCTCACCCGTTGATAAGCTACTTCCTGGTCTGGATAGTGTTAAATAATCAAGTCCTAAGTCTATTAAGGGCGTAATCAATTCTTTGAATTCATTTAACAATCTATTTCCAAGTGTAAAAACATCCTTTGGAAGCCATTGCTTAATTTTTTTTATAAATATTAGTAGCTGTGCTAGCTCCATATCACTTACTTCAGCAATATTCTTGTCGACTAATACTTGTGTAAATAATTCTGGGTTAAATCTAGATCCATGACATGTAGAACAGGTTGATGTGCTGTAGAATTTTTCTAAACGCTGTAACGTTTTGGGATTATCTGTACTTTCGAATGTACGTATAATAGCATTTTTTGCATTTTCATATATTGCATTGTCCATATGAAATACTTTTCCAGATTTGGTTGGAATATTTATTTCATATTTTTGCTCTTGACCGTTTAAGATAAATTCTTTATCTTTATCAGACAATTTTTCGTAAGGGGCATCAATGTTAATTCCTGCTTGTTCAACAACATAAGGCATGAAATTACGGCCAGGTACTTTCCATGATTCAACCGCGCCCTCTCTGATGGTTAGTTTAGGGTTGGAAATTAATTTTTCTATATCTAACTTTTTGGTTGTCCCAGAACCATTACATGTAGGACAAGCGCCATATGAATTGAAAGCAAAATCTTCAGCAGAATATGCGTTAAATGCGACATGGCAAGTAGGACAAGTAATCTCCCCCATATGGCTAACACCATCATTAGGTAGGTCCATAGCTCTTGCAATATCTATTGTGGGTTCCATACGGTGTCCATTTGGACACACGGGTGACCCTATTCTAGAAAATATTAAACGTAAGAGATTCAATGTTTCAGTCATCGTACCCACAGTAGAACGGACATCTGGGATTGAAGGGCGTTGTTTTAGCGCAATAGCGCTGGGAATGTTCTTAATACTTGAAACATTTGTTTTTTTAGCCTGAGCCAACCGTCTTCGCGTATATGTTGATAGTGAGCTAACATAGCGTCGCATACCTTCTGCATATAAGACACCCATAGCCAAGGAAGATTTTCCTGATCCGCTACGTCCCGAAATAACCACAAATTTATGCAGTGGAATATCTATATCAACGTTTTTTAAATTATTTACTTTTGCGCCTCGTACTTCAATGTTGGATGGTAATTTGATCATTGCACCATAACCTTTTTAGAATTTTTCATCGAGAATATCAATAACTTCATATTTTGCAAACACTTCTAATTTATCTAAAAATAAATTGAACTCATAGGTATTTCTAAATGAACCTTCAAGCATATAATTAAAATTCCCAGTAGTTCGGTAATGATGTAAAATATATTTTTGATTATTGTTAATAAAATGTAAATACTGTCTTTCTTGTAAGTATGCTGTGTTAATTCTAATAAAAAATGGTCTAGTATACCCGAGTTTTTCTGGATTTACCGTAATTGTGTAGCGTTTAATAACACCTTGCTCCTTTAGTCGCTTAATTCTTTCGGCAGTTGCTGGAGCGCTTAAGTGTATTTTTCTTGCCAAATGCCTGACAACTATTTTAGAGTTGTATTTCAAAAGACGTAATATTTTAATATCAATATCATCTACCATTTTATTCCCTCCTCTTTATTATACCCACTAATATTTATATAAAGAACTTATAAAGTAAGGTTTTCTTCATAAAAAACCTAATATTATGTATTTAATTATTGATCACTTTCACCCACAATTATAGTTATTAATTAAAGGAGGACTCAAAAAATGAATGAAAATCAATTTAATAAAGTAGCATGGTTTGAAATAGGTTCTTCTAATACTGAAGAAACACAGCAGTTTTTCAATAATGTTTTTGGCTGGGACTATAAAACGAATAATAACTTGAATGGTATTAATTATGGAAGATTGCAAGAATCATCCGAACACCACATGTTGCTGAAAGACTTTTCGCGGTGATTGCCAGTTGAGCGTTTTCATTGGTCTGGCATTAACCCAATGATTAATTTGATCTCATAATTATAGTTCATTTCATTAAGCTGTACAGACACAAAATGATAATTGGCACCAGCATGTAAGGCAACACGTTTAATTTCATCTAAGCTCATTTGTGGTAACTGCTTTTCGTTTTCCTGATGTTTCACAGCTTCACGATTAAACGCAGAAGTGTGATCACTTAGAAAAAAACCACGCCACTTTTTTATACCACGTTCCCTATAATCATGCTGAAAATAATTAGTGACCAGGGCACTAAACTCTGGTTCTATTTCTTTTACCATAATCAAATTCTCCTATTAATTAGTATTTGTAATTAACATTATGCGAACACTTGTTCCTTGAAGCAAATAAAAAAAGGTTAGCAACCATAATACTGTAATTACTAACCCTGTTTATTAATTTAAATTAGATAAAAATTCTACGAACCTGGCTTCATCATTTGCTGACAAATAACCAACAAATTTAATCACAACATACTGCTCATCTACTCGACGTATCTTAAATGTATCAATCCAGGACGGTTTTTTTAATCCAGCATACGCCCAATCTTTAATTTCAAAATACTTATTTTGAAAATAATCAGACTTATTATTAAATTGACTCGTGATTTTATAATACGTAATCTTTTGATTATCATATTTCACAACAAATGCTGGACGTACCTTAGATCCTGCTTCACGCCCTTCATCATAAGCTAAATCAGCGATCATGATACTATGCTCACGAATATCACTACTCATTGCATAAATTCCTCACGGTCTTCTTTCTTAGATAAATCTAAATCCTGAATTGGTGATTTTTCGAATGCTAAACGCGTAATTTCATCACGATTGGCAATACGTTGCTCACTAAACCAGTCATCAGGATAGGCATGTTTATTAGACTCTTGAACTGACAAAGGTATTTGCTGTTCGTAAGCTGTCTTAGTGATAAACATTTTAATGGCCGTCGCCATATCTAACCCTTGACGTTCAAATACTTTTTGAGCAGACTCTTTTATGCTTTGATCAACCCGTGCAGATACTTGAATAGCTTTCATAACCAATACCTCTCTTACTTTATTTAATACCATTATACCACTTTTTGTTAGATATTGGTATGTATTGTTATGATATGTTAATTCATTTAATTATGAACTTGTTTACGATAAACGGCATTATCAACGACTAATCGCAAAAATGTATTAAACTGATCAAATCCATAATCAATCCGTTTTTGAATAAACTCAATCTCAATATAGTGTCGAATATACTTAATTGTTTGATCGTGAATATTTTCCAATTGTGCAAAAAATAACGCTTTGTTTTGAACCTGTAATTTACGATATTGACCATGAATATGATCTATTGCTTGATTAACATGATCAATAACACTGCCGTCTAAGCCAACTTTTTCTAGCAATGCCTGATACTGTTTACGAATAGTTTTCATAGCGTCATTGATGACAGCTTCATCTTCATATTGATGTTCAATTAAACTAATGGTCTGATCTAAATTTTCTAATGCCTGGTCACACGTTGTTAATAATGCTACTAAACGTTCTACCTGCTTAATTTGCTCATATAAATCTTGCACTAAATAAGGTGTCATTTTATCGTCATACCGTTGATAGAAATGTGCCAATTCAATATAAACTGACTGCATAGCCTTGCTACTTAACTTGTTTGAACTCTGATAAGCCGTATATAAATGTAGATAATCATTTTTAACGGTTATAAAGATTTCTCTCACCAAATGATAGGCACTATCTGGCAAAATACTAATATCTGATCCCACTTGTACTGCTGTCATAATCTATTCCCTTTCTTTACCAATGTAATTTATACTTTGAATTGTCACCAGGATAAGCAAAAGTCATGTCACCATAACCAACGGCTTGACTGTCCTTAGCATACGATTTCTTAGGCACTAACGTAATTTCATAATCTTTACTAGTGCCTGCATTCTGTCCAGATTTGACCGCATTTTGATTAGCAATAATTAAGTCACCATTTGCCAAAACATGTAACACCACGCCCGTATGATTAGGACGATCAGAAGAAAAAACCGCCCCAGCCTTTGGTGTTGTGGTAACCTTAGCACCAGTCAATTTTGCCACTGCTTCTGCCGTAACATTACCATTTCCTCTAAAGGTAAAATTTGGTGACCAAATCTCATTCATATAGACTTGTGAAAAACCAGCACACTGATTGTAAGCGTCTGGTGTTGTTAAACTCCAGTCTAGTTTTTTGGACGTAATATTATGCACGTAGGGCTTAATGTCATCTGGAATGCTGTTTTTGTCCCAAAATGATAGCCCACTCTCTTTAATCTTGCCTGTACCGTCAGCCGAACCACTATCATCAGTATTACAATAAGCACTTTGATTATTGCTATCACTGTCTGCGCTATTACTTGCTGATGTATTGCTATCACTAACAGCATTATTGCCACTGCTCAATGATCCCTCAAAATTAAGATCATACGTTTTTTTAATGGACTCCGCCCAAGCCTTCACTTCGGACACTTTACGCTGTGGATCACTTGCCCCAACACCCTCAAAACCTGTGTCCCAGGCTAAAGCTGAACTATTAATATCTTTAGCATTTGCTAATCCCAATCTAGCAACGGTATGGCTACTTGCCAATTCTTTAAACGCTAAATCTACCTGGGCTTCAACTGTATCTGCCGTATTTTGATAGCGATTACCGTTAATACCGCCAGCACCCCATTGCCAGATACCTTTAACAGAGCCAGCAGGATTGACCGCTTTAGGGTTTAAATTACTTTCACGCCAACCAATTGCAATGATTGCTGAAATATTGTCCCCTGAATAACCAGCTTTTTTAAAACGATCAATAATATAGCTAACTCTTTTACCAATATCTGAATTTTTATCAGTTAAGGATCCATTACTGGAACCACTATCTGTACTTGTCGTAGTGGTGGTTGTATCAGTCTGACAGACAACACTAGGATTGTTCATTGTTAGCGCAATTATTAAAAGCACTGGTATTAAAATGACAAGTAGTGGCGCACAATACAAGGCAATTTTCATCACAACTGCTTGTTTAACTTTATTTTTCACATGATCTCCTTTCTGAATTTTGACTAACAAAAAAATCCTTAATGATTACTCATAAGGATTAAAAGTATTAAAATCAGTGCTTTGATTAACGGCTAACCGCCCAACATAATCAAGACTAGTAATTTGATTATCACTAGTTTGATAGTCAATATTGAAATAGTAGTAACGTGTCTCACCATTGCCAACATCACTATCATGTTTCGCATTCACAGCCACACCAACGACACCGCTAGTTTGATCATCATTGGTTGCCTTTGGATAATACACCACTTGCACCACACTAGACTTCAAGCCATTATTATCAATGTAATCAGCCGTGCCACCAACCTCTGGAAATAAATAATCATTGGCTAAAACTTGACTGGTTACTAATTTAGCTTGCTTAATTTTCGTGATACGTTTTTTATAATCAGATCCAGATGACCAATTATAAGCAAGATTAAAGAACTGTTGACTAGTCTCACTAACTTTCGTAATGGTACTTTTGGCAACCACTTGCTTCACTTTTTGATGACTAGTTTTAGCAGTGACTTGTTTGTGTCTTAACTGCTTAGCTTGTTTCTGCAAATGTGATAAGGTTTGTTGTTGTTGCCACATCAAATGACCAAAGCGCAAACCACCAAGAACCAAAACCACTAACAGGGCGTAATAACCAATTTCTGTTTTACGTGTCATTATTGATCCCCCTTTGTGAGATTACCTAAAGTCAATGAGATGACCTCATTACCTTTTGCATTCAATTGTCCCAATAATTGATAATTAACTGTGCGACTACCATTAGTTGCCGTTAAGGCACCAAAAAATAATATGCCGTCTTTTTGTTGGCTAAATTGCAATTGATTATCTGATACATGCCACTTTTTTGCTTGTGCTGGATCACTCTCTAATTGCCCTAGAAATTGTTTAACAAACTTTCTGACTTTATCATTTGCCACCTTTGATAACACTTGTTTGTCTGACACATAGCCTGCATTAAACAAAGCATTAACAGTGGCTTTTGATTGGCTATTATCTGGCAATTGATTATCATTAGCAATCACTTTTGTGATTGTGCCACTATTGTTAATCAACGTTTGTGTCGCTGATAATTTAGCAACGGTGGCAGTCGCTTGTTTGATTTGTGATTTTTGAAATTGTGTATAAAAAAAAGCGCCAATCAGGAAGAACCCAATAGCACTTAACACCTTTATTCTAGTGTTTGTCATTTTTAAATTTTAATATCCTTTCCATACCACTCTTGTAGGATCATATAATCAGCGTTGAACTCAAAGGCAAATGGATATTTTTTACCCGTATCTTTAACAACAAAGTAGCCTTTAGCAACAAATGAATTGCCGTCTTTTTCCCACTTTGTTGTTAAATTGTCTATCTCATGATTTTTGAAGAAAGTATTATAATTTCCAGCCCCGTCACTAGGTGCCTCTTTCCCCGTTGCACTAACATATACCATACTTGTTATTGACCGTTCACCAACTTTTTCACCGTCTACATAAGTAGGTTCGTTATCAACATTTTCAACATAACGACCATCATTATTCATTGAAAATATTTCATAATCAATACGTTTCATAACTTTAGTTTGATTGATTTTTGTCAATTTTGTACTACTAGATTGTGAGTTAGTTTTATGTTGTCCCGTCATTATAAAGGCAATAATGATAATCAAAATGACTAACACGCCCCCAATAGATCCCAATGTCAACGCTGATTTTTTATTCATAACTCTCCAATCAATTGATTTATTCTCTCGCAATTTGTGCCATTTGTTCATGTGTTGGCTTCACAATACGTTTGATGACTGCCCCTTTTTGTACCACTAAGACAGTTGGTGCCACTTGAACATGATACTGTTCAAAATATTGTCGTGTCACTAAATTCATGTAATCAACGACAATGGTTGCCTGATTATTTTGATCACGCATTTTTTGTAATTTATTGACATCACCCGTCAACTTCTCACAGGTTGAACACCCCTTTTTATGAAAAACGATCACGGTTTTATGCTTACCCAGGGTTTGATGAAACGCCGTTTTTAATTGATCATTTGGTGTATCATGATACTTATTATTATACCGTAAAAACGCCGTAGTTACTACTGCCACAACGATTGTAGCGATTATTAAGCTCATTTTTTTCACGAGTTATCCTTTCCAAATTTATTTTTTAACTGACTGCCTTTTTCATCACGTAACTTTTGTTTTTGTTCCTTTTGCTTATCACGTTCGGCTAATAATTCACGAGCTATTTTGTCACGATTAACTGTTTTTTTCTGATCATTAGCGATTTCTTGACGTTTTGGTGTCTTTGATTGCTCAAAGTTATTATGATTATCAGGCACCTTATTAAGTGTCTTAGGTTGTGATTGTGTTGCTTGATCACCATATAATTGACGCTTAATCGCTTCACGCTTTTTAGCCACTTCCTGTTGACTATCTGAACCATTATCCTTACTTTTTGGATTATTGACACGACTATTAGGTTGTTTAGCTTCAAAGTTTGATTTTGGTAAATGAACACCGTCTTTTTCAACCGCTGACTGTTTTGGATCATCAGACTTTTTAGAATCCATTGGCTTTTTAAATTCATCAACCGTCAATGGTTTCTTATTTTTATCTGACAATTTTTGTGTTTTTGCCTGCTCTTTGCCTAACAACTGATCACGAACACGAGAAAGATTTTGTTGTCGTTTTTCATCTGCCTGTTTGTTTTTCATCTCATCACGTACATCACGCCTTTGTGACATACGTTGCATTGGTCCCATTTGACTTATTTTTTGACCAACGCTAGACTGCTTAATACTCTGCCCCTTTTCACGTAGATTAGATAAGCGCATGGCTTGTGGCATTTGTCCCTCAATTCGTGAGTAACTAACCCCAACAAATTCAAATAGCTTACCACGATACTTATAGACGATAAAGACTAAGAAAAAGAATAGGAATGCGTTAACTGCGTATGAGCCGAAATTAATCGCTGGGATAAAACTATCAGTGAACGCCTGTAAAGCCCCGACCAAAACAATTAAGAAACCAGCCCCAATTTTAGCAATACCCCACATAATTGTTGCGCCAACAATTTTATAACCGTTACGGGCAAATTGTGGGAATAACGCCATAACCAAAACAAACGGAGACAAGAGATACAAAGCCAATTCAATGACCATAACAAAGATATTAAACAAAGCCACTGCGCCATAAGGAATAGCATTCACAACTGATACCACGATTGCTACTAAGCTCATACCCGCTTTATTAAAGGAATTGTTTTTACCTAATGTAGGGAAGACTTGTTTTAATTTTGTTACCTGTGTCTGAACTTTTTCATCATCTCTTTGTGCATTCGTTGATATGAGTTGGTATGGAGAATATCCTTTCTTTGAAACTGCGTCAGCCGTGGCTTGCCCATAATTCATCAAGAAATAAGGGCGTTCAATGGATCGCTCAAAATACCCCACTCTTAACGTGTCACCTGGCTTAACATTATCATTACTATTACCAATGACTTTTAAGACTTGCGCCTGTCCGGCATCACTGGCTTCATTGATTTGATTAAATAACTCATTGCCATTACCATACCAAAGCGTAGCGACTAATAAAATTCCAACAAAATTAACCACCATGCGAACCGCTGATGACGTACGCCCACTAGCAAAGTGCATGAACCCCATAATCGCTAAGACAATAATAGCTAATCCACCAAACAACAACTTGCCTTGATCAAAAATAGATTTTACTTTACCTGAAACAGCGTTCTGGGCTTGTGTAAAGGCTTTTGATAAATTACCGTCATTTGATAAAGCACTTAATAACTCATCATTGATTTGATAAATCAAAGTATTCAAATACCAAAAGAACTTAGCTAAGCCCATACCTGTATTATTGGCTAAGTCAGTCACGCCAATTTTTTCTGAATAGGGTTGCCATGAAAATAGTGAGTCATTAAGCTTGTTGATGTTTTGTGCGTCACTGGCTTTAAATGAGGTATCAGTTGTATTCGTATCGCCTGACTTCTTTTCTGCGTCACTGGTGACCTCATCTACCGCTTTATCAGCTTGTTTTGAAGCGTCATCAATCGCATTAAGCGTATCTTGATTAACTAACGTACTACTTGAACTACTGCTATCATCTGCGGACACTTGCGTTTGCGCAAAGCCTAAAACAAACAAAAAAGAAGCCAAAATAATCAGCTTCCGACAAAATTTGATTTGCATGTGTTTTCCTTTCATCATTTCAATCATCATGTTATAATTGTGTATAGAAAAAGGAAGTAGCTCGAACTACTCCCTTTAACATCAATAGCCTGCTAAGCAGTGACTATTCACATATTAGTGTTTAATAACCACAACCGTGCAAAGTTGAGTGGTTATTTTTTTTGTTGACTTTTAATCAACTCAACAACCAATGCTAGTAAGGCAACTATAAAAGTGCCAAACATAAACATGAGCTGTAAAGCGTCTGAAACAGACACCAGGCTTTTCCTTTCCTAGAGTTCGTGTTTATAGGCTTTACACCATAAGCACCACCTCTTTTCTGTTGAAAGAATAGCCACCACTTAACTTAACTATCGACTGTTCTATTTTAACATATTAGCGATAAGCTTTTTCGGCTTGTGCCGTGTCCCCAGCTTTAACCGTCTGATAGGCACGTTGCATAGCAACCAATGGCTCATCAACCGTTATTTTTTCAACCCGTCCATAAATATCTTTCATGAAACACTGTCCCATGACCATATTACTTAATTCTTTGATGTTGTCATCATTAACTGGCAAACCAACATGTTGTAAAATATCTGGCTGCTCCTTATCCTCATCAAAGGCAAATAAAACACCAAAATTATCACTTTTAACATCATGAACTGATTGTGTCACGGGAATTAACAAGTTATTGGCAGAACGTCCAATACGTGCCATTTCATTAAAAATACGACTACCAATATCAGACGTTGTAAACGTCCAAGCTTCATCAAATATTTCAACCGTTTTTTCATCATAATCTCGTGTCGCAAATGTCCGACTAAAGACCCCTAACACCGTCATCACAATCATACTTGCTACCTCAAATTCGGTGTAATCCTGTTTGGCTTTGTCATGTTGTGGCAATGTCAAGCCTGCTGTTTCAAGAATGGTAACCCGATTGTTTAACTTCAAGCCCTCACTTTCACCATGTGAGAAGACTAGAGATAATGAGCTACGAGTGACTTTACCTGATAAAAACTTAGCTAAATGTTTCACATCATCATCATCTTCATTTTGGGCTAATTCTTCAATGACATCTAACATACCAACGGTTTCACCAGCTTGTCGCTTTTGAATAATTTTATTAATGGCAAGATCTAATTCTGTTTCGGCAATTAAGGAACCATAATCACGATAAATTTGTTTAAAAATTTCTTGTACCGTAGCCTTTAAGCTTTCTTCACCTGACTGTGTTTGTCCCATTGTATGCCGCACATCAATCACAATAAAGGGATCCAAAACACCATAATTTGTTTTATCAGAAACATCAAGTGTCACAAAACGCACATTATTCAATAATGTATATTCATCTGGATAGTCTTCTTTAAAGGTCTGATCATTTAATACCGCTGAATACCATTTACGCATTTCCTGCTTAGGATCAAAGTAGATTGCTTTGGCATTTGAAAGTTGAATAATTTTCAAAATAATTTTAGTGAGGTAAGACTTTCCTCTACCTGTTTTACCCGTAATCATAATATTAGGGCTTGTTGTGCTAGTCGATCCGTCTAAAATTTCGTTGGTAATCAACGGATTAAAAAAGACCATGCGCTTTGAACTGTCTAATGCGTCCTGGGTACTATTGGCAACTGTTTTTGGCGCACCACGTCCAATATAAAAGCCAATGTTACTACCAACTTGTTGATTGACGGCAAACAACAACTCACCGATACCCTCACTGGTCAATAATTGCACCCAATAGCGGTTTTGGGACACATCAGAACCCATTAAATCATAATAGAAAAGACGTTTTTGTTCACCGATTGGCTTCACAATATTCACGTCAATACTCCTAAATGATTCTATTAAATTAGCAACACGATCATGTAGGGTTTCAATATCTTCCGCTGATACCGTAAACGTGACTAAGGTGGAAAAGAAATTTTTCTTTTCTGAAATATGATCATTTAGCACTTCGGCAATTTCAATGGTTTTATCATCTTTACTAGAAGAAAATCCCTCCGCTTGATAACGCTCTTTCACATTATTATTTGCAGTCTTTAACGATTGACCAGCACGAGTTGCTAAGCCATAGATACCCTCTGACTTATAATAATGTGCTTTCAAATTGATGTCGATTGGATAACTCATATTTTGTACTAGTCGGAATAAATGAAAGCCTGTGATGTTTTCTGGCGTTGTCGATAACACTAATTTGGCAACATAACACACATTATCATCATTAACCAATTTAACGTAGCCACTCACTGCCCCATCATCAATCACAGTATCACTTAATTTGAAAATATCACGTTCTTGTCCGACTTTTCTAAAATCATGTAGCTGTCCCTGGATAAAATTATTACGCATTAAATGAACTAATTCATCAGTGGTCAAACGTCTTGTATGATCCAAATAGCCAACTTTTTCATAAGCCTGTTTTTCACTAGGTCTAAAATCATCAAACAGTTTTTCGTCAAATAGCTTTTCATAATTAAACCAACCAGCCAACTCATCTACAAAGTTATTCATGGCATTAGTGGCTTGTTTAATCACTTTACCAGAATTTTGATTATGTAATTTGATACCCAAAACAAAACGTTCAATTGTCTGTGACACACCAGTAGCAGTGATTGCACTAATTTCATCTACAATCATTTGAACGGCTGTCTCACCCATATCTGTTGCTAAAGAGGGTTGTAATTCTTTATAACGATTAACCAAATCCAAATCACGATTATAAAGACGCAATTCAAAATCTTCAAAATCAGCGAGCCGATCAAATAACAGACTCAATTGTGTTTGTCGTTTGGAAATACCGGCCTCATCATTATCTGAAATACTTAGTGCTTCAATATTGAAATATGCCCAGGCTTCATTGCCCTGGGTTAATAAAATATTATCTTTCACGGCTTTAAATGGTACTACTAGTTTCATTGATGTCTCCTTATTTTTTTATTTGTTATGTACCTACAAAGTCTAGGCTTTGCAGATGATTGCTAATAGACAATCACTTTTTTTGTATCTTCCAACACAAAACCATTCTTAATGCGCCACCTGATTTGAATTAAGCCATTCTCATCAAAATAGCGCAATTCAAGGGTAGTTTTGAGATACGTCCACTTAATATCAGTGACATTAAGATCATAGAGATAAGCATTATAAATCGCTTTAAATTCTGCAACTAACACTACAACCCTACATAATCGCCATGAGGTAGCTTCGTGAAACCACCACCCAAAATCAGATCATGTCCGTACTTCTTAAAGTCAAAATAGGTCTCAATCTCATCATTGGATAGTTGACCAACACCACCACGCCTTGAGATCACTTCGTTGGCTAAGTCATCTTCATCTTCTGCTTTGATAATTGTTAAATTTTCAACTTGGCTGTCAATCTGATTATCAAGTAAAACTAACCCTTGATCATATAAATCAGCTAAAGTTTGCTCATCAACACCATTTTCAACCGCTCTTTTGGCACTCTCAACCATGTTATTTAGCTTAACGATCGACTCATAAGGATCTATTTTAAATGGTGCTTCATAATCACTGATCATGATTTCTTCGTTACCAGTATCTGATCCAATCGCGCCTTTTTCATTTAAAACTTGTGTTACCCGACTAGGTGACACAGGCAATGTAAACCATTGACCAAGAGACGGTACATTCACAGCGACAACAAATATTTTAATTTCACTAAACTTAATCATTAAAAAAACACCCCCTTTAGGTGCGAACTCCTCAATTTTTAAAATGTTTGAATATCAATGCGCCTGTCATTGCTAAAACGCCTGAAACAGCACTTAAAATGCCAATTGATGATTTTGCTTGTGTTGCATGTGTTTCTGGTAGGGCTTTGGCAACAGCGACATCTAGCTTTTTCTTTGCTTCAACAACCTTGTCATTCTTAGCGTCCTTATCATTAGCTGTTAACGCTTGATTATAGGATTCAACAGCTCGGGCAACACTAGGCACACTAGCGACTTGTGTTGGGACTGAAACAACATTACCAGAGCTATCGGGTGTGACTTCAACTGGTTTAACATGATTGATTTCACCCTGATCATTCTTATCAGGTGTTGTCGGTGTCAAAGGTACTGTGTTGGTGTCGTTTGATGAACTTGATCCACCAGCATTTGAGTTATCTGTCCCACCATTATTTGATGAGCCACCTTGATCACTTGATGAATTTGAACCACCATTGTCTGATGATGAACTTGATCCACCGTTATCTGATGATGAACCACCATTATCAGTTGACGAACTAGAACTACCATTATCTGATGATGAACTCGATCCACCATTATCATCTGGCAATGTTGAACCATTATCGTCATCATCACCTGGTGTTGGTGTTGGCGTATCAGTGCCACTATTATCATCTGATGAACTCGTTCCACCATTGTCTGATGATGAACTTGAACCTGTGTCACCACCTGGTAAATTGCTATCATCATTATCGCCAAAATCATCACTTGATGATGTCGCACTTGCCACTGGATCAACACTAGCCGTTAAGGCAACTGCCTTGACTTGTGGCAATACAGTAGAAGTCGCCTGTACTGATTGTGCTGTACTAGTATCAGTTGTTGGTACAGTGCTTTTTTCAGCCGTTGATGAAACGTTATCAGCCTTAGCCGTATCATCAGTTTTAGTCTGATCAGTTGATGAAGCAGTCAATTGCGCTTGCTTATCATCTTGTACTGTATCAGTCGTTTTCACGGCTTGTGCGTCCGTGTTTGAAACTGTGTCAGCATTGACTTGTGTGGTATTAGCACTCACAGCTACTCCAGCTACTGCAACAGCTCCGATTACCCACAACTTACCTGATTTGTACAACTTGTATGTTTTTGAATTTTCCATAATTTTTTGTAAATAAAAAGCGCTAATTTTTGCGCTTATCCTTTCTGATTTTTAACGTCAATCATGACTTTTAGATTTTTCAACAATAATTGGTGTATCTGCCATGTGACTCTCTTCAAAATAACCAGTCGGCAAAACACGATCATGATAATAAACCGTTCGATTAAGTATTCTTTTAATACCAAATGTCGCAATTGAAATGGCATACTGCACTAATCCTAAGCCGTCAGGCTTAACTCTGTTTGATAAAGAGACAATCCCAACAGGCATGGCAATATATGCGCCCACATAAACTAATTTACCTAAGTCAGAGTTAGCATGATAAAAAGCTTGCAATGGCACGTGAAAAATAAGATAAATAACAACGACTGAAGCAAAAAATATAATGGCTGGTTTCAAACTAATCCCAACAGGTAAGCTATATTCATCTGAAATTTTGCGAATGACAATATCTTGTTTCAACGCCTTTTGATAGTTATAAACTTCTGCCATATTAACCAAATATATTTTTAAAGATACCACCAATAGAATTAAGGACAGTATCTGGACTTTTAACAACGAAGTAGACCAAACCACCAACAGCAAGGCTGACTATTATTTGTCCAATTGACCCTTTTATAAAGTGTCTGACAACTAAATACATAATACCCATTGCAATAAACGCTGATACCCAACCAGCTACTTCTGATTGAAGACCCGTAAAGCTAATGGATCCCGTGGGAATTTGAAACATAAAATTTGTGATGATTGCTTTCATCATAGCCTCCTCTTAATTTAATAGACCGCCTTGTGTATGGATCATCTTAACCACATAATAGGTTGATCCCTTTGGCGAAACGGTCAAGGTAATCTGTTCTGAATGTTCCAGCTTTGTCTCTGTATCGGTTAGTGTCAACAAGTATTTAATGTTCATGTTGTCCTTAGAACCTGAAACGTTGACTTGATCAATACTTTTAACTGCATATTGTCCCTCTAGTCCCTCTGGCTCTTTCATGATTAAGGACATATCACTAGCTTTTGAACTCACATACTTCTCACTAAAGGCTTTGACAAAGGCTTGAACTTTATGACTGCTTGCCAACGTGGCATTATTGGTATCATCTTGATCAATCTTGCCAACATGTCCGACAATATCTTGTTCGGTTGTGGCATAAGGTAACGCCAAAACAGTGTACTGCCCTGCTTTTTGAGCAAAAGGCAAATTAAAAACGCGAATAATTGTATTTTTATCGTTGCCAACTGTATAGCCAACTTGATACTGTGCAATCTTCACGTCATTTTTGGTAAACGTATTTAATAATCTGGATCCCACATACGTCTCTTTTTGCGAGTCCTGATTATCATAAATTGTGCTACTGATATTAGTGGCAAAATACTTTTTTAAGGCTTTCAAACGTTTTTGCTTATCATCATCATTATCTGACTGCGTGAAATAGGTTTGAAAAAAACCTTGCGCATAACGATTAAGACTAGGTGAATAAACACTTTGTCCCATACTAGCCTTTTCTAGCTTGTCATCATACGTTTTCATCTTAGCAATGAGCTTATGATTAGTCTGGCTCACATTACTAGCTTTAATAAAAGCAATTGCACCACTCAAACCAACTAACACCAGGGCAATTTTAACAAAACGCCTAATCCATTTGCCCCGTTTTTGGACTTTGGCATAAGGCAATGATTGGTCTGGCTTATCACGAGACTTGACATAACCCTTTTTGATTGACTTCAACTTATCAAACACAAATTTTACATACCCCCAAACCGATCTACTTTTTGCGTAATTTCTTCGGCTAAATTGATGACGTTGTCTGCCACCTTTGGCAATGACTTGTATTGTTTGTTCAACACAGCCAAGTTACGACGTAAACTCGCTAAGTCATCACCGATTAAATCACTCCACTTTGGATCATTTTCCATGATTTCCTTAGCCTTGTTGACAGCAGCATACAAATTACCGTCTTCGATTTTTGACAATACCTTAAAATTAGCGACTTCGGTTGCAGTAGCGCTAAGTGCTTTTTTGAATTGTGTTCCTTGTTCTGACATCTGTGTGTCCTCCAATTTTTAACTTTTAAAAAGGTAGGTTGACCTTTTCAGCAACTGATAACAATTTCTTTTGACGTTGACTCAATTCCGTATCATCAAGAATTTCATCAATTTTTTCCTGACCATAATACTCAATCAGCCCTTTTAAAGTCGGTGCTACCTGATTAATAAACCAAGACAATGAACGATCCATTGACACCTCTTTAGGCTCTGCTTGAAAATCAACGATACTGGCTTGTTCTAAAAATACTACCCAGGGTTGCCATAGATCTAATTTAGCAATTTCCTTTTTATCTAAACCAACAACGGGCTGATTATAAAATTGTAAATAATCACGCAAATAGGCTAACAACTCACCAGCAACATCTTGACCGTTGGCTACATGCTCCGCCATAGTTTGCGCACGTTTTTGTTTCAACTCAACTTCGTAACGATTTTTAACAGGAATGGCTTCTGGCTCAACAAAGTGTTTTTTGGCTTGCTCTTTATCCTTTTCATAAAATCTAAAAAAGACTTCTGATGAACGTGAACCAAAATAAATCGTTGAACCACCATTTTTACCGTCCGCATAATATTGTGGATCACTCTTAAACTTCTGCGTATACTCATCTGTCATAAGTTTTTGATATAATTCTGGGATCTCAAACATACGAGACATATCATTAAACGCAAAATCCATACGTGTTGCCTTACCACCATTTGCCAGGGCAATATTGATAAAGTGAGACCAAACTAACCCCTGCCCTATCAACAACATTTCCATTAAGCGAATACCACTACCCGAAAAGTCGATAAAACTTTCAGGACTATCACGTTTACCGTAAATCGTAATGTAGGATAAGCCACCAAATGAATAAGCAACATTGTAGCCGTATCGTCCACTATCACGCTTAACAAATAGGTCAAGGCGATTATCAAAAAATAGCTTGATTAACGTTTCAGGCGTTCGCATTTTAAAGGACATGCCCAGGTAATCTAACCAAAGTGACAAACCCTGACTACCAACAAAGGTTTTCAAAACATATCGCTGATCAGCATTTAAAACGGTCATCAAACTATCCTCACTCATTTCCATACGCCCATAAGTACGCCTTGAAATCATCAAAAATGAAGCCATTTGGCTCTGCGTCAAATGATAATGAATACGAAATTGTACTAAATCGCAACCAATCATCTGATCAAAATTTAAACTAGCGTAATTCTCTGACATATCTTAAACGTTCGGCAATATCATTCCAATAATCTAAACGTTCAATACGCTGGTTATTATCAATAGGTTTAAACGACATCACCCAATCGCCACCTCCCTCCTGATAAACTTTTTCAGGTACAACAATATCCATTATTTCTAATTTTGGCGGTAACTTATCTGCTTCAACTAAATATGTTTGGCCTTGTTCTACCTCATCTGTCTTCTCATCAAAACGACAAAATAAAAACGCATAACTAGAGTCATACGTTCTACCATTCGTCCCATGAGGTAACAGAGTTAAATACTTACACTTCATATCAGCTCCTTTAGGACTTTTATTACATTATTTTAATATAAAGGGCAGATATTACAATTTTGCCCCTCAATAAAAATGTGGCTTAAAAGTTACTCCCCCAGGCGTTGAGGAGGGGTTACCTGTCGGTTTATTTGTCAATTTACCCCCCCTATTAGTAATTTGGGGGGTTGGCGAATTTTACAACTGCTTGTACGTTATTCAGCGCACAATCGGCTACAAAGACACAACGGCACGTAATCCCCTTTTCCAACGCCACCAGTCGCGCACCAGCAGAGCTGGGCGCTTCCTTTTCCACAGCAGAGCTGTTCCATGGCTGAAAAGGGTCAACGTGCTGTAAGTGCTTTGCTTAACGTCTCATGCACCCCGACTGCCTACAATCACTATATAAATCAAATTAGACCTGCCAAATAACTAATAGGGACTAACTAAAAGTTCAATTCTACATATTTAGCGCTTTTACTATCCAAAAATTCCTTAATCTCACCCATTGGCTCAACTGGAACGGCTGGATATTGCTGACCTAATTCATCAAAATATTTAAACGGAACAAAGTCTTTAGGAATAGCAGGCGCAAAAAATGATCTGGCTTGCCCTGGTGTCATAGCTAAATAACCCCACCCCTTTAAATTCTTTGAGAGTTCCTTAAACTGCACTTCGTCAACATCATCAGGGAACATCATAGACAGTCCACTAGATTTCATCTTACCAAGTGCCACACGGAACTGGAATTGATCACGAGACGCACTACCAATCGTATCAGCCGTTGGTTTCTGCATAGCAATCGCTACAAAGTAACCTAATTGACGACCTAACATAGTAATTTGTCCCAAAATTTGCTGGATCGCTTCACTTTCGTTGTATTTCAAACCAGAAACAAACGCACCAAATTCATCAAAAACAAAAAAATGTGGTTTCAATCCATACTTACGATAATTGCCAACATTTTCTTCTAAATTATCATTCAATAAATCATGATATTCACGACCACGCTTAATCATTTCCAAATAAAAACGATAAAATGATTTTAGAATACGATCACGACCATAAGTGACACGATACTTTAGTGACGCTGTTTTACCAAGCACTGATAAATCAGTCTCTTTAGGATCCGCAACATCAACAATCGCACCACTTTTAATCAGACCATTCAGCAAACTAAACAAAA
Source organism: Leuconostoc inhae (assembly GCF_019656015.1). Lineage (GTDB taxonomy): Bacteria > Bacillota > Bacilli > Lactobacillales > Lactobacillaceae > Leuconostoc > Leuconostoc inhae_A. The sequence goes on along the minus strand of NZ_BPKW01000015.1, from coordinate 4,013 downwards.
AGAATGATTTACCAGAACCAGTATCACCAGAAATAAGTGCCTGGGGATATTTTTCATAATCCCAAACAACCCCTTTCATAATTTCAATCGTATGATCTGTTATGGTCATGTCAGATAAGCCTAAGCGTAATCCCAACGGATTAGAAATAAAGTCAAATGACTTAAACCCAAAAATATCATTTGTTCCCACACCGTCCGCAAACAACATAGCCGACATAGGTTGTGAAATACGTCGATCACGAAAACGATCTTGATACTTTTGTCCGTCCATTGGTAAATAGATTGAAAAACCAACCTTACCATTGTTCTTTAAACTAACTTTTGGCAGCTTAATTTTTTGTTTTACCAATGCCAACCACCTTTCTCACCACCCAAATTGAAACTCAAACGGTGTTCTTTTTCATCAACCTCCTTGACCAAATAATATTGATTAGCAATTAGCCAATTAGATAGCCTTTCTAAGCGAAAAACAGTCGCCCAAAAACCTTGAAATTGATAAGTCTTCCAATACCAATAACTTGCACCAAGCACTAAGACAACCATAGCAATCAAAGTTAAATAAAGACCTGGTAACAAACTATTGACGAAAGATAACCAATCAACTTGTGTAACCAATGATTTGGTGAAGCTGACTAGCCCTTTACTAGATGGCATAATGGCAAGTAAACGAAAAATAATCGTGATCAAAAATATGACCACTGGCACAGATCCAATCGCAATAAAAACATCACGCCTTAAATGCCTATGCCAATAACGAACACGGAAACCACGGGGAAATAACTGACTCATTGATTAACCCCTTTCTTGCCATTATTTAGTTTTGGCTTCAACAGGCTTACCAGTTGTTTGTGGCTTATTATCAGCAGTTGCCTTTGAAATACCACTAGCAGAGAAGAACAAAACATCTTGATCTGGATCATCATTGGTTGAACCGTCAAATAATGACACAACCAAATTTTCAAATTCAACCTTATCAAATGGCTTAAAGGCACCCTCTGGGAATACGCCCACAGGTACACGAACTGTTAATGCCTTACCATTTTCATCACTCACACGAACATCTTTAGCAATCAAATCACCAACACGGGATCCACGATCTTGTTGTTCCTGATACGTCAAAGTTTCAAAGACATCACGAGTGGCACCATACATAAATGAACCCGTAAAGAAATCTGTATCAACAACAGGGAAATACTCACCCTTAACCACAACCATAGTACGGGCTGACTCATTCTCCCAGGTAGTCGCTACTGTTTCATTCTCTTTCTTAATAACAGCAGTCAAACCAGAAACCTTAGTCCGTGAACCACCAATTGGCACCAAATCTAGCGTCATATTTTCAAACTTCACAACATCTTTTGGCTTCAATCCCTCTGGCAACTTACCAACTGGTGTAACAGTCAAGGCATCAGCGTCAGACCCTTCAATCAAAAACTGTGGTCGCCCATTATCAGGTGTGCCTAAATACAAAAACTTCAAGTTACCCTTTTCAGGCAACAACTTCAACATTTTACTCATAAAAATAAAAACTCGCTTTCTTAATCAAAATAAAAAGAACACTCTAGATCAAATAATCAAAATGTTCTTAACAACAAACCATTAGATTTTAGTCTCAACCGACACATGCAACTCATACTTACCAGCCAATGGCTTTAAATCAGCTAACAATTCTGTATGTTCATCTGCCGTTAAAGGCTTTTCAAAATCACCACGCAAGAATATTTTCGTCTTGCCCTCATCATTAGTCATAATAACGTTTAAACCGCCTTTCATGATACGTTTGTTCATACTCACTAAGTGGGATATAATTTTCAGGTTTAATCAAACCTTTCAAAATTTGATTATCTTTTTCCTCGAACCACTTAATTAATTCAATGTCGGTTGTTAATAGACCCTCATCATCTAATGTAAACACATCAGGATATTCGTCCATAACCACCTACCGACAATAAAACGCCCTGATCAACTAAATTAGTTAAAAAGCACGTAATTTATAAAAAAATTATAATTCATCAACAATAAATTAAGTTGTAAAAAAAACCTAAAAACCAACTTAACTTATCAATCCATATCTATTTTGAACAACACCAGCGATAATCTCAAATGGATCATAACCAATAATTGCGAACGCTCACACTTTTAAAAAATGATCCTGGCATTCTTTACATCTACAATTTGTGTTCTGCCAAACGCTACTTCACGTTTAACTCCCCCACACTCTGCGCGCCTTTGACACCGCTACGGGTTTTATTACAGTAGTTAATGATTAATTGACATAACATAGTTAATCATCACGAGCTAGATATGAAAGCTCGACCCCATGACTACTCGCCAGGTAGCAAAACAAAATAATAAGCACAAAAAACTTGCATTATTTTAATATCTCACATACAATTATCTTGTCTAGAGGTAATTGTAAAAATGAATATAATTGTTATCTAAATGACTGTATATTCAGTTTTTATAACTTCGTCTGGTGCCTTGCGCACCTTTTTTTATTCTCTCATAAGGATAGAAGATAAAAAATTAACTCAAATGGATAAAATTAAATGTCGCCCAAATTGCTGGGCTTTTTTTTCAACTAACTTACAAATACTATTATATACATGAAAAAGTTCAATGTCAACATCTTTTTTAACTTTTTCATTTAGAAAGTCGAAATTATGGAAGAAACATTACTAGATAGAATTAAATATTTAGCAAAAGAAAAAGAATTATCATTATCTCAAATTGAAAAAGACGCAAATTTGGCAAAAACATCCATTTATACATGGAAAAATAAAACGCCAAATGCCAAAAACCTGGAAAAAGTAGCTAATATTCTAGACACTAATACCGACTACCTCTTAGGAAGAAGTAACGACCCAAGCCCAATTGATGAAGAAGATGATCCCTCAATGTTCTTTAGAATTGACATGAGAAACGTACCAGAAGAAGATAGAGACGAGTTTAAAGCACAACTCACATTACTAAAAGACTTTGCCTTTAAACAAATTGAAGAAGCACGAAAAGAGCAAGAGAAAGAAGACAAAGATACGAAATAATGTACCCAGAAGAACTTGAAAAATATTTGGAATTACAGCAAATCAGCAAAGAATTAGCCCAGACTGTAAGCGAATACTACCACATTAGAGAAACACAAATCAGGTGGTGGAACGTTACAGAATTTTTTAAAGACACAAAAAAAATAACCATATCACCACTTAACAAACGTCAATTTAACAAACTAATCAACGGTAGTTATGGTATTTATGGTTTAACAATTATCAACAAATATTTATCCATGGTCTATTATAATGATACTTCAATTGCAAGCAGACAACATTTTACAATTCTGCACGAATTATCACACATTCAACTACACAGTAATACAAAAAACGAAACCTATTCATCTTTAATTATAGGCAATGATTATTCAGCAGAAGATACAATCAAAGAACAAGAAGCCAATACATTAGCTAGTCAACTTTTGATCAATGATAATGCTTTAAATCAATACATAAATAATGGTTTTAAATTTAATCAAATCTGCAAAGAATTTGAAATCAGCCATGAAGCCTTAAAAAATCGTATAAAAAACTATCTCAAATACTACTACATGAAAAATAATATAGATTGTTGTGAAGAAGATAAAATCATTCAAAATCCATTCATATATGCCAACAGCATAACAACAAAATATATGGACGATCAAAAAATATATCTTAAATCATTCTAAAAATCTGCCACCAAACACGGAAACCGCGCGACAGCCAACCGCCACCACAACAGTTAAGCTCGCCCGTGGTTATTATTATGATTGTGGCTTTTTTTTATTGTCTTTAAATCTAAATAAATAGAGAAAACTAAAAGAAATTGTTGACACAAGCAAGTCACAAATGCTTGATTGAGAGTGAGGGAAGTTTAGAGCCGAAGATAGTTTTTCCCTTGTTTTTAGGAAGAAAAAAACTTTAATCAAACAAACACTTGACCGATCGTTCAGTCGTCCGTCACCTTATCCATACAAGCTTTGG
>NZ_BPKW01000014.1 GCF_019656015.1 Leuconostoc inhae | reverse complement strand
TTTAACCCCAGTGGCCTTTGAACAAAAATAGCAAATCAAAGTAGAATGCGTGTCCGATTTATTGACGTAGATCCAGCGGCTAGACTTAGAATAAAGCATCGTGCATACTTTGGGACTGTTAAATAAAAGATATTAATTGCATGTCAACAAAAGATCAGTGATAGACACGAGTTAGAAATTAGTGTCTATCACTGACCTTTTGGTGTGACAAAATAAACGAGTATCCAATATACGAATAAATAGAAAGTGGAATTATGCCAATAAAAAATATTGTATTGCCTATTATCAAAAAAGCTAGGGAATTATTTGAACTTATCTTAGTTACCATATTAATTTTCGTTATTTTAGTCATACCAGATTTTTTTCTTTTTATGGGTGATTTAAATCAATATGCTGGTGTAGCTTTATTGGCGAATGTTATCGTAAGTGGGGTAATTGCCTATTTTGGGTATCGCTATTTATCTCAGCGATCAGATGTTGTTTTTGAGCGTCTGAATAGCAGAAAAGTGGGTATAACCATCGCTATATTTATTATAAGTTGGTTATTTATAACTTATGGGTTACCTGCATTATTTGGAAGTAATCAGTTGACTGGCAGTAATCAACAAGCTATTGATAAGATATTAAATCATTTAACAAGTTGGTGGCCACTGCTGTTATTTAATTTTAATATTGTTGTTATTGCGCCGATTATTGAAGAAATATATTTTCGTGGTATTATGTTTGAAGAAGCTAAGTCACTTGGGAGGGCGATGCAAATTTTGTGGCCAACAGTGGTATTTGCGTTAGTGCATTCACCATCGACATTAGCACAGTGGGCAACTTATTTAACGGCTGGTGGGGTTTTGATGATTGTTAGAGTTGTGACTAAAAAATTGCAGTATACAATCATGTTTCATAGTCTGCATAATTTATTAGTCTTGTTGACATAAATAGTCATTTAAAAATTGTTACATTAACAGCCATAAATGTGCGCGTAGGTGTCACATAAGCCCTAAAATTGATAATGCTTTGTTTCATCTTTATTGATAAAAACAAAGGTGTAAGTTAGGAAAATAATTAGTAAGATGATTGGTCCTATTAGGGATGTGAGTGTAACCGCATGCGTTGCACTAAATGCTGAATCATCTAAAAATGACGGTAAGTTGAATAATAAATGGGTTGCAAATGGGATTAGTAGGCTTCGTGATCGAATATACAGCATACTGACTAAACAGCCAAAACCAAAAGTATAAATTAGCTGGCCGAGTGTTTGTATCGCATTTTGATGCAATAAGTTCATCAAATGAGACAATGAGAACATAAAAGCAGATAATAAGATGCTGAGTGGTACACGCCACTTATGATTTTTAAAATAAACCAGTAATGCGCCAAAAATAAGGCCACGATCGATATACTCTTCGAAAAAAACACTGGTGACAATAACCAGTAAAATCATGAGATAGTGTGGCATGTGATTCACGATCAGACTCAATTTGCCAGGTTCATCAACAAAAAATAGTAATAAGCGTAAAGCGTACAGAAGGATTGGTATGATATAAACTGATTTATCTAACCAAGTATCATGTGCTGGTTTTATGAATATTTTGGTTAATTTGTATTTGTGATTAACTAAGTATAAGATACCTATACTTAATAAAGAATTCAGAACCACGATCGTATATTGTGATAACTGTGTCGAATAGGCAAGTAAGTTCTCAAAACCAATTGTGAATAAGAGGCTACCAAGCCATACTAACAAAATTTGTATCAGTAAATTTTTTCTAGATGTCATAGTGTTAGTGTAGCATAAGTTAGCTGGTTTCAAAAAGTGCCATTTTGGCAATGTGAAATTGACGTTGCTGTTGTATGATGAAGAGTGTACTGACCATATGTTGATGTTAGTATAAAAAACTAATTGTGATTAGTTGATGTATAAGAAAAGAGGAATAGTTATGCTGAATCAAACAAGTTTTAAAACGTTGAGCGAAGAGCAGTTATCAGGAATTAGCGGTGGCTATAAAATGGTTTCCAGAGGTGCTTTTTACATGAATAAAGGCACGGAACGAGATGCAGATGCTGTTGTTAGCTTTATTCGTGGCGTGATTCATGGATAAGTAACTGCGTAAAAAATGAAAAAAGGATATAGGAAAAAATGAAAAATCATAATAAGTTTGAACAACTAGATAAGTATCAAAAGATTACCGATTCGGACCTGCAATATGTGACTGGCGGATTTAATCAAGGGGCATATGATGCTGGGAAAAAAGTAGGGAAGATAGTTAAATTGGGTGGATTGACTTACAAAATAATTAAGTACGGGAAATATTTGGCATAAAATAGTTTGATTATAAAAATTATCTGATATGAATACAGAAAAGGATATACTTTTTTAAAATGCGAAATCAATTAGCTAAATGGCAAGTCATTAAAAATAAGTATACAAAAACAATGTTATTACTATTGCTATATATAATGATATATGTTGTTTTGCTATCTGTATATGTGTATTTTAAGATTAAATCTAACCCTAGCGAGATAAATGGCATAAAAGAATACTTGAACGCTAAAGTTGTCACAAATTATAGTAGCATAGACTTTTTGAATATTATAATTATGAATGTTATATCGACCGGTTCGATTATTTTGTTTGCGATAATCCCAGTTCCCTACCTGTACGCTTTACCGGCAATCGGAACGATTTCAACAATGGGTCAAGTTGTTGGGTATGTAGTGTATGATAAGGGCTTAGTTGTAGGGTTAAAGTTAGCTATTACAGGTATATTGCCACATGGTATTCTGGAAATAACTTCATATATTATAGTATTGATCTTAGCCAAAAAAACTAATGATATATCTATTAACATTTTAAAGCGCATATGGAAGCGACAACATTTGAATTATAAATTCATTGGATCGTTGTTGTATACTTTGCTGAAATCCTTTGTTGTATATACGTTACCATTACTAATTATAGCTGCAATAATTGAATCGTTCATTACACCTATAATTATGAATGTGTTTATGTGAATTTTTGTGATAGTATTAAATTAATTAATAAAATACATCATGCCGAATATGCGATAGCGTGTTTCAATAATATTAAAAAAGGATGTGGTACGATGCCTAATAAAAAAAATATGTCAAGAACAAGTCTTCGGTTAATTAGAATGGTCATTATTGTAGATATCATTATTTTTATCTGCTATGTGCTGTCAAGTTTACGTCTAATTTCGTCAATACCCTATATAGGTATCGTTTCTCTTGCAGCGGTACCTATAACACCTTTAATGATTGATCGCATTATAAAAAAATCTCAACTGAAATGAATTTCGAAAGTTAGATAAAACAGATTTAACGGTTTAACTAAAAAATGCAATGATTACTTACCCGTATGCCACAGGTGAGTAATCATTGCATTTTTTACTGAAATATTATTTTTAGAAATGGATGAATTTATCTATTGGTATTGTTCTTGTCAACCAGACTACGTCTTATTACCACAAAAACTAATAAATGTCACTAACATATTTCAGCAAAAGATACGATGAATATGTGAAAAATCAGGGGTTGCAATTTGATACACTGTATTGTGGAGGATGATAAATGTTTATCAAAAAGATTAATTACATTCCTCAAGTCGATGAACGTGATTGTGGTGTTGCAGCGTTGGCAATGATTGCTGCGCATTACAAGACACGAGTATCCCTGGCACATTTACGAGAAATAGCCAAGACAGACATGGAGGGTACCACAGCATTAGGGATTGTCAGGGCAGCACAAGCACTTGACTTTGATACCACGCCTGTTCGGGCAGATCTTTCTATATTTGATCAGAAAGATTTGCCATATCCATTTATTGCGCATGTTCAAAAAGACGGTAAGTATCCGTGGTGTTAGTCGAAATAAATGATTTGATATTTTAAGTTAGGGTGGTTGATAATAAAGAACTAATAACGAGGATTAGACAGGTGTTTCTAGTTGATTTCTTGTTAATTAGAACCCTATTTCCTTTACAGAGTAGCAAGATCAATCTATTATTTGGAGTAAGAGATATGAATTTTTCAGAGTTAATTAAATCACAACGTAAAGAAAGGAAGATGACACAAGTCGATTTTTCTGAATTATTAATGGTTTCTAGCAAAACAATATCGAATTGGGAAAGTGGTCGAACATTGCCAGACATCGATAATGTTGTCTTGATTGCAAAGAAGCTAAACATATCTTTAGATCAATTACTTTTGGAGGATAAAAAAATGATCAATAATATTAAGGATAAAGCTAAAAAGCAAAATATTGTATTGCTTAGATTATTGACGGCAACGACATCATTGATTATGTTTGTTATTATAGGTCATGTTACTATGTGGGTGTCTATTGTGGTATTTGTGGCCATGTTAACTAATGCTGTGGCGTTAGTATACTTTAGTAATCAATTGCGATTGATTGAGGACAAAAAGCCGTTTAATAATTACCAACTCGTAATATTCGCAATTATTGTGCCATTACTAGCAGGTATTTATGGGATTTTCGTGCCATTTTGATAACTGAGAAAAATATATTATTGAGGGGTGAGTTTTTATGAAAACAAAATTATTTGTGTTCTTTTTTTCTATTATAGCTGGTCTTATTTTGGGGTGGAGTAATTGGGGCTTATGTTTGGTTTTGACAGTATCAATATATGTATTAGTCAGTGGATTATTACATGAACAACAAAAAAATGAGGGCATTTAACATGAACAACAAAAAAATAAAATTTTGGCAGATGGTTAATGAAGTTGCCACAGACTCGAACAGCGATATGTCTAGGCAAGAGCGCGAAATTTTAGCGCATGCTAATCAAAGCATGAAAGATGGTATTGATGATATCAAAGTCGCTGAGAACCTTAAATATAAACTTTCAGAACAGTTTTTAACGCAGGGAAGTCTATCCGCAAGATTAGTTCCCATCCAATCTGAATTATTAAGATTATACTTGGGATATGGTAGAAGAGATAACATTAGTTTGTGAATGATTAAAATTAAACCATCAAGAATTACTGCGGTCACATGACATGTAATTAATACAGACAATATAAAAACCCATCATCGAGTTCACATTGATGATGGGTTCATTAAGCTTAATTTATTATTTGTTAGCTTTTTTTCTTGCTAGATTATTGTAATGCTTTTGGCCAATTTTAGTCTTTTTACCATACCAATACACATACAATCCCATGACTAAACTGGCAAATAATATAAAAATCGCCATAGGAATAATACGTGTATTTTTTACGGGATCAATCACGAAGTTGGATATGATTAATAATATGCCAAAAACAATACCTGAGAAAAGACTATGCTTCGTTACTGTATCCATGATCAATACCTTTCTATATCACAAAATTTTAAAAATTGCCGCCGCCAAAACTCATACCTAAGCCAGTACCAAAGCCCTGATATTTATTTTTAAATTCCTGACTTGTTATTTTTAAATAAAATGGTGATAGGCTTTTAGATAATTGTTGTTGCATCGCTAAAGGTGTTAGTGATAGTTCTAAGCCGCTAATAATCTTTGGAAAATAAACGTGCTTTTCTAATTGCTTTTTAGCAAACTGTAAGATGGATCGTTCATCTGTTGTTAAGTCTACCTGTATTAGCAAGTTAATGATGTCATTTAATATGTCAATTTCTTTATCGTTTTTAGCCACTGTTCAGTTCCCCAATTTTAATTAATAACTGTATTATAGTCGTGATTTTTATAACAAGCAAATGCCATTATGGCACATTTATTTACAAACTGGCAAAGTATAATTAAAATATGGATGAATTTTTCATGAAAAAATGTTTCTAGCAAGATGAGTATAAGAGTGATATAATTTATACAGATAGTAATATTAAAAAGGGGATAGAAAATGAATAAGTTATTAAAAAGTAGTTGGGAAAGAATACCTAGTAACCAAGCGCTATTTATAAAATCTTTCGTACAGGTCTTTACTGTCATTGGGATAATTCAATTAGGAATGAACATGATATCTCATGATTTTTTGATTGCTGAGTTTGATAAGGTAGCTATTTTTGCAATTGTTGTTAGTATGATACTCGTCAAGGGAGAAGTACCTTCAAACCTCAAATAATTAACATGTGTTATTATCACATCCAGAGACGAACAACCAAGGATTGTAATTAGTTAGCGTAATGATATGAAAAAATACAAGAAAAACCGTTATTTACCAAAATACCGTGCATTAAATATAGCGTTGATGATGTTTATCATCACAATAGTACCAGAGGTGTTCAAATTCAATATTTGGTCAATGAAGTTTGTTTGGTCATTTCTGTTGTCATTAGTTCTTGCGACAGTTAGTTATTATTTATACTATCTCTATTTGACAAAAACGCGACATGGAAAAGAATTTTTGTCAAAGTCGAACGCAGAGTTCAAAAGAAATTATGATCAAATAGATAACACTAAAAGGCGAGAATCATAATGTCAGCTATAAAATGGTTTACAGGTGGTCAAGAGAGAGGAAAATCTGCGCTAGCGCTGCTCATACAATTACGTCAGCAACTAGATGATGTGAAGTATAGTGAGTTGCAACATGTTTTATCAGAGTATTTTAATGAAATCAAAACAGAATCAGGATCGATACCAGTGATACTCAGCAGAATGAATCTTGAACTATCAAGTGCAATGCTAAAAAATCATATCGTGTTACCAGCAGACGCGCAACAAACGATGAAGAAATTAACTGAACTGAGTCAAATAAGGTATGGCTATTAATGATAACGCAATAATTGGTAGCACCCATCTAACATATTTTTTAAAAAAGTCAATAATATATTTTGACCTAAAAATCAAAAAACTTGTGTAAAATCCGTTATTTCCTTTTGCTATAATGTGTGTTAGAGGCTGATAAAAATTGAAACGAAGTTCTCACTAGGGGTACCTATACTTGAAATTTGATAATGCCATTTAAAAGTTGCATTTGAGATGGGCAGATATAGGTTTTTTTAATTTACAATCATAATAATAAGGGGAAATCATGAACAAAACACAGTTATTGGCAGTATTAACGGCATTTAAAAACGGTAATATGTCCGAACAACAAATAGTTGATCAGGCATGTGGACATATCAGAGATAACGTTGCGGCAAGCAAAGTGCAGCGTGACGTGGCGCGTAGTTTTAGGGCGTTATTAATTAAACAACATTTATCTGAAAATGGCTTGATATTATGGCGTCAACTTGCAAACTCTGACGTCAGTATACCAATGCGATTCTTTGTTGGTCATTAAGTTGTCGTATACTAATCAAAATCGTTTAATTTGGTACATAATTCTAAAATAGCTTGCCCTTTTGGAGAAAGTTTATAAATCACGCGCAAAGGAATACGTTCAACAACAGTACGACTGATCATGCTGTCTTTTACCATATCTTGTAGCCGTTCTGTTAGAACTTTGTGGGATAGGCTTGGTAAACTCTGATTTAATTGATTGAAGCCAGTCACTTTAAAATCATTAATTGAAACAAGTATGTCAATGGACCACTTAGCAGCAAAGAGCTTAATGGTCTTTTTTGATTGGTCAGAAATAATAGCAAACACCCCCCAAGGTATAAGGCACATAAAAGTGCGTTATTTAAAAAATTCAAACAATATAGTAATATTATTCACATAGTCATAGTATAAACGAGTTGTGTAATAGTTTCAATGAGATAGAGAAACTATCAATAAAATAGCGAGAGGTGAGCGTTGTGGTTAAACATATGGTTTTAGATAATTTTGTGAAAAAAAGTGGGACAGATGATCTCCTGTCTCTTGATCCAAATGATTTATTATCGCATCATTTAATGATTGTTGGTGCGACAGGTAATGGCAAGTCAACATCATTATTATCATTGGTCGAATCGTTACAGCAGTTGCAACAAACGAGTATTATTTTTGATGCAACAGGTGAATATAGCCAAATACCACATGCCATGACCTATACTTTGGGCGAAGATGCGAATTTAGACTTTGCAGAACTAGCCGCTTATGATGTTGCCCACATATTAGGTATCAATAGCGATCATTTAATGCCAAAAATAGCGATGGCAATCGAATCACTTAGAATTCAGAAAAATGTTATCAAACAGAATGGCACTTATATCAAAGTCAATAAAAAATTAACGGCATTCAATCAGGAACAACAAAAATTGTCAGTTTTTGGCTCTGATTACGATGCGACACTGTTGATGTCACAAGTTATTCAAGAATTTGCCGTGCCATATGGTGATGCAAAGGCAAATTATGAGTTATTAGGTCAAGAAATTAATCACGCAGCGATTAGATCACAATGGCATGAACTATTAAGTGGGCAATCTCGTGTGGGGAACCCTACTTTAAATCGCGTATTTAACATGCACCACAATCAGGATGATCATCAGGCAACGCAGATAGATTTATTTTATATCTTAAAGTTATTTTCTGAACGTCGCAGTCAGCAACGCACACTTGTCATTGATGTTAGTCAGTTGAAAACAGGAAGTGCGGTGAGTCGGTTAGTGTTATCACTCTTACTTAAAAAACTGTTGGCAATCAGAACTGCCAGCATATCACGTTTTCCAATCACAATTTTTCTTGATGAGGCACACCGTTACATGCCAGACAACCAAGCACAACTTAATGACACTGGTTTATTTAAAATATTGCGCGAAGGGCGGAAATATGGTATTTATTCAGTGGTTTCAACACAATCGCCATTAGACATACCGGCACAATTAAGCGGGCAATTTGGTAGTGTGCTGGTGCACCAATTAAATAATCCAGATGAATTACAACAAATAGTTACTTTAAACAATATGGCAAATTATGGTCATTTAGCTGTCGGGCAAGCCATACTTAAAATGGATCGTCATCCAGATTCAATACTAGTTGATGTCGTGAATCCAACGACGACACACGACACAGCATCACCAGAATTCAAATAAAGAGGACAAAAAGTATGAAAATATTAGTTATAAATGGTTATGAAAATCATATCGATGCAAAAGGAAATTTAAATCATACATTAATGAGGTTAATACATGATTTGTATTGTTAATTTTAAAACGCAGATGAGTTATTTGCTACAAAAGCAGTGGCTAAAAGATGCAGCAGAACAATATCGTGACTTTGATTTATGGTTAGCACCAACGTTACCTGAACTAAACAATTATGCGGGGGTGCAGATAGTTTCACAAAATATCAGTGTAACAGAGCGTACGGTAGGTGAAATATCTGGAGATATATTGAATCATTTAGGAATTCAATATAGTATTATTGGACATTTAGAAAGACGTCAATTGTTAAATGAATCAACAACAATTATTAATGGTCGTTTAAACAGTTGTTTTAAACATGATATCACGCCCATAATTTGTTTAGGTGTACATAGTGGTCCTGATTTGGTGTTGAGAGAATTTAAAAGTATTATCAAAAAAACGTCTTTAATTAATCGAGATATTGTTGTGGTTTATGAATCATTGCAATCAATTAAATTAGGGTATTCAACTTACTCAGATGTTGAAATGGAAGCTGTTTATATGATGTTGCATCAGTATTTAGAAGATTTAAAAATTTCTGGAAATGGTCCTAGAACTTTTAAACTGATTATGGGTGGTCATGTTGATGAAGAAGGTATTAAGTTGGCTGATAAAATTGGTTATGACGGCGTTTTGATTGGCGATAGGTATCAAAATATTGATGAATTTAAAGTAATTACCGAAGCGATAGCACTATAGTAGAGGAGGAAAATATATATGAAAGCTGAAATTATTTCTGTTGGTACTGAATTATTATTAGGAGAGATCATAGATACTAACAGACCATATGTTGCACGTGCATTGCGTGAAATGGGTATTGAATCCTATCATCAATCAATTGTGGGAGACAATGCCAGCCGTCTGTTAGAGGCTTTAGATGTTGCAAATAAAAGGTCTGATTTAATTATTTTGATTGGCGGGTTAGGGCCAACTGAAGACGATTTGACGAAACAAATTTCGGCTCAATTTTTAAAGACAGAATTAGTCAGTGATCAATCAGCACTTAGCAAACTCAAAAATTGGCACGAAAATGCTAATATTGATATGGCTGAAAATAACAAGGCACAAGCGCTATACCTTAAAGGCGGCATTGCCGTTGTTAATGATGTTGGATTTGCTATTGGTTCATATTATAGTAATCCCAATGGTGCAGACTTTTTACTATTACCTGGACCACCATGGGAAATGGAACCTATGTTCGATAATCATGTGAGACCTATTTTAAGTAGTCACTATCTAAGTGGTCAAATTTTGAATGCCGTTGTGATGCGATACTTTGGGATTGGTGAATCGCGGTTATCGACGATAATTAGTGATTTGATTGATAATCAAGAGAACCCCACGATAGCAACATACGCTAAAAAACATGAAGTGATTGTTCGTTTAATGGCAAAAAGCAACTCGGAACATGAGGCAATACAGCTGAATAATCAGACGGCTAAAATAATCAATCAACGTGTGGGTGACTATTTTTATGGTAATGGGGAACATAACTCGTTAGAACAAACGGTAGCGATGCTCTTAAAAAAACTGACAAAAACTATTGGTATAACGGAAGTATTTACACAAGGCATGGTGCAAACTAAATTACGTCAACTTGACGATAGTGATGACCTTATTAAAGGTGGATTTACTGGCATTAGTGCACTTCTTGATTTAACAGATGAAGAAATAGAAACGTCAGGTAACAATGGTGAAGCAATCGTTACGCGTTTAGCGGAATTGACAAAATCACGTCTGGTGGCAGATTTCGGTCTAGCTATTATTGCAGAAAATCCGACTAAGTCAAATGATAATCAATATGTCACAGAAAAAGTGTGGTTTGCATTGACACAAGGCCAAAATAAAGCACTTGTGACCTCACAAGTATTTGCGAAAGATCATATGGATAATGTAGAGGACGCAGTTTGTGTCGCATTAGATTTGATTCGTCGTGGTTTATTAAATAAAAAAATAATATCAAGAGCATAGGGGCTTAGAAAAGTATGGTAGGAAAATTAGCAGGGAAAGTGGCGTTAGTAACAGGATCGTCACGTGGCATTGGGTTGTCAATTGCCAAGAAATTTGATGATGCTGGCGCCAAAGTCATATTACATTCAAGAAATGGCATAGATCAGAATATTATTCAGACGTTTAAACAGCAACCAATCATATTAAAATTTGACATTAATAGTTCACAGAGTATCGAAAAGGCAATATTGACACTTTATAATGATGTAGAATTTCCTGGTATTGATATTTTGGTTAATAACGCCGGCATAACTAGGGATCGTTTAGCCATAAATATGTCTTCTGATGATTTCTCAACTGTGATTGATACAAATTTAAATGGCACGTTTAATGTGACACAACCAATATTTAAAAAAATGATCAAATCGCGAAAAGGGACAATTATTAATATGAGTTCTATTGTTGGTCTCAGTGGTAATATTGGTCAGGTTAATTATGCAGCTAGTAAAGCTGGATTGATTGGTATGACCAAGGCCTTAGCTCGAGAAGGTGCTTTGCGAAATATCTGTGTTAATGCAATAGCACCAGGTATGTTTGATTCAGATATGACGAAAGATTTATCTGATAAAATAAAAGACGCTATTTTGTCAACAATTCCGTTAAAGCGTTTTGGAAAAGTTGATGAAATCGCTGACGTCGCTTTATTTTTAGCAAGTAGTCAATACATCACTGGGCAAACAATTGTGATTGACGGTGGACAAAGTATTTAATATGGAGAACACTATGAAAATATTTTCGAGTCCGTCTTTGTATTTACAAGGAAAACACGCACTGTTAATGCACACGGAAAAGATCACACAACTTGGGGAAAATATATTAATCATTAGTAACGGTATTGCATCAAAAGTGGCGGCCGAACCCTTGATGAGACGTTTAAAACAGCAAAAAGATCATGTTATGTTGGAAGATATAGCTGATGGTAGTGATGATGAAGTGACAAAATATTTGATATCAGTTGCTGAAAAAAACAATACGCAAATTGTTATTGGTGTAGGTGGTGGTAAAATAATTGATATAGCGAAAGTTGTGGCTAACGGCGTGAGTTCTCAATTAGTTATTGTACCAACAGTTGCTTCAACAGATGCCCCTACGTCAAGACTTTCAGCAATATATGATAATAATGGGTCCTTTCAAAAATATCAATTTTTTCAAAGAAGCCCAGATTTAATAATTGTTGACACAGAAATTATTGTGCATGCGCCTAAAAGAACACTGATTGCCGGCATTGCAGATGCTTTAGCAACAAAGATAGAGGGAGATGCAGTACGTGCCGGACATGGTACTAACATGTTAGGTGGCCAACCAACAATTACTGCGATAGCAATCGCTGAAAAAGCAGAAGAAACACTTTTTCAACATGCTTTACTTGCAGTAAAGGCCAATGAACAAGGAATTGTTGATGAACATTTTGATAAAATAGTTGAAGCTAATATTTTGTTAAGTGGTTTAGGTTTTGAAAGTGTTGGTGAGGCTGCAGCGCATTCTACTGCTAATGGTTTAACAAAATATGTTAATCAATCTAGCATGCATGGTGAAAAAGTTGCCTTTGGTTTACTTTGTCAGCTGATGTTATCTCAAGTTTCAGAGCAAACATATCAAAAATACTTAGAGTTGCTGTTAACGTTAGGGTTACCAGTGACACTTGCTGATCTTGATTTAACATATGATGATCATATTCTCGAGAAAATCGCACGAGAAACACTGAATCCAAAAGAGACCATTTATCAAATGAATATCAAATTGACAACGCATGATATTGTACAGGTGATGAAAAAAGTCGATGAAACTTCCAGAATGTTTAACACTAGTCACAAGATAATGTAGCTCATTCTGTTGATGTAAAGAGCACCGAGTGGACAAAAAACTAAAAATCGCCTGCATGAGGTATATTGCTAGCTCATGCAGGCGATTTTATTGTCGTTAGGTTTATATTGAGCATGGTCAGTGACTTGTTAGCTGTAAAAACGATCGCAACTAACAGTTGCAAGCACAGCAAATAAAGGGTTACAGCAATATTGTTTCTAAAATTTCAAAAAATGATCTTTCATGTATAATCAAATTTATAGGTGTTATCATCTAAACATGCTAGGAGAAAAGAGTACATGAAAA
The DNA here is from genome assembly GCF_019656015.1 of Leuconostoc inhae. Lineage (GTDB taxonomy): Bacteria > Bacillota > Bacilli > Lactobacillales > Lactobacillaceae > Leuconostoc > Leuconostoc inhae_A. Next base: position 27,542 of record NZ_BPKW01000014.1, on the reverse strand, counting down.
ATGTTTTTAAATCACAATTGAGCTTGTTACGGCAAAAACGGCGTTTGTCGCAAGAAGCGTTAGCTCAAAAATTATACGTGTCGCGACAGTCTGTGTCGAAATGGGAACATGGTGATGCGGAACCAGATATTGATAAATTAATTTCATTGGCAGAAATTTTAGCGGTTGATTTAGATTTTCTACTATCAGGTCAACAGAGTAATGAGGATTTGATTGTTCAATTGCAAAAAATTAGCAAGAAATTCAAAAAGATGGTATTGAAAGAAATTAATTTATCAGTTTATGGTCGTGATCGTATTGCACTGTTGGGTGCTAACGGATCAGGAAAGACAACGATTGTTAATACAATTGTTGGGTTAGTTAAGCCGGATAGTGGCCAAATACAACGCTTCTTTAACCCAATTCATGATTTGAGTGTGATGCCGCAAGAAAATGTATTGATTGAAACCTTAAAAGTACGAGAACATGTGATGTTATCAGCACAAATTCAAAGACAATATTCACCCTTATTTGTGACTGAAATGATTAAAAAGTTTAATCTTAATGACCAGTCGCAGGTTATTATTAGCAAATTGTCTGGTGGTCAAAGAAGAAGATTAGCCTTGTTGATTAGTTTGTTGAAACCATCAAAATTATTGATTTTAGATGAACCAACAGTGGGGATGGATTTGGAATCAATTGATTTCTTTTGGCGTTATTTAGATCATGTTGGTGGTAGTGTGATAACCATTACGCATGACTTTAATCAAATCGATCAATATTTTACGCGTGTCGTTTTGTTAAAAGATGGTGTGATTGCAAAAGAAGAATCAGTTGCAACAATACATGCTAACAACCAGACCATTGAACAATGGTATCGCATTAACAACCAGGAGGTCGGGTAAAACATGATAATGATATGGTTAGATATTAAAGAAACAGCGCGCAATAAACGTTTTTTGTTATTTACACTTATTTTTCCATTGGCGTGGTATGTGATGATGATTAGCATGGCTAAGGCATCGGGATTTTTCACCACGGCAAACGCTTACCTGTGGTTAAGCGCTGCCTGTGCAATTGGTATTGCTGGCAATGCTGTGGTCACTTTTTCTAAAAAAATTAGTCACACTAGAAAATTTTATCAATTACAAGCGCAGACATCTAACTATAGTGTGCGACGTTGGTTGATGGATCAAATGGCAGTGCAACTTAGTTTAAATCTTGTCATTTGTGTTGTGATTATAGCGGCTGGGTTATTGATGCAGTCGTTAGTGTTCAATTTGAATATTGTTATCATGCTAGTACTGTTTTCTTTGATGGGAATATATTTAAGCGCAATCGGCTTTTTATTAGGTATTTATATAGACAGTAGAACGCTTGATGCGCTCAGTATGCCTTTAAGTATGGTGTTTGGTATGCTCATGATTCGACTGGACACATGGTTGTCTGGTACTGTGATAGAGGTGATCACGGTGGTGCAAAAGTTTTTCCCTGGTTATTATTTATTTGATATCGTACAAAAAATGATTTTAAAACAAAATTTTAACGACACACTATTAAGGTTTCTATTAAGTTGTTTACTCATTGTGATACCATTTATGATTATAATGATTGTGCAACATCAAAAGTTTGCCGCTAGCTTGTCAGTAGACGAGGTTAGCAATGATTAATTTGCATAAATATGTGAAAAACCAGTATGAGTCTGGGGTGTATAGCTAGTATAAAGCGCAAACAAAACAGCAAGTTAGTGATTATGATTTAGGCCGTCAACAAGCTAGGCAAGACTTTGCAAATCATCAATTGTATTATTATCCTAGCATGTTGTTAAGACTTGAAAATTTTATTTTACGGGGTAATTTAGTTGAAATAACACGATTTGTTCAAGGATACAATGATCAAAAGCGTGCTTTGCAAAACAAATAATAGCCACATAAAAAGACGAGAATGCAATTTCTCGTCTTTTTATAATATCGTTGTTTTTTCAGGTTGCTTGCCTCGTCGAGCAATATAAAACTCTGCTCGAATAGCCAAGGTATAAGGTAAAGTAAATAGATTAGCTAGACCAAAAGTCGCAAAATTTAAGAAGTACCAGCCAATTAAGCTTAAGTACATCATGAATAATTGACCTTTATAGTCTGTCATTAACTGTTGAGACTGTGAGATATAGTACTTAGCTGATTGAATATCACGGCCCGTGCGTAAGTCATCACGATATAGATAGACCGCCTGTGAATAGGAAAAGCTTTTTATGATGCCTGGTATGATGAACAATAGTGTCCATAATAATGTATAGATGGCGCGTAAAAAAGCAATCTTAAATGCTGTGCTAGTTAATAAGTTTAAACCGGCTTTGATCGGTGATTCAGGAGTTCTATCAGATTCGTGCCAATCAATAAAGCCACTCACTGTACTTTCAGTAAAGAAATCACTAATGGCAGTTACTAATGCAGCGAATGACATAATAACGACGAAAGAAACTAAGCCAACAACGATAACGGTGAACCAATTGTCTTGGAGAAAGTGTCCCATATCATTGGCTGCTTTGGTGATTGTTTGTGCTGTAGGATTAACATCTTGCGAAAATGTCATATCGCGAGAATTATGATCCGACATGACACCGAATACAGTGAATATCATCGGCACTAACGATATTAAGAATGCGGCCTTAAAATGTGTTGTCACACGAGACCACGCGGTTTTTTTAATTTGTCTGTTAGTTATCATATTGTTTAAATTACTCCCACTAATGTAACACAATGGTAACAATAAAAAGAAACATTTGCAAGCTAAAGCCGTTAATAATGGGAAAATTGTGGTGATTATCGTTGTTTATTGATATGGCAAAAACATCGATTATTGAGCATTTCATTTTCTGGCGTGGCTAAAGGGAGTTACGTTAAACTCACACCATTGACGGATTAAGCATTTGTTCATGTGATATTAACGTATAAAAAATTTGAAAGTTCACATATCACAGATATTATCTGGTATAATGAACGTATCATGAGTTGATAAAGAGGCAGATGAGCGCGTCAAAGAAAGTTAGTGGTTGCTGTAAACTAACCCGCCGTTGTTTTGAGTTACACAACATAAAAAAGATGACGTATGCCGCGATAAGGCATTTTAAGTGGTAGGTCCGATGACTTACAATTTAGGTGGTACCACGGTAAAAACCGTCCTATGTTTATAGGGCGGTTTTTATTATACATAAATAAGGAGAAAAAATGAATTTTATTGAAGAATTAAAATGGCGCGGCGCGTTAAACCAAGTGACGGATGAAGCAGGGTTACTTGAAGCCATGGCAGATGGCAAAATTGGGGCCTATGTTGGGACCGATCCAACGGCTGATTCATTACATTTAGGCCATCTAATTCCATTTATGGTCTTAAAGCGTTTCCAAAATGCTGGTGGTAAGGCTGTCATCATTATAGGTGGTGCAACAGGTGCTATTGGTGATCCACGGCCAACCACAGAACGTAAATTGTTGACGCAAGAACAGTTGTCCGAAAATGAAAAAGGGATTACAGCGCAGGTTACTAAACTATTTGGTGATAATGACACACGCATTGTTAATAATAATGACTGGTTAGGAAAACTAACACTCACAGATTTTCTGCGTGATTATGGTAAATTATTCTCCATTAATGTGATGTTGAAAAAGGATGTTGTGGCGTCACGTTTGGAAACGGGTATATCGTTTACTGAATTCACTTATCAGGTGCTACAGGGCATTGATTTTCATGAATTATGGCGTCGAGAAGACGTGAAATTACAAATTGGTGGTTCTGATCAATGGGGAAATATCACTTCAGGTATTGATCTCATTCATTCGCTTGAGGGAAATACAGCAAAAGCATTTGGTTTGACAATTCCTTTGATGATTGATTCAACAGGTAAAAAGTTCGGTAAGTCAGAAGGTAATGCGATTTGGTTAGATCCTAAAAAGACGTCACCCTACACATTCTACCAATTCTGGTTGAACCAAAACGATGCTGATGTCGTTAAATATTTGAAATATTTTACATTCTTAACTGTTGAAGAAATTGACGCATTAGCCAAAGAAATTGATACTAATCCTGGTGCACGTCAAGCACAGCGTCGCTTGGCACAAGAAGTGACCAAATTTGTTCACGGTCAAACAGCTGTTGACGAAGCTGAACAATTATCAAAAGCACTGTTTAGCGGTGACGTTGCAACCTTGTCAGCAGCACAAATTGCTGATGCATTTGGTGGTGTACCAAGTTTTGATATCACCGCTGAAAGTAAGAACATTATTGACTTTTTGGTTGATGGTGGCGTAGATCAGTCTAAGCGACAAGCACGTGAAGACGTTAATAATGGTGCTATTACAATTAATGGTGAAAAAGTAACAGATGTGGCTACTGAAATTACGCCATCAGCCCATTATGATGGTAAGTTTGTATTGGTACGTCGTGGTAAGAAAAAGTATTTCTTAGGCAAAGTACAATAATGAAAAGCAAACCTTTGATTTAAAGTGTATGATAGCGTTAGTAACAGGATAAATAAAAGGAGCATATGATGAAAATTTTAATGTACAATGGTGTGGATAAAGAGGCGTCTTACGTTAAGACATGGGCGGCTAAGACAGGACATGAGGTTGTGACGGTATTTGAACCATTATCGGTAGATAATGTTGATAAGGCACAGGGATTTGACGCTGTCACGACACAACAAACAACTGATGTGCCAGCACCTATCTATCAAAAGCTTGCTAGTTATGGCATTAAGCAAATTGCTTTACGCCAAGTTGGGTATGATGTGTTTGATTTGCCAGCTGCTTTTAGTAATCATATTCGTTTGTCAAATGTCGCTGCGTACTCGCCCCGTGCGATTGCCGAATATACATTAACACAATTATTTAATATCCTACGTAACAATAAAAAGTTTGATCGTGCCATGGCCACTGGAGACTATACATGGGCTGCGGGTGGCCAAGCGCGCGAGATTTATCAATTAACGGTTGCAGTGATTGGTGTTGGTCGGATTGGCACAGCATTTGCACAGATGTTGCATGCATTGGGTGCCAAGGTTCTTGCTGTGGATCCGGTGTACCATGCTCAAAATGAAGCGTTTGTGGAATATACAACGTTAGATGATGCCTTATCGCGTGCGAATGTGATTAGTTTTCACACACCATTAAATGCTGAAACGCAAGGATTAGCAGACCAAGAATTTTTTGCCAAGGTTCAGCCAGGGACGATTATGCTTAATATGGCCCGCGGCGGTATTGTGGACATGGATGCCTTGGAGTCAGCTTTGTTATCTGGTCAACTTTATGGTGCTGCGTTTGATGTAGCGCCAAACGAAAATGAGTTTATGGACCAAAAGCAGACAGTAGCGGAATTACCGGAAAATATCCAACGTCTCGTTCAATTAGATAATTTTTACTTATCACCACATATTGCATTTTACACAAATACGGCTATCAAAAATATGGTTGAAATTGCACTAGATGATGCGGTTACCATGGCAAATGGTGGACACACTGAAAATGAAATTTTGAGGTAAAAAAATGAAAATTGGCTTTATTGGGACTGGCGTCATGGGCACGGGAATTGTTAATAATTTCTTGCATGCGGGTCACCAAGTGACGGTCTATAATCGGACACAATCCAAGGCAGATAACGTTATTTCTCATGGCGCTATTTGGGCTGATACGCCAGCCGATGTTGCGCGTGCCTCAGACATCACTTTTACGATGGTTGGTTATCCAAAAGATGTTGAAGATGTTTGGACACGAGCAGATGGTGTTTTTGCTGGTGCTAAAAGTGGTGATATTTTAGTTGATATGACAACATCGACACCGAAATTAGCAGAACAATTGGCTCAAAAAGGTGAAAAATTAGGCTTTCAAGTGTTAGATGCGCCTGTTTCAGGTGGTGATATTGGCGCTAAAAATGGCACGTTATCTATCATGGTTGGTGGGTCAGCCACAACTTTTGAACAAATTTTGCCAGTTCTTCAATCTGTTGGGAAACAAATTGTTCTGGCGGGCGCAGCTGGCAAAGGGCAACACATGAAAATGAGTAACAATATTGGTGTTGCAGCCACTGTCATTACAATGGCAGAATCTATGGTCTACGCAAAATCGGCAGGTCTAAATATGACCGATGCTTACAATGTGTGGCGTAGCGGTGCAGCAGGCTCATGGTCTGTTACAAATTATATGCCACGTGTGATGAACGGTGATTTTGCTGCCGGATTTTATGCTAAGCATTTGTTAAAAGACCTTCGTATCGCACTTGATGCGGCAGCTGACATGCAGATTGATTTGCCAGGTGCAAAATTAGCAGAACAATTATTTGCTAAACTAAGTCAAGAACACGGGGATGAAGGTGTGCAAGCGATTGTTAAGTTGTGGTCAGAATTCCAATAACGTGTTAATTGTTTCACGTGAAACAATTTTGAAATACTAGTTATAGTTCTCATTATTGAACAGGAGATGACATGAACCGACAAGATCTTATTCAGTTAGTTAATGCTTGCACTGATTCATTTGAAGATTATCCGTTTAATAACAAGCAACGTCATGAAACAATCGTTTGGACTGTCATGAAACAAAAAAGTAATCACAAAATGATTGCATTGATTTTTGAGAAAAACGACGAATTAATGATTGATCTCAAACTAAGACCAGAACACGGTGAAATGATGCGTGAGTATAAAGGTGTTTTTCCGGGGTATCATATGAATAAAGCGCATTGGAATACAGTTACTGTTAATGATACCGACATTTCTCAAGCTGAGCTGATTGAAATGATTAGGGAAAGTGATGTATTAACATCGTAGACACGATATTTTGGAAGTAGCCGTCATTTGAATTGTTAAGCAACGTTTTGATTAACAAATAAACATATCAAGCCGATCAAGGGAATTTTAAATGACAGAAATAAAGCAACCAACAACTGGGCAGCATAATAGTCATATAAAAGTACGATTAGTGATTTATTTGAGTTATATTGTACAAGGATTTGCACTAATTATCTTAGCACAGACTGTTCAACAATTGAGTACGTTGTGGCAGAGCTCGATTGCAAGCACTACTGCTGTTGTTTCGGCGATTGGTATTGGAAAACTTATCGCTTATCCAATTTTAGGCGAACTATCTGATCATTTAGAGCGTAAAAAGCTACTTAGTATAGGGGCCATGACCTATATTTTGTTTTTTACATTATTGCCATTAACACACACCATTTTTTTGGCGATTATTGTTACAACTTTGGCAGGATTGGCTAATGCAGCCTTGGATGCAGTTGCATATCCAACATTATTAGAGATTAATCACGGTAAATCGAGTGGTAATGTGTTAATAAAAGCTATGATTTCATTGGGTGAAGGGTTACTGCCTATTATATTGGTAACAATGCTTAATCAAAATATTTGGTTTGGTTGGTTATATTGGCTAGCAACTGCGATCTTAATTGTAAATCTTGGTATCATGCTGTCTATTAAATCTGACAAATTTTATACGTTAAAATCTCAAGTCATGTCAAAAGTGAGTCAAAATAACATCAAATGGCAGTGGGATATCACAAAAATAATTTTCTTGATTTATGGCTTTAGTTCGATGTGGTTAATGATACATTTTACACAATGGGTCACACGATACTTTCATGTTGTGCAATCATTTACGACGGTTAATTCTCATTTGCTGATGACATTTTATAGTATTGGGTCGTTAGTTGGTGTGGGCGTATTGTTCTTAATTACGAATCAAAGATGGGTACGCGAAGCGACATTACTTGTCGTAACAGCTGTTGGGACAATAATAGGGCTGGCTGTCGTTGTTTCAAGTCGAGAGATGTGGCTTGCTAGTTTAGGTTGCTTTATTTTTGGTATTTCTGCTGCAGGTGGGTCACTACAGTTAGGATTGAGCCAATTAATTGGGCGCAACTCACAATTTGCCGGTCGACTCACAGGCCTTTATTTTTTCTTTGGTAGTGTGGCATTTTTCTTAATGCCAATCATTACCGGATTGTTTGCTACGAAACACCTAACGAGTATAATGTCCAGTCTATTTATTATTGCTGGTTTGAATTTGATTATTGTTGTATTTAATGTGTTTCACGAACGTAGTAAATGATTTATTTTGATCGTTTCAACAAATAAAACCCTGCTACTTGTACATTATGTTCAAGTAGCAGGGTTTTATTGGCTTAAAAATGTTTATTAGTTACTAAACACTTGCTTTGCCACGGCAATAGCATTTAAAACTCTTGGAAAGCCGATGTAGGGTAAACAATGAATAAACATTTCAACAATCTCATCACGTGTCACGCCAACATTTACGGCGCCTTGAATATGAATGCTAAGTTGACTTGCTGTGTCGCCTTGGGTGAGCAATACCGCCAGGGTAATCATTTCTCGTTGTTTCATATCTAAAATTTTTCGTTTATCAGCCTCATCAAATGCCAATAAGGTTTTTTGATTCAAAAGCGGTGCGATGTCTGCTAAACTATCTGAAACAAGTTGACTCGCTTCTTTGCCAATGACTGATTCGCGTATTTTTAAACCATTTTCGTAGTTATCCATAATATGTTCTCCTGTTTTCATATGATAAAATAAGTATAAACTATCAAGTAAACTTTATAGCAAGAGGAAATGATGATCAAAACTTATAAAATATCAGAAGTTGCTTTCATAACAGGGTTGTCAATCCCAACTTTACGTTATTATGAAACATTAGGCCTGTTAAAACCAGTGCGGCAAGCAAATAATTATCGTGTATTTACAGACAAGGAGTTAAATTGGATTGATTTTATTAAACGCGCCAAAGCGACCGGTATGCCCCTGGTTAAAATTATGACATATGCTAAATTACGTGAGCAAGGACATGAAACAATTAAAGAAAGAATCGCCATTTTAGAACAACAAGAGCAGATACTTCATGAAGAACAGGCGAAAATACAAGGACATATTGATTTTTTACAAAAGAAAAAGCAGTATTATGCACAAATCACTGCTAAAAACGAGGCGTAATACAATTAGGTTGGTATAATTTGAAATGAAGTCATATTAATATATGAAAAAATAATTGTATGGTTGTCACATAGTAGTCGCTGAAAGGTGATGGTTTATTTGTTAGTGTCACTTCCAAAAAAAATGGCATAATGTCAGGTCACGAAGTAAACTATGATTATTATGGTCCGTTAGTACTCATGATATCGTTATTGATATTTGTTGTTTTATTGATTAAAAGTATTAAAGAGTAATCAATAAAAAACAACCCACGTATTTAGCCGTACAAGGTTGTTTTTCACTATTGATTAACATGTGCGGTTATCTCAAGACAACCAGGGCATCTATTACTAGTAGGTGCTTTTCTTATGCACTAATTATAGCATATATAGATATAATTGATGCACAATTTGTGTTACAGAATTATTTTCGGTGTGCATTTGTCTTGAACTTAGTAACGACATTCAAGTATAATGATGAATATGTTAGATAATAAAAAACAAAATCAAATTGATAATGATCAAATTTTGGTGTTTAAAGCCCTGTCAGATCCCGTAAGACTTAAAATAATTAAATATTTAAAACAATTAAACCATGAGGTATCGTGTGGGGAGGTTGGGAAAGCCATTAATATTAGCAAAACTTCAGGTTCATATCATTTCAAATTATTAGAGTTGGCAGGATTAATCAACACAAGAAGGGAGGCAAGGGAAAAATATGTCACGCTTAATGAGCAAACATTTGATAAATATGTGACTAATTTTTACAAAAGCATGTAAATAACAGTATTATTAAAAAAAAATCATTAATATCATCTATGCATAATAAAAAATGATGTGATAACACATCATTTTTTATTATGCTTCTTTTTTTTAATACTTTGATTGGTACGTGCCTTGTTATATTTTTTTTAGTATGCTAGTATTAAATTGTTCAAAATATATTGAACTGTTCAACAAAGTTTGAACAAAATATTCTATAATCGAAAAACAAGTGTTAAGGGAGAAAAAATGGAAAATAAACAATTTAACTCGAAATGGATATTAATCTTAACATCGGTAGGCTTTTTTATGTCCATGATGGATTCAATGATTATAACAACTGCGTCAACTGCCATTCGAACAGATTTCCACATCTCGGTAAGCCAACTACAATGGGCTTTAAATGCTTATAACATTACAATTGCAGCGGTACTTTTGGTTGGCGTCTCTTTAGGCGAACGTATAGGGCGAAGACACATTTATAATATTGGTATGTTTATTTTTACCGTAGGATCAATTTTCTGTGCACTGTCTAATAACATTACTATGCTTATTATCTCGCGTATCGTTGAAGGAGTTGGTGCATCGGTCATGACACCCATGTCAATGGCAATTTTAACAAATGCTATACCGGCATCCAAAAGAGGGAAAGCATTAGGAATTTGGAGTGGTATTGGTGGATTGGCGCTCATTGTTGGTCCGTCGTTGGGTGGACTGATTGTTGCTACACTGGCCTGGCAATGGATTTTCTGGATTAATGTACCAGTTGGTGTTATTGCTATTTACTTGTCACATAAACTGTTACCGGAGAGTACTGGAAACAGTGAAAGAATTAATCCTTTAGATGCCATTTTAATTATATTGTCATCAGCAGGTATTCTCTGGGCACTTTCAGAGATGACCTCGGCAAGTTTAGCAGTTACGACAATTATTCTTGGTGGCGTTAGTCTATTATTGGGTGTCTGGTTTGTTTTGCGACAAAAAATCGAAACTAATCCTATGATTCCTTTGCAATATTTTAAATCAATGACCTTTACTGGTGGTAATGTTGCTACGTTTTTGTTATATGCAGCAATGTATGGCGTCGTCTTTTTTCTACCGCAATTTTTACAAGTAGTTGGTAAGGTAGATTCATTGCATGCTGGATTAGAAATTCTACCGTGGACAGGCACCTTAGTCATTGTCGCACCTTTTGCAGGCAAAGCAGTTGATAAATTTGGAGAGAAGTCTATTGCAACTATGGGATTGATTTTTCAAGGGGTCGGCTATTTATTTATTAATTTTTTTGTTACAGCTAGTAGTTCATACGCTGTGATGGTTATCCCATTGGCACTTGCTGGTGTGGGACTTTCTATGGCTGGACCAGCACTACAAAAAGCAGTGTTAGGGGCAGTTGATCCAATAGCCATTGGTAAAGCATCAGGCGTGTATAATGTATTTCGCCTATTAGGCGGTGCTGTCGGAACTACCCTTGCTGTTATAGTGTTTTATAAGTTTGGGAGCATTGTTAATGTGGGTCTATTTACAAATGGTTTTCGGGCAGCTATGCTATGTGCGGCAGGGTTTTCAATGTTAGGTATCATTTTTTCATTGCAAATTAAAAACGTCAGTCAATAAGTAGTGTTTGTAGAAAGCTGTTTTCTCACAAATTAATCGGATATGCTAAGTTTACATAAATTTCGCGAACGTTTGTTCTAAGTTCCCATTTAGACTATACTAAATGGTGTAAGTAAATTGTAGTGACACCAAATGTTTAATTTTTGAGAGCCACTGCAAACTAATAACTTTTTAATAGGGGCGTTTTTTATGAAACAAGCAATTTTTTAAATGTTAGATGACTATGCGGATTGGGAAGGTGCGCATCTTTCAAGTATGTTGAACGCAGAATCAGATTGGGACGTCAAAACTGCCTCCGTTAAAAAAGAAGTTGTTTCGATTGGTGGTTTCAAAACATTAGTTGATTATCAATTAGAACAAATACCTATTAACGGTGATCTTTTGATATTAATTGGTGGTAATTCTTGGTCTCTCGAAAATAACAGCTTAAGGCAATTAATTGCTGAAAGATTAGCGAATAATAAACCGGTAGGTGCAATATGTGGAGCGGTCGATTACCTAGCTAAAAATGGTTTACTGACACATTTTAAACACACTGGTAATGCGCAATATCTATGGCAAAATTTTGACCAATATCAAAATAAAAATGATTTTATTGAAAAACAAGTAGTAAGAGATCAAAATTTAGTAACGGCGAACGGGACTGCATCATTAGAATTCACCCAAGCAGTATTAAAAATGATTTGTTTTAAGAATAGTGCACAAATAGATAAAAATATTGATTTATATAAAATAGGTTTTTATCAATATTGTGCTAAGTATGGGAATCCATTTAATTGAATTTTAGAATCAAGTATGCAGCTGGCTATTTATACAATGTTTATAATCATTATGATTGCTGGCATCATTCGCACATGTGCAGGAATTATGGCTAAATTATCGCCCTTAGGGAAAGAAAAGTAAAACAATTTAGAGGCTATTATTCTAAATTGTTTTTTTGTGGTAAGCTTTTAGCAGGCTATTAATTAAGTAGTTGAAATTGTTACTGGTAACTTAAGAATTCTAAGATGTTACAAGTAATCACAGGGGAGAAAATGATGACAAAATATAAGAAAATTTTAATACCAGTTGCACTTGTGTTGCTCATATGTTTAATAGGGTATGTTCATGCTAGCACTAGCAAAGGGGTAACTAAAACTGTTGGGGATGCAACAAAAAGCACCATTACACCGACCCTCTTTTTTCACGGATATGGTAGTAGTTACAAAGCTGAGCAACAGATGACCCATTATTTGGTGGAAAAGGGCGATTCAAATACCGTTATTAGAGCCAATGTCTCTAAAAACGGCACGGTGACACTCAGTGGTGTGATTGATAAAAAAGCAAAAAATCCTTTAGTTGAAGTGAATTATGAAAACAATAGAAATACGAATTATCATCAAGATGGGCAATGGATGAAAAATGTCATTGTTGCGCTACAAAAGCAGTATGAGATTAAGGAATTTAATGCGGTTGGTCATTCCATGGGCAATATGTCGATTGTCTTTTATGTATTAGATCATTCAAGTAATGATAAATTACCTAAACTAGCAAAGCAAGTTAATATTGCAGGGCATTTCAATGGTATTTTAAGAATGGATGATAAAGCGAATCAAATGGTGTTGGATAGCCAAGGCAAACCACAAAAAATGAATGCTACTTATCAGGAATTACTGAAACTAAGGACAAGTTATCCTAAAAACCAAGTCAGTGTTCTAAATATATTTGGTGATAAAAACGATGGTAGCCATTCTGACGGTTCAGTCAGTAATGCGTCGTCACAATCATTGCGTTATCTGATTTCTGGTCGTACGAAGTCTTATAAAGAGTTAAAAATCACTGGAAAAGGTGCGCAACATAGCAAGTTACATGAAAACAAGGTCGTAGATCGCGCATTGAATCGTTTTCTTTTTGAATAATTAACAACATAAGAACAGGCTGAAATTTTCAGCCTGTTTTTTGTTTGCGTTATGAGTCAGGTATGTTTTTTTGTGAAGTCAGTAGGGTGTAGACTACGAAACACGATGCAATCGTTTAATACGCTTCAAAAACATTTACAAATTTCAAGCTAAGCATTTACAAACACTTGTTATAGTTGACGTGTTAACAAATATAGTGTCATCGATGCAGAACGAAAGAGGCTAGCAAATATGTCAATTGAATTGCAACATTTGAAAAAGACGTATGAAAATGGAGAAGAGGTACTAACAGATATTAATACGACAATTGCAGATGGGCAATTTTATATATTAGTGGGTGCATCTGGGTCAGGTAAAAGCACGATTTTAAATGCGATTGCAGGATTTATTCCGATAGATGAGGGGACGATCACGATTAATGGGAAAGATGTCACGAGACTACCGCCAAAAGATAGAAACTTATCAATGGTTTTTCAAAATTATGCATTAATGCCTAATCTAACAGTATCTGAAAATATAATATTTGGCTTAACAGCACGACACACAGCTAAAGCCTTGAGACAAAAAAAGCTGCAAGAAGTACTAGACTTAGTGCATTTAGAAGGCTACAAAAATAAAAAACCAGGGAACTTATCAGGTGGTCAAAGGCAGCGTGTATCCTTAGCCCGGGCACTTGTATCGGATGCCAAAATCATACTGATGGACGAACCGTTATCTAATTTGGATGCCAAATTACGTGCAGAAATGCGTAAAGAAATCCGACTATTACAACAACAACTTGGCATTACAGTGATTTATGTCACACACGATCAAACTGAAGTAATGACAATGGGTGACCAGGTCATGCTACTCAATAAAGGAAAAATCGAGCAAATAGGGTCACCACTTGAGCTTTACAATGTACCCACCAATACATTTGTCGCTGATTTCTTTGGTTCGCCAGCAATTAATCTCATTGATGTCAATATTGAAAATGATATTCTGAAAATGAAAAATGGCATAGCGATGCCATTTAATTGGGAACACATTAATGGCACATTTAAACTCGGTGTGCGACCAGAAAATATTGTGATGACACGATCTGGGAAAATGTCAGGAACGATTGTTCATATTGAACCTTTAGGTGATGGGACAAACCTAGAAATTAACCTTGGTCTAGATGCGACCTTTAGAGTGAAAGTGAATGAGCAAATTCATTTGGTGGTTGGCGATGCGGTTAATTTTGATATTTTATTGGATAAAGTATTATTATTCACACAAGATGGCCAATTAATCAAAGTGGGACAGTCTGAACTAGTAGCTGTTAGCGGGCAATTGGCTTGAAGAATATGACAAAAACGCAAACAGCGCATCAAAATTTATTAGCACTTTTATTACTGTTACCATCGCTTATTATTCTAGGTATTTTTGTTTTTTATCCGATGATTAAAACATTTTACCTCAGTACACAGTTAACTGATCTTGTCGGAAACCCGATTAAATTTATTGGCTTAAAAAATTTTGCCAATTTGATACGATCAGATAGCTTCATCACCTCATTTACAATTACGTTGATTTTTGTTTTGTTTTCTACAGTGCTGACCTTATTTATTTCTTATATCATGGCTATTACGGCTAGTCAAAAAATGAAGGGGATCGCAATTTTTAGAACCATGTTTTCATCCACGATGGGCGTATCAGTTACGGTGGCCTCCATTTTATGGCTATTCATGTTTAATCCTCAAATTGGTTTATTTAGTAAAATACTGACAATATTGCATTTGCCGCAAATTAATTGGTTATCTGATCCGACTTGGTCACTAGTCGCAATCATTGGCACAACAGTCTGGATGAATCTTGGTTTTGCATTTTTAGTCTTGCTAGGCGCCATTCAAGCAATTCCACAAGATTTATACCAAGTTGCTGATTTAGATGGTGCCTCTTGGTGGTTAAGATTACGAAAAATAACGCTGCCTGCCACGCGGCCCACTATTTTTTTCGTCACTGTTGTGACTTTGATTAATGCTTTTCAGACGTTTGGGCAGGTTGATATCTTAACTTCAGGTGGACCGGATTATCATACTAATCTACTTGTGTATGCCATTTATCAAGATGCGTTTGTTAATCACAGTGTTGGTCGTGCGAGTGCGCAATCGGTTATTTTAACGCTAATTATCATGTTGTTCACGATGATTCAATTTTATGTGAAAAACAAGAGAGAAGGTCGCAATGCAAAATAGTCGTCTTCAAAAAAATTGCCGTTTTGTATTATTGTTGATAGTCGCAATACTATTGTTATTACCGTTATTTTTAGGTATATCGTTGAGCTTGTCATCCAGTCAGTCAATTGCGCAAGGTAATCTTTTACCACGGCACTTAGAATTTGGTAATTATATCAAGGTATTCACTAACACGCCAATGGCTAGTTTTTTGCTACACAGTCTGATTGTATCCGGTATGGTGATGGTTGGCCAAATAGCACTGTCGATTATGGCTGCTTATGCGTTTGTATTTTTGAATTTCAGATTTAAAAAGACGCTATTCATTTTATTTTTAAGCACCATGATGTTGCCATTTGAAGCACAAATAATTCCTAATTTCGCGACTATTCGTGACCTAAATTTACTAAATACTTATGCCTCAATCGGCTTGCCATTTTTGGCTTCGGCATTTGGTACGTTCATGATGAAGACCAGTTTTGAACAAGTGCCGATTGAACTCAAACATCTAAGTGACATTGAGGGATTAAATCACTGGCAGTTTGCGACGCGTGTTGTTATGCCTTATACCAAAGTAAATATTATTACCTTTGCTTTATACAGCTTTTTAACGAACTGGAATATGTATTTATGGCCACTCATTGCAACAACGAATGACAATGTTAGAACCGTACAAATTGGTTTGCGACAATTACGTTCGCAAGACACTGCAAGCAATTGGGGCCTCATTATGGCCGCTACGATAGTTTCAGTTATACCAACACTATTGATCATTTTCTTGGGTCAAAAATACTTTAAAAATGGCCTAACAAACGGTGTTATTAAATAATGATGACACATTATACAAACGGGAGAATATCACATGTTTAGAAATACAACGAAGTATGTGGCACTGGCAACAATTGGTTTGGGAGCAGTGTTGCCACTAACGCAAGTTCATGCTGCTGATACTAAACGTCAAAATATTGTGTTTTGGCATTCGATGACAGGCCAGAACGCACAGGCTATTGATCGTGTTGTTAATGATTATAATGCCTCACAAACGAAATATAAAGTGATACCTGAGTTTCAGGGGCAATATGTTGAAGCATTACCAAAATTTCTTTCAGTAGGTGGCACGAGTAAAGCGCCTGATTTATTTCAATCAAACGAAATTTCGACAAAACAATTATCAACATCAGGCATGATTGAGCCGATGCAAACGCTCATAAAAAAATATAACTTCAGTACAAAAAATTTGCGTAAAAATATTTTAAACTACTATACAATTAATGGTAAATTATATTCTATGCCTTTCAACTCGAGTGCACCAGTCCTATATTATAATAAAGACGCCTTTAAAGATGCTGGCATTGCTGACTTACCTACAAGTCCCACATACGAACAGGTAACCGATGCTGCCAAAAAACTAAAGGAAAAGAGTGGTCGTGCAAAGTTGTCGATTCTGCCTTATGGTTGGACTTTTGAAGAGTTACTAGCCAATCAAAATCAGACTTTGGTGAATCATGGCAATGGTCGTAAAAAAACAGCGACTAAAGCAATTTTTGATAATAAAGCTGGTAAGAATATCTTAAATTGGATTAAAACAAATGCTGACGCCGGGACACTGGTTGATTATGGGACGGGTGCTAATGCGGGAGACACAGAATTGTCGGCCTTTACATCTAATCAAATTGACATGTTTATGAATTCATCAGCGTCATTAGGTAACATTAAAAAAGATGCTAAATTTAATGTTGGCGTGACTTACTTGCCTCGTCCTAAAAACGTTAAAGCTAACGGCGTTGTCATTGGCGGTGCTAGCATTTGGCTTTCTAAGGGTAAGTCTACTAAAGCACAGAAGGGATCATTTGATTTTCTAAAATTTGCGACATCAGCTAAAGAACAAGCACAATGGTCCATCGACACGGGTTACTTTGCGATTAATAACAAATCTTATGATACTAAAATTTTGAAAGATGCTTTCAAAAACACACCTATTCTGGCAGCACCAGTTGAGCAATTGAAGGCCACAAAAATTAATGCTGCTAGTGCTGGTGCCTTGATTACATCTATGCCTAAGGAACGTGTGAACACGCAAAATGCAATGGAAAATGTTATCAACGGTAAAGATGTCGATTCTGAACTAAGTAAAGCCGTCAAGCAAACAACGGCTGATATTAAAGATGCTAATGAACAATCTGGGGAATAACGTAAAATGAAGACAACCATTTTTGGACACCGAGGTATTCCTGTAAAATTTGTCGAAAATTCAAGGACCGGATTTGAATATTTAGCTCAAAATGGCGAAGCTGTTGAGTTTGATGTCCATTTAACTCAGGACAATGTACCTGTGATCATGCACGATGAACAATTAGATCGCACAACGAACAGCACAGGCTATATTAAAAACTTTAATATCAGAGATTTAAAGAAGGTTCAGCTGATTAATGATAGTAACAGACATCAGCAACTTGTCAGTCAACATGAGAGTATCCCAACGTTAGAAGAAGTTTTTGAAATTTTTAACCATACTAATATTTTTTTAAATGTTGAGTTAAAAACAGATTATTTATCATATCCTGGCATCGAAAAAATCGTATTAAATTTGCTTAAAAAATACGATTTAAGTCGGCGAGTTGTATTGTCATCGTTTAATATATTCACATTACAACGTTTATATCAACTAGATCATACTCAAAATTTGGCATTTTTAAGCAGTAATAAGATTAATAAACCACAGCAATTTATGACGGATAATCATTTAAAAGCCTTGCATTTAGATCGCACAGTTAGGTCAGAAGCGCCTGTTTTTCAACGTATTTGGACGGTTAATTCTGAAAGTGACATGAATATGGCATTTCAACAGCATTTAGGTGGTTTATTTACAGATGATTTTGAGAAGGCGAAAAATTTGCGGGATGGTGATTTAAGTCAAAAAATATGATCCGATTCACGATGCTGAAAATGTAAAATTAATATTGTCGCAATATATTAAGTTAACATGATAGATAAACTGACTGTTATGTCCTGAAATAAATTTTTTTAATGGCAGTTAATCAGTGAGTATCATGTAATCGTCATTTTTTAAGAAAATCTGATAATATCACACGATAGTTTTAACTTATAATAAGTTTGTTACAAAATCTCCCTTGATTTTGTGTTCTGTACTTACAGTTGAAAAGCACAACTCTTCCCTGAAGTTGTGCTTTTTTTCATATCAAAAAAACTAAAAGATATCGATTTTTACTGTATTTAACTTAGGTGACTATAAAATATTTGATTATTGTTTAGAATTGTTCTAAAATAGAATAGAAGATGAATAGCTATTGTCATATAAAAAGATAATAGCTATCCACTTGTTGCTAATTGCGAATGAACAAGGAGGAATAGCAGTGTTAAAAACAAAAATTATTATTGTTGGTGCGTCACATGGTGGCCATCAGTCTATTTTGGAGTTAACGCGTCAGTATCAAAACATTGATATTAAATTATTTGAAGCTGGCGACTTTATCTCATTCATGTCATGCGGCATGGAACTTTATCTCGAAAACAGTGTTACGGATGTGAATGATGTACGTAATTTTCGGCCTGAAGATGTTGAAAAACTTGGGGCAGAAATTTATAATAACCATGAAGTCACGGCAATTAATTCAGACAATAAAACCGTTACGGTTAAAGATGTGACAACAGGTAACGCCAAAAATTACGACTATGACAAGTTAATTCTTAGTTCAGGTGTCACGCCTAATCATTTACCAGTACCAGGCAATGAGTTAGAGAACGTCTATCTCATGCGTGGTAAAGATTGGGCAACAAAGATAAAAGCTAAATTGGAAGATCCCACAGTTAAAAATATAACGGTTGTAGGTGCAGGATATATCGGCGTTGAGGCTGTTGAAGCGAGTGTCAAGGCTGGGAAACATGTGACCTTAATTGATATGATTGATCGACCTTTAGGTAATTATTTGGATTCAGATATGACGCATCTTATCAGTCAAAAATTACTTGATAAAGGTGTCACGGTAGTCACTGATGTTCAGATTGAACGTTACGAAGGCGATACAGATAATCAAGTGGTTTCAGTTCAGACGAATGAAGGCGAATATCCAAGTGATTTGGTGATTCAAGCTGCGGGAATCAAACCAAATACGGATTGGTTAAAAGGCACAATTGATTTAGATGAGCAGGGTTGGATTAAGACAGATGAGTACCTTAAAACTAACGTACCAGATGTTTATGCTGTTGGGGATGCCGTTCTAGCTTACTCGATTCCAGCGCAAACTAAAATGCCCATTGCTTTGGCTTCAGTTGTTCGTCGTGAGGCGCGCTATATAGCTGCTCATTTATTTGAAAAGACACCTGCAGTACCATTTAGTGGCGTTGTTGGTTCTTCAGCGTTGAGCGTCTTTGATTATCATTTTGCCACTGCTGGCTTAAATACGACAACTGCTAAAAAAGTTGGTGTGACAATCAAAACAGCCTTTTATCAGGATACATTGCGCCCTGATTATGTGCCAAATCAGATGGGTAATCCCAATGTTTATGTTAGTCTAGCTTATGATCCACAAACACATCGTCTATTAGGTGGGGCAGTTCTTTCAACGCACGATATCACAGCCCAAGGGAATGTTTTATCTCTAGCCATTCAACAAAAAATTTCTTTGGAGGATTTGGCGCAAGCTGATTTCTTTTTCCAACCAGGTTTTGACAGACAGTGGAGTTTATTGAATTTAGCTGCACAACATGCACTTGGTGAGCCACGTTTTTAAGTATTGGGCATAAATGCTAAAAACGACTCTTTCTGAAATATGTTTCAGAAAGAGTCGTTTTTTTAGTGTAATAGTACTTGAAAATTACTGAGGGACAATAGTTAGTTAGAAAGCAGTTGCAATCACTTGAGAACCGCTACCTAACGTATATGCTTGACGATAAGTCGTTGGCATATCAATAATTGTGGCAATGACTTCCGCCACATCTTCACGTGAAATCATTAAGTGCCCCAAGTTTGTTTGACCATCAGTTACAAGGGCAATATGACCCGTTCCAGGTTTATTTTGCAAGGCACCTGGGCGTAAAATTGTATACTCTAAGTGTGATTGTATCAATAGTTTATCCGCATAATATTTAGCAATCATGTAGGGTTTGATACCTGTTTGATCCCAGGCGCTACGATCATTACTAGCTGCTGAGCTCACTAAGATAAACCGTTTGATGCCAGCTAATTGTGCGGCTTCCATGGCTTTAACAGCGCCATCTAAATCAATCATCAAGGTTGCATCATCACCAGTATTACCACCAGAACCGGCTGAAAAAATGATTGAATCAACGTTTGCGGCCTTAAATTGTTTAGCCATTGTTTCGGGTAATACCGTTAAATCAAACAATTCAGGTATCAATGAATTGTTCTCAGAAAAATCTGTTATTTGGTTTAAATCTCTTAAACCTGCATGAACTGTGATGCCTTTGTTGATTAGTTTTGGTACGAGTTGTTGGCCGATTTGACCGTGCGCGCCGATTAAAAAAGTTGCTGCCATAGTGAAACCTCTTTCTATGATTTTGACTTCATGCTAACACGTTAAAAGATGTTTGTACACCATCATTAGTCAAAATAACGTGACAATGGCTAGCTTTTTTTGGCGTATAATTAAAATATCAAGTCGTTAGGTGTATTGTGCATGGTTATTTAGGAGATAATTAACATGAGAATTAAGAGAATTTTATTTTTCGATTTAGATGGGACGTTATGTCCGAATCAAGATATGCAAGTTTCACCAGAATTGATTCCTTTATTTCAAGAATTTAAAAATGAAGGAACGTTACCAGTGATTGCCAGCGGCCGTAGTTTCTATGAAGTTGAGCCATTGTTAGAGCAATTACAAGTTGACTCTTTTATTTTATCTAATGGTTGTTATGTTGTATCTCAAGGACAGGTCGTACAAGATTATCAAATGCCTACTGAGCTTATTCAATCAATCTTACATGTAGCTGGCGAGCACCAGCATGATGTGGGCTTTTTTAATCAGTCAGAGTACGCTGTGACCGGTATGAATGCTGTGACACAAAGCCATATGACTACCATGCATTTAGCACACACGCGCATTGACCCACTTTTTTACCAAAATCACACGACTAATTTTTTAAACATTTATTTAAATGAGACACAAGAGCAGATATATCATGATTTGTTTAATAAGCAGCTTAATATTATACGTTATGCGCCTTTAGCAATTGATATTTTGCCACGAGGCATTTCCAAATCACAAGCCATTGAAAAAATGATTATAAATAATAACTTGTCAGATATACCAACCTATGCTTTTGGCGATCAAAATAATGATTTATCAATGTTTGAGACAGTTGATTATGGCGTTGCTATGAAAGATGCGATACCCGAACTAAAAAAAGTTGCTGCGTATACAGCAACAACAAATTATGGTGTTTTGGAAGGTTTGAAACACTTTAATATTATTTAATGGTTTGTTTTGGTAAACTATTTGTCAGCTAAAGTAATTCGCTTATGTAACATTGCTGCTGTTGGGGCAACGTTAACCAATAAATCCGCTAAATCATAAATACTAACTTGACTTTCACCTTGAGCATTATAAAGGACATAGTCGCCACCGATATTATAATTATACTTCGGTGTTTTGTCGTTCAAATTGACTGCTGGGCTAACAAATGTCCAGTCGAAAGAATGATCATTAATTAGTTTCTCATAAAGTTCATAGGCACCGCGCACCATGTTTTGAAATGATTCATCCGCGTCCACAAACAATTGCCGGTTTGTTTTGCGGTCAAACAAGCTACCAGCACCGCCAACAATAATGACACGCTTTGCTAATTTTTGTGCGAGTGTGTTAATAGCATGTGCACCTCTAATGAAATCAGCGTAAAGATTTGGATTCTGCCAACCAGAATTGAAGGTAGAAATAATGAGATCAGTGTCTTTAATTTTATGAGCTAGACCGTCAACATCATTGATATCATGATGAATAACAGTTAAATTTTCGTGACTATCAAACACGCCATTTCGTGAAACAGCGTAAACTTGATGATGATTTTTTAATGCCGCTTGAACAGTGGCTTTGCCGACAAAACCACTTGCGCCAATAATTGTTATTTTCATAAGAACCACCTTAAAATAATTTATTTGTTTTACTTTAAGTAAGTATATACTGTTTTAAGTTTGCTTACAAATTTATGTTTTCTTGACATTAAATGAATGATCATTTATTATTAAAGCATGAGGAAAATTGACACGAAAAAACAACAAGCTATTCAACAAGCTGTGTATGATCTTGTAGATGCAGATGGATTAACTAATTTGAGTATGAGTAAAATCGCTGAAAACGCACATGTCAGTCCAGCAACGATCTACATTTATTACGCTGATAAAAAGGATTTATTGTCGCAAATGTATATGTCTGTTAAGTCATCACTGGATCAAGGTTTGACAGAAACATTAGACCAAGGCATTGACGTGACTAGTAAGCTCAAGTTGGCATTACTGCACTTTGCTAAATATTATGAAAAGCATCCTAAAGAAATTTTATTTATGTGGACAATGTTACATAATTCTACGGAAGTCAGTGACGAAGCAAATGAATTTTGTCGTCAGCGTGCGGCCGTTGTTGTCGAGCTAATTAGCACTGCGATTCGAGAAGAATTATTGATTACAAGTGATATCTTGGAATTACAGGCGTTAACTTTTGGCAGTTTATCAGATTATCTACAAAATGGTGGTGCAAATGTGGCAGTGTTTGTTGATCACATTGTTGATCGCTTGATTTACTAATTGGTTTTTAGTTATTATTTAAAAGTGAACGTTCATTTAATAGATAAAGGAGTAACACGAATGGAAAAAGTAGTTTTAATTACTGGTGCATCAAATGGCATGGGGTTTGAAGCGGCAAAGATATTTGCGGCAAACAATTGGATTGTCTACGCAGGGGCACGTCGACTAGAAAAAATGGCACCTTTAGAAAACAGTGGGGTCAAAACGTCAATCTTAGATGTGACGGATCATCAATCTAATGTTGATTTTGTCGCACGTGCCTTAAAGGAGCAAGGGCACATTGATGTATTGATTAATAATGCCGGTTATGGTGAATATGGCCCGCTTGAAGAAGTTTCGTTAGATACTGCGAGAAAACAACTCGATACAAATTTATTCGGGGCCGCTGATTTAGCACAACTTGTGTTGCCTAGTATGCGTCAGCAACAATCAGGTCGCATTGTTAATATCTCTAGTATCGGTGCAAATATGTATACCCCTTTGGGTGGCTGGTACCATGTGACTAAGTTTGGTTTGAGTGTTTGGAGCGATGTGTTAGATGCTGAAATGAAACCATTTGGTGTGCGGTCAGTCGTGGTTCAACCAGGATTGACTAAGTCATCGTGGAGTGATATTGCGTTTACTAATGCCAGAAATAATCTGAAACCAAACTCGCCTTACGAAAAATTAATTGGTAAAGTCAGCCAATTCTTTAAGCGTGCCAGTTCTGGTGCAACGTCGGCTGATTTAGCGAAGGTATTTTATCGTGCAGCAACAGACGTGAAGCCTAAACAACGTTATTTCAATTCAATAGCAGATCGTCTAACGGTTTATATTGCACGTAATCATCCTAAAATTTGGCGTGCGATCGTCGATCGTATTGTTAAATAATAGATAAAATTAAAAAGCTACGCATCGGTATATTAACGATGCGTAGCCTTTTTGATGTATCAAGCGATGCGCTACAATTTTTTGTGCGCAGATCATAATGCTTTTTAATTTTCTTTTCTAATTTCAAAACGTTCTTGACCACTAAACCAGTTGGCGTGCTTGAGTATCATTTATCTGACGACGTCTTCATCAAAAAATGGCGAATGGGTTGCTGTTCTAGATGTCCAGTTACCAACTTTAAGGTGGGCGTGCCCACGATCAACTGGTGACACGACAGCATATTCACGAGCATCAGGTGTACCACTCAAATCATTGACATCCTTAGCGGTACCTTTTCTTAGTGGTGTGTTGAGATAGAACTCTGTTTCTGATTTATCGTTGACATGCGTTGTGTTTAATGTGAATGGCTCAGATACTTGACCATATTTATTAGCAATTTTAATGGCTTCTTCTTCGGTAATGTCTTGCGTAGCTTTTGTGTCCGCGTCTACTATTGACGCAGGAATGTTGAATAGATATGGTGCGTCGGCTTGCCCATCAGATGCAACGGTAATCATACCGTACTTTGGGGTGGCTCTAATAATCGTTAAATTATAAGTCTTGTCATTGTGTTTTAAGCTGATTTTCCAGCTATTATCGTTAGGCACAATGCTAATTAAAGTTGAATTGTTTAAGTTGGGGACTGATGCGGCAACGTCTAAAATACTATTTTCATCAAGTAATTGCGTTATTGGTGTGATGTGACCGAATGCACCACCCAGACCACCAGTTTGTATAACGATATGATAATCAGTACCGCTAGCTACCAAAACACGTTCTTTTGGCGCACTACTGCTACTACTTACTTGTTCTGTTATTGCACTACTTGTTGTTGATGATTTTGCTTTTTTTGAAGTCGCGCTGGTGGCTTTTTTAGTTGTTACAGCGCTGCTTGCCTGCTGGCTTTTATTGTCTTGATGTCCAGAGTAAAATGTAACACCTGCGATAACCGCTACGCCAACAGTGCCAGCAGATAGTGTCGTATACAATGTTTTAGTTTTCATATGTGATTCCTTTTGTGTTGTTTGTGTATTAAAGAACGGACCGAGGCTATCACTCGTGATAGCTAGGATCAACGGTTGTGGTTTCTTTTCCGTCTGTGTCCAACATATATTTCCCAGTATACGCGTGGCTGCCTGACTTTGAATCAGGTTTAAGTGGTTCACTGTTATCATTTGATTTTGGAACAGTACCCAGGTCACTAGTTGATTCACTGGGCTGAGACTGTGGTGTTTCAATTTGTTGTGATTGTGTATGGCTTTTCTGTGTTAGTCCAATACCACCTACTAAAATTAAGATGGCAGCAATGCCGCCAACCAATTTAGGCTTTTGCTTGATTAGCTTCTGCAACGTGTTCACGATATCTTTCAATGTCATTTTAAAATCTCCCATGTTCTCCTTATTATTAAAGCCTACTATTAAAAGTAGATTTTTGGTTCACATTATTTTTGAGGTAAGCCGCAAAGTTATATGATATCATATAAGAGGCGTTTATTACAAGAACAATAGACTGTAATAAACGCCTCTTATAAATCTAGCCACTAGTTTGGATTTTAAGAAGAAAAAAGGAGAAAAGAATTATAAAAGAAACAGTAGTTTCAATGGCGGTTATTTCAGGAGCAGGTTTGGTTCTTATTGGGATGACTACATCTACAGTGTAAGCAGCTATGAATTCACAATAAAAGAATATATAGGGATTGAGGGAGAAAAATATGGAACAGATAAAAAATCATTATAAAATGTATAAAAAAGGAAAACATATATTATTTCTATGCGTTATGACGAGTTCCGCTAGTATGGCATTACTAGGTGGATTAGGAACGGTGCAAGCCGATATTTCGAATTCTAATAATACTGAAATTAAAGTATTTAGTAGTGGGGGAACCACCAGTAGCCCATCTGCAAGTGACGATTTAACCGACAGCAGTGTCAGCCACCCAACTGCGAATGACGATTTAACCGACAATAGTGTCAGTAGTCCAAATGCAAACGGCGATTTAACCGACAGTAATATTAGTCGCCCATCTGAAAATGACGATTTGACAAACAGTAGTGTCAGCCGCCCAACTACAAATGACGATTTAACCGACAGCAGTGTCAGCCACCCAACTACAAATGACGATTTAACCGACAATAGTGTCAGCCACCCAACTGCGAATGACGATTTAACCGACAATAGTGTCAGTAGTCCAAATGCAAACGGCGATGTAATCGACAGTAATAGTAGTAACCTAAATACAAACGGCGATTTAACCGACAGTAATATTAGTCGCCCATCTGAAAATGACGATTTGACAAACAGTAGTGTCAGCCACCCAACTGCAAGTGACGATTTAACCGACAGTAGTGTCAGCCACCCAACTGCAAGTGACGATTTAACCGACAGTAGTGTCAGTCGCCCAACTGCAAGTGACGATTTAACCGACAGTAGTGTCAGTCGCCCAACTACAAATGACGATCTAACCGACAGTAGTGTCAGTAGTCCAAATGCAAACGGCGATTTAACCGACAGTAACATTAGTAGCCCAACTACAAATGACGATCTAATCGACAGTAGTGTCAGTCGCCATGTTAATCAAAATAAACTAACTAATAGTGTCAGTCAGCAAAATATTATAGATAAAATTAATAAATTAATGAACCAAGCCAATTGGTATTCTGTTAACGCTAATGAACTCGATGAATATGTATTTTTGAGAAATGACGTTAATTATAAGATTAATTTGAATGCACCAAACTCTTCAGACAATTTAATGGTAGCAAATCATGTAATAGATATAACATCGAATACAGATAACACATATAGTTATACGAGAGGGAGCGCCCAGACATCTGGATTTGGTTACATTGATACAACACCAGTAGAGATAGACAGCACAGGAACTGATGAAGATTACAGTGTATCTAAAAATAATAATTTTATTTTAGTGAAACATTCATTTGAAAGTAGCAGTATCCAGGTATCAGAGAAATTATTAGTCAACGATTCTGGATATATTGTTCATAAAGTGTCATTCAAAAACATGAGTGACACACAGTTAGAACCTAGACAGTATTATGCACTGCTAGATACTATGTTAAATGATAATGATTATATTCCAATATATAAAGATAATCACGCTGGTGCATTTATTTCTGATGATGATATTTTGCTTTACACTAACATGATTTCGAATGGTAATTCTTATGCATTAGACTGGCAAAATAGAAGTAGCCAAAACTCAGATGTCTTAATTGATGATTCTAATAATCAAGCTGTAATAGTAAACAATAAATTGTTGAATCAAGATGTTAAAGTTATCAAAGAGAATGTAGATACAGCGATTAGATATGTCACACCAACTATTGGATCTACGTCAATAAATCGGACACGCATTCTACTTTGATTTGCTATTTTTGTTCAAAGGCCACTGGGGTTAAATA
>NZ_BPKW01000013.1 GCF_019656015.1 Leuconostoc inhae | reverse complement strand
TTTTTGCGTCATGGGTTATTCTCCTACGTCTATTATATCGTAGTAGAAACCGTGTCCATGTTTTTAGACTAACACCAATATCATTTTTAGAAGATGTAGGAGAATTAAAAAAAATAGTTGACCCGTCTATAGAAAAAGTAGCCCATATAAAGGTTGGAATGGCAGGACTAGGAGTACTCAGTTCAGGTATTGATGTGTTTGATGATTTAAAAGATATGCACCAAATAAATCAAGGGACTTCTGATGACCAAGAGGAGTATAAAAAATATGAAAAAAATAACTCTAAGTATGCTAAATCTAATGGTAGTGTTGTTAGAGAAAAGGATGGGACTAGTTACGCAATAGTTCATACTATGTTTACAGGAATTATGGATATTTTGTCTAATATAGGATCATTCTTATCAAAATGGATAGGGGTTATATTTGGCCCATTTGGTTGGTTAGCAGGAATAGTTGCTAGCTTAGTAGTTTCGATGGGAGTTGTTGCTTTTGGAAAATGGTTATGGGCTAAATATATTGCAAAAGCAGTTAGAAAATGGCTTGTACATTCGAGATGATAAAATAAATATCAGTTGCGTATTATTTATGGTTTGTGCTATTGAATTTTCTGCAATTTTTATGCAGTATTTGATTTAAGTTTATAATCTACCATATTAAATGAAATCATGTTGTGCTCCTAAGTCAATAGTTCGGACTCTTTTTTATCTAGGGCTGTTCGGTTAAGCGACTTGCTTGTCGCGATGCACAACACTGATACGTTCATCATTGTACCAGTCTAAATAGTTCGCAACAGCCAAAATTAAATGTGCCAGCGAGGTAAATCTGAATTGATAAATCATTTCTCGCTTTAAGAGTGAATGAAAACTCTCAATTTTAGCATTGTCATAAGGATGGCCTAATTTTGAATAAGAATGCGCAATAGCTTGTTGTTGTAACACTTGTTCAAAGCCAAAACTGGTAAATTGACTGCCCATATCGGTGTGCAAATAATCTGGTTTAGCATGTCGCGATAAAGCCCGTTGTAACGTTGATACAACGGGCTTTGTGTCCATCGTGGCACTGATTTGATGAGCCAAAATCTTGTGAGTGGTTAAATCCAACACCGACGCGAGATACACCCATTGCCCATCGGTTAATTTCAAATAAGTAATGTCCATACTCCAAGCATGGGCAGTCTTTAGATGTTTGATCAAATTTGGTCGTTGCTTGTAATCGACTGTCGTTGTTGGCTGTTGGAAGCGTTTGACCATCACAGAATAAATATCTGCTGCCCGCATCAAACGTCTAATACGCTTGATACCATGCTGTAAATGCAAGCCATCTAAGGCAATTTTCAAGCGTGGCGCACCATAGGCGCGGTAGTTTTTCTGCCAAATTTCAAGCAATAACTCTGTTAAAATGGCATCTTCACGTTGACGAGCCGGCTCATGATAATGCGTCCAATCAAAGTAGGTACTTTTTGGAATAGCCAACATTTTCAGCACCGTGACTAGCTTAAAGCCTTTTCTTAAAAGGTTTTGAATGACTGGTAGATGGGTCTTACGCGTTACTTGTGATGTTCGCCTAGCAAAACGGCCGCTAATTTTAATATCTCATTTTCTTCTTTGAGACGATTGTTTTCCTTTTGTAAGGCATTGAATTGCACGCGAGTGACTGGTTGACCCTGATCATCTGTGCCAATCACTTCAGCTTTTTTAACCCAACCCGTGACGGTTTGGACAGCTAAGTGGTATTCATTGGCTAGTGAATTGGCTGAACGACCTTGGTTGTACAAGGTCACAATTGAAGATTTAAATTCTGGGGTATATTTTTTCATAAAAGCTCCTATACTCTATTATCTCGGATTACGCCCTAGAAAGAAAGTAGTCCGGAATTTCAGTATAGGAGCATTTAATGATGTATGAAAATACAGATATACTACGATTAGTAAACAACATTAACCGGCTTATTTTCTAGATAAGATTTTAAATTTTCAACCGTAATATCTAATAGTCTTTCGCGTGTTTCGAGTGGCGCCCAAGCAATATGTGGTGTGATATAGCAATTGTTAGCTTTTAATAACGGATTGTTATTGTCGATTGGTTCGGTTTGCACAACATCTGTCGCTAGTGCGTAAACTTGATTATGATTAAGGGCGTCTGCCATATCAAATTCATTAATTAGTTTTCCTCGGGCAGTGTTGAGCACAATCACGCTGTTTTTCATTTTAGTAATTGTTTTTTGATTAATTAAATTCATTGTTTCGGGTGTTTGGATAACATGCAGACTGATGACATCAGATTGTTTCAACAGCTCATCAAATGATACTTGCTTAACCCAGTCATTATCGACTTGCTTAGGACGATGGTTATAAAAAATAACAGTCATAGAAAAAGCATGCGCTATTTCAGCTACTTTTTGAGCAATATGGCCGTAACCGATTAAACCAAGTGTTTTGCCCTTTAATTCAAATAATGGCTTATCCCAGAAAGTAAAGTCAGGACTCTCAGACCACTTACCCTTGTGGACAAGTTGATTATGTAGGCCAACTTGTCCAGTGACTTCGAGTAAAAGTGAAAAAGTAAATTGTGCAACCGCATCACTAGCATATGTGGGAATATTAGTCACGACAATGTTGTTTTGATGCGCAGTGTCAATGGCCACAACATCATAACCAGTGCCCATAATACCAATATATTTTAGATGTGGGGTTTGATTGAGAATACCAGTATTTAAAGGTGTTTTATGGGTAATAACAATTTCCGCATCGCTTATTTTTTCTAAGATTTCTGCCTGATTGTCAATAGTTGTGCGATCGTACAAAGTGACGTCGCCCAATGCTTTTAATGTAGACCAATTTAAATCTTGATTAAGTTCATAACCATCTAAAAGTACAATTTTCATAAATTATATTGGCTCCTTTTTGATAATATTGAGTAACTGAACATATTTGCTTTCATTATATCACTATAATCTGATTAAGCATTTGGAATCAGCCTAACGTATGATGTGGTATCACAAGAAAAGGGTAGAAAAATGAAAAAAATAGTAACAGGTTTGTTAACGTTAGGCATTGTTGGCGGGATGACTATTAATACGGCTAGTGCAGCCGTAATGGGGGATGATTATCCAGCCCACTTAAAAAATGCCTCGCCAGATTCCAAGGTTGATAACTGGACCATGTATAATCGAGAATGTGTCTCGTTTGTGGCATGGCGATTGCATGCACAAAACCAATTTGAACTACCAGTCGGTTTTGGTTCTGCTTGGCAGTGGGGTTCACAGGCAAAGGCGAAAGGGTATCGCGTTGACAATACACCAAGTGTTGGTAGTGTCGCATGGTTTGGTGCAGGTCATGTTTCTTGGGTTGCTGAAGTATCAGGTGATAACGTTGTGATTGAAGAATACAATTACAACTACAATCATAATTATTATCGACGCACGGTGAACAAGCGTGAGGTTTCTGGCTTTATCCACTTTAAGGATTTAGTAGGTGCCAAAGCTGCTACTGCTAATACCACACCAAAGCAAACGCCACAAAACAAAAATATTGGTATTGGGAGCAATGTCCGCTTTTCAGGGGTGTATCAAGTGAATGTTGTGAATATAGCTAAGAACAGTGTGGCGAGTGATAAATTATCAGGTGGCAAATCAACCACGTTGAATTTGATTGACGCTGTACCATTAGATGAAACAAATGCTAGTGGTACAAAATCAGGCAATCAAGTACTAGCAGTAGGAGAATACTTTAAGGTGAATGGCACTTATCGTGTGTTAGCTGTTGATAAGGCGTCTAACGGCATAAAAGTGAAAATTGGATCCTACGAAACTTGGTTAGATATCAGTCAAGCAACAGCTGTTTAAAAATGATTGATTACATGTGAGTGCATATAAAAAATACGAGACTGATGGTCTCGTATTTTTTATTGTGTGTTTAAATGTATTGTGTCAAATCTTGATTACCGGTTAAAGTCTGCAAGGGACCATTATTATAGGTGATGTTTAGTGTTTGTTCTGTACTGTCCATATGGGTGTCAAAACCGAGTTTGTGTGCTTGAATATAAACTTGTTGGAGTTGTGTTGGCATGTGTTGTAGCGTTTGAGACCAAGTATTTTGATGTCTCTGTGCCGAAATTTTAGCACCTTGTTGTAGGCCAAAAGGTATTAGTGACTCATTTTCAATGGCCTTACTCAGTTGTGCACCAATGGTTAGTTTTGGTTGTTTTACAGCAGAACGTGCAAAGCTAAGCGCTGATTGGAAGTCATTTTTTTGTGAGATTGGTGCAGATTGTACCAATTTTTCTAATCGTAAAAACAAATCATCGGCGTAGGCGATGGCATTGTCTGGTAATTGTTCATTGGGATGTTGTAAAGCAACTATTTGGTTGCGTGTGCGTGCATCGTCCAGTGTACTTTGTTCCCAAGTTGTTGGGTTAACAATAGCATCTATGATGAGTAGATGTAAGAAACTTAGCGCATTTTGGGAAATGCCATCCTGTGTGAAAGGGTCAATGTCAAACATTCTAAATTCCATATACTCTGCGCCATTATTGACAAGGTCAGTCATGTTTCCAGGTGCTTTCAATCGCACAGGACCATAAAATTCGCTTTTATCGTAAAAGTCACCGTCAATAATATGTTTTTGGATTTGATCGACGTGCGTTTGGAAGTCAGTATAATCAACTGTTATTTCAGGCCGGTTGGCAAAACCAAAATCACTTGCTCGCCAAGAGCGCACAGGTTGGAGTGCATACCGATCGTTTGGTATATTATCGGCAGGGTTTTCACTAACTGGTGACGCACCAAATAAATAAGTTAGGATCCAGCGATAACCAGTGACTTGTTGTGCTATTTGGAAAAAAAGATTATTTTTAGCCAATGAGTGAGAAGCAATATTATTACGTTGACGATACCAAGTAATCACATCATCAGAAGGTGAAAAATTAACATGGACGCCAGCCATGATATGTTGGAAACTGCCATAGCGAGATAACAATATATCACGATACTCTTGATACCAAGGGCGATCGAAATGGGTGTTTAAAAAATTAACATCATCGTTGGTTAGGTACGGTGGCATTGACAATGGCCATATTATTTCGTCATCAACTAATTCTTCGTTAAGCATGAGTTGCAATTCGTGTAAATGGGTAAGTGCTTTAGCAGAAGATGATTTTGGCGCGGTAACAACCTCTTCTAGACTTTCAGAAAAGTCGGTTTGAAAGTAGGGCTGAACACGCCTATCGCCAAGGGTGTCAGGATGGGGATGACGAGAGAGTGTTTTGCTACCGGTCTGAACACGGTGCTCTTCAATTTCAATACCAAAACGTCCAGCATACAAAGCATTAGTTAAATTTTCTGTTGTGTTGTTGTTATGCAAGTGTGACATGTGATTTCCTCACAGAGTTATATTTGTTATAGTTTACCTCATTTTTAGATACAAAGGGTAGAATATGTTCAGTAAAAATTGATTAAGAATCAGATAATCATAGTGATTAGTTAAGTATATGGTTTAGTAGTTGCTTTAATAGGTTATTTACTTTATTATTGTTATTATTAATATGTTAAACGTTACGCTAAAAAATTCGCTCTAGTCGATTGGATTAGAACGAATTTTTGCGTAAATTACAAATAACTATGGGGATTTAATCATGTTCCAAGTCTTAAATATTTTTAACGTTATAACGTGGCCATTATTTGAAAGTAGTGTGATGTTAATTTGGTTCAGTACTTTATTAGGACAGCATCATTTTTCAAAAGGCACTGTTGTAATAGCCAGCATGATATTGTACGTCATTAATATGATTGGAAATAGTTTTGAATCGCCTTTATTGCGTGCCAGCTTGGCTTCGACTTTGTCCATAGGTGTGTTATTTTATATTGGCTGGCGACAGAGCATCATTAGCAGTAAGCGGGTGTTACTACTCTACGCGTCTGTTAGTTCATTGCTAGCATACTGGGTGGTAAACTTTGAAATGACGATGACATCGTTAGTTAGCGTGCCAGTTTTTGTTCAAACAAGTTTAGATTTTTTAGCTAACATTCTGGCAGTCATATTGGCACTGACATTCAGACGATTGCAATATGAATGGTTAACTGAAAGTTTTTTAGATAAACATGGTATTCAGTTGCAAATACTTTTGATAAGCAGCTTATTTTTGAGAATAATGAATGATTTGTTAGCCTATTTTTTTGCTGTACAACAATTTACAGGGTCAATTTGGTGGGATTTTTTCTTATTAAGCATCATATTAGCGATAATTTTTGTGCCGGTGATCAGTAATCAACAGGAATTATTATTAGACAAAATTAATCAACATGATGTCGAAATGGCGGCCAGCCAAAGTTATACGCAACAACTTGAAACGAAGTATTCTGAATTTCGGTTTTTCAAACATGATTATAAAAATATATTAGCTAGCTTAGAGTATGGTATTGCATCAGAAAATATGAGCGATATCAGAAGTACATATTATTCAGTCATTAAAAAAAGTAATGATACATTGCCAGATCCGCAAATATTAAATTTAAAGTACATAGCAGATTTGAATCTAAAAAGTCTTATCTTAGTTAAATATCAAACAGCTTTTGAGAAATCAGTGTCATTTAACGTTGAAATTAATGCGTTTTTTGATATTGTTGCAATTGAGAATGATGTTACTTTTTACCGTGTTATTGGTATTTTACTAGATAATGCTATCGAATCAGCAGAAAAAGCCGTTAAAAAAACGGTAACGATGTTATTAACAGATTGTGAAGAAATAGTGATTATCAACAGTTGTACACAACGTATGGATCTTACAAAAATAGCAAAACTTGGTTATTCATCTAAAAAAAATCATAGTGGTTTTGGCTTAAATTTTGTCCAGCAGTATGTTAATCAACATGATAATATTGAGTTAACCACGATTTCTGAACAACATCATTTTATACAAAAAATGATGTTTACGGTGAGATAATGAATTATTATTTATTAGAAGACAACCTGATACAACAACGACGCATACAACATATCATTGCCAATTGTCTGGTATTTGATCAACCAATGGCATTGCTAGATGCGTTAAAAGCAGATCAGTCAGCTAAAGTTATTTTGCTAGATTTAGAAATTCGTACGGTTGAAAATGTTGGGCTAAATGTAGCAAAAATGATTAGACAATTTGATACAATGTCGCAAATAATCATTGTCACTACCCACTCAGAAATGATAGAGCAGGGGCTTAAATATCATATTGGTATGATAGATTTCATTGATAAAGCACAATCTGATAGCTTATTTACTAAGCGATTACTATCAGCTATCACAGCAGCCGAGCAGCAAATACGAATGCAAAATGGGACCCAATCAGAGCTTATCCGACTACCAAATGGTCAAAAATCTGAAAGTCTTTATTTAAACGATATTGTATACATGACATCTAACCAATCACAAAGTCATCAATTGACAGTTTGCTGTGAGCAAAAAAGCATACAGATTCGAACGACAGTTAAATCATTACCTGATCTACACCAAAATTTCATACAAATTCATGCTGCATATGTGGTCAACAAATCTAAAGTTAGCGCATTTGATGCCAAAAAGAGAACTGTTCAATTGCATAACGGTGTTTTGCTCCCATGCGCTAGAAAATATTTAAAATCGACGCGACAGTTGTTTGAAATATAAGTCAGCGTGAATACAGTCAGTTTTTGAAAATATCGTTAAAAACCCTTATAATAAATACTAGTTTAAATATAGAATAGAAGCGTTTATTGGTGCACGCTTTGGAGAAAAAATATATGCAAGTTGCAATTATTGGTGCTGGTCCGCGAGGCCTTGCTGTTGCTGAACGCCTAATTAATTTAGCGGATGATGATACACAGATTGACGTTCAAATTTATGATCCGTACGCTATTGGTGGTCGAGTATGGGATCCAACGATTTCGCAAAACAAACAATTTTTAATGAATACAGTCATTGATCAAATTACATTATTTAATGATGAGTCAATTGTAAATGGTGGCACACCTTATCCTGGACCAACGATGATTGAATGGCTCAAGCAAGAAGCAGCAGCGTTTTTAGCTAATCATTCAGAGTTGGCTGAACAATATGCTATTGAAGTATCACGCTTAACTAAACCGGATGACTTTGCGTCACGTGGCATGATGGGTGTTTATGCAGCGTGGTTTTTCGAGTGGTTAACACGTCGTGTACGGCCAAATCAAACACTTAATTTTACTAAGCAAAGTGTCATTAATGTTGTTAAAATTGGGGCAATGTTCCAATTGAAATTAGCTGATGGGGCACAAATATTAGCCGATCATGTTGTGATGGCACTAGGTCACTCTGATGATCACTTAACTGAAGAAGAAACAGCATTTAAAACCTTTGCCGCGCAACATCATTTGAAATATGTTGCACCGACACATCCAGCTGAAGCTGATTTATCTGATTTTAATGAAAATGATACTGTGATTATGCGTGGTTTGGGATTGAGTTTTTTTGATTATGTTGCAGCATTATCTATTGGAAAAGGTGGTCAGTTCACACGTGATGGTACGGGAGAATTAGTTTATGAGCCTTCAGGTCGTGAACCACATGTGATAGCAGGCTCACGTGGTGGTTTTCCATTGCATGCGCGAGGCGTGAACAAGAAATTATCGGGTGAACTTTATCAACCAGTGTTCTTTACTTTGTCAGCCTTAAATGCATTGCGGTCTGAAGAAGGCGGGCATATGACTTATGAGAGTTTTGAAAATTTAATCGTTAAAGAATTAACATATAAATATTGGCTAAATCGTCTAGATTCAAAAGATAATCAATTAACACCTAATCAAACTGAGAATTTCAAAAAAGCTTTATTAACCGGAAAACAGTTAAATGAGACAGCGAAGCACTTTGGTTTAACAGATATACCAGCATTCGATATTGAGTTGATACGTAATCCTGCGCGTGATTTACCTGAGACGGTCGATTATGCAGCATGGTTTTTGCAATATTTATCGGCGGACATTGAAGATGCTAAATTAGGTAACAAAAACGCACCATATGCGGGTACATTTGATATTATGCGAGATATTCGTGATTTGGTACGTGACGTGATTGCACAAGATTATTTTTCAGCAGATGATTATGAAAAATTTGTGAAACGGTTTAAGCCATTAGATATACGTGTGTCAGTTGGCCCACCATTAGAACGAGTAGAGCAACTCAAAGCATTGATTAAAGCCGGCCTTTTTGAGGTGACTGCTGCAAATATCAAGGTATCAACAGTAGATGGAAAATTTGAAGCACGTGATGTTCGTGGACAAAAATTTCAGGGAAATGCGCTGATTGAAGCGCGATTAGGATCAACAGATATGTCGATAGCTAGTAACCCGCTCATTACCAATTTGAGGCATAGTGGTATGTTTGTGCAGCCCTTGCGTACACGAGGTGATGGCTCAACGTACAAATTAGGGGCAATTAATGTCGATCCAACAACTTTTGAAGTGATTGATAAATCTGGCGCAATTATTTCTCATCTATATGTCTATGGCATTCCATTAGAGGGTTTGAAATGGTTTGGAACGGTCATTCCCAGACCTAGGGTTAATACAGTAATCCTACGTGAAGGGGCTTGGATAGCGAAGCATATTTTAGCCCACCAATAGGTGTTAATTCTCAGGGTAAATGAGAATGATAGTCAAGTGTACTGTATGAATTCAGAACAGCAAATAAATGAAAGCATATTGAAAAATTAATGGCAGATATTCAACTTATTGCAACGGACTTAGATGGCACGTTTTTATCAGATGATAAATCCTTTGATAAGGCGTTATTTCGTGTGGTGTTAGAGACACTTAAAAATAAAAATATTCAACTGGCTATTGCGACAGGGGTTCATCAAGAACGCATCAACGTGCTATTGGCAGATTTTTTGAATGAGGGCATGGCCTATGTGACTAATAATGGTGCACGGGTTACCAATGCTAATGGGCAGTTGATTTATGAACGCACGCTGGCTATGCCGATATTGCTACGTGTACAGCAATTATTAACTGCGTTTCCTGTTAAACCTAGTCGTGGGTTAGTTTATTCGACAGATGATACAGCTTATATACCGCGTGAATATGAGCATATCATGTTACAATCACATCGTCGATACTTTAAACAAGTAATCATATTTGACGATGTATCAGAAATTAAAGCGCCAATTTTAAAAGTAACGATGAACTGGCAAAACTTTGATGAGACACAATTTTATGATGCGGCGCGGCAAACGCTTGGGGATACTGTTCATGTCACAGAAACTGGTACAGGAGCAATTGATATTGTACCGGCAGATGTTAATAAAGCCATCGGATTAAAAACGTTAGCTGATAATATGGGCATTAGTATGGCAAATGTTGCTGCTTTTGGTGATGGCGCAAATGATTTTGAAATGCTAACGGCTGTAGGTCAGCCATTTATTATGCCAGGGGCGAGTATTACTGGGCCATTTAATAAAGTAACAGCTGATAATAATCATGCCGGTGTCTTAAAAACAATATTAACTATAATCTAAGCGTAACAAAAATCGTAGTATGCAATGACTCATAAACTGTGGGTCGGGCATACTACGATTTTTAATTTTGCGTTATAAATGCCAATTTTTGAGTATGTATGGCCTCGTTATTATAATCCTTTGGTCCGTGAACACCATATGGCAACCAGTGTGTTTCAATACTGTCGCCAACAATAGCGCGATAAGTTTCAGCTAGTTGGACGCTTTGAAGATAAGGCACTACTGAATCTTTTTTTCCGGCAATGAGCATGAGCGGCGGCATGTTGTTTGTAAAATACGTGGCTGGGTTAGCTTGAGAAACGAGGTCAGGCACATCTTTTGGGGATTGGTGTTGCAACATAATACCTTCAAAAGATTTTGCAGTACCTGTTTCAGAAAATTTTGGGGTAATACCTAATTTTTTAAACTGATGATTAAATTGGTCTAATTGGTAGGGACCATATAGTGCAATAACATGTTTAATCATCGGAAATGTTGGGTTGAAAGTGACATTTGGTATGTTTCCGATGGTGTGTTGTTTGGTAAACGTAGCAGCTGCCAAAACAGCTAATTGTGCACCGCTTGATTCACCAATCAGTGTTAAATCTGTCATATCAAGACGGTACTGAGTGGCATTCAGAGACAAAAAATCTAATGCAGCTCTAATATCAGCAATCTGGTTTGGAAACTGATTTGTTAGTGGGTCATTGAGGCGATAATTGATACTAATTATGGCAAATTGATCAGCTAAAAAACGTAAACTTGGATTGAGTTTAGCGGATGACTTCTGACCACGGAGCAAGCCGCCACCATATATATCAACAATCACTGGAAAATCTTGGTGACCGTCTGGTAGGTAAACATCTAGTGTGTGGCGCGCGTCAGGGGCATAATTGATGTCCTTAAAAATAGTCGTTGCTGTCACTGGAATGGTTGCAGGCACAAAAATGTTCGGTTTATCTTGAAATAACATCGTTTCTCCCTTTTCATCGTTTGGACTAACTGATTTCATTATACTAAAATTATGATGTCATATAAAATAAGATCGTGTAAATCAGCAATTAAGGCATATGAGTAATTTAAACTTTAGTATTGTAAACGCTTACATTGTATTGTATACTAAAGTCATAAAGGATTGTTACCGTGCGAATGGGCAAAACCTGACAGTTATTTGTTGCAAGTTTTAAAAAACTTTGTACAGATTTTGTCGGGTTTTTGTTTTAGAATTATCATTGAAAGTCTGGAAGTGATGAATGAATATCAAAAAAATTTTTAATAATAATGTTCTACTGGCAGACAATAATGGTCATGAAGTTGTATTAATTGGTAAGGGTTTAGGTTTCCAAAAAAAAATCGGGCAACGCATAGATGAAAAGGCAATTGATAAGATTTATGCACCAACAGAAGCACGGTGGTTAACGTTGTTTGATGAGTTAATTAGTGATGTTTCACCACAGTATTTCGAAATATCATCACAAATTATTAAATCAGCTGAAGAACAGCTGCAGACTAAATTTAACGCTTATCTATTGATTGCGATTACTGACCACATTCATTTTGCCATTCAAAGAACAGAAGATGGTATTGTGATTCATAATGAATTGCTATGGGAGATACAACATTTTTATCCGCAGGAATACGCTATTGGTGTCGCAGCGCTAAAATTAATTAAGACATCGTTTGGGGTGCCACTTGCAGATGATGAAGCTGGATTTATTGCATTAAAATTTGTCGAAAATCGCACATCCGCTCAAGATAGTAATGATAGGGGTGTGAAAATGACAAAATTGATTGGTGATATTTTAACAATTGTACAGTATCAGTTGCAGGTTCATCTCAGCGAAGACACCATTAGTTATCAAAGATTTTTGGTGCATCTACGATTCTTTGTCGAAAGAATTAGTAGCGATCAAAAAATTAATGCAGTGGAAGAGACGGATGATGTCTTATATCAGCATATTTTTAAAAAATATCCGCAAGCGTTTAATTGTACACAAAAAATTGTACAGTTTGTTAAAAATACGCTAAATAAAAATGTGACTTTGAACGAACAAGTTTATGTCACGATTCACATTCAAAGAATTATTAATGAAATCAGTCAACAGAGTTGATGGGATTGTAACTATTTAATTAGGCAAAACCCAAGTTAATTATGAAAAACGCTTTTTAGTGGTTATCATAATTAACTTGGGTTTTGTGATTAAGAAAAGGAGACATCATGGATTATAAAGTATTAGCAGAAAATATATTATCTGGTGTGGGCGGTAAGAATAATATTAACACAGGGTGGCACTGCGCAACGCGTCTACGATTCAAGTTAAAAAATGATAAGTTGGCTGACACCAAAAAAATTGAAGACTTAGATGGTGTCGTGACGGTGGTTAACTCTGCGGGACAATATCAAGTCGTTATTGGTAATTCGGTCGCTAATGTGTTTGAACCTTTAGCAGAATTGGCAGGTTTAGAAAATACAGATGATCAGATTGTTGATGAAAAAGATCAACCTAAAGAGAATGTGTTGAACAAATTAATTAGTTTTATATCCGGTGTGTTTACACCATTCTTGGGTGCCATGGCTGGTGCAGGTATTTTAAAAGGGTTGTTAGCTTTACTGTTAGCCCTAGGTTGGTTAACTGAAAAAAGTGGCGCTTATCAAATTTGGTATGCGGCAGGCGATGGGTTCTTCTACTTTTTACCAATATTATTAGCATTTACGGCAGCTAAGAGCCTTAAAGTGAATCAGTTTGTGGCAGTTGCTTTAGCAACGGCACTGGTTTATCCGACGCTTGTTGCTATAACGGGTAATTCACAGACAATCGACTTCTTTAATATACCGGTTATTCCAACCACGTATACGTCTAGTGTTATTCCGATATTGTTAGCGGTATGGGTGATGTCTTATATTCAGCCCGTACTGGACAAGCTATTTCCAGAAGCAATTCGTAATATATTTACGCCACTATTTTTGTTAATTATTATGGCACCCTTAACGCTGATTGTCGTTGGACCACTAGGGGCTAGTGTTGGTACGTTATTGTCAAATGGTATATCTGCTATTTATAATTTTGCACCAGCAGTGGCGGGTGCGCTTATGGGTGCGTTTTGGCAAGTGTTTGTTATCTTTGGTGTTCACTGGACATTCGTACCTGTTATGATGAACAACATTGGTAAACTCGGTTATGATCCACTACTACCTATACTAAGTGTTGCTGTGGTTTCACAGGCTGGTGCAGCATTAGGTGTCTTTCTAAAAGCTAAGGATGCTAAAATGAAGTCTTTGGCGGGTTCATCAGTAGCGACTGCTTTGTTAGGTATCACTGAACCAGCGATTTATGGTGTGACGTTAAAACTTAAGCGACCATTTGTTCTGGCAGCTATCTCAGGTGCTATTGGTGGTGCCATTGCTGGTGGTGGTCAAGCACATGCAAGTTCATTTACGTTACCTAGCCTATTAGCGCTCCCAACATATTTGGGTAAGGGATTTGTTAGTGTTATCATTGGGTTGGGTGTGGCGTTTACATTAGGTACTGTGCTGACTTATCTTTTCGGCTTTAGTAAGAATACAAATGTTGCGACAGTAGATGGGAAGTCGACTGAAAAGGCAGGCAATCATCAAATCATAGCACCGGTTGATGGGACAATTATTCCATTGAAAAATGTTAAGGACGAGGTTTTTGCTTCTGAAGCTATGGGACAGGGTATTGCGATTGTGCCAACGAGTGACATTGTGAAGGCACCTATCACAGGAACTGTGAGCGCTGTATATCCAACCGGACATGCTATAGGTATCATTTCAGAAAAAGGCGTCGAAGTACTCTTGCACATTGGTATTAACACAGTTGAATTGAATGGTCAGTACTTTAAGACATTGGTCAAAAAGAATCAAAAAGTCACTGTTGATGAACCTTTGGTTGAATTTGATCGTCAAGCGATTAGTGATGCTGGTTATGATACAACTGTGATGCTCATTATTACAAACACACCAAATTACGATATTTCCGTAACAGACAATACATTGGCGACTGATCGTGACTGGGTATTGAATTTAACTGATCGTCATATTGAGACAAGTAATGATTATAAAGGAGAAGTACAGCATGTATAAAACAACTTATGAAAAATCATTTCCCAAAGGATTCTTATGGGGTGGTGCGACTGCGGCCAATCAAGTTGAAGGTGCTTGGAACCTTGATGGCAAAGGGTTAAGTACGGCGGAAGTTGTCCAAAAAGCTGATAATCGTCGTAAAATGTCTATGGGTGACGTCACTGAAGAAACGCTTGCAATAGCATTGGCTGATAAAACAGATGATTTATATCCTAAGCGTCGCGGCATTGATTTTTATCACCACTACAAGGAAGATATTGCGCTTTTTGCAGAGATGGGGTTTAAAGTTTATCGCTTCTCGATTGCTTGGTCTAGAATTTTTCCACAAGGAGAAGATTCACAACCAAATGAAGCAGGATTGGTGTTTTACGACAATGTGTTAGCTGAATTAGCTAAATATGACATTGTCCCACTCGTGACTTTATCACACTATGAGATGCCAGTTGCTTTGACACAAAAGTATAATGGTTGGGCTGGTCGCGAAACTATTGCTGCATTTAATCGTTTTACTGAGACAGTATTCGACCGTTATCATGATCAAGTTGATTATTGGTTGACATTTAATGAAATCAATACAGGTACTTGGGGATTTCACGAAACGGGGGCTATTGATAAAGGCCTTTCGGAAAGAGAACAGTTACAGATTCGCTATCAAGCGTTACACCACCAATTTGTCGCCAGCGCCATTGCAACAAAGCAACTGCATCAGATTGATTCAAATGCCAAAATTGGATCAATGTTGGCACGGATGCAGACATATCCTGTGACACCAAATCCAGAGGATGTCAGAGCGGCACAATTAGAAGATGAAAAAAACTTATTTTTTACAGATGTACAAGCACGTGGTGAGTATCCAGAGTATATGAATCGTTTTTTCGGTGACAATGGTATTGTAATTCATATGGCAGAGGATGACCAAGCCATTTTGCTTGAAAATCCAGTAGATTTTATTAGTTTTAGCTACTATATGACTAATGTGACACAGCATAATCAGGTTGATGATGGTGTGGGTAACATGGCCGTCGGCGGTCGTAATCCTTATTTGAAGGAATCAGATTGGGGATGGCAAATTGATCCTGTTGGATTACGGATAACTTTGAATGCTATGTGGGACCGTTATCGCAAACCATTATTTATTGTCGAAAATGGCCTAGGTGCTTTAGACAAACTTGAAGATGATGGTCATGTGCATGACCAGTATCGTATTGATTATTTACGAGCCCATATTGAGCAGATGAAAGAAGCAATCAAGGATGGTGTTAATCTCTTAGGTTATACGATGTGGGGCCCAATTGATTTGATTAGTTTTTCGACATCAGAAATGTCAAAACGATATGGTTTCATTTATGTGGATCAAGATGATGATGGCAAGGGCACTTTGAAAAGAATTAAAAAAGATTCATTCACGTGGTACAAAGAGGTTATTGCCTCCAATGGTGAAACACTGTAAGCGTTTGCAGAGTTAATGCAGATACGATATAATATAAGGGTAGATTAGGCGAAACGATAAGACTAATTAAACTTGTTTAAGCCATCTTCACTGGCGAACGCAGTATACCTCGTTCATTCCAAATAGTTTACTTGTATAGAATCAGAACATCTTGTAAGTGGCCGAGAACGCATACAACCATGTCCGTGATTCAAAGTAGTAATAACATGTGAGATTTCAGTCTCCTATTTGTTACTATGATGAGTAGGCTATTTTTTGTTTGTTGTGATATCAAAAAGGCATCCACATAGTGGATGCCTTTTTAAATTAAATATTTGTGAGATGTCCGCGCTTATCTTTAGCAATCAAGTAGTAGACGGTTGCAGCAATAGCCCAAGCCCAGACAATGTGTCCGAAGAACTCTGAAAAATGTTCAGCAAATGGTTGGTTCCAAGGTGCAGGCACTGTTCCAAAAGCTGGCATAATAATGACATGCCAAGCAATCCAAAGCACAATACCATAAGCAGCGCCTTGCCAAAGACCAATTTTTGACCAATATTGTGAAATAAATACATATAATATTGAGAAGGCAATGGCAAATGAAAAATGAAGAATCAATGTAAACCAAAATACTTTTTGATCTTGTGAATAGTAGACAAATGACTCAACTAATTTCTTAGGAATGCCAATTTGCATAGCCATATGCTGTGGCGGATTGATTAAGTTA
Organism: Leuconostoc inhae; assembly: GCF_019656015.1. Classification (GTDB taxonomy): domain Bacteria; phylum Bacillota; class Bacilli; order Lactobacillales; family Lactobacillaceae; genus Leuconostoc; species Leuconostoc inhae_A. Next base: position 29,608 of record NZ_BPKW01000013.1, on the reverse strand, counting down.
CGGGCAATTGTGCGAGGTGGAAAAATATTCTCCCAGCCAATCTTGACCATACCAGAAACCATACCGGCAATGAAGCCAAACCAGACACTTTTTATGATAATCTCTTTCAGATTAGCTTGTGGTTTTTGTAATGTAAACATAAATTCTCCCTTTCAAACGAAACAATGATACGTAATATATTTTCTATTACAAATAGTAAGTTTAAACGTTTGTATGTGAATTGTCAAACATATTTTTTGCTTTTTATAATAAATTAATATTATTTGATTAAACACGCGCAAGTATTTTATTTATGAGTTGACAGTTTAAAAAATATAACGTATATTAAAGTTAATTAATCAGCAGGAGTTTGTTATGGCACCCAAATATACGACATTTCATCTTAATTGCTGCAGTACAACACGTTTTCGATGTTGTACTGCTTGTTAAGCATGAACTTTTTGGGTCAATCATAACCAAAATGGACAAGGCAGTTCAATAATCGAAGGCGTGAAAATTCAACTGAATTTTCACGCCTTTTTGTCTACATTTTTCAGAAAAAAAGGAAAATAGCATGTTAATTAAAAATATATCCGAATTAATTGGTCAAACGCCATTAATTGAATTACAACTCACTATTCCAAATCATAGCCGTATTTTTGCAAAGCTAGAAATGTTTAATCCGGGTGGTAGTATCAAAGATCGGTTAGGGCAATCTTTGGTTAAGGATGGCATCGCACGCCAAGTCATTAATCAAGACACTGTGATTATTGAACCAACAGCAGGCAACACAGGAATTGGTTTGGCCTTAGCTGCACAACAACATCATTTGCGTACAATTTTGGTTGTGCCTGAGAAGTTCAGCTATGAAAAGCAACAGTTAATGCAGGCATTGGGCGCTGAAATTGTGAACACGCCTTCGAGTGCCGGCATTAAAGGTGCGATTGAAAAGGCTAAAGCATTGGCAGCAGAGATTGATAATAGTTATGTACCGATGCAGTTTGCCAATCCTGCTAACCCACAGACTTATTATCAAACGTTAGCGCCAGAGTTAATTGACGATTTAAAGGGTGAAAAGATTACGGCATTTGTTGCCGGTGCGGGTAGTGGTGGTGCCTTTTCAGGTGTTGCACGATACCTCAACGAATATGATAATACTATCCAAAATATTGTTGTTGAACCTGAAGGATCAATTTTGAATGGGGGTCCTGCACATGCGCATCGCACAGAAGGCATTGGTGTTGAATTTGTTCCGCCATTTTTCAAAGATGTCCACATTGATCAAACATTAACGATCAGTGATGCAGATGCTTTCCGGCAGGTGCGTGAGGCTGCAGCAAAGTTAGGGTTGTTTATTGGTAGTTCAAGTGGGGCAGCTTTAGCAGCAAGTTTGAAATTGGCTGAAACGTTACCAGAGCATAGTACGATTGTTACTATTTTCTCAGATAGCAGTGAACGTTATATGAGTGATAAAATTTATGAAAAATGAGGCAAATAAAATGAAATTTAATACACAATTAATCCATGGTGGCATTAGCTTTGATCAAACAACTGGTGACGTATCAGTGCCTATTCACATGGCATCGACGTTTAAACAACATAAAATTGGTGAATCAAAATATGAATACTCGCGTTCTGGCAATCCAACACGTGAAGCAGTTGAAAAATTGATTGCTGATCTTGAGAATGGTGCGGCTGGCTTTGCCTTTGCATCAGGTTCGGCAGCAATTAGTACCATTTTCACACTGTTTTCGTCTGGCGATCACATTATTGTTGGTAATGACGTTTATGGTGGCACATTTCGATTAATAGATAGTGTGCTTAAACGACAAGGGCTGACGTTTACAATCATTGATACACGTGATTTGGACGCTGTAGAAAATGCTGTTCAAGAGAACACCAAGGCAATTTATTTTGAAACACCGACGAACCCGCTATTACGTATTACGGACGTTGAAGCAATTTCTAAAATCGCACAAAAACATCACTTACTCAGTATTGTTGACAATACTTTTGCCTCACCATACATTCAAAAACCAATTGTTTTAGGCGCTGATATTGTTGTGCATAGTGCTTCAAAATATTTGGGTGGACATAGTGATCTTATTGCCGGTCTAGTGGTTACTAAAACGGCAGAGTTGGGTCAAAAAATCGGTTATTTACAAAATGCCATTGGCGCCATTTTATCACCACAAGAAAGTTGGTTGCTACAACGTGGTATTAAGACATTGGCACTACGTATGCAACGTCATCAGAGTAACGCACAAACTATTTTTGACTACCTGAATGCGCATCCGCAAGTCGCTCGTGTTTATTTCCCAGGAGATCCCAATAATTCTGACTACGATCTTGCCAAAAAACAAATGAATGGGTTTGGCGCCATGATTTCATTTGAATTACAGGCTGGTCTAAGCCCAGATACTTTTGTTGAAAATCTAAAAGTTATTACCTTAGCTGAAAGTTTAGGCGCACTTGAAAGTTTGATTGAAGTGCCAGCAAAAATGACTCACGGGGCAATCCCAAGGGATATTCGCCTGGCTAATGGTATTCAAGATGAATTGATTCGCTTGTCAGTTGGTGTCGAAGATATTGATGATTTAATTGCTGATTTGGATCAAAGTTTTGATCATTTAAAAGGTTAAATTGGCGGCCATATGTTTGCAACTGCTAAGGCCATCCTCAAACAAGATCCAGCTGCTCATAGTTTAATGATGGTTATTTTAACCTATCCTGGGCTACATGCGCTAGGATATCACCGGTTGGCCCATTGGCTTCATGTGCACCAACAGTATCTACTAGGCGCCATCATAGCGCGTTTGGCGGCCAAACGGACTGGCGTGACGATTGCGCCCGGGGCACAAATCGGGCAACGTGTTTTCATCGACCATGGCATTGGCGTCGTTATTGGTGAAACAGCGATTATTGAAGATGACGTGACTATTTTACATGGTGTGACCATCGGTGCCCGTAACATCAGTAGTGGCCGGCGACACCCACATATTAAACATGACAGTTTTATTGGGGCACATGCGCAAATATTGGGTCCGATAACGATTGCAAGCTATAGTAAAATTGGTGCCAATGCAGTCGTCCTCAATGATATTCCTGCTCATGCGACAGCTGTAGGAAATCCTGCACGGATAGTAAAATAGGTTATATTTGAAAAAAGTATCTAACGCTATGATCGACGTTAGATGCCTTTTCAATTGACTAGACTAAATTTTGTGCCAGTCTATAAAAATCAATCCAATACTCATTAAAATAAATAGAAGAATAAAAAACATTTGGACGGGCCAAGATGTCCAAAGGCTGAATATTATATGGTTGTATTAATCTGTTTTTTAGGTAAGAAGTTATTCATAAATAGTGGGTTGATACCAAAAAATCAACATATAAATTATGATAAAAGAAATCAAACATATGGCGCTTAAGTATTTTTATTTAACCTGTATTTAATGTTACCTCGGTATGATAGCTATATTGATAAGATAACTTAACTTATCAATATAACGAAACCTCAATAGATAATGCAAATTTTTCATTTCATTCTCTCCCAATCTCTCTTCTCATTCTTAAAAATATTTTCTCCCCTCCGTATTATCTAGTTGATATGGGGTTTCGTTTTGTAAATAGCAAAAAAAAATGCTGACCAGTAATCATTGGTCGGCATTTTTGTTATGGCAACTATTTTAGTATCGGAGCTAGTTGACTGCGCAATCGGTTACCTAAGACTGGATAAACAATTAAGACAACCATCATCGTTGTCACGCAATTAACAATTGTCGGTAAAAGTGCTGATAAAGTCGCAACGATTGCCGGTTGTAGCGTCAACCCTCTGACTAAACTCATGATAAAATTGTGACATGTCGTTGTGATGAATTTGGTTGTAATGGCTGCTAATATGATCAGAACTAATTTAAATGATTGTGGTTTAACGCGATAGTTTAAAAGATGAATCACTAGTGTTGCTGCGCCACCAACGACAAAAACTTCAAGAAAGTAATAGGGTGCGTCTAAGACATAATTATGCGTGACATCAAAAAGTGCTAACCCCATGCCACCAGCTAATGCACCGCGTTTATATCCTAATAAAAGAACAGAAAGTAATGCGGCTGCATTGCCTAGATGCACAAATGGTTTGCCGACTAAAGCAGGCATAGGCACTTGGATGCTTGTTGCTATGAAAGTGATAGCAGCAAAAAAAGAAACAAAGACAATTGTATTGATAGTGTGTCGATTTTGCATATTTTCCCCATCTCAGAAAGCGTCACCAATTTTAAAGGTTAATGACCATAGTTTACCATATATTAGAGCGAACATGATTATGCTGATGATGTTATGGCAACGATTGAAAAGATAAGTCAATTCATTAGTTAAGCACGCAACCTTGACAAAATTGAGTGTACCGCGTAACATAGTACACGTGATACACACAGTAACATCTAAAAGTGTGTCTTGGGGAATAATGAAACACAGTTAATAATATAAGTTAGTTGACGAACTTGACTTGTATTAAAAAATAAAAAGGAAGTACATAAATGGCACAAATTCAGCGGAATCAGCCATTATATGAGCAACTCATGTGGCGTATCAAAGCACAAGTTGCTTCAGGCGTGCTGATAGTTGGTGAAAAATTACCTTCGGTAAGAGAAATGGCTTTAATTGAGGGATTAAATCCAAATACTGTAGCTAAAGCCTATCGTGCTTTGGAGAGTCAAAATGTTATCGAAACGGTAACTGGAAGAGGGACATTTATTCGTGCAAATGATGACTTTGCCGCAGATGAACAACTGATTGCAAGCCTGCAACAACAACTTGGGGAAGTTGTAATTGAAGCAAAACGCGCATCAATTTCGGTGCAAGAATTACATCAATGGCTTGATAGTTGTTATAGCGGGGAAGCGTCTTTGCCAAGGAGGATGCATGACACTAGTCATTGAGAATATTTCTAAAAAGATCCAAGATAAACAAGTATTAGAAAATGTTAGTTTTGAATTAAATCAAGGCGAAATAGTTGGATTAGTAGGGCGAAATGGTGCCGGTAAAACGACACTATTTGGTACAATTGCCGGTGAATTAATACCTGATTTTGGGCGTATTGGGTTAAATGATTTAGATTATAATAAGACAACACGCCTACATGACCAATTATTTTATGTGGATATGCCAGAAAATTGGTTGCGCCATTATTCACCTAAAAAAATCAAAACCATTTTGAAAGTGTCATACAAAAACTTTGATGAATCTTGGTATGATGCTGAAATTAAACGATTTGGTTTGAACAACAGTAAACGTATTCGGACATACTCGAAAGGTATGCGTGCGTTATTTGCTATTATTGTTAGTTTTGCTAGTCGTGCACAATATGTATTACTTGACGAGCCACTTGATGGCTTAGATGTTTTGATTCGTGATCAAGTGAAGCAGTTAATTGTCAACCAAGTAACACAACATAACACGACTATTTTAATTGCTTCACATAACTTAATCGAGTTAGATACGTTAGTTGATCGCATTCTATTGTTGAAAAATCAAACAATTGATCGTACTTTTGCTATTGAGGATAATAAAGACATTAAAAAATATCAATTGGCTTTCACGGGTGATGAATTACCACGGTTTTTACGGGATAGTGGGACAATTATTGCGCAAACTGGTCATATTGTGACAATTGTATTTAATGATTTTTCAGAAGATCTCGGTATTAAATTAGCTGGACCAGAATTTAAGTTTGTGGAAGAATTGCAGATTAGTAGTGAAGATGTGTTCAGGGCAAGTTTTGCTGAAGAAGCCTTTACGTGGCAACAAGAATTAGAGGCAGACGCGTGAGACAAGCACTTAAGTTATATACGACGATTAGAAAAAATCAATTTATGATGGCAACAGTCATTGGCATGATTTTAATTATCTTATCAGTGGGGTCGATTATATTGATCCCAAGTATGACTGGCCAAGATATTGACGATACCTTAGGAACAGCCTTGATGTGTATATGGTTAATCATGGCTATAATCGTCTTTTTGAATGATCAATCACGTCGATTAGATACTTGGTTATACACACAGAATATTTCACGTGGACAATTATTTTTAACACGGATTATCTTATTAGTTGGATTACCAATTATGGCGGCTAATGTAGTTGATTTAGGATTAACTGCTGTCCGTCATCCACATATTTTAATGGCGACGTTCAATAATGATATAACCGTATCTGCTAATGTATTATTTATGTCTAGTTTATTTGTGATTATTGCGACAATTATTGGCCCACATTGGTTGAAGTTAGCAGGATCTATATTTACATTAGGCCTGATGGTTCTAGCTGGGCCTATGATTGCGTCATTGTTTAAAAGGATCAGTGGTGGTACTTCTCATTTTGAAGTAATCATTCAACCAATCATTACGGTGTTAGCCGCACTGTTAATATTTGCGATAGGATATTATTTAGCGCAAAATATTAGTGATGATACTGTTGATGAGGCAGTACGCGTTCATTATCTTAAGTGGCCGATTGTTATTTTTGTGTTTGTGGCGACATTAATAAAAACAATGTCTAATCCTGGTCGAAATAGTGTCGATGGTTTCCTACTGGGGCTTATTTTGCCTATTATTTTAACAGTTGTGACATTTATCTTTGTATTTAAGCCAACATTTAAAGTGACATGGGATAAATAATTTGATTAATACGTCGTAGCGCACATTGCGTGATGATAATAGAAACTACATGGGGGAATAAAAATGGCTTTATTAGAAGTAAAAAGTATTGATAAAAGTTTTGGTAAAAAGAAAGCAATGACAAATGTCAGTTTCAACGTTGAAACAGGGCATATTGTAGGGCTTATTGGTCCAAACGGCGCGGGAAAATCAACAACGATGCGTGCGATTACTGGTTTGATGAGTTATTCAAATGGGACAATTGTATTTGATGGGAAGCCGATTACTTTCAGTAACCATCAGGCACTTGATAAAGTTGGTAATTTGATTGAATATCCTTCAATCTATCCAAACTTGACCGCATTAGAACATTTGACTTTGTACGCGATGGATACAAAAGATTCAGCTGATTTTAAAGAGTTGATGCACAAGACACAAATTGATGGTGATAATTTTGGCAAGAGAAAGGCTAAAAACTTTTCATTAGGCATGAAGCAACGTCTGGGAATTGCGATTGCGTTAATTCGTAATCCTAAATTAGTTATCTTGGATGAGCCTATGAACGGTTTGGATCCACAATCAGTTCATGATTTACGTGAACTAATTCGTGATTTAGCCAATCAAGGTGTTGCATTCTTGATTTCAAGTCATTTGTTAGATGAATTACAAAAATTAGTTGATGATGTGGTTATTATTAACCATGGTAAAATAATCGAAACAGCAACTATGACAGAATTTTTCAGTCATGATAAGGTTCGTTGGGTAATGGATACATCAGATAACGAGGCAACAGTTCAGCTAGCAAAAGCAAATAAATGGACAGTAACAGTTGATGATGGTCATGTGCAAATCTCTGGGGCGGATAATTTACAACATGTGATTACAGCAATGAATCACGCTGACATACAGATTAAATCACTGAATACTGTCACTGGTAATTTGGAAAAATCATTACTTGATATGTTAGCTAATGATGACAAGGGGGAATAATAGATGTTAACTTTAATGAAACAAGAGTATTATAAAACTTTTAAGCAAAACCGTTTGTACATTTGGTTAGGTTTGAGTGTCATTTTCCCACTAGCAATTATGGGTATATTTAAATCACAGCGTGGTGCTGGATCAATAACTGATCTAGGGCATGCAACGTTTTATGTCTATCTGGTCGGTATTATAATTACGGCACTAAGTGTATCGCAAGAATTTGGGTTTGGGACAATTCGGCCTTTGTTATCACGACGATTTAGTCGTGGTATGATATTTACGAGTAAGTTGTTACTTAACTTTAGCATTTATATTGCACTGTTTATTGGTGCCTTTATTGGTACGATGATTGGACAATTAATTTTTGCACCTAACTTTGATTTTTCAAAACGCGTTAGTTACGCTGGTAATGCTTGGCAGACTATGGGTATCACAGTTATGGGAACATTGTTACAAATGATTTTTGTAGCTGCACTCGTACTATTGATTACCAATCTAGTTAAGAGTTCTGGTGCTGCCATTGGTCTAGGCGTTGTTATGATTGTTGGAACACCGATTTTAAGTACGATTTCAATGTTATTGATTAATATGGCGCCGATATTGAAATGGAATCCGTTCAACATATTTATTGGGATGGCATCATACGGACAAGCAAGTCCTAGCGTGATTAAGAGTATGGTTCATATGTCACAGGGTACCGTGATCATTGCTTACCTTGTTTATATCTTCATTATGTACGTAATTGCCTATCTTATTTTCAAGAAACGTTCAGTTTAATTGCATATAAAAAGCGATTGTTTCACGTGAAACAATCGCTTTTTCAGTGATTAGAATGATATCTGATCAGCATTAATATGCAATTCACCAACAGCTTGTAACTCATCTAGAGCTGCAATGTCTTCAATTGTTAAGGAGAAATCAAACACATCCGCGTTAGCTTGAATATACGATTCATGGGTTGATTTAGGTAAAGGTAAAAATCCTTTATCTAATGACCAACGAATTAAAATTTGAGGGATTGATTTGTTATATTTTTTAGCTAGAGAACTTACCTGTGGCAAATCAATGAGTTTGCCAGTGCCTAATGGTGAGTAAGCCTCATTTAAAATGTTGTGTGCAGCATTATAAGCAACAAGTTCGACCTGTTGATCAGAAGGATTAAGAAAGTTTTGATTGACCATAGGCGCTATGTTTTGTGTGTGAGTTAATGCTTCTAGGTGATGAATTTGAAAATTAGAAACACCAATGGCTTTAACTTTACCAGCTGTATAGGCATCTTCGAAAGCACGCCAGGTTTCAGCATTTGCAGATTGCCAAGCTTCTTCCCCAGTAGCCTTAATACTTGCTGGATTAGGCCAATGAATTAAGTATAAGTCCAAGTAATCAAGGCCTAACTTATTTAGTGATACATCAAGTGCTTTAAGTGCCGATTCATAGGTGTGGGCATCATTCCAAAGCTTAGATGTGACAAACAATGACTCACGTGGTATACCTGAGTCTTTGATTGCGCGACCAACTGATGCTTCGTTACCATAAACGGCAGCTGTATCAATGTGTCGGTAACCAGCATCAAGCGCCCACTTAACTGCTTGATAAGCGACGTCACCATCAGCGGATTGCCAAGTACCAAAACCAAGAACTGGTATTTTAGTACCGTTTGCTAGTGTATAAGTGTCTGTAAGAGACATAAATGTTACCTCCATCATAAATTACTAATTGATTATCTTGAAGCGCATCGGATAGTTTGTGATCCTCTTCAAGAGTAGTATAGCATATTTGAAATGATTAATGGCATGGTAAGATTACTGTGTTATTTTTTGAATTTGTTTTAACTCTGCTAATTTCCAGCTGACATAATTTTCGTTACGTGGGATAGTTTCGGTAACATTGATAACAGGCACATGATTGTCTTTTGCAAGGTTAACGATTGTTGAAACAGTTGAGCTTGTCGTTTGCTTATTATTTACCAAAAAGGCAATTTTGTGGTTTGTAATAGCTGAACGAAGGTTTGTTAGTGTCGCAGGTGACGGATCATTGCCCTCTTCAATGGCTTCAGAAAAATCAGTATCCATTACTTTGTATCCTAAAGCTGTTAACATATATTCAAATACAGGTTCAGTTTGGGCAACAGATTGATTATTAGCATGCTTTTTAAGTTGATCAACAAGATCTGTCACGGGTTTTAAACTCGTGATATATTTTTTGGCATTAGCTTGATATTCTTTTTTATGTGAGGGGTCTTGCTTTGACAACTTATCAGCTAAATATTGGGCTGTTTTCGTCATGGTTTCCGGATTATTCCAGAGATGAGGATTGACACCGGACTTTTCTTTTAATACGTTTTCACCAATGCGGATGAGTTGGGTATGTTTGGATGTTCGAGCCAGTTTGTTAAGCCAAGCATCGTACCCCAAACCGTTGGCCAGTGCAATATCAGCGCCACTAACTTTTTTAGCAACTTCTGTGGTTGGTTCGTAATCTTCGGGTGATACATTAGGATCTTTAATAATTGCTGTGGCAGTACCATGTGTACCAACAACTGTTTGGGCAAGTTCAGCATAGAAATCAGTTGATGCGACAATGTTGATTTTAGTTGTATTTTGTTTTGGTGAATTACCTTTAAATGTGGCAAAACCTACAATGGCAATAACGATAATTACCATAGCGGCGATTAGTTTTTTCATGAGTGATTGTCCTTTAAATGATTAATTTGTTCAAGAAATGTAATAATTGTTGTTTGCTGCTCAGGTGTGAAATTTGAAACAGTCGCATTAATATCATGATGTAAATTCTGGTGCGATTGCTCATGTTGTAAGGCAAGTTTGATGCCTTCAGGTGTTAAAGTATAATTGACGCTACGTTTATCGACGGCATCTTTGGTTGATGTCACATAGCCATGCGTGGTCAAATTTTTAATGGCCTTGGTAATTGCTGGTTTTGTGAGCTTCATTGTTTCAGCGAGCATTGTATTGGTCGCGTTTTGTGATCGTAATAGCATCAGCAAATGCGCCTGTGTGGCATTAATTTGCTGGGCTGTGGTTGTGCGAATGAACTCAGAACTTGCCGCGTACGTTTGGACAAAGGTGTTGAGTTCTTGAATAATGTTGTCGGATTCTGACATGATTGGCCTCGATAGTTTACTAGTTAATTAACCAGTAAACTATACCAAATAATGATTGCATTTGTCAACCTTATCTTTAAAAGTGGCTAATCTGACATTTTTGTCAGGTTATGGTCGCATTTGTTAGTGAATGGCAGGCTAAGTTATTAGATAATAATAGATATAGAATATGAATTGGAGAAAATAATATGTTACTCGAAGTTAATCATTTAGCAAAGATTTTTAAAACACGTTTTTCGAAGGAAACAACGACGGCATTGCGTGACGTTGATTTTAGCGTTGAGAAGGGTGAATATATTGCAATCATGGGTGAATCTGGCAGTGGTAAGACAACGCTTCTCAATATATTAGCGACATTAGAACGCCCGACTAACGGCGTTGTATCGTTAAATGGCACGAATATAACTGGTATTAAAGCCAACGATTTAGCTAAATTTCGTCGTGAACACTTGGGATTTGTCTTTCAAGATTTTAATTTGTTAGATACATTGAATGTGCGCGACAATATTTATTTGCCACTGGTTTTAAACTGTAAACCAGTACAAATGATGCAAGAACGTATTGGTAAGTTAGCACCGCTACTTAATATATCAGAAATATTAAATAAACAACCTTTTGAATTATCTGGTGGTCAAAAACAGCGCGTAGCGATTGCAAGAGCTTTGATGACGGAACCTGACTTGATTTTGGGGGATGAACCAACTGCAGCGTTAGATTCAAAAAACTCAGATCGCTTGTTAAATTTATTTGAACAAATCAATGATGAAGGTCAAACTATTTTAATGGTGACACATTCAAGTGTTGTTGCCAGTCACGCTAAACGTGTGTTGTTTATTAAAGATGGTATGATTTATCATCAATTATATCGTGCTGAGCGTAGTACAGCAGACTTTAACAAAGAAATCAACTTAGCCATGAGTAGTGTTTTAGGAGGCAATTGATATGTTTTATCTGAAATTAGCGCAACGTAACATTCGAAAGTCATTCAAAAACTTTGCCCCATTTTTACTAGCAACCCTGATGATGTTTGTTTTGAATTTTATTTTGGCATCAATTGCTTTTTCACCAGAATTAGATAAATTAGACATCAAGTCAGTAGCTGTCGTTTTAATTATTGGTCAAATCATACTTATTCCTTTTTCGATTGGGATTGAAATCTACGCTTACCGTTTTTTATTAAAGAAACGTTCACGAGAGTTTGGCTTGTATGATATTTTAGGCCTTGGCAAGGCGCAGATTATTTTTGTTGCCTTACTTGAACTACTATTCTTGTTAATAGCCACGTTATTACTCGGCACAATAATTGGTATTATTTTATCAAAATTCTTATTTTTAGTTTTTATTGCCTTAATCGGTGGCAACTATTTCAATTTAACTTTTTCAGTTGTCGGCATTGTTATGCCGATTATTGTGACTTTAACGGCTTTTGTCCTATTAGCATTGATTAGTATGTGGACGATCCATCACCATTCTAGCTTGTCATTATTGCATTCGGAGAACCAGGGTGAACGTGAACCAAAATCACGCGGATTTTTAGCGTTTTTAGGCATGTTACTACTAGTTATTGGTTATTATATGGCGATAACGATTAAAGTAAATTCGCTTATGATTATCATATTTGCGGGTGCAGTGATATTAGTGATTATAGGGACTTACTTATTTTATGTCGCATTTACTATTTGGTATTTAAAACGTCAAAAACGAGGCCGTAAATATTATCAGCCAGAAAAATTTATCACAACAAATGCCTTACTATACCGCATGAAACAAAATGCTATTGGGTTAGGTAATATTACCATACTAGTCACAATGGCCATCGTGACTTTAGTCACGACAGTCATGTTACAGGCTGGATTAAAACAAAATATGATGGCAAATATGCCATTTACAACCGAACTGAGCGCCATGAACACAGGCGATACTCGTGTTGGCAATGTAACAGAAGAACAGTTTGACCGTCTTTTGTCATTAACTGAGCAACAAACACATATTGATTTGACAAAAGGGATTCAATACGTTGACTATGGCACAACGTCAGTTCAATTGCCTAGTAGTGAACATGTGACGGTTAACCATGTCATGTCTAGTGCTAGTCAGTCAGGTCTTACTAATGTAGAGATTGTTTCCCGTGATACGTTAATTAAGCTTGGCAACAAAATACCGAAGTTGGCACCAAATGATATATTAATTCATAATTATGCTGGGCAGTTTAATCCAAAGAGCGTCAACTGGTTTGGTCAATCATTACGTGTTAAAGGTCAAACAGAAAATGTCAAAAACTATCCAACTCAAAGTATTGTAGGTAACAGTATGATGATTGTAACGGCAAATGATAGACAAGCCAAACAGCTGTATCAACGTATTACGTTTGATGCAGATGGTTACTCAATTGCACAACGTAAGCTAGTGATTAATTTAAGTAAGATTGATAGTAAGCAAGTTGTTAAAGCATTTAAATCAATAGGTGAAAATGACAGCAACTTATCATCGGTACCCCGAGTATCAGCATTCTCATCTGATCGATTTGCACTACTAAAAGAGGGGCAGGCATATTCAGGTGGCTTTCTCTTCATTGGTTTCACATTGGGATTAACATTTATCATTGGTGCTGCGTTAATCATTTATTATAAACAAATTGCTGAAGGCGAACAGGATAAAGAGGCGTTCCGCATATTACAAGAGGTCGGCCTGTCTAAAAAAGAAGTGTCACAAACAATTAATAGTCAAATACGTTTATTGTTTTTCATGCCAATTGCGGTGGCTGTTGTTCATTTTGCAGGTGCTTATATCATGATTTCTAAAATTATTAATGCCTTTGGCATTACCAATGACATGTTAATGTTATCTGTTAGTGGTGGTGTCATTCTATTAATTGTTGTGATGTACTATCTGATTTATAAAGTCACGTCGCGTAGTTATGTTAAGATTGTACAACGTCACGTATAATGAAGTTATGCAAAAAATATTTATTGTTGAAGACGACACGAGTATTGTCGACAGTTTAAAAGATATATTATCCAGAGAATTCAGCGTTGCGACAACGCTGAATTTTCGTGCTGTCGTACAAGAAATAACTGAGGCACATGCTGATTTAGTATTAATGGACATCACGTTACCTTACTTTAATGGTTTTTATTGGACAGCAGCGTTACGTCAGATTAGTAAAGTGCCTATTATTTTCATTTCAAGTGCTAATGATGAAATGAATCAAGTGATGGCATTGAGTATGGGTGCTGATGACTTTGTTGCTAAACCGTTTAATTTAGCTGTTTTGAATGCTAAAGTGCAGGCATTGTTACGCCGTAGTTACAATTTTAGTGCGTCAGAGTTGATGTTTGCTGGATATCGCTTAGTTGATAGTCAGTTGATTAGCGCTGAGGCTAAAATTGATTTAACAGGAACGGAAACAAAAATACTGCAGACGTTATTTGAACATGGCACAACGGTTGTAACTAAGGATTTCTTGTTGGCAAAGCTGTGGGAAAATGACGATTTCATCGACGCTAATACACTGCATGTTAATATGGCACGGTTGCGGAAAAAAGTAGCGGTCATTAATTTTGATAAAATTCACACAGTACGCGGGGTTGGCTATGTATTGGGGTAAGTATTTAAAACGACAATTGGGGTTATTTTTAACACTTATTGTGGGGATGAGTCTATTTTTATGTACTTTTTTCTTATGGCAGTTACCAATGACATCGCTTCTAAATGCAAGTTTATTGTTTTTGTTAATGCTTATTATTTACGCAACGATTGATTATCAAAAATTTCGACACGAACAACGATATTTAGGTGATTTACAATCAGAAAATGCACAAATTAGTACGAAATTGGCAGCGCAAATGCAGAGAGATAAAGCGTTTATGGATATTATGCGTGTCTGGACGCACCAAATGAAAGTACCATTAGCGAGTTTAGATTTGATTGCGCAAACGCGGTTACCGGAGCTTCAAAAGCAAACATTTGAATTAGAAAATTATTTGACTATTCTGCTTGAGTACCTTCGCGTTCAAAATATAACAACTGATTTTCGTTTTGAAGTTGTGAATATCCGTGAGTTAGTTAATATGGTGATTAAAAAGTATGCTGCTCAGTTTATTCATAAGGATTTAAAGGTGATAATTGTCGGTGAAGCAACGATTCAAACCGATGCTAAATGGTTGGCGGTAGCTGTAGAGCAGATTATTAATAATGCGGTGAAATACACGGAAACAGGTGGGGTAAGAATTGAAATAACTGATCAACAATTACGTATTACAGATAGTGGTATTGGCATATTAGCTTCAGACTTACCACGGTTGTTTTCACATGGTTTTACTGGTTATAATGGTCGACTAGATAAAAAATCGAGTGGCTTGGGATTATATTTATCAAAATTAGTGTTGAATAAATTATCATGTGACATTACAGTGACCTCAAAAATTGATGTTGGGACGACAGTTGTCATTGGCTTTTTGACCTTAAAATAGATAACATGAGTTGATTATTGTGTTATGATGATATAAATGATTTTTTTATCATAAATATATTAATTATTTGGGAGTAAATATGAACGATATAAGGGCACTGAGCAAAGTATATGTCATTAATCTGTTGAGTAATAAATTTGTCTTTGTGTTTAACTTGCTATTACCAACGATTTATTTTTTATACCAAAATGGCAAATACTGGTCTCGCCCTGCTGTCAGTTTCAGCCAATCGACTAATTTAGTGATTAGTTATTTTTGGGCCTACATTATTATGGTGACAATATTAAATAATGTGATTGTTGCCATGATTGCGCAACGAGAAAATGGTTTTTATAAACAATTATTTTTTATTGTTGGTTCTAAATGGAAAATACTCATCGCTAATTTTTTAGTGCAACTGGCAGTTCTAAATGGTGAATTGATTATCTTCAATGTGGTAGTGATGACAGTTTTTCATAATTGGCATATTAGTCTGCTTTTAGCTGGCATGTTGTCGGCTATAATTGTTTCTGTACCTGTGGCGTTGATTAGTAGTCTGTTATTTTTGTTAAAAGTTAAAATTGAATCAATTAATATTCTGGTATCTATTTTATTGTTTGGGTTGTTTGCCCTGATTAATTTACCAAAAAGTGGATCGATTAGTCACATACTATCCTTACTTAATCCACTAACCTATACGGTTGAAACTTCTTTCCAGACGTTGTCATTGTTTTTTAATCATACATTTGATTATAGTATGATTTTAATATGGTTGATTGTCACGGTGGTTTATGGTTTGTTCGGGTGGTTTGGCACGTCGAAATTATCAGTTCATTCGATTATTGATCGGGTCTAGTTAGGAGATTAACATATGCAAATAAAAAATTATTCATTACGTTATGCTGATCGTGTTCTCGCCCAGAATTTGGAGGTTGAATTTTCTAATCAAGAAATCAATGTGATTACGGGTGCTAATGGCGCTGGTAAGACGACACTGTTAGACTTTATTGCGGGTGTTGGTCCAAAAGCGGCCAAAGGCGATAAAATCAATGTACCCAAACAAGCTGAAATTGCCTATCAATTGCAGCATATTCATTTTTTTACAACACTTAGTGTTGCCCAGACGATTACAATGTATCGACAACTTGGTAACCCAGCGATTGAAACAGAAAATACAACATTTCAAATAATTAAAAAACGGGTATTGGATAAAATATGGCAGGTTGAAATGGGCAAATTATCTGGCGGTGAGCGACAAATGGTCTTAACATACGGGCAGTGTTTGTTGGAAAAAAAGCTGTATATTTTTGATGAACCGACTAGTGGTGTTGATGTTGATAATACAAAAATTATTTTGAGCATGATTGCTTCTCTGGTACAGGATCGTCAAAAAGTAGTCGTTATGACATCACATAACTTGGAACAAATGGTCGATCTACCTGTTCATTTGATTCAATTAGGGTGAAAAAAAGCGCTTAGAGAGGTAAAATTCTCTAAGCGCTTTTAGTTATATATTAATTTTATCCCTTAAACACCCAAGCGTCACCGTTACCGGCTAACAACTTATCAGATGCTTCAGGTCCCATTGAACCTGACTTGTAAGTTTCAAGCGGTGCTTTACCGGCAGTATAAACTGCTGAAATTGCATCAACGAACTTCCAAGCAATTGCGACACCATTCCAGTCAGCGAAGTTTGAGCCATCGCCGTTCATTGTGTCATGAATCATACGTTCGTATGGTTCTGGTGTGTTTTGCTTATCTTCATCAGAAATTGTCCAACCAAGGTCAATAGTACGTGTGTTGAATGAATCTTCAACAGACTTTGAGTTAATCTTGAATTCTATACCACCCTTAGGGTCGATCAAAATTGACAAAACAGACTCTTGTGCTTCTTGTGTTGTACCAAAGTCAAATGTGCCTGCTTTGAAGACAATATCGACACGTGTCTGCTTAGCAGCTAAACGCTTACCTGAACGGACATAGAATGGGACACCTTCCCAACGTGGCAAATCAAACTGTAGTTCACCAGCAATAAAGGTGTTATTCTTTGAATCAGCAGGGACATCTAATTCTTCCAAGTATGGCTTGAAATCAGCTGAATCGCCGGCACCATATTGTGCGCGAACGAAGTACTTGTTGACTTCTTCTTCATTATAAATTTTCAATGCGTTGAAAGCAGCATTTTTAGCAGCACGGATGTCTTTATCGTTAAATGATGCTGGCTTTTCCATAGCTAACCAACCAACAATTTGCATGGTATGGTTTTGAATCATATCAAGCAATGCGCCAGCTGTATCGTAATAGCCGGCACGCTCTTCAACACCTAATACTTCTGACAAAGTCACTTGTACGTTTTTAATATAGTCTTTGTTCCAAGCGGCATCAAAGATTGGGTTTCCAAAACGCAAAGCAGCGATGTTTTGAACCATTTCTTTACCTAAGTAGTGGTCAATACGGAATAATTGATCATCTTTAAAGGCGTTTTCTAAATCATTTTGTAATTCTTCAGCGGTCGTGTATGATGTACCAAAGGGCTTTTCAATCATTAAACGGTTGTAACCAGTATTAGCCAGTAAGTTTTCAGACTTGAGATACTTTGCAATTGTACCAAAGAAGCGTGGGGCAACTGACATGTAAAAGATACGGTTACCGTCAATATCAAACTTTGTAGCAGCTTCTTCAATCGCTTCTTTCAAAATACCATATGAAGCAGCATCTGTGACATCATGTGCACGGTATGAGAAATGGGCAATAAATGCCTCGGCTTGATCTTGATCTTCTGTAAAGTCTGCAATAGACTCGCGAACTAATTGTTTAAATTCTTCGTCCGTTAGTTCTTGACGCGCCGTGCCAACAATGGCAAAGTGTTCTTGTAGGTAACCTTTCTTATAAAGGTTGAAAACTGATGGGTAAAGCTTGCGCTTTGCCAAATCACCAGTACCGCCAAAAAATGTTACCAATGTCTTGATTTCTGAAACCATAATGTTCCCCTTAATATTAGAATTGAATTCAACTATTATTATAACGCAAAATCAGTTAGAAAGTATGCGTTTTCACAAACACGTCAACTGCTAGGTAAGGAAAAAATGTTAATTAACGATTTTACCCCAAAACAACAACAAATTTTACGACAATTAGATATTGGTCAGTACGCTGGTCAAACGCTGATTGCCCACGCACCGAGTAAAAATAATACTAAAAATTATTATGTCATCCATATTGATTTAAAGACCAATCATTGGCGCTATCAACCTGATGAACCAATTAAGCCAATTGAGGTAGCCGAGTTACTCAAAGCAGGTGGGTTAAGAACGACCACAGTCAGGCATCAATACGTTTTGAATTCTGCTATTTTTAGCAAGCCAATTAGACGCCTCTTAAAAAAATTCATGGTAAGATGACAGTATCTGAAACGTACAATTTTACATAATATAATTTTTGTTGAAACAGCTTAAAATAGCTCATTCTAAGCTGTTTTTTATGCTACAATAAACCTACTAATTGGAGGATTTATGCAAACAAGTTTAGCTGATAAACCGCGACAGCTCAATGAAAAATGGCTACTTATAGGTACCTTGCT
Organism: Leuconostoc inhae; assembly: GCF_019656015.1. GTDB lineage: Bacteria > Bacillota > Bacilli > Lactobacillales > Lactobacillaceae > Leuconostoc > Leuconostoc inhae_A. The sequence continues at coordinate 10,837 of NZ_BPKW01000013.1, read as the reverse complement.
GTCAAGTACAGGGAATTCTATGATTTGGCCTGTTATGACTTTGTACATCACTGGTGTTTTGAATCAAAGTTTTACAACCGCTGGCGTTGTTTTAATGATTGGGGCCATGGTGAGTTTATTTGGCTCTTTTGTTGGTGGTAAATTATTTGATCACTGGCGCCCTTATGCTGCTATGGTTTTGACCAGTATCATCATTTTGACAGCGGTGGCTAGCCTAATATTCTTTAATAAATGGCCAGTATTTGCTATTTTAATCTGGATAGCAAATTTTGGTATGGGCATTGAGCAGACATTAGTAAATTCATTTGCGACAACTATATCTGGTCAAAAAACGCGTGTGATATTTAATAATATGTATATTGTTTTAAATATTGGTGTTGTTTTGGGAACGTTAGCTGTTGGTTATTTGTTTGATTATGGGTTCAGCTTACTGATGATGATTTCGACGGCCATTTATTTTGGATTAATGTTGATTATTATTACTAAATTTAATGTGTCGGTGGACGATGCTGATCCGGTAGTTAACAACGAAGAAGAACAGGGCAACAAGCCAACAAGTACAAAGAAAAAATTTAAATTAACACCTGTTTTAATTGCTATTGGTGCGCTCTTATTTATTACCTATTTATCTTACATGCTTTGGGAAACAGTTATGGCACCACATATGAAAACACTAGGCATGCCAACGCGGAACTATGCTGATTTATGGATGATTAATGGTGTCACAATTATTGTGTTGCAGAAATTTGTCTCAAATTGGGCAAATAAACACCCGTACCATGTGTCTGTTATTTTAGGGAGTGTTATTTTTGCGCTGAGCTTTTTCTTTTTGATTTTTGTTGAAGAATTTTGGCAAATTGTATTAGTCTTTGAATTATTAACGATTGGTGAAATGCTACAAAGTCCGCAAGTACCGGCATGGGTTGCCCAAATGACACCCAAAGAAGTTGCTGGACAGGCACAAGGATTTGTGTCAATGATGATTAGTTCTGGTCGTGTTGTTGGACCGATATATTCGGGTGTTATGATGGATCACGGATGGACAAATACGTTATTTTTGTCGGTTTTTATTGTAATGATAATTATCACTGGGCTGTTAGCATTGACCATGGCGCGACGTGTTGACAAAAATTCAGTGGCATAGATATAATTTTGAATTGATTGCTATTTTTGGCGTAACATTTCAGTAGTATTAAAATATTTGAGATATGTGTCATAGTATTGAAGATAGCCCACAACATTTGACGTTGTGGGTTTTTATTATGAACAAATATCGGTTTATATTTATATTGTTAATACAAGTCATTATAAATATTTATTTTACAAATAGAAATCAGCGTGTTTAAATTTAGATAGGGGTAGGAGGCAGTCTCATATGATTAAAACATATCAAACATTTTGAATCACCATAGCTGATTTTAAAGATAATTAAAAGCATTTTTATCTGCTCTAACTATCTATGAAGTGACTATTGATTTGGTAAAAGGGATGTTATTAGCTTATGGCAACAAAATTAATTGCATTAGATTTGGATAATACATTATTAAATCCACAAAAAGAAATTAGCTTGCGCAGTGAGTTGGTTTTAAAAAATCTTCACCAAAAAGGTATCAAAATTGTTCTAACTACTGGCCGACCGATAAAAGGAATTCTTCCTTTTATCAGACAACTTGATCTGCTACAAGCAGATGATTATGCGATTAACTTTAATGGTGCAGTTGTTGTCAATAATGCAAATCAAAAGACACTATTTAGCCATGCAATGGTTAAAAAAGATATTTTACCTATTTATGATTTGGCGATGACATACCATTTTCCACTTGATATTGTCTCGCTGCAACAAGCGTATTCAATTACTGAACTTGGTAAATCAACTTATGAAAATTATATTGGTCCGCCTATGACATTCAGTGATTTGAATTTTGCAAAGTTACCAGACCAAAAATATTATAAATTTGTTTGCCAAGATGATCCGACTAAAATAGATAAAATTAGTGTGCTTCTGAAGACAGTTGATAATCTAACAATTGTTAGATCAAGACGTGATTTGCTTGAATTTTTACCAAGAGGAACTAATAAGAAAAATGGCTTAGAAAAACTTATTTCTTATTTTGAATTTAAATGGTCTGATATTATGGCTTTTGGTGATGAGGAAAATGATGAAGAGATGATTCAATCTGCAGGTGTGGGTGTGGCGATGGAAAATGCTGTTGTAAGTGTGAAAAAAATTGCTAACAATGTGACCTTGTCAAATGCAGATGATGGCGTTGCGGTATTTTTGGAAAACTATTTTACCGATATTTTATAGTAGAAAAGGCGTTGTGACTGCCTAAAAAAGATTAAAAAGTAGTTTGTGAAGGAGAACAAATGACAATTGATTACGATTCAAAAGATTATTTAAACTATGTTGACGCTTATTGGCGAGCTGCTAATTATTTATCTGTTGGTCAACTTTTTTTGAGGAAAAATCCGTTACTACAAAGTGAATTAACCTCTGAAGACGTCAAAATAAAACCGATTGGGCATTGGGGAACAATTGCCCCACAAAACTTTATTTATGCCCACTTAAATCGTGCTATTTTGAAGTATGATTTGAATATGTTTTACATAGAAGGCTCGGGTCATGGTGGCCAAGTAATGGTATCTAATGCCTATTTGGATGGTTCATATACGAACATGTACCCCAATATCACTCAGAATATTCAGGGCATGCAACGCTTGTTTAAACAGTTTTCGTTTCCAGGTGGCATTGCTTCTCATGCTGCGCCGGAAACGCCTGGATCAATGCATGAGGGGGGTGAACTAGGCTATTCAATTTCTCACGGTGTTGGTGCTATTTTGGATAACCCTGACGTAATTGCTGCTGTAGAAGTGGGTGATGGTGAATCTGAGACGGGTCCTCTAGCGGCATCATGGTTTTCCAGTAAATTTATTAATCCGATTCATGATGGTGCTATTTTACCGATTGTGCAGGTTAATGGTTTTAAAATTTCGAATCCGACAATCTTGTCGCGAATGAGTGACAATGATATTGAAAAGTATTACGAAGGTATGGGGTGGCAGCCGTTATTTGTCGAGACTGATGGCAGTGATAATTTTAAAGCCCATGGTGCTATGGCTAAAGCAGTTGATACGGCAGTAGAAAAAATTAAAGCGATCCAACAGAATGCCCGTCAAATGGATGACGAATCATTGCCAATCTGGCCAATGATTGTGTTACGTGCACCCAAAGGATGGACAGGGCCAAAGAAAGATTTGGCAGGAAACCCAATTGAAAATTCTTTTCGTGCCCACCAAGTGCCTATTCCTGTGGATGCCAACCATTTAGAACATAAAACGATGTTGACTGATTGGATGACTTCTTACAAACCAGAAGAATTATTTAATCAAGATGGGACATTAACAGATATTGTACGTGTTAATCAACCTCAGGGAAATCAGCGTATGGCGATGAATCCCATCACTAATGGCGGTATTAATACAAAGCTGTTAAAAATGCCTGATTATAAGAAATTTGCGGTTGCTAGCAATGAACTTAAAAATAATCAAACGCAGAAAATGGATCTACAAATTGTTTCAACTTTTATTGCTGATATCATGGAAAAAAATCCCTCTAATTTCCGACAATTTGGTCCAGATGAAACAATGTCAAACCGCTTATGGGATGAATTTAAGGTGACTAATCGTCAATGGATGCAAGATATTCATACACCAAATGACCAAGCTATGGCACATTCAGGTCGTATACTGGATGCACAATTATCTGAACATCAAGCTGAAGGCTGGCTCGAAGGGTATGTTCTTACTGGAAGACATGGTTTCTTTGCATCATATGAAGCCTTTACGCGTGTTGTTGATTCTATGCTCACACAATATTATAAGTGGCTGCGTAAGGCGACAGAACAGACTTGGCGTCATGATTATCCCTCGTTAAATATTGTCAACGCGTCTCATGCTTTTCAACAAGATCATAATGGGTATACGCATCAAGATCCAGGTATGTTGACACATATGGCTGAAAAAGGACATGAGTTTGTCAATGAATTTTTACCAGCCGATGCAAATTCACTTTTGGCTGTGATGAATAAATCATTCAAGGTCCGTAATAAAATCAATATTATTGTTGCTTCTAAACATCCACGAACCCAATGGTTTACAATCGATGAAGCAACTAAATTAGTTGATAATGGATTAGGAATTATTCCTTGGGCTTCAAATGATAATAATGTTGCGCCGGATATTATTTTTGCAGCTGGTGGTACTGAAGCAACGATGGAAAGCTTAGCAGCTATTTCGTTATTGCATGATAATTTTCCTGATTTAAAATTCCGTTTCATAAATGTTATAGATTTACTGAAACTGCGTAAAAAGGGGAATGATCAAGATAGTCGTGGTTTGAGTGACGACGAATTTGATCGTTACTTTACGATTGATAAGCCAGTTATTTTCGCTTTTCATGGTTTTGAAAGTCTCGCTCGCGATTTGTTTTATGATCGCCATAATCATCACGTTATTTTTCATGGTTATCGTGAAAATGGTGACATTACAACACCTTTTGATATGCGTGTACTTAATGAACTTGATCGGTTTCACTTAGCTAAGGATGCCATTAATGCAACTCGTTATGCTGATGCAGCTGGTCAATTCAATCAGAAAATGGATACGATACTCGCGCAGCATACTGCTTATATTTGTGATAAAGGGACCGATTTACCAGACGTTGTCAATTGGCAATGGCATGATATTAAATAATTAGGTTTCCTTGTGGACGTGTTTTGGTGAAAAATGCCGTGTTGACAAAAATTCAGTGGCATAGTAGACTTAACTTACTTGAAATTAGCAATTATTGAGTAGAATAGACATTCGGCGTGAAGAGAAGCAGTGGTTGGTGAAAACTGCACAGGTGTTAATATTCGAAATACAGCTATCGATTTAAGCATGGCAGCACCATGTTATCAAATGCCAAAGTGATGCGTTTTTTAGCGCGTAAGCTGGGTGGTACCACGGATTTTTAAATGTCAATTCGTCCCTTCTGTCAATGTGACAGCGGGGACTTTTTTATTGTCACAATATAAAAATTGACAGGAGAAGTGGTATGGATAATAAATTAAACACAGGAACTTCAGTGGCACTAGTTGTCGCGACAGTTATGATTTTGGCAGTTGGTGTGATTGGCTTTGGGCTGGCACCGATTGCACCGATCTTACTTGTCATTGGTATGATTATGGTCGTTGCCCGTTTTAGGGGTATTTCTTGGCAAGCTAGCCAAACAGCGCTGATTAAGGGTGTTGAGTCAGGATTGACGCCATTATTTTTATTCTTATTAATTGGTGCACTCATTGCCTTATGGTTGGCAATCGGAGTGATTCCAACAATGATTTGGGTTGGCTTTAAAGTCTTAACACCTGCTTTTTTCTTGCCGACGGCTTTCATTACAACATCAATTATTGGCACACTAATCGGTAGCGCATTTACGACGCTATCGACAGTTGGTGTTGCGCTAATGGGCGTTGGCACATTGATGGGTATCAATCCAGCCATAGTTGCTGGGATTGTGTTGTCAGGGGCAATTTTTGGTGATAAGAATTCGCCATTATCAGATTCAACGAACTTAGCCAGTGCCATTTCCGAAACGGATTTATTTGCACATATCAAAAATCTGATGTGGACGACTGTACCAGCTTGGAGTTTAACGTTTATTGTGACGATTGTTATGAGTTTAGGGCATCAAACTCATGCAGATGCTACCCGTAAGATTACGGCGTTGCTACCTTTGCTACAACCGACATGGTGGGCGATTGTGCCACTCGTGTTATTGGTTGCAACGGCATGGTTTAAATTGCCTGCTATTCCTGCTCTGATGATCAACGTTTTAGTATCAAGTGTCATGTTTTTAACACAGCATAGCTTGAAGGCCTGGGCTGACTTATTAGTGAACGGTTTTCATACAACAAGTACTAACGCAACGTTGATGTCATTGCTTAATCGTGGGGGGATGTCTGCCATGATGGAAACGATTATGATGATTATGTTGGCACTTGCCTTGGGTGGATTGTTAAGCGGATTGGGTATTTTGAAACGTGTCATGGCACCCATTGTTGTCCATTTACAGACACAACGTTCAATTATATTGGCAACATTATTGACGGGAATTGGCGCTAACTTTTTAGTTGGCGAACAATATTTGGCAACAATTTTACCAGGGCAATTGTTTAAAGAGAGCTTTAAAAAAGTTGCGTTATCACCATTGGCTCTCGGTCGAACAATTGAAGACTCAGGGACAGTCATGAATTACTTGGTACCATGGGGCGTGGCAGGCGGCTTTGCTGCACAAACATTAGGCGTGCCAGTGATTGAATTTGCGCCATTTACATTATTTGCCCTATTGTCACCAGTCATGTCAGTATTATCAGCTGTGACGGGTGTTGGGTTGAGACAAAAAGAACAGTAGATTGTAAACAAAAATTGACTCAGCTATTAAGTGTTGAACTGAACCCCCTGAGTTGGAGAAAATCAAACTCAGGGGGTTATGTTTTCAAAAGAAGTTCAAATAGAAGCTGTTGTCTTATATTCAAGTCTTTTTGGGCTGATCCATTTGGGGAGTATTTTTACTTAATATTCGTACGTTGGCTATATTAAACAGATTTTATGCAGTCAACACTATGGGCTTTAAATACACTTGGCAAAGAAAATTAAAAGCACTTTTACATTTATAGTCACCATAATGTAGCCTATCTAAACCCAAAAATGCCAAACAAAAAAGAGCTGGTGTTCCTACGCACTAGCCCTTTTTTACTAGAGAGGTGAGTCTCCATGTATTTCTTCCTGCTTACATTATAGCATTTTATTGGTGACATTTCAAAACATGATATACTTAAAAAGCTGTTGTTTCCTACTATACGCAACGGCAAGGAGGTGAAAACTCCATGATATATTTCTTCCAAGAACTAACACAACTGTTCAACACAATTTGTGTGGCAGTTGTAATGTTTGCAATTAAACGTTATTTTGATGACCGTGACGGTCATTGAGATCATGTGGGCATCCTTAGGATGCTTTTTTGTTTGCCCTCTATTTCGAAATGTAGATCAATTGTGATCGCTAGAAAAACAATCAATTATAATTATTACGACAAGAACTATTGCACCTAAAAGCCATCCAATCTTGATATTCTGCAATAAAGAATCATGTAATGATAAAATCACACCACCAATGGTGACGCCAGTAGAAATACCAATGTTTTGTACCATTCTTTGAAGTGACCCTATTTCTCCTTGAATCGTGATTGGCACGGATTTAGAAATGAGCGCAATATTTGCGGGTTGAAAGAGGCCACCACCAATACCGTAAATGAAAAGGAAGATTGTTACTAGGAATGGTGTCAGCAGAGTATGACATGCAAACAATAAAATAAATGAAAGTGTCATCATAATAAAACCAATACTAACAAATTTTCTACCTTTATTTCCTTTGTTCAACTTACTACTAATTCTCGAGAAAATAACGAGTCCAACAGGTGTTCCAAGTACAAATAGGCCAGCTAAACCGGCACTTACTCCTAGATGTTTTTCGAGTAGAAAAGGTGGAAAAAGAAAAATCAGTGCTGATGCAAAGCCGAAAGTCATTGTTTCGAGTAGAAACAGGCCTAAGTGTTGACTCTTTTTGTATAATTTCAGGCTAAATAATGGATTTGTTTGATGATGTTCTATTTTGAATAAAATCCATGTGAAAATAATGGCTGTGAGTATGAGTAATCCAGCTAAAGCAACATTACTTTGCACAAAGGATAAACCTGAAAGTAAACAAATAATAATTACTGCACTTAACATCATACCTATACGATCAATTTTGTGTTGCACGATTAGATGCTCTTTCACATTTTTAAATAAAAAAATAGTTGTTAATAGAGAAATCAAAACAATCGGAACATTCATCCAAAAGATCCAGCGCCAATCGCCAAGAGATAAAAAAAGTCCACCTATTGTTGGTCCTAGGACTGGGCCAAGCCCTATTGCGATACCTAATATACCAATCGCTGTATGTAGCCGTTCTTTATTTACAAAAGTTGTAATCATAGTAATAGAGGTAGCTTGTAGTCCTGCTGCTCCGATTCCTTGAAAAATCCTAAAAAAGATCAACATGTCAATATTTACTGAAAACCCTGCCAACAAGGAACTTAATCCAAAAATAATGAAACCGTACAGAGAAACTTTAAGTTTCCCAATCTTATCACTCAGTACACCAAAAAACATGATGACGGCCGCAAGAGTCATTGTGTAGCCTGAAATACTGATGGTTGCGATAGAATTTGTCGTTTCAAAGTGATGTGTGAGGAATGGTAGCGCAATATTCATTATTCCTGTATCAAGGGTTGAAAGAAACATGCCAATACAAGCAACAAGAATAATAAGATTCTCGATTTTTGATTTATTAATTATCTTCATAAGAGTTGCACCTGTATATAGCAACTTTTGATACTTTTAATCATAAAATCAGCCTCCAAAATTTATTTTTACTGATTTCATCATGCGCTTTTTCACAAAGAAATGATACGATATAAGTAATGATTTCCATATTATTCAATCGAGGAAGGTGTTTACATGGCAATTGAAATAAATTTTGAGAATTTTTCTACCCAAACAGAAGAAACACTGACGCAAAGGGTTCAGTTTGTTTTTTCTCCGCTCAACGAATTGTTTCGTTCGTTGCATATTTTACTTAATCCTAGACATCATGGCCTTCATATGAAATGGATTGTGGAGACGCAACAGAAAATGATATCAGCATTATATAATGACTTACACTATTTTCGTTTAATTTATGAATTAGGAACGCCGACGTTGTTTTTACCGAGCACTGAAATATTTATCACTAACTTAGATAACGAAATTGTATTATTAAGGGATAAACTTAATGCAGTGACAGATGATGAAATGGTTAATCTTTTGACTGTGATGACTAAAAACAGGGAAAACAGTTTTATTCCTAAATTAGCTAAAGGGTTGGAATGGGGAGATTTTAAGCTGAGCCATAATGAAAATATTATTTCAGACATTTTAAAAGATTCAGACGCTGTATATAAACGTTTTTTCAATTTTATAAGTCAATATAGAACGCTAATTTTTGATGATTATTGGTATGACAAAAATATTGAACAAATACTTTTAGAAGAAATTGAAAGTGCTAGTCAAATCATGCATCGCGTCGGGTTTAAAGGTTTTTTGAACCAACTTCAAATTGAACGTATGCAATTTAAAGATAATAAACTGATGATTTTAAAGCCTTTTGATGCTAATATTCAGTTAAAAAACGCCGATTCTTTGCTTTTTGTGCCAAGTTATTTCACTTATCCTCATTTATTTGCGGAAACCTTTTCTAAGGGTATTTTTATTACCTATGATTGTCTCAGTAACCGGCACAAAAAATTAGATATCGAACAACTGAGCAAAGTATTCTTTGCGCTAAGTGACCCTGCAAGAATCGAACTTGTGTCTCACTTGCATGAGGAGAAGAATACGACCCAAGGACTTGCGCAACTACTATCGTATACTCAATCTAATGTTTCTAAGCAACTCAGACTTTTGAAAGAGGCAGAATTGGTGGCAAGTGAAAAGCAAGGGAAATATGTTTTTTACGCGACAACCTCGTTATTTGAACAAGTGCTGCCAGATTTTAATTTGTTGGTTAATCAGTCAAAATATAAAATATGATGTTAGTTTTGTATAAATAAAATCCAATGATTGGGATAGATTATTAGATTTTATTTGTTAAAGTACAACTTTGTTTAAACAAAAAATTGTTGTGATAAGAATTGTTAATTTTAATAAGAACGTCTATAATTTATTATTTTTAATTACGTCAAAAGAGCATCATATCAAATTTAAAAAAGATTGAACTGGAGCAAATCTTATGATAAAATATATTTTTATGCGAATATAATTAAATTTTTCGTGTGAATAAAATAATATTCTCATCACAATGTTATTAAAAATAAGGGAAGTACAAAAAATGGAAATCAAGCAATTAACAGCAGCTCAAGTTTACGAATTACAAGAAATTAGCATTGAAACATTTACAGATACTTATGGCAGTCAAAGTGATGAAAGTGATTTGTATCAATATTTGGAAGAAAGTTATTCACTTGAAAAGTTAAAAAAGGAAATTGAAAATAATAATTCGTTATTTTATATTTTTTATGACAAAAACAATGAAAAAATGGCTTATTTAAAATTAAATGTTGAAAACGCACAATCTGAAAGTGAGTTTGTTGATGCGCTAGAAATTGAACGTATATATATTCGAAAAAGTCATCAGAAAAAAGGACTTGGCCGTAAAATGTTTAATTTGGCGCTAGAAAAAGCGTTTGAATTAAACAAAAAACAAATATGGCTTGGTGTCTGGGAATACAATGAAAATGCTAAATTGTTTTATAATCATCTAGGATTCGAAGTTGTGGGGGAACATAGATTTAACTTAGGTACTGATGCTCAAACTGACTTATTAATGGCTAAAAAAATTTGATTCACTTAGTTATGTTAACATAGTGATATATTTGAATGATTTGCCATGTAAAATGGCATGTTAATTACCATGATTTAAAATTAATTGTCACAAAAAAACAGTAAATAAATTTACTGTTTTGATAAAATAATCTATTTGACAAATGACATTTTCATATCCAATACATTGATATTATTTTGATCAGCACGACTATCATTAACATTAATTTCGACAACTAAATTATATCTGATTTCCAATACTGCTCCTATACTGAAATTCCGGACTACTTTCTTTCTAGGACGAAATCCGAGATAATATAATATAGGAGCTTTTTATG
>NZ_BPKW01000012.1 GCF_019656015.1 Leuconostoc inhae | reverse complement strand
CATAAAAAGCTCCTATATTATATTATCTCGGATTTCGTCCTAGAAAGAAAGTAGTCCGGAATTTCAGTATAGGAGCAATATTCAAAACGCTGACGAACAGATACAATTGATAATTGCTAAAAATTATACACATAGCAAATTATCTAAAATAAGTGATTCAATTTACTCCTAATGCCTTAAAAACGGCATCTTCAACTGAACTATAAAAAAGAATACTAAATGTACTCATTAATTCAGGTGGAACATTCCCCAAATCTGCAGCAGATGTCATTGGTAATAAGACTTTTTTGGCGCCACTATCATGAGCAACTTGCAGAGTATCGGCAAGATCATCGAGTCGTTGCAAAGTACCACCGATTGTTATAGTTCCCAGTACTACCAAACTATCAATAGTTGGTTTACTTAATGAAATCGACGCTAAGGCAATCAGAGTAGACAGGGCCAGATCTCTTGTCATATCATAACCATTTAAATTCTGCACGTTTAATACATAGTCATGATTGTTAAGACTGATAGTGTTGCTAATTGTACTGGCATTAGCTTTCAAATAATTATATGCAGTTTTGGTAGCTTCTGAAGCATCTTTACCTGACACACCGGTGACATTATATTTCCCCGTTCCACCACTCATTTGCGTTTCAGTCTTATATAAACTCAGGCGCCCGCCAACATCATGTGCCACAGAATAAATATGCCCAGGCATACCGCTCCCTTCGGGAATTAGCGTGGCCCCACCTTGCTCAGGAACAGGCACAAATCGCTCTTCAAAGGTTTCGTTATCTATGTAGCTGAAATTCACATCAAAAAACTCCATGCCACCGATTTTCTTTAACTGCTCTTTAACGCGACGACGCATTTCAAGCGCAAAAACCAAGATTTCTTCAACATCGTCACGAGTATACTGCTCGTTTGGAAATATCAATTTTAGCATACCAGAAACCGTTTTGACCACACCGTCTGAATCACGTTTAGCTAGTTGATGTCCCAATTTGAAAAATTTACTAATTGCATCTCCATATGATATTTTCCGTAGTTCTCTCATCACTTCTGAAAAATAATCTGTAATAAAGCCATACCCATTAGTAAAATGATCAGCATGATATTTTGGCATTTCCCATCCTGGCAAATACGCATGCATACGATCCAAAGATGCTGAGTCATTCGCCATGACGTCCGGAAATGGATCAAATAAATGAGATGTGCGCATCACAACATCTACACTTTGATTAATGTTACCTTCAAAAACCATTGATGCACTGGCAGCCTTTTGTTCTTTACCGCGCGCAAATGAACCAGATGCCATGTAATCTTTCATGATTTGAATGCCATCCTTGTCTTTGAAGTTAATACCAGCAACTTCATCAAATGCCACAACATCCCAAAGACCTACCAATCCTATCGAACGAGAAGACATATTATAAAATAAATTAGCAACAGTTGTTTGACCACCAGAAACTAGAATAGAATTGGGTGAAATTTCCTTATAAACGTGAGATTTCCCAGTGCCACGAGGACCAAGCTCCACTAAATTATAGTTATTCTCCACCAATGGCACCAAACGTAACAGGTGAAGTAATTTTTCACGATGAGACAATTTACTGGGCTCAATCCCAGTTGTTCTGAGTACAACATCAATCCACTCATTTTTTGTAAAATTAGCACGTCCAAGCTTTAATTCATCTAAATTGATACTTGGCATCTGAATTGGTGTAATATTTTTTATAACAAACGGCATGCCATCATTGGCTTTACTTTCTTTCTGATCGTAATCTCCTCGCAGATCATCCTCGTGTATATATTCCATTTGAACGATCGCCCAAATGCCTCCACCAAGCAGTCTTTCATATTTAGATGGGTAAACTGAGTCAACTGGTACCCCACTTAGTCCAAGATTCGAAAACTCAACTTCGTATTGATCAACACGGTAGTTCAACGAAACGGTTAGTCGGTCGATGATAGTATAGGAACCTTTTTCACGCAAATTTGAAATAACCTTTGTTGCCTCATCGGGTCGCACATAATTACGCGCTAAAATGTTCTTAACAGTTTGAATACCTTTTTGAATTTCTATTTCATCAGTTGAATTGGCATACATACCTAATAAGTACTCCAAAACATAAGTTGGCACATTAGCCCCTTCTTTGATAAGCTTTGTGAGGTCCTTGCGTACAAACTTACCCGGAAAATTTGTTTGTAATTTTTCAAGAATCGTTGTTTCATCTGTAAGTAGTTCTTTTGTCATTTGATTGCCTTTATTAAACTAAATGTCAAATCCAAATCCACCAGCCAGTGCAATGTCTAATATATATGGATTACGCTGTACCTCGACACCAGTAGTTCTATCAATTATTAACATATAAAATTGGTCCGTCCGTTTATATTTTTGCTCTTTAAATGTAAATGAGTTGCGAAAACGACGATTATTGACATTATTGTCTTTTAAATTAGCCATAATAATGACTTCATTTGATATAATTTCATTATTTTCACTGACGAAATAAACTTTATATTCATTAGGTTTTACGACATCACTTATTGGCTCGTCTTGTAAAAACTCAATATTTGTCAATAGATTGGTTATTCGAGTTGACGGAGTCACGACGCGCAGATCAGCCGGTTTGTTTGTAGACTTTCCACGTTTCACATTAACGTGTATTACTGGTATCATCATCTCTTGAAGAGATGATCCACCATGAACGTAATTCCTACCTCCACCAGCACCCTGAAAAACATTAATGCTTTTTGGATAATTGACAAATCTGTCATCAGAATTGCCTAGAACATCACCCAATTTTGTGGCTGTAACGCCTGGTTCATCATACGAGTGATCACTGATTAAATATCTTTGACTTGGTTTATCACCTTTGGCTAATTCCAGATCAATCTTGTCCGAAACATCTACTTTATCTTCTCGATAAATATATCCGTGATCGGCTGTAACGAAGAAATTTCCAATATTTGCACTGCCAGCTAAACGTTTGATTAAATCACGAATGTCATCAATGGCCTTCCTGGTTGCTTCGAAAACTTGATCTTCTGTTTTTTGCGTATCACCTACTGCATCAATTTGATTGTGGTAAATATAAATTATCTCTTTATTAGATCTAAAATCACGTAATTCTGCTTGTGTCATTTTTTTGATCACATCAAATTGAATAGCAACACTCTTTTCATTCCAATTTTTGAGAATCTTAGCACGATTTTCCGTATTATTGGTATCAAATTGATTATCCACAATGATACTTTTTTTATCGCCATCATATGCCAGTGACTTATGTGGCAATAATTGTGCCATACCAAACGGCGTTATAGATGGTAATCCGGTTAAAGCTGATTCTATATTAACAATATTTTTCGTATCAAATTTCAACAAATCAGCTAGTTCCAAAGCCGCTTCATAACGAAATGCATCGGAAATTATCACTACTGTATTGGCAGTCTGATTAGCAATGTAGTCCTGGTAAAAATTTCGCTGTAATTTTGATTTTGATTGATTAATGTCAGTAAATATAAATTCTTTATTCCATTGAGTAATCGCATTAGCCAGATATTTTACGTACGTTTCTTCGATAAGTTGACGAAGCTTATCATACTGATCTTGATTTCTCGCTGCATGCAAATGTTGATAAAATTTACGATAATGTCGATCTATATTGAACCCTGTCTCTTTGTACGCTGTAATCATGGTTGCAATGTCACCATATGAAACATTATGATTTTGCATTAAAGCGGCAGCATGTTTTAAAACGTGATATTCTTCCGAATAAACATTCCCAAAATGCATTTTCACACGTTCATCTGTTAACTGTTCAATAGAATAGTCATTAACCTTCGCTGTGACATCACCCACAAGCAATCTTTCAATACACCATTGCAAAACTCGCTCATCAAATTGGCGAAAGGATGATGACTTCGCGATAGTATCAATACTCATTTTTCCAAATAATTGATCTGCCAGCACGTAATCATAAACTGCAGTGGCAAGTGTATCGTATCGTTCCGTATATTCTTTGCTATTCATATAATTAGCCATAAACACAGCTACTGTCGATTGTCGACTAACCCGATATATCTTGTGACTACTAGGAATTTCAATTGATAATTCAAAAAAAGTAAAATTCAAAACCAGAGCGCTAACAAATTTCATTAGATTGGGCGTTTCGCTTTGATAACCAAAGTGAAGATTGACTTCTTCCCAATACTTTTCTAACAAGTCATATTTGTTAAAAACTGCCAAACTTTTATTATCTTCATCACAAGAACCATCCATAATTGCCCGCGTTATCGTTTCAATATCAGCGGTTTTTTGATTAGTTAACACTGCCATCATGCCCAAAATCAAGTCATGTTCGTCATGGTATTCAAGATTAAGACTAGCCAGCTTTTGCATTCTCTCTTTATTGCCAAAGAAAGCCTGATGAGATTCCACTATTAAACGAAGAGCTGCTGGAATACCTAATTCTAATGATATAAACGCCGTACGGTCAGCAGTAAATTCTTGTGAATATTCAAGTTCATCCATCAAGAAGTTTAATTTAGCTGCCGGTTTTGGAGCAGGTGAATAAATCAGGAAACTGGCATCGGGTTGTTGTCGCTCAATAATGGTTTTTGTTTTAAATTGTTCATTAGGCCCCATCATCAATAACTTAGCATTCTTTAATTTGCTTTCTATTTCTTCAATATCATCAAAAAAATCAAGCGCCGCATCATACCAAAAAATCAAGCGCCGTTCGCCTACAGCGAACTCACTATTTAGCTTATCGATTATTTGTTGCAAACTGACTGCTACCATTTATATATTAACTCCCAAAAGTATCTTACTTCTATTTTACTTTAGATTGGTATAAAAAACACAGACAAAATAATATAAATAATCGCTCTTCTTAATCAAACAGTCGACGTGATGAATGACTTGTACAAAATGATTTTTATTAAGCAAGCCAATAAATTAAATGACGTCTTGCCGCAACTATTTGAAAAAATTGCTGATTATTCTGAACTATTGTTCACACCTAATTATACGGATGTGAATGGTGTCATTCACAAACTAGTTAATGATATTGATAAAGCTGATTTTGACGTCAACAAATCTGGTCAAGTTGAAATTATTGGCTGGTTATATCAGTATTACAATACTGAACCACATGAGCGCGTTGTCAATATCACTGGTGGCGCTGTTAAGAGAGCTGACATTCCTGCAGCCACTCAACTTTTTACAACTGATTGGGTTGTGAGATACATGGTTGATAACTCGTTAGGAAAGTATTGGATTGAACACGAAGCCAATAGCAAGATTGACAAAGATCTTAAATATCTGTTACCTGCTGACATAAAACGTCGTACCGACGACCTAAAGCTTGAAAATATTAAAATACTGGATAATGCCATGGGCTCAGGTCATATTCTCGTTTATGCTTTTGATGTACTGATAAAAATGTATGAAGAGCGCGGATACTCGTCACGCGAAGCAGCATTGTTAATTCTCGAAAATAATATTGTGGGACTTGAAATTGATAAGCGAGCTTATCAACTCGCATACTTTGCATTAATGATGAAGGCTCGCGAATATAATCGCCGCATATTGACAAGTAGTACTAACCCAAGGGTTTATGTTTTCCGTGATGTAACAAATATAGCAGATGACATTTACAAACAACTTTCCGAAAATATTGCCTCTGAAATTAAATCGTTGGTGACACTTTTTGAAAATGCTACTGAACTCGGTTCTATAATGCAGTTTGAAAAGCAATATGATATTGACCTATTAAAGTCTGAAATTACCAAGATTGAAGCTGATGAATTAGACATTTTTGGAATATCTGCTTCAAAAGACAGCATTATCAACATGTTAAGCATTATTAACGTACTTCAGACAAAGTATGAAGTGGTTGTCACCAATCCTCCGTATATGAACAAGTTTGAAGCAAGTTTAAAGAAATATATCAATAATCACTTTAAAGCCTATAAGGGCGACCTGTTTTCAGTATTTATTTTCAACAATTTACAGATGCTTAAACCAGATGGCTATGCTGCCTACATGACACCATTCGTTTGGATGTTTATTAAAACTTACGAAGCCTTACGGACTTATATTGTTGATAACAAGCAAATCTCAAGTTTAATTCAAATGGAATACTCAGCTTTTGAAGAGGCGACTGTGCCAATCAATACTTTTGTCATTCAAAATAGCCCCAATCATGAACTGGGCTCATATGTTAAATTATCTGAATTCACTGGGGGGATGGCAGTTCAAGATCAGAAGGTACTGGAAATTATTGAGAATCCTGCTGCCGGTTATCTATATCGAACTAACCAAGCGAATTTTAAGAAGATTCCCGGTAGTCCGATTGCGTATTGGGCATCTGATAAATACTTAGAAACTTTTAAAGACAGGATCATTTCAGATGTTGCGTTTGCTGGAATCGGTATGCGAACAGGTAATAATGCAAAATTCTTACGATTTTGGTATGAAGTCCGGATTAATAACTCAACTCTTTCCGACGCTAACATTGAAATAACACAGGCAAAAAAATGGGTGCCATATAATAAAGGCGGAAACTTTAAAAAATGGTATGGAAACAATGAGTATGTTGTCAACTGGTTCAACAACGGATTTGAAATTAAAGAAAATACTAAAAAAATTTATCCACAACTCGGAGATAATCTTGGTTGGAAAATTTCAAATGAATCATATTATTTTAGGCCAGGAATTACGTGGACTGGTGTAACAAGTGGAATGTACAGCGCTAGGTACTATGGTACAGGATTCATTTTTGATTCAGGTGCTAATGGAATGTTCCCAAACGAAATTTCTAATTATAATAAATTACTGGGATTTTTAAATTCAAAAGTTGGTAATTATTCTGTAAAGTTAATTAATCCAACAATCAATACTGGCGCCGGCACAATAAGGCAACTACCTTTTGTTTCTGCTATTGATAGCCTGAATGTAGATAAAAATGTATTAAGTAATATTGAAACTGTGAAACAAGACTGGGATTCCTTCGAAACTTCATGGGATTTTACCCAACATCCACTCCTTTCAAAAATCGATGAACATAATCGAAAATCTCCGCCAAAAATTGATACAATTTCGGATGTGTGCCAAAAAAGTGCCAAATTCAGGAGGAGAATTAATAAATATGGTTAGTTATCGTAAACGTGGAAATGTGTGGCAATTTGAAATTTCGTTCAAAGATGCCAATGGAAATTACCGAAAGCTTAGAAAGTCTGGATTCCGAATCAAATCAGAAGCTATCAGTGCTGCATCATATGTTCAAGTCAACAATCCCAAACTCACAACATACTTGCGCGGACAACAATCTCTACTGAAATACTATCAAAATTGGATAAAACTTTATAAAGAAGATATTGTCTCAGATATTACCTACATGAAGTATGTCAGTACCGCAAAACATATCAGCAAGCTATTTGGTGATACAAAATTAATTGATATCACCAAAACAATGTACCAAGAAAAACTAAATATTTTTGCTAAAACGCATGCAAAGCGTACTGTTAGCGGGCTACATAAATACATTCGTGCTTGTTTGCTCGATGCATTGGATGAAAACATTATTCCAACTGATCCCACCCGTAAAGCTGTAATAACTGGTAAACCCTCTATCGAAAATAAGAAAGCGTTGAGCTATAACGAATGGCGTAAACTAATTAGCAACATTAATTATTTAGACCCTAGTGAAATGATGATTTACATTGCCGCAGTGACTGGCATGCGCTACGCTGAAGTAGCCGGTATAACACGTGACGCAATTGACTTTTCCAGCCAAACCATTTCAATTACTAAGACTTGGGATTATAAATATAGAACCGGATTTAAAAAGACTAAAACCGCATCATCTGTCAGAATAGTTACAATTGACAAGCATACTATAAATTTGCTCAAGAAGTTTTTATCTTTTAACAATGTTGATAATTTTCATCCTATTTTCCTAGTCAACCATCGTATACTAGTTAGTGCACAAATTAATCAAGTTTTACACGCAAAATTAAAAGAACTCAGTTTGTCAGAAATAACTTTTCATGCTTTGCGCCACACTCACGCATCAGTCCTATTGTACAAGGGCGTCAGTGTTCTTTCAGTTTCAAAGCGGCTAGGACATAGTAATATCACTACTACCCAGTCCACCTATTTACACATTATTAAGGAATTGGAAGCACAAGATCAAAGCCAAATCATTAAAATTATTGGTCTAATAGATAGTTAATATTTTTGGCACAATATTTGGCACCATTTAGTAAAATGATTCAAGTATTTAGTATTCAAAACATGAATCTCATAACTGCCGCATTCCCTTAAACTAAGATAATAAAAAAAACGAAATCCAACGGATTTCGTTTTTGATTTATGTAGCATTTGAGTCTTGCGGCCCAAATGTGTCATCAGCGCTTATTTATCTAATGACGCTACTGCATAAGTGCAGCCTCGATAGTGGCATCTTCTAAAGTTGTAGTATTCAGGTCTTATTGTCATTGCCTTCAACCACTCATCTATCAATGTTGACCCACATTAGCATCTCTGCATAGTCTATATAATAATAATACTAATTCTTTAATTACTTGTCAAGAACTTCCAATCAGAAGGCTCCCCATTTCCCATAGAAGTAAGCAAATTACGAACTAACACATTCTTCTCTTGTTTAGGTAAGTATGGTGAGATTTCTACTACCTGAAATGCTTGATTAAGGCTTGATACTTCGACAGACTTATTTAGTAGCCGAGTAATATCAAAGATAGATACTTCTAATGGTAATTGCGTCAAATCTGTAACTAGTCGACTGTCATGTGCTCGAAGTTTCGACAATAAGTTTTGCGCAATTGGTTTTTGAAAAGAAAACTTATTAACCATTTGAAAATGCGCTAGTGTATTACGTAGCGCCAACACCATTTGTAATACACTTAAAAATTCATAGGTTGTATAATTTTCAAACCCCATCTCCTTGCGTATTTTAGCAATAACGTTATCCTTCATATACGCTACAAAATGATACAATTTTCCAAAATCAAGAATCTTCACAACAACCCATAACGGTGGTACTTGATAAGGAACTAACAGAGAATTTGCAATCATCTCTTTGCGCAAATTCTTATTTCTGTAAAGAATATCTGTTAATGGTTGCTCTGGTTTTACGTAAGCTTGAAACTGTGGGCTTACATTCCGTGTATTATCCAGAAAGAAAAAATTTTCAAAATGATCAGCTAACTGGCAATCAAGATACTCTGTTCGTTTTACATAATTATTCTCATCTAGGTACGCTAAAGTACCATACTGAGTTGAAGCGAAAGCTTGTGTAAAGTAATACGAAGACACCGATTTCAATTTAATTTCAAAATCGGCAATAATACGTAACATATACGTTCTAAACTATATATTAAAATCGTATAACAGCAAAAAATCGTCAAACGAATACGATTCAAATGATTTAGGCTTGCCGTTCTTTGCCACTCCAGACGGGAACAGTTCTTCCAAACCATTAATTAAATCAAAATAATTTTTGTTCAAAAGTTCTTTCTTTGCTTTGTCTTCATCTGGTATTTCTAGGCGGTACTTTTGTTTCAGCTTATTTACCTGTTCAGAAAGAGTTAAAGCTGGTTTCACTCTTAAGGAGTGTGATAATACATTTGTCATAGTATTCCTCATCTGATTGATAATTTATTATACCATGATAACTCCAACAAATACGAACGTATGTTCTATTTAAACCGCTTACTTTAACTTACTAAACACATTCAGCAAGTTGCCATCTTCATCAGATTGAACTTTTTTATAATTTTCCACAACACCATCATCAAGATCAAGGACAACATGTTTACTAGCCAAATAAGCAATTTTATCTTCAAACATAACTAACTCATCTAGCTGATTGGTTAACTTGACACGTTGCTTTTCGTACCCATTCTTAGATTTAGTGTCAGTAGCATTATCAATCAAATTAGTTAATGTGCTCAGGCGTGCTTCATACGCGTTTTGTAACTCATTGAGGTAGTTGGTACGAATCATTGCCATTGTATTTTCATCATAACGATGCAAATAAATTAGTGCCTTGAATCCACCTAATTTTCCAGATTCTAATTGCCAATAAATTGGACGCTTTTTGTAGATTTGTACGTGATCCTTGAAAAAATCTTTAAAGAAATAATTTCGAATTACTTCTTCGGGCTTACCTTTTCCACCCAAAACATCAGCAATAAAATTAAGATTTTGAATTAAGTTACCTTCACCAAATGTAGTTGCTAAAAATTCTTTAAAGCGATACATGATATCACGCTCATCACCAAAATAATCAGCATCAGTTAACATCACAACATCATCGGTATTAGGAATGAACGTTTGATACTTTGCCTTGTCAAATTCACCACCAGCAAAAACTAAACCTTTGACATCTAATGAATATCGACCAAACACCAAACCAATAAAGTAAGATAATAGTGACTTAATATCACGATTCTGATCGGCACGACGTACCGAAACGTCCTTA
This sequence comes from Leuconostoc inhae, assembly GCF_019656015.1. Taxonomy (GTDB): domain Bacteria; phylum Bacillota; class Bacilli; order Lactobacillales; family Lactobacillaceae; genus Leuconostoc; species Leuconostoc inhae_A. The sequence continues at coordinate 38,637 of NZ_BPKW01000012.1, read as the reverse complement.
TCCTCTACCTCTGGGGTGAGCTCATCTTGCAACCCATATAAATCAATAAAAATTCGATTTAACTCTTCTTCATTTGCTTTCAGTTGATCAAATCGCGTTTGCGCTTCATCAGCCCATGATTCGTATACAGCTTCTACTGTCCAATTTCGATTATGTTCATCGATTTTTGAAAGGAGTGGATGTTGGGTAAAATCCCATGAAGTTTCGAAGGAATCCCAGTCAGTTTTAGTAATTTTAATATTTTCATTAACAGTTTCAGCAACTGCATTTTTATTTACATGTTCTATAATTGGCAATGAGGCAAATTCTCTGGTTTGTAAATTAAGAGTGGGATTTAGCATTTTCAAAATATAATCGCCGACTTTAGTATTGACCACACCAAGCACGTATTTCAAATCAAACAAATTTTTGAAATATGTAGAGTTTCCAGCATCAGCAGGGATACTTCCTTTCACTCGATATCTAGCAGAAAATGTTCCTGATGTAATTTTTGGCCATGTTAATGAGGGTTTAAAATAGTATTTTTGACTGGGGATGACAGCGTATGGTTTTCCATTTCGTTTAATGCTACGAATTTCTGATCCATTGAACTTCCAATTTACGACATAATCATAATTTCCATACCACTTTCGTTTGGCACCGCCTTTATTATATGGATACCATTTTTCAGTAGAATTATTTGTCTGCGTAATAGACTCAATTTTAAAGTTAATATTCAAGTATTCTACTTCATACCATTGTCTTACAAAACGACTGGTTACTTTGGGTTGCAAGCCATTACGAGAATCACCAATATTTTGCAATAATATGTTGTCATTAAATGATTTCAGCAATTTTGAAGACGCCCAATACGCAATTGGATTACCAGGAATCTTTTTAAAATTCGCTTGGTTAGTTCGATAAAGATAATCTACATTAGAATTTTTAACTGATTCAGTAAACCCAATTTCCTTCTTTTGCTGCGAATCAAAATTAACTAACCGTTCATATGTTCCAACATATTCGCTTAAAGAAGATTTTCGCATAACGAAAGCAACTGTTTGAACCACTTCACCACCGATTTCCTCAAACGCACGGGTTCCAAGATGTGCGAGGTTAATTAATGTGTGTTTGGTCAACATTGCGCGTAATTGCTCGAAACTTGATAGAAACATCCATGAGTGCTGAGTAATCATAGCATAGTAACCATGTTTAGCTATCATGCTACCTAATCGTTCAATGAAGACTGCAAATAAATCTGACTTTGAATGAGGAAATTTAGTTTTAACATACTTTCCGAGAATCGTATCCATCTTACCCGAACCCATGTACGGTGGATTCATAACACCGATTTCGTATGTTTGAAAGAGTAACATTCCTACTTTAATAAGGTCAGCTAAGTTTTTCTGATATAAAGGTAAATTAATTGTTTCGAGTGTTGATTGTCCTTGAGCAAGATTGGGGTTAGTTAACAGCTGAAGATCATTCCAGTTCAATGTTTTATCAAAATCGATTAACGATCCATATTCATTCCCATATTTGAAGGCATTGATTAAATTATCTAAATCTTTGCGTAACTGTGCTTTGTTCGTTGATTCTGTTTTGTCAATTAATGTTGCAAGTACGTCGATTTCAATAGTTGAGCTTTCTGGCACATCAAACACGTTTGGTTTTATATCACGAGTTAATGCACGGCGGTCATCTTTTCGCAACTTCATCATTATTGCAAAATAGGTTAACTGAAAAGCTCGAGTGTCGATGTCCAGCCCATATATATTTTTTTGAACGATTAACTTTGCAGCGTCAACCAGTGAATATCCTAATGATTCATAAATTTGCATGAACACATCGTAGGCATAGACTAGTATGTGACCAGACCCCATTGCAGGATCAATGAACTTAATATTTTCAATTGTAATTCCCGATTTTGAAATGTCTTCGTCAGCAATTTGAATAGTTATATTAGTACTTTGCTCAGTAGCGGGCATGTAGTAAAACCAGTTGAATGTTTCTGAAATCTCTTTTTCCGAACGACTATCTCCAGCAGTTCGCAAATGATCAATCCAGAATCGACCTAGAGAGTTTTCTACCAGGTATTTTACAATCCAATCCGGTGTGAATAATTGAGTAACAGCTGGAATATCTGATTCCGTGTATTTAGACTTTTTGAAAGCGATGGCTTTAGGCTCTTCATTGTAATACTGATATAACCAGCCAATAATTTCAACTTGACCAGATTTATTGACGTCAAAATCAGCTTCATCAATATCATTAACTAGTTTGTGAATCACACCATTAACATCCGTATAATTAGGTGTGAATAATAATTCAGAATAATCAGCAATTTTTTCAAATAGTTGTGGCAAGACGTCGTTTAATTTATTGGCTTGCTTAATAAAAATCATTTTGTACAAGTCATTCATCACGTCGACTGTTTGATTAAGAAGAGCGAATTTTATTTGCTCTGTTTCAGTAGCATTAAATTTCAAATCAGAGTTAAACGCTTCAGTAATAATGTCAGGCTGATTTTGACCAGGTGTTTCAGAAGACAAAACACGTATACGGCTTGGTAAATAACGATTAACTTCCATAAATCGAATGGCAATTAAACGATTAAACCATGTGTAGGCGATCTCTTCAATAAACACAGGTAACACTTCTTCTAACTTTTTACCCGTACTACGTTTCTTAAGCTCTGCCACCAATTTTTGCCGGCGTTGAATATCATCCCCGCTAATACTATACTCACCAAAAAATTGGATTTGATTTGTTTCGTTGGTTGGCTCTTGAATGCCATCTTTTCTGATGCCAATCAAACGTGCCTTAAGTGTGATTTCTTCAATCAACTGACGTCTAGCATCAATTGCAAAATTTTTAATTTTTGTCTTATCCACAATTCTTTTCCCTATAAATTAGAGCTCAAAGTGAACAACATCAGTTCCTTCAAGTTCGGCAGTTAAACTCGCGCGTAACTTATCAAGATAATTATTAATATCATCAGTTGATTTTATCGTCCATGATGACTCAATTCCCGCTAATTGCTTAGCATTACGTCTTTTTTGAATTTTCGTTTTGACTGTTGAAACTGGATCAACCACCACTTTTTGAGGTTGATCATCATTAGTCATATCAACTACTTTTTTGGACGCAACAGCAGCTCGGGCTATCGCGTCAATTCTATCTTCAAAGTTTTGCTTGGCTATCTTAGCCCGTTCCCCTTCCGCATGAACACTATTCAAACTACCAGCGTCAATTACAGCTTGTTTTGCAGAATCAACTTTCTGTAGAAATTCAAATTTATTTACTTGTTCATCAATCAAACCTGATTCTTCTAAATATGACAACCCACTGAGTCGATAACTTTCAATTTCTTTTACAACTTGGTTCTGATCCTCTGTTAAACGCGTACTAAGCTTTTCGTCCAATTGATCGTTTAGAGGCTTGAGATTTTTAATATTATTAAAGGGTCTAATATTGTTACGCAAACTTTTAATTTGTTCATAGATGGTTGCAATTTCTTGATCACCTTGAAGATAAACAGCATTAATTTCATATTCACGTGTTAACTTTAGAGACCGATCCCAAATGGCCTTTTGGCCGTTATTACCGTTAAAAAAGGATTCTACATCTGGGAGTCCCTCTTGTTCATAAATATCCAATAAACTATCCAATTCTCGATCGACGTATTGGAAAAACTCATTGATGTCTTTAATACTAGTGATACTTGAAAATGCTTTGATGGCATGACTCAATACATTTGATCCTGGATACTCAGTGCCAAACGCACGATATTTGTTCCAGTCATTAATTTTTTCGTTTGCGAGCCTTGAGAAAGTTTGATATATTTCTTCATCTTCACCATTTATTGAACGACCCCAATAATTATCTGCTACTTCGTTAACAGAACCCTTTAACCTAGCCGACACAGCCTCGCGGACCATTAATAATAACTTATCCTGATATTGTTTTTTAGTAATGTAATCAAACACAAGTCTATCATTTATCGTAACAGAGCTCATTATTTCGCCATTAATAGATACTGTCAGTTTGCCATCCATGAACAGCTTACCAATCAACCAATTAATATCATCATCAATGAATCCATAAGGTGCTAGTGCAAACTTATCTTTGACGTTCCTTAATGAAACTTGCCCAGCTAACTGAATATACGTCTTCAAATCATCTAGCGCCAATTCATTTTCTGTGTCTTCAACATCTAGTTCAAGGACAGGTTTTTCTTTACGCAAGGCTTTGGCCAAATCATTCGGGCCTTTTGCAGCAGTGATATGCTCTAACTTACCGTAAACACGTTTGATCAAATCATCCATTGCTTGACCAATTCGTGTTTCGAAATCAGCTTTAGTATTTTCCACTGGTTTACCATTCATATAAATTGTGGCTTCATTCAGTGCTCGTTCAATCTTCAAATTAATATCGTCATAAATTGCTTCTTTTTCCGCTTGTTTAGCAATAATAATTGTTTCAATACTTCTAGCTGACTTTTGTGCATGTGCTTCATTTATAAACATTTCAATTTGTTTACCGCGACGTAAGTCTTCAGTAAATGTTGTTTGAGTTGGTAAATCAACAATAATACTGTTTCCAGTGCTCTCCATGCGCAGATTTTCTTCAATACCATTAATGTCATTGAATTTAGTTACAATTTGAATATCCATTTCGGTTTGTAAGCTACGTCCAATGATACGGTCATCAACTTTATTCACAAAACCAAATACATATCGATTATTGTGTGCCTTCCCCAGCTGTGGCAAATTATAGGCATGACGAACAGGAATAATTGATCCAAAAATTCGGGTACCAATTTCTGCTTGTATTTCTTGTGGATCAACATATTTTTTATTGATTTCTCGATTGACATCTTGCTCATCATCTGTCAAAAACTCATAGGTATCTAAATTTTTTTGAATGAAATTTTCTGTTTTCAGAATGCCTAGAGCTTTTTTAATTTCTTTTTCTAATGTCAGACGTTCAGTACGAATATTGCCGATCATCAAACTAACAATATTTTCTACGTTTGTCTTGAAGTTTTTTACATATTTAACCAAAAACAAGGTTTTCAAAACACGCACATTAAAAGTATTATCCTCATGATTAGGATTAATGTGCTCATTTTGGGACGCTTTAACAATGACGCTGGCGTACATATGGTCTAAGAACTGATCTACTGGATCATAAAACATATCAAATGATACTAGCTTGCCAACTTCCTCTTGTTCAATCATTCGAGCAGCATCTTGGTACATCGCAAGCATTGAACGCTCACCCTCAGATTGGTGCTTTCCGTTGATGCTATTATCACGAATAGCACGTAGCACATCTGCTACTAAATTAAATTGGTATGGGACAAATGGGTATACTTCATTAAATGTATCAGCATTCTTGTAAACTTTTCGTTCAGCATCATCATTGAAGTGAAGCATATTATCAATTGATGTTCCTTCCGAAGCATAAATGGCTGTTAGGTTGGTTGCCACTTCCGGTTTTTTCTCGAGCAACCTTCTCTTAATAACTTCATCTACGTTTGCAGATGACATAGAAATACGCGTGTCGAACCTACCTTGAATTTTAGAAAAATCAGCCATATGCATCATGTCAGCTTTAGCTAGGCTATCAATTTCTTCTTGAGCCGTAACAATTACCCATGCACGACCATCCGTTAACCGCCCGAGATCTTCCGCAACTGTTTGGAGATTTAACATGCGGTCGCGTGAGTCACCAATATATTGGCCCATCTCATCAGCAAGAAAAGCAATGTGATGATTTCTTTCTTTTGAATTAAGATACTCATTGATACGATTTGCAAAGTCTTCAATACTTAACGAATATTCAGCCCTAGTCGACTTAATCCATTCATCCGCCAAGTTTTCAGAATCAAACTTACCAACTTCAATCAATGCAGATCTAACTGCTTTTGACTTTAGAACTACTGATCGACGACCTTTTTCCCATGGTTCATTTTTTGAATCGGCTTTCTGGTAGGCAACTTTAAACGCCTCAAGTTTGCCCTCTTTGTCAAGATCTTCTTCCAAATCAGCAACATGCAAATTAGGGCCATAGTACCCACGCATGTCATTAAATACTTGCATAAATACATGCATGATGGCTTCTTTATCAGATTTACTATTTGACGAGGCTTTTGAGTCAATGTTAAATAACATCACATCCGTATTAATGTTCGCAGCACGCTGCATATCAGCTAATACCATCGGATCCTGAATCTTGTCATGAAAGAAATCAATCGCATGATATCCATTAATCTCGCGGTTTTCAAGTAAATAAGAGATAATCTTTAAAAAATGTGACTTACCTGAACCAAAGAAACCAGAAATCCAGACACCAATTTTATCAGTCTTATTATCTATTGACCGCGCATAAGCTGAAAAAAAACTGTTAAAATGTTTTTGCAGCTCATTTGTCACGACGTATTCATCTAAATCCTGTTGAACGATATCATTTTCAACTTGTTCAGCTTTAATAACACCCTGAATATCACGATCAATTTGTTTGTTAAATATCTGCTTAATTTCCATTTTTCTATCCAATCTAATCTAATTTAAAAGCACGATAATAGTTGTCATCATGGACAACATTGAAGATATCTAGTGACCGTCCATTATATGATCCAGGAAAAAACATAATCAACGGTACCTTGTCTAACTTTTGTTGTAGGACATTCAGTATCTTATGGGAACGTAACAATGGAAATACTTGACCAACTCCTGTTAAAAATACTACTTCATTATGTTTTGTAGTGTTACGATCAATATAATTCACAATTTCGTTATCATCCTCATCCAATCCAAGACTTTCGGCTATTTGAGAAATAACACCACCTATACCATATTCTTCTTCAATTGATTCAAGTCCTTCTTGAAATTCTTCTTCGTCAACAATGTTCATCACAATTTGATATAAATTGAATTCACGTATCTCAAACCCATCTTGTGAAGTCGAATACTTACTCACTAACTCTTTTACATATTCCCGGACCTTCAACTCTTCCCTTTTGGCATCATAAGGAAAAATATAATAACCAAGTTCATTGCTTAGTCCACGATTATGTCGAAAATTTTCATCATTTAATTTGTATTTCAGCTTGTCAAAGCGTTCATTTAAAATATCCATCAATTTTCTCCCGTTAATGAATCAACTAGTCTCTGCTGCCCTTTATTAATAAATAATTGACGTAATCTACGGTTCAACTGTAGTCTTTTAATATAGTCTTTTCCATTTTTTTCAACAACTAACCCCGCATCTATTAAAAAAGTATGTATTATTCCTTTCATACGGTGCACTGTTTTATCTGTCCATGCCGCAACTTCGGCACTTTCAGATTGCTTTTTGTTAAAGAAAGCCACATATTCATGTGGTTCAATGACACTATCACCCAAAATTAATTCGTTTCGATAAATTTCATACATAAACTCTCTAATCAATTTATTTGTATTCATAATGGCAACTAGGTTAAGTGCTTTTTGATTTGGAATGTCTAACGCAACAAATAACTCTTTTTCATCTGCATCCAATGACTCAACACGTCTCGCCAACGCGCCAACCATGCGTTTGGCCCGTGGTGGTGTTGATGCCAAGAATACATTTTGCTCAATCGCCTTTTGCCGAATTTCATCTACTGTGAGTCCTGAGTTAATTAATTGTAAATATTGTCGAAATTCATCATACCAAAATGCAGTTGAAACGATGCCGGCATTATATTCTTTCATACTCTTCTCCTTGAATACGCTATAAAAAAATTTTTTATCCCATTATAATAATTAGACTCTTTCAAGACCAACATACAATATTTCCTTTTTATTAATAAATCAATAACTTCATTTCCTTATATCGTTCCAATACAATTACTCTCATTATAACAAAAGTTTAGGTTTTGTTAGCCATCGATAGACTAATGTTTTAAAATATAACAAGCATATGTCAAATCCAGATAACTATATATTTCACAAGGTTTATTCGTTATAGTATTAAACATCAATCAAGAATGGATGTTTTACTTATGAGCAAAAAAGGTCTCCTGCTAGTCAACCTCGGTACCCCAGATTCTCCAGATCCAGATGACGTCAAAGTATATTTGAAAGAATTTCTATCAGACACTAACGTCATTCAAATGCCAAAATTCCTCTGGCAACCTATTTTAAGAGGTAAAATTTTGCCCAAACGGGCACCTGAATCAGCGAAACGCTATCAAAAAATATGGCGTGAAGATGGTTCACCACTAATGGTCTATACTAAAAAACAAACTGAACAAATTCAGGAACTCAAACCTGATTGGATTGTTCGTTATGCAATGACTTATCGCCAACCAAATATTGCTGAGACGCTAGCCGAAATGCGCCTATCTGGTGCTGAAGATATTATTGTACTACCCTTATTCCCACAGTATTCCGTCACATCGACACAATCAGTTATTGATCAGGTGCATCAAACAGACCACACGATTAAGATCATCAAGTCATTCTACAATGATGATGCTTATCTCGATTTATTGGCCAACATTATTCGTGAGGCGTGGAACAATAATAACTATGATCGTTTGATTATGAGTTATCACGGCATCCCCCAATCATATGTTCGCCATGGTGACCCATATGTTGATCATTGTACAGAAACAACACAAGGGGTTCTAGAACGTATTGGGCCATTAACACGTGATAATACCACTCAAGTCTTTCAATCACGTTTTGGCCCCACAAAATGGGTGCAACCCTATCTAAGCGACACACTTTTATCATTACCTCAACAAGGCGTTAAGCGCGTTCTATTTGCAACACCCGCATTTGTTGCTGATTGTTTAGAAACACTTGAAGAAATTCAAATTGAGAATCATGATCTCTTTCAACAAGCTGGCGGAGAAGTTTTTGACGTTGTGAAACCGTTCAATGATCATATTAATTTTTCTCACTACATCGTATCACTTGCTAACAAACATTTTGATTAATTATGATCCACATAAAAAAACGCACTTGAACTGAACCCCCTGAGTTTGATTTGCTCCAACTCAGGGGTTCAGTTCAACTTTATATCAGTACGTTTTTTTATTTTTTATTCACCCACCTCATCAAACTTCGCCTTCATCGTCGGATTACCCCTTGTCAGCTTCTTAACGCTCACATCTTCCAACTTATTGTTAGCTAAACGCAACTGGTTCTCAGATGTCGTGAGCGAGCGTTTAACGGCTTCCATACGTGCAATGGACTTATCAATCTCATCAATAGCTGTTTTAAAGTTTTTTGATGCACTTTGATAATTTTTACCAAAAGCACTTTTAAAGTTAGTTAGGTCGCTTTCAAAATGCGTGATGTCAACATTCTGCTCGCGTACCTGTTCCAACTCTTGCTTATAAGCCACACTATTCAACGCTGCATTACGCAACACCCCAATGAATTGAATGAAGAATTGTGGCCGAATCACATACATCTTCTCGTACGCATTGATTTGCACAATACCGGTATTATAGAGATCATCATCCGCTTCTAACATCGACACCAAGACGGCATATTCTGTCTTTTTCTCACGGCGATCTTTGTCTAGTTCCTTGAAAAAGTCCGCATTTTTATGCTTTGACGCAGTCGTATCAGCTTCATTTTTCATATCAAACATAATACTAATAAATTCTAGCCCATCTTGGAAATCTCGGAAAATGAAGTCTCCTTTCGAATTGGTCTCCGACAAAGTATTATCTTTCTCAAAATAAGCATTTGGAAAAGCGTATGGTCGAATTTTGTTGAATTCTGTCATCGCATACTGTTCCAGACTTTCACCAATCTCTTTAGTTGATTGACGTGCTTTAAAGTCTTTATAGAACTCAACTTGTTCATTAGCAGTTTTGAGTTGCGCTTCATATTGAGTTTGAACGTTAGCCAACTGTAGCTGCTTTTCTTGGTCCTTCAATTGGAGCTGTGACGTTAACTCAGACACTTTTTGATCTCGTTGCGCTAACTCGCTTTGAACTGCGGCTTCTTTTTTAAGCAGTTGTGTTGCCAGTTCAGATTGGCTTTGCTGGGTAATCGTTTCAATTTTTGATTCTAGTTCAGCAATTTCAGTTTGCTTTTGCGCTAAAGTAGTTTGCATGGTTAATTCTTGTTGTACTAATTGCGTTTTTAGCTCGGCATCATTTTGTTGCGCGATACTTTTAAGTTCCGTTTCGAGCGCAACTATCCGGTTTTCTTTATCATTAATAGTTACTTGTAACGTTTGTTTTTGCGTCTGTAAATGATTAGCCAGCTCAATATCCGTTTGTTTCGCTTGTTGCACTGCCCATTCTTCTTTGGCTTGGGCAACCCGCTCCGCGATAATATCGGCGATTTTACCGTTGATAATGCTGGTATCAATATTTTGCTCATCAGTCAAATCAATCATATCACCAACTTGAGCAACTTGATCTAACACTAATTCAGTCTGTGATGCAATGTGGAATTTAATTTTTGCCATGATTAAACATGCCTTTCTTTGAGTATCTTTTTTTGCTGCTTAATTTTGTCTAAGTGTGCATCGTCTACTTTGACAAATAAATAAATCACAGATAATATCACGATGAAGCTAACACCGAATAGCAACACGCGTGGTGTAAATGATGCTAATAGAATGAGCGAGAATAACACAGTTCCCAAACCAATCCAACGATATTTTGCTTTAATATTTGCTAAGCCTGTTGATAGATATTGAACAAAACTCATAAACACGGTTAAGCCACTAAGAAAAACATAATTACCAGTTAAAAAGAGGAAAACACCAACAACCGTGGTTAACATGACGGCTAGCACTGGACTCCCAAAGCGATTCTTTCGAGCCACCAATAAGGGTACATCTTCATGATCTAAAGCTAGGCTAGAAAGAATTGTGGGTGTATTAAAGGCTGTGGCCACAATCACGCCAAATATTGACCAACAAACACTAATAACAAACAGTGGTATGCCAATGGCACCAACAACTTCCGAGAAAATTGTCGCCGCAGGCACAATCGTATCTGGCAAGTGATGACCTAATACACCAATGGTAATACCTTGAATAATCACATAAATCACGATACAAGTAACCATGACAAGGCTCATAATTTTTGGTAAATTTTTAGCCGGATTCTTCATTTTTTCCGCATTAACCGGTAAAAATGAAAAACCAGTAAAGAAAAAGAAAACAGTCCCATATGCCGATAAAAAGCCCGTTAAACCAGTTGAAAGTGAATGCGGTGCCAAAGGTAAGAAATTGAAATTTGCTATCTTAACAAGCCAAATGGTCGTTACAATAAAAATAATCACAATTAAAACTTTAATTAAAGACGTCACATTGTCTAACACAGAAATAATCGCCGAACCAAAACAAGATATGATTCCTAATATGACAAGTATGATAACACCAATCATGCGTGTATTAATGTTTGGCGAAATCATTTTGATCGCGGTCAAAAGTGCAGATACCTCTGTCGCCATTGTCACAGTGCCTAATAACCATGTTACCATGCCAACAATGAAACCGGCAAAACGACCAAAAACTGCTTTAGCGTAGATAAATGCCCCACCATTTTCGGGATATAATTTACTCATATTAGCGTATGAAAACGCAATGATAAAAATCGATAGTCCTGCCAATAATATGGCCAATAGGCTCCATGTCCCCGCATCGCGGTAAATTTTGCCAGATAACAGAAAAATACCTGAACCAATTATTGAATTAATTCCCAGTAAATAAACGACTGGCGGCGAAAGTAGCTTTTTTTCTGCCATGATCTCATCTTCTTTTCTCAAAGTTACCCTAATTATATCAAAAAAACTTACTGCTGATGAATGGTCCAAGAAAATTAGATAAAACGAATGAACTGACATGATTTTTAGACATTTTTTTAGACACTGTCGAACACACATTTTCAGTTATGCAAGTCATACTATTTATCTGTTTTATGCTATCAAAAAAGCGATAACATAGACATACCAAACTGTCCAAGTTATCGCGTTAAGTTCAAGACAACAAATTTTTTATTTTTGACGGTGTTGCATCACAAAGTATAATGGCAAGCCTGCTAATGTAGCACCGACACCAATCAAGGCCAACTGCCATTCTGTCATCAATGTCATGACAATGATGAACAAACCACCTAAAATAGCAATGATTGGCATGACCGGATACAGTGGTACGCGATATGGTCTTTTAAGATCTGGTTCTGTATGGCGCAACTTAATGACTGCCACAAAGACTAATGTGTAAAATAACCAAATCACAAAAACCAACATATCCGTGAGCATATCAAACCCACCCATAAACATTAAGCCAATCGCTAAGACAAGTTGGAATATGCCTGCGACATAAGGCACTTGAAAACGGTTTAATTTAACCAATTGGTTAGAAAATGGCAACCCTTTTTCCAAAGCCATAGCATAAGGTAAGCGCATCCCCGTCATCGTATAGCCATTCAATGTCCCATAAATGGAAATAAGAATACCAATCGTAATTAATTTACCACCGAAACCGCCAAAAATCTGTTGCGCAGCATCCATTGCAGTGTTGGCATTGCCCTGAACAGCGCTAAAAGGTAACGCATGTAGGAAAGCATAGTTCACAAGCAAGTAGATCACAATGATGCCAATTAACCCACCAGCAATAGCTCGAGGCAAATCACGCGTTGGATTCTTCATTTCACCAGCAATATTACCAACATGAATCCAGCCGTCATAAGCATACATCGTTGCCAATAGACCAGCCCCCATAGCTGATGCCCAGCCACCGACAGCATGTCCAGGTGATACAGGGAAAATGCTCACATCAACACCACCAGGCTGTAACAGACCAAAAATAATGATCAACGCTAATGGAATGAGTTTGAACAATAAGGTGATTGACTGGAACTGCCCAGCAATTTTTGAACCAAGCATATTAATAGCGGCTACAGAGACTAATGCTGCGATACCTGAAGGAATAATGGCAATATATCCCCAATGAAACAGGTTAGCCACTTGTGTGCCGAAGATAATACCTTTGGCCGCCAAACTGGCTGGAAAATAAATGATGATTTGTGCCCAACCTAATAAATAACTAGCTAATTTGCCGTAGGCACGTTCAATATAGACTAACATACCACCAGTTTGTGGCAAAGCTGCTGCCAATTCAGCACCAGTTAAACCAGCTGCTAAACTAATCAAGCCACCAACAAGCCATACAAACAATGACATACTTGTTGATCCTGTCGCATCAGCGACACTTGATGCTTTATAAAACACACCAGCACCAATGACTGTCCCGACCACTGTTGAAATAGCCGGAATCAAAGTCATTGTCCGATTAAGATTTTGATTCGTTCCCATGTTTACCTCTTTAACTACATTTAATCATACTATTTTATAATAACAGTTTGCGCGTCGCAAAGACATATCTTTACTCATTTTTTAATCCAATATTGATTAAATTTGGTACGTCATGATTGTCTTGACATTAACTTTTTTTGATGATATTCTGTTCTGAGATAGTAATAATACTGACGCGATTAAAATCGTGTTTGCGTTATCCTGCAATAGTGGATGTAGACTGGGCGTTGTCAATGCGACGCCCTCTTTTTTATACCCTTTTTTACGAAATTGAAAGAAAGCGTGCTCATTTCTCATGACAAAAATCCAACAACGTGCCTTAGTGCTATTGGTCGGTTCACAGCTCTTAATTATGCTTGGTATTGGTCTGATTATTCCAGTTGAACCTTATATTAAAGAAGATATGTCGCTTACTGCAACTGACATGGGCATCATGGCAGCGTTATTTGCTGCTGTCCAATTTATTGCCTCACCAATCATCGGCCGTTTCTCAGACAAATTCGCCCGTGTACCATTGATTGCTGCTGGGTTACTTCTTTTTGCCGTTTCCGAAGGGTTATTTGCTTTTGGTATTGGCCACTCACTTTTGCAATTAAACATCGCCCGTGCCTTAGGTGGCTTAGCGGCCGCCTTGTCGATGCCCTCTATTACTGCATTGGCTTCAAACATGACAACAAGTGCCAACCGAGCCCGTGTGATTGGTTGGTTGTCGGCTTCATTTAGTGGTGGTATTATTTTAGGGCCTGGTATTGGTGGTGTCTTAGCTAACATTGACCATACTTTACCGTTCTTTGGTTCTGCTATTTTAGGGTTAGTTGCTTTTGTCATCTTTATTATTTTTATGCCTGATGAAAAAAAACTGCGTATCACACAAAGCGCAACGCAAACTCATAACGACAAATTAAACGGTCAGTTTTGGTCTGTCGCACTCATCATGTTACTGCTGATGATTCTCGTGTCTTCATTTGGACTAGCAGCATTTGAAAATATGTTTAGCCTTTATTTTCATGACGTGCGTGGCTTTAATTTAACTGAAATTGCCTGGTTCTTAGTCGTCAACGGTTTCCTATCATTAATTATTCAGGTGGTCTTTTTTGAAAAAATGGTACGTTATATCGGCGAACTAATGGTCGTTCGTATCAGCTTCATAGCAGGATTTCTAGCAATTATTTGGATCCTATTGTCGCAAAGTAAATGGGAAGTTTTTGTCGCCACACTCATCGCCTTCGTTGGCTTTGATGTCCTACGTCCAGCGATCACAACATTATTATCACATGTAAACGAAGAACGACAAGGCTTAATCAACGGTTTGAACATGTCTTTAACCAGTGTTGGTAATATCATTGGCCCAGTACTAGGTGGGGTCCTCTTGGATATCGGCAGTAATTTACCTTACATGTTTGTCGCAGTTATTTTAGCAATTGCCAGCGTGTTGACGTTTACGGTTCGATTCAAAGGATAATTAACCTTATCAAAAAAGCATCTTTTACAAGATGCTTTTTATTCAACCAATTTTTTTCTATTCAACGTTGGCGCCACAACCTTATGCTCTGTTTTGGTCATCGCCTTAATATACTTAACAAACGTCTCTGTATCCGTACCAATTGCCCCAACTATCTTAGTATCTTTAAATGCATGAAAATTATCCCCAGCACCATGCAAGAAGTCGTTAATCACGACACGATAAGTTTGATCATCTGCAACTAATTGTCCTTGACTGTTCCATATGTCTTTGACAACGTAAGCTTGATTTTCATCCTTTGCGTAACTATAGCTTAGACCAGCTATTTGCAAATAATAGTGTTGATCCTCATCATATTGCTCATTTAACGCTTGACGAATTTGCGCACCTGTCATGTCAACAACTTGTAAAATATTGCCAAACGGTTGTACCGCTATTGCCGATCCCCACGTAATCGCTTTATTAGATTTAACAACCAAGTCTGATCTGACACCACCAGTGTTTGTAAAGGCAAAATCAGGCTTCAAACCAGCCTTTTGTGCCTCAAATAACTGCGCATCAGCAACCATCTCGCCTGCTTGGTTTTCCATGCTTGCGCTATTATGCAATCGTCCGGTAATTGTTTCTGCCTTACCCGCATAACCAATCACATTGTTGACCTTACTTTTCACACGTTTATCGGCATCTTTCACAATTGACACAACTTTTTTATCAGCTTTGGTCTCACTATCGTCTTTTTTCGATAATACTGGATAAACATGTGTTGATACTTTAGTGAATTTGCCAGTTTTAGAACTGACATAAGCCCAACTATTATCGTACGCTTTGCCTGTATAGACAGCTTGCACGACATGTGTATTCCCAACTTGAGCATTGGCATATTGATGTGAATGTGCAGCGATATATAACCCAACATTATTATTTGGATCAATTTTATTGAGCTTTTGTAAAATATCGACTGTCGGGCCACTAGTTGTCTTGTCTTTACTCTGAACACCTGTGTGACCAACAACTACGACTGCATTAACGCCTTTATCACGTAAAATCTTGTCATACTTGGCAATCGTGTCGGCTTCATCGAGTACCTGATAATCTTTATAATTTTTATATAATGTTAAACTGGGTAACGTTGACGTTTCTAGGCCAATAATACCAATTTTAGCAGTTTTATTATTTTGCTTCACTGTCTTAATGATGTAGGGCTTATAACCATAAGGTATTTTATGGTCTTTTTTGTTGATAACATTAGCCACGACCATGTCGATGCCCGATGAATAGTGTGCGTATTTTTTTACCAAGGAATCTGTCTGACTACTTGGCTCACCACCAGTTAATATACGATTAAATTCTGGTAGTCCTTGATCAAATTCATGATTTCCTAACGTCCCAATTTTGAAATTCATTGCTTTTAGAACATGCATGGTTGATTCATGTGCCAACAAAGATGAATTTGCCGGTGCACCACCCACGATGTCACCAGCTTCAATACGTAAACTATTATCCGATTTTGTAACTTTTTTAAACTGTGACTGGGCTTGGTTTAAATAAGCTGCTAAACGCCCAACCGTTCCCGCATCTTCATACGTTTTTGTACCAATATCTACAGGTCCAGTTGTCTCTAATCCACCATGTAAATCATTAATACCTAGAAATTGTACTGCAATATCTTTACTATTACTTGTGTCCGTTTTTTGATAATCAGGTTCCAAGCTAGGCTTACTATAATTATCAACATTGTTCGTAATTTGGACATCTGCATAAATGACCGAATGACTTGTGACAATAAATCCAAATAAAACCAATGGCACCACACCAGATAAAAATTTTAATCTCATAATCATTCTCCCTCATAATAAGTGGTTTTAGTATATCATTTCACATAATAGGCACCTAGTTATAATTTGGTTAAAAAAGAAACAATATTTATTAAAATGACATTCATAGTTCGTGTATTTAAATGAAATTTTATTTTATATTTTCATGACATCACAATAATAACATTCTTACAATAATTTGACCGCTAATTTTTCATTCATCTTTTATTAACAAACATTTTATTTAAATCACGATACTAAATACTTTAAAAACGAACGTTATTATATTTTTATTAAATTTAACGATTAAATTTCGAATTATACTGAAAAAAACACCTTGATGCGACATAGTTGTTCGTTTAACTAGATATACTTTGCCCATGCTACTACGAGAAGCCCAATCAAAAAATTTCATCGTCTGCCTTCAAAAATATAGTTTTCATATGTTTATATAGTCACTAAAATAAAGATACTAGTCAAATAATTTGACTAGTATCTTTATTTACACATATATCATGTCGTAATCAACGGCTGACCATAGACATCTTCCTCATCCTTTTTTAACAAGAAAGAAGCCACAACAGTTGCTATCAGTACAATAACTGATATCACTATAAATGTCACACTATGTCCATACGCATCTTTTAACATGCCCAATGGTGTAGAAAGAATTACTTGCCCCACTTGCGCTGCCACCTGAAACCCAACCATGTATAACGTTGCTGATAATCTTGTATCAAAATGTAATGTGAAATATCTAAAAATTGGCAACATGAACAGTGGCACTTCAATAGAATGTAACATCTTAATAAACGACACAGCAACTGGATCATTTGTCAGCGAACAAGCACCGATACGGATTGACATGACTAGCATCCCAATAATTAGTGTTTGCCGAACGCCTATTTTACGCATGATAAATGGTATAACACCCATCATAACAGCCTCAAAAAAAACTTGAACAGAATTCAAAATACCATACATTTTTTCTCCCTGTTCGGCAGTTGAAAATAAACTTGTATAAAATTGCGGAAACATTTGCTGATCAAATACGGTATAAAATGTCCATGTAAACATTGTCAGAAAAATCATCACCCAAAGCGCGGGTAATTTAGCAACTGTTATTACATCTTTTAATCTAGGTACAGTACTATCATCAGCAATAATCACCTCAACATCATCGGAATGTTTATTCGTACGCGATATCAATAAAGTAATTAAAAATACAATACCTAAAATAGAACCTGCCCAAAAATTCAATAGCGGATTAATAACAAATAAAAAACCTGCAATTAAGGTCGCTACTGCATAACCTAATGATCCCCAAGCACGTGCTTTTCCATACTCAAATCCAAACTTACGACTGGCTTTTTCAGCATATGTTTCTGTTAAGGGTGCTGTTCCCAAAAATGCAGCTGGTAAATATATAGCTCCTACAATAATTCCCAATGTAAAGAAATGTTGTAACAGTGGACCATATACCCACGTGAAAAACGGTCCCACAAGGCTAATTAAAATAGCACAAAAGATTAAAAGATAGTTTTTTAAATTTAATCGATCTTGTATGGTACCGTAAACAAACATTAAAATCAATGTGACAGCAGAATTCACTGCAAATATTGTACCAACAGCTCCTGCTGAAAGTGACAAACCACTTTTAGGGGATGTTAACCACAATTGAAAGAACGACCACCAAATTGCTTGACTAGCAAACATCAAAAAAATACTCGATGAACTATTACGGTATCCTACATTTCGAAAATCTTTAAAGTATGATTGTATCATTTCCATAGTCTCCTACATTTTATTTATAAAGTGACCATTCATAAAAAGAAAGCGCTTACATATCAACAATGAAATTTTAACACGCTTATTAAATCATGTCAACCGGTACCATATAGTCTATGGATTATATGGTACCGGTTGACATACAGAAAATAAACAGTTATACTGATGTCGACCTCAAATATTGGAAGCGCTTTCAACAAATTGTAATTTATTAGAAGGAGTTATTTATGAACAGAAAACAAAATATTCAAACGACAAACGATCGTTTTAAACTTAAATTTCACATTATGGCGCCCTTTGGATGGATTAATGATCCTAATGGCTTGAGCTTTTTCAAAGGATATTATCATATATTTTATCAGTACCATCCTTATTCTGCACAGTGGGGGCCAATGCATTGGGGGCATACTCGTAGTAAGGATTTGATTCATTGGGAAGATCTCGGTATTGCATTGTCCCCTGGTGATTCGGAAGACGAAGATGGTTGTTTTTCAGGAAGTGCTATTGTAAAAGACGATAAACTTTATTTAATGTACACGGGTCACACTTTAATGGATAAAAATAATCCTGACAGTTACCGACAAAACCAGAATCTAGCAGTCAGTACCGATGGTATACATTTTAAAAAATCAACACAAAATCCAGTTATCGCACTGCCACCAGCAGATAATGCATCAGATTTTCGAGATCCAAAAATTTGGCAACACAATGACAAGTGGTATGTCGTTATTGGTAGTAAAAGCAATGATGGTTTAGGTCGCGTGCTACTATACCGTTCTGATAACCTAACTGATTGGCAATATCTTGGTCCATTAGCAAAAGCTACATCGGCCAATACAGAAGGATTTGTTTGGGAATGTCCTGACTTTTTCTCTTTAAACGAGTCAGATATACTCATTTTCTCTCCTCAAGGAATACAGCCTGTGGGTCTTAAATATCGTAACTTATTTCAAACAGGTTATTTTATTGGCTCATTTGATTGGCACACAAACAACTATAAATTAACGAATGAACAGTTCACAGAACTAGATCATGGGCATGATTTTTATGCACCTCAAACATTGTTAGCACCTGATGGTAGAAGAATTCTTATTGGTTGGATGAATATGTGGGAAAGCGATATGCCTGAACAAGAAGATGGTTGGGCAGGTGCATTAACTTTCCCAAGGGAACTACAGCTTCGAAAAAATAAATTATATATGACACCCATTAAAGAACTCAACGACTTAAGAAAAAAAATGATTGTTGATAAAAAAGAGTCAACCGTCACAACCAACGTGATTAATCTTCCTACCAAAAATATTGAATATTGGGCTCATTTCAAACAGAACGATACTGTAGCAATACAATTAATGTGTAATAATACAATTTTACTCTCTCTTAACATTGATCCGATTACTCAAAAAGTGACACTACAAAAATATAACGATCCATTCATACGTGAGGCTCAAATTGATATTGATCAAATAATTGATGTTCATATATTAATCGATACAAGCTCATGCGAAATATTTGTCAACAATGGTGAAGCCGTATTTACTGAACGCATATATGGTGAAAATGATTTTCATATAAAAACATTTTCTGACTCCAATGATTACTGTCTACAAGTATATGAACTAGCAACCAACTAAATGCACTGCTTCTTGTATGACCCAAAAGCACATATGAAATCAAGGAAAGTATTAACTTAGGAGAAAAATGATGACACAAACAAATTATTATGATGTGACTAATTGGCCAATTGGTAATCCATACACAGATATCGGTGAAGTCATTAACAGCATTATTTCAGATATTAAAACAAGGCAAACAGACATTGACAGCAATGATGGTGGTAAACCAGGTGCAGTTATTTACTTACCCCCTGCTGATTATCATCTCAAAACACAAATCATCATTGATATTAGCTTTTTAAAAATCGTAGGTTCTGGACATGGGTTTACATCTTCCAGCATTCGATTTAATGTACCCGAAGAAGAATGGCCAAACTTACACGAGCTATGGCCGGGTGGCAGTCGAATACTTAATGAATTATCTTATGATAGTAATGACTTAGAACATCAAAATGCTGCTTTTTATGTGCATCGTACAGGAAGCCCACGAATTAGTTCAGTCGAATTCAGTAACTTTTGCATCGATGGACTTCATTTTATATCTGACGGCAGTAGTGAACCTAATGTTGAAAATACTTATGTCAACGGCAAAACTGGTATTTATATTGCTGATGCACAAGACTCTTTCAAAATATCTGGTATGGGCCTTGTCTATCTAGAACACGGTTTAATAGTATACAACGCTGATGCACTAACAATTCATGATAATTTTATTGCAGAGTGTGGTAATTGTATTGAACTGCGTGGCTGGGGTCAAGCTTCTAAGGTTACAGATAATCTAATCGGCGCTGGATTTAAAGGCTATTCAATCTATTCAGAAAACTTTGCTCAAATATTAATTTCATCTAATAATATTTTCCCACGCGGGAAAAGTTCAATTCACTTAAATAGTGTTACTCGATCTCTCATTTCAAATAACATTCTTCATTCATTTTATCCCGGCATGGTTATTTTAGAAAATGATTCATCTGAAAATCTAATTACCGCAAATCATTTTCTACGGGATCGTGAGCCTTGGATTCCAATGCAAATTCATGATAATGGGTTACTTGACACGTTTGGATTATTAGCAATTCATGGCAATAATAATTCAATTATAGGCAATCACTTCTCAGAAATTATTGATTCTGAATATATTAAGCCAAAAAATGAAAAACCAGTTATTATTCACGTACTAAGCGGCTCAAAAAATTATATTTCAAATAACAATTGTGTTGCCAAGGCAGCAAATACCGAATCAGGTGATTCAGCATTCGCTGCACAAGTAGATTCTTTATTACAAGTTACAAAACAAGATCCGTTAGCCATGTTATCAGTGGTCATTGATGACTTATCAAATGAAAATACCGTTTTAGATTCCGGTACCGACATACAAATTATTTTAGACAAACAAAAAAACGCATTAAGAGCAACACCTATTATTATTTAATCACTAAAAAAGCAAAATGATAACTATGTACACGTAAAAAGTCTGTTTCATTGGGCTGACTTGTACATGAAAACATCATTCTGCTTTTTATATTATCCTGTAAATTCATTTCATGCTTAACGATCAATTTCAACAAGTTTGACCGTGTTGTAATTCGACCGGTAAAACCTGTTCCATTTCTACAGGAACACCAGACATTCGTTTAACAAGTGATGCAACGGCTGCCTCAGCCATTGCATCAATGGGTTGCTTAATTGTTGTCAAGGTTGGCAATAATCTCCGCGTAACATTCGCACCATCATATCCAACAATTTTCAAATCCGAAGGCACATCAATGCCCAATCGACTAGCTGTTTGCCATATTAATACAGCATCCATGTCGTTAGTCGCAAAAACACCGTCCATCTCTGGATATAAATCAAACATTTTTTCTATTTCTTGCTGTTTTTGATCTATATCCCAGCTGAAATCAATGAGGTAAGTAATAGGTGATAAGCCATTTTTTTTCATAATTTCAACATAAGCGTCATTTCTTTTATGTGCTGGTGTTTTTAAAAATGCTGGTCCATCCGTATTGATAATAATTTTAGCCCCACCGTTTATTAACGCCTCGGTTGCCAATTTACCACCTTGATAATTATCTGATGATACTATTGGTACATCATTGTTAATAACACGATCTATAGCAACAATAGGTAAATTTGCTGTCTGGTACGCTTCAATATCATAATTATGAGCGCCCACAATTAGTCCATCTACCTGATGCGCGAGCAACTCTTGTAGATACTTTTTTTCTTTTTCTGGATTATTCATAGAATTACCGATTAAAACCTTATAACCTAAATCAAACAACTTCAACTCCAAACTAGATACAAGCTGTCCAAAAAAAGGATTATCAACGGTTGGAAAAATGAGTCCCACTATTTTAGTTCTCTTTTTAAATAATTGGCGCGCTACCTCATTGGGCCTGTAATTTAACTGTATAATCGCATCATTAACTTTTTGTTTAGTTAGATCACTAATATAGCCACGCTTATTTAATACCCTAGATACAGTCGTTTTTGAAACTCCAGCGAACGCTGCGACGTCATCGATTTTTATAGTCATTTATGTCCCTCAAAAATAATAGCAATTAATACTTTGTAAACACCTTAATCTAGCACAATATCTCTAGTTGCTTGAATCTACTATAGTATATAATTGTACTTTTTACATGATATTTGTTAAATATTATTATATCATTTTCGTGTAATTGAAGAATGATCTGTTTTATTAACTTAATTTCAAAAACGTTCTAAACTTATGTCATCTAAATTCCGACAGCACTTAAATTTTTCACTCAAAATAATAAATAATCACTAATTACTTTGATTATTACCAACACAATCATATCCAAATTTCATTAAATGTCTACTTTTTACTACGTAAGTCTTAGATCGCAATGATACCAAGTACCGTTAATTAACATTTTTGATGCGCATAAACTGACATTTATTTTAAAATTACAATCCACACGATAAACATAAAAAAAGCCGCGAAAGTTACTTTAACTTTCGCGGCTTACATTACTATATTAATTTTAACTCAGGCACGAACAACAACATTCATTGCGCTTGGTGTAGACCAACCAATTGCTTTATTATTACTATTCACATACTGCCATGTGTTGGTTGAAACGAAATATTCTCTTTTTGAATAAGCATAAGGATCTGAAATTAAGAACTTACCATTATCATAACCAACAATAGTCATCACATGAAATGAACGGGGACGGCCTAATTGCCAATAATAATTACCCCAAGTTACAACAGGATTACCATTGAGTATTTCACTGATAACATCATTAGTTTTAGCACCTGTCAAATCACTAATGCCGCTATCAAAGCGACGTGTACTTGAAGCTAGCTTAGAAGCAAACACGGTTTCTGTTCGTGAACTACCCCAACCGCTAGGATTACCATAGAAGCCAGTAGAAGGTGTCTTATCAAAGCCGTACCCAGTAGCTTGATATATTTGTGGCAAACTATAATGTTTATTTTTGTTGGAAAGCGCTATTTGAAGTGCAGTTGCTTCACAGCCTTCTGGGTAGCCTTGGTTTAATTGAGAATACCAAGTATGCTTTAATGTGACACGATCAACGTCACCTTCTTTATTAACATGATAGGCATTCATTTTAGTATCATTAAAATTACGATTACGGTACTGCTTATAGTCATTACCATAGTATTCTAAACCAATTTGACTATACTTTCTAAATCCCTTAACAGCATCGCCATTAGCAGCTAAATAATAATAAGTATTGCCTGTTTTGGCATAACTGTTACGCAACTGGTTATAATCGTTACCATAGTACTCCATTTTGCTGTTACCATAATAACGTGTGCCTCTTACTGCGTCACCATTAGCACCAAAGAAATAAATTGTCTTTGCATTGGTGCGGACATAGTTATTGCGCACCTGATTATGATCGTTACTATAGTACTCCATTTGGTTATTGCCATATTTACGGCTGCCTTTTATCGCATCACCATTGGCACCAAAGAAATAAATTGTCTTTGCATTGGTGCGGACATAGTTATTACGAACTTGATTATAATCGTTACTATAATACTCCATTTGATTATTACCATATTTACGACTGCCCTTTACCGCATCACCGTTGGCACCAAAGAAATAAATCGTCTTTGCATTGGTGCGGACATAGTTATTACGAACCTGTTTAAAATCTTGTCCATAATACTCTAAACCTTGATTATATTTTCTAAGCCCTGTAGTAGCATGGCCATCAAATAAGTCAAAAAACATATATGTACTACCCGAACTCAGATATCCGTAGTGCATTTTACCATTATTATCATAATAAACAGTTTTCTTTGCTAATTTTGTTAAGCCATTGGATTGATTCCCTTGACTGTCAAAATTATACCAATTATTATCAATCTTTTTTTCACCTGTAACTTTGACATCGTTTTGGTAATATTTCGTTTGACCATTTTCTGTCACAAACCCATTTTTGGGTGTTGTTATCACAACTGGTGTTGATTTATCAATCATTGATTGTTCTGAGCTATCAATGATAACTGGCTTATTCGTTGGCTGATCAACTTTAGCCGTCGTTTTATCAGTATTCTTGATTGCTTGACCTGTTACTTTTGATTTATCCTGACTATCAGAAATTTGATTATCTGAATCTGCTGATTTTTCTGTTACGCTAGATGAGCTACTTGAATTGGCTGCCGTTGCCTCTGTTATATTAGCCGATTGTACCGTTGAAGTACTAGTAATTGTTTCAGATTTTTCAGCTTGACTAGCAGAAACTTGACTCGTATTATCTGAACTGGCATTATTTATTTGGGTCTCTGAATGACCTTTAATTGTATCAGCACTCACTTGTTGCGAATTTGTTAAAAAACTAACCATCGCAAGCGTTGTGATAGATGTGATACAGACAACTTTTTTTAACTTAAAAAAAGGATGTTGCTGTGTTTCGTTTCTCATATTTCCCCCTAAAGTTAGGTTTATGTGTAACCTTAACTTATTTATTATACCAAAAAAGTAATAAATAGCAATATGATTTCAACTTGCTAATCGACTAAAATAATAACATGAATTACCATTGCAAACAAAAAAAGTAAACCAGTCAAGGTTTACCTCGATAATATAACGTAATTAGTGCCGACGAGAGGAATCGAACCTCCGACCCCAGGTTTACGATACCCGTGCTCTACCAACTGAGCTACATCGGCAAATAAATAACATTGAAGTTATCATAAAACTCCGACTGTCGGGCTCGAACCGACGACAACCTGATTAACAGTCAGGTGCTCTACCAACTGAGCTAAGTCGGAATAATTGCTTAACACAACTATTTAATTATGCCAGTTTCGCTCTTGTTTGTCAACACTTTTCGGTATAAAAATATTGCACAAAAAAAGCAAATCTCGAAAGATTTGCTTCTCATAAAACTCCGACTGTCGGGCTCGAACCGACGACAACCTGATTAACAGTCAAGTGCTCTACCAACTGAGCTAAGTCGGAATAATTGCTTAACACAACTTAATTATTATATCTAATAACTACCGTCTATGTCAAGCCTTTTTTAATAATTAATTAACGCATTGTTGGAAATAGTAGTACATCACGAATTGTATCAGAATCGGTTAACAACATAACTAACCGATCAATCCCAATTCCTAAGCCACCTGTTGGTGGCATACCATATTCCAAAGCTTCAATGAAGTCTTCATCGATATTTTCAGCTTCATCATTACCATTTTCACGTTCAGCAACTTGTGCCTCAAAACGCGCACGTTGATCAATAGGGTCGTTTAATTCCGTAAAGGCATTACCATACTCGCTACCCATAATGAACAACTCAAAACGATCTGTAAAGCGTGAATCATCAGCATTTTTCTTTGCTAAAGGTGACACATCAACTGGATGTCCATAAACGAACACTGGTTGAATCAGAGTATCTTCAACAAATTCTTCAAAGAAAGCGTTAATAATATGGCCAACACCCCAATACTTTTCGTACTTAACGTGCTTATCATCAGCTAATTTTTGCGCTTCTTCAACAGACATTTCTTGCCAAAAATCAATGCCCGTTTGTTCTTTGATCAAATTGACCATATGTTTACGTGCAAACTTTACGCCAAGGTCAATCTCTGTGCCTTGATAGGTCACTTTAAGATCGTCAGACACAACTGCTGCTGCTGCCTTGAAAATACCTTCAGTTTCGTCCATCACGTCAGTAAAATCCATATAAGCAGCATATGTTTCCATTGTGGTAAATTCTGGGTTGTGCTTTGGATCCATGCCCTCGTTACGGAAAATACGGCCCATTTCATACACACGTTCAAAGCCACCTACAACTAGGCGCTTCAAATACAGTTCAGTTGCAATACGCATGTACATATCAATGTTTAAAGCATTGTGGTGTGTGATAAAAGGACGTGCCGCAGCACCACCAGCTTCAGTCTGTAAAATAGGTGTTTCAACTTCCATAAAGTCTTGTGAATCCATGTAGCCACGAATAGCCGAAATGATTTTTGAACGCAATTGGAATTTTTTAAATGACTCTTCATTAGCAATTAAGTCCAAATAGCGTTTGCGGTAACGTGTCTCAACATCAGCAATGCCATGAAATTTATCAGGCATTGGTCGCAAAGCTTTTGTTAAATGAGTCAATTGCGTTGCCAAAATTGTCAATTCGCCGGCTTCTGTTTTCATAACGATACCTTTGATGCCAATAAAATCACCCAAATCAGCACGTTTGATAATCGGATAATTTTCACCTAAATCATCACGTTTCGCATACATTTGGATTTTACCGGAAACATCTCTGAAATCAGCAAAAATAACTTTTCCAGCACCACGCTTAGCAATCATACGGCCAGCAATAATAACTTCATGTTGGTCAGCTTCAAGCGTTTCAAGACTAGTATCATCATATAAATCATGCAATTCTTGTGCTTTTGCTGTACGTTCAAATCGTTTACCAAATGGATCTAAATGTAAATCGTCAACAAGCGTTGCTAATTTTTGACGGCGTGCCATCATTTGATCATTAAGGGCTTTTTCTTCTACCATGTTTTTAAAGTACCTGGAACACATCATTAACTCAACGTGCATCCAAATACATTTCCTCCAGTTTATTTCGTTATCAATTGACCAGTTCTAAAAGTTGTCACTAACAATTACTATACCAAAAATCAGTCTCAATCTCAAAGGTCAGTCAGCGTTATTAGCATTAATTTCCAAAATAACGTCTTGCAATTCTTCAGGTGTAAAGAAATAGCGTTTACCTGAAAATTTACCAACAATTTCAGCACCATTATCTTCATCAATCATAGCTTGAATTTCAATAGCAGGTAGTGTTGTTAACATGTCGCGATAAGCCTCTTTTGTTGGCTCTGCTGCTAAACCAACACCAGCGACTTGCAAGATTTCAACCTCACCCTCTCCAAAAATGGCTTCCAATATTTGTAAAGGTGTATAATTGTCGATCAACATATCAGACAAGGGTTTCATATTTTTTAACTCTGCCTCAAGTTGATCAATTGCTTCATCAGTGGCGTCGGGCAATGCTTGAACTAAAAACCCACCAGCAGATTTTACTGAATCATCGTCGTTCATATACACAGAAACACCAACAACTGAAGGAATCTGTTCTGATTGGGCCAGATAATATGTGAAATCATCGCCAATTTCACCAGATACTAGCTGGCTTTGACCAATATAAGGATTTGAGTATGGCGCAAATTTAGTAATTTGTAAAAAGCCATTAGTTCCTACCGCTTGCGCAACGTCTAATTGGTTATTATCATCAAAAATAGCTGTTAACTTATCATTGGTGACGTAGCCACGTACACTGCCTTTAGCATCTGCCTCCACGACCACATTACCAATCGGGCCACGACCATTAATCTGAATTGACATCCGCTCTTCACCTTTAAGGACGGATTGTGCAGTCAAACTCGTGGCCAAAAGACCTCGGCCTAATACAACAGAAGCCAATCGAGATGTTTCATGTGCTGCGGTTGCTTGACCTACAAGATTAGTACCATTCAAAGCATAGGCACGGAAATATTTATTTTTGGTTATTGCTTTAATAAATTGATCTGCCATTTTTTTCTTTCTTTTTTAGATATTATCGATTATTTACAATAAAAAAGTTGACGCTACCGTCAACTCCT
This sequence comes from Leuconostoc inhae, assembly GCF_019656015.1. Lineage (GTDB taxonomy): Bacteria > Bacillota > Bacilli > Lactobacillales > Lactobacillaceae > Leuconostoc > Leuconostoc inhae_A. The sequence continues at coordinate 10,523 of NZ_BPKW01000012.1, read as the reverse complement.
ATTTTACTTATTTTCATCAGCATTGTCATCATTTGAAGAGTCGCTTGAGTGATCAGCTTCTGAATGATCATCTTCTTCAGATTCATCATGATGTTCAAAACGTGCTTCCGCCTCAGAATCCTTAGCATCGACTGCTGCTTTGGCTTCATCAAACGACTTGGCTGTTGCCAACTCATCGTTTTCTTGAATATCTTTACGCGTAAACTTACCTGTTTCATAGATATCTTTAATTTGCTTTTCGTCCAAAGTTTCTACTTCTAGTAAAGCTTCAGCAATAGCAATTAACTTATCTTTATGCTCAGAAATAATTTTTGTGGCATCATCGAAAGCTTCTTTAGACAACCGACGCACTTCTTCATCAATCAAGCGCGCTGTTTCTTCAGAATAGGCACGATTGCCTGCTTGTTCGGCATAACCAACACTCGCATTGCCTTCTAACTGAACCATACCCAATTTGTCTGACATACCAAACGCAGTAACCATTTGACGTGTTAGTCCAGTTGCTTGTTGGAAATCATTTGAAGCGCCCGAACTTGCTTCATTAAACATGAATAATTCAGCTGCTCGGCCACCCATTAACCCAGCCAATTGCTCTTTGGCTTCTGAGTAACGTAAATTATAACGATCTGTCTTAGGTGTCATTAGCGCATAACCACCAATACGACCACGCGGTACAATTGTAACTTTACGAACAATTGAAGCCTCAGAGCGAATCAGTCCTACCAAAGCATGCCCTGCTTCATGATAGGCGGTTGTCCGACGTTCTCTTTCAGACATACCACGATTTGTTTTAGCAGGTCCTTGGAAAATACGATCTTCAGCCTCATCAATATCTGAAGCATCCACTTTTTTCTTGTTACGACGAGCAGCCAACAAAGCTGCTTCATTCAAAAGGTTTTCCAAGTCAGCACCAACATAACCTGGTGTTTGTTGTGCGACTGCTTTCAAATCAACATTATCAGCTAATGGCTTGTTCTTAGCATGAACACTAAGTATCGCTTCACGCCCCTTAACATCAGGTGCGCCAATCAATATCTTACGATCAAATCGACCAGAACGAAGCAAGGCTGGATCTAATACATCAGAACGGTTAGTAGAGGCAAGAATGATAACACCTTCTGAGCCTTCAAAGCCATCCATTTCAATCAAAATTTGGTTCAATGTTTGTTCACGTTCATCATTTCCGCCACCCATACCAGTACCACGGCGACGACCAACGGCATCTATTTCATCAATGAAGATAATAGCTGGCGCTGACTTTTTAGCATTTTCAAACAAATCACGAACACGTGAAGCACCAACACCAACAAACATTTCAACGAAATCTGATCCAGACATTGAAAAGAATGGTACGTTTGCTTCACCGGCAACAGCTTTAGCTAACAATGTTTTACCAGTTCCCGGAGGGCCTTCAAGTAAAACACCCTTTGGAATACGTGCACCTAAATTAACGAATTTTTTAGGTGATTTTAAGAATTCAACAACTTCAACTAATTCTTGCTTTTCTTCTTCTGCACCAGCTACATCAGAGAAACGCACCTTATTATCTTTTGGATCTGATGGCTTAGCTTTAGACTTGCCAAAACTCATCATACCGCCTTGACCGCCCTTGCCACCTGCTTGACTCATCATTAGATAAAAGACACCAACAATCAGTACAATTGGTACAACCGACACTAAGAGATTTAACCAAAAACCAGATGACTCCTGTTGTTTAGTTACCAGATCAGTTTTAGTCGTTTTAGCTGTATCTGTCACTGATTTCAATGATGCATCATTTGGCAGTACAGTTGAAGTGAACTTTGTGACCTTTTGTGACTGCTGTAAAATATTAAAACCCTTATCAGATTTTACAGTCTTTGCTTCTCTATATTCACCAGAAATATTATAAATACCATTTCCTGGCTGCACTGTGATTGACTTAAGGTCTTTATCACTCAATGCTTTCAAAAATTCACTTGATGTTAAGGTTTTAGAAGTTGACTTATCGTTACCAAACAAACCATAAATCATACCAACTACAGCAAGAAAAATGAAAACATAGAAGATAGAACTTTTTAAGAAACCACCTTTTTGATTATTATTCATGAAGTTTCCCCAATTTCTAGAAGTTAATTAGTATAAACTTCTTTTTTCAAAATACCAACATATGGTAAGTTGCGATATAACTCTTTGTAATCTAAACCATAACCAACAACAAACTCATTACGCACATTAAACCCAACATAATCAGCTTCAATATCTACTTTTCGTCCAGCCTTTTTATCAAGTAACGTAGCTACTTTAATCGATGTTGCACCACGTTTTGCGAGTAACTCTTTCATAAAGAGTAAGGATTGACCAGTATCTACAATGTCTTCTAAGATAATGACCTGACGCCCCATGATATCAGAACGAATATCAGTCACTAAGGTGATTTCGTCTGTACTCTTAACGCCACCGTGGTAACTTGAAACATTGATGAATTCTAAATCAAGATATAAATCTACCTCGCGCAATAAGTCGGCTGTCCAAAGATAGGCACCTTTTAGTACTGATAACACGACTGGTTTTTCACCTGCGTAATCATGTGTAATTTGTTGGCCTAATCATACTGCTGCATCATGTATGTTAGCTTGATTAAACAATACTTCTTGTATATCATTATTCACTACTTTTCCTCAATTCGCCATGCTAACCAATATGGTTTCACATCTTGTTTGCTAACAAAATCCGCATTTACACGCCAATGTTGACGCATTTTGACTGCAATAACCTCATCATTTTGAGTTGCCAAGACTTGCATTTCTTGCCGCTCTAATGTTGATAATTTCTCATCAATTGCTAACCGTCGCAACTTTTTATGGCCATGTATGAGTGCAAGTTTATCACTTGTTTTAACTGGGCGCAAGTATAATTGCGTCGGCAATTGCGCTAGATTAAATGAGACGCTTTGATCATCGCTGTTTGGTTCAGAATTTGTCCATAAAAACGTGTTTTTTGCGAAATTTTGCCATTGGTTTAATTTTAACATAATTGGTGGCAAAATTTGTAGTGTATTTGTCATTTTTGTACTGTTTTCGAGATGAATATGTTGATAAGACTTAACAAAATTAACATTTTTAGATAATTCCACCCTACCAATGGGCTTTTTATCATTATGAAGTAGCTTAATTACTTGTAAAATTTGTGCTTGCTTAAACTGATAAATGCCTTTTTTTTGAATATAGTATTTAATAGTCGGTTCCAGCCAAATATTTGGAATAATTTGCCAATTATTCTCAATGGTTTGCACATATATTTCAACTTGAGCAGTGATTAAATCATCTTGTTTTTTGATTTGCTGAGCAAATGCATTAATATGTGGGACAACACGCGGATTAATTTTTTTAAGTTGCGGAATAATAATTTGTCGCAGAAAATTTCGAGGGGTATACGAGGCATCATGATTTGTTTTATCTTCATGCCAATTCAAGTTGTGTTTTTGTGCATAACTGACTAATTCTTGCTTAGTTATCAACAAAAAAGGTCTAACAATCCTTTGGTTTTGCCTATTCATACCAGCTAATTGCATCAATTGTCCGCCACGTATCAACTTTAATAATACTGTTTCTGTTTGATCATCTTCATGATGGGCAACAACAACAGTCGTCGTATGATATTTATTGGCTAGCTGCTCAAAAAATCGATACCGAAAATTACGTGCCTGTTTTTCTACTGCAGTATCAGGCACATTTAACCATTCTGTTTGTTCAAATATGGCTTGATAGTTATCTGCTAAGTGGCGAACAAATTTTTCGTCCGCATCGCTTTCTTCACGTAAATGATAGTTAACATGAGCCACAACAAGCTTTGCATCTGGTAACTGTTGTCGTAATGTGTGCAGTAATACAACAGAATCGACACCACCAGAAACAGCCACAATAACTGTGGCCTCCCAATTATATAATTGTAATTGTTTTTGAATTTTTTCAGTCATTATAGAAAAAGCACCAATGAGGTGCCAAGTTAATTATTATCTGAGGGTAAATTATAAATGATTTCACCTTGTTTTGTGTAACCATATTTATCACGTAAAATTTGCTGTAAGTATGTTGGATCATCTAAACGTTTTCGATCAGATTTTAAATCACTATTTGTTTTTTGAACAGCCGTTAAGCGATCTTGAGAAGCAGTTAACGTCACATTTGCTGTATGCAACTTAACTTGGCTAATCAATAATTGTATCGCAAATATTGTGGCAAAAACTGCACCAAAAAAGAGGATCTTTTTCTCACGATTAGCATGGGCCCTTTGATAATGCTTTTTAGCTTGCATATTGGCCGGTTCCGAATGACGAATAATAGCTCGTATTTCTGGATTAACACGCTGTTTATGCGATTGTCTTCTGTTGTAAGTCGACATGAATTTTACCTATTCCTAGTTTGGCATGTTCTTAGCATTTTTTCAACAATCTTTAGATTTGTTTAAACATTAGATTATTTTTCACTACCAGTTTCTCGAAAATCTTGTGAAAAAGTCTCACTGACAATTTCATACATATCGGCAGAAGCCTCTTTTTTAGTTGTTTCCACAATTTTAACTACTTTTACTGTCAAGGTTTTATTACCAAATCGTACTTCAAGCTCATCGTTTGTCGAAACGTCTGACGACGATTTAGCGACTTTACCATTAATTGAAATACGGCCTTGATCGGCAATTTCTTTAGCAACTGTTCGACGCTTAATTAAGCGTGACACTTTTAAATATTTATCTAAACGCATTGTTTTTTCCTCTTGATGTTCTTAATTTTTTGACACAATGTCATGATGTTACTTGTTGCCGTGTAATTACAGTCAGCAAAAAATCACGTAAAATGTTCAACCAAATGCTACTTTCAGCCACATCATTAACTGTTATGATAACTTGTAAATTACCGGTCTCTGTTCGTACAGCTACCTTTAATGGCACATCGACCAATGTTTCAAAAATGGCCTCGCCAGCTAATGTCGCCGTCGCATCAGAATTAAACACAATTGCTAACTGTTGTCTCTGCCTTCTTATATTGGTTACTCGTGCTTGGTCAGCCAATTGCTTAATTTGACCGACAAGTAATAGTCGAGCTACTTCATCTGGCATGTCACCAAAACGGTCAAGCATGTCCGTCTCAATTTCTTCGAATTCTTTATCTGTGCGTGCTTGGCGAATACGAGTATACAATTCAATTTTTTGTGCATTATCTGGCACATAAGTATCTGGCAAGTAAGCTAATACACCAAGAATTAATTCAGCATCTGTTTCTGTCGCTTTGCTTGTCGTAGCTGTTTGACCCTGTTTTGTTGCAACAGCGTCTTTTAACATCTTCGTATACATGTCATAACCAACTGAATCAATAAAGCCATGCTGCTGTTTACCAAGTATATCACCTGCGCCACGAATGCTTAAATCACGCATGGCAATACGAAACCCAGAACCCAATTCCGTAAAATCACGGATTGCTTCAAGGCGTTTCTCTGCTTCTTCACTTGGTGTTCTTGAAAATGGATAAGTAAAATAGGCATATGCTAAACGAGCTGACCGGCCAACACGACCACGTAATTGGTATAGCTGTGATAAGCCCATATGATCTGCATTTTCAACAATTAAAGTATTAGCATTGGGAATATCAACACCTGTTTCGATAATTGTCGTTGTGACTAGCACATCGTAATTACCATTCAAGAAATCATACAAAACACTCTCTAACTGTGTTTCAGACATTTGACCATGAATAGCGCCCACACGTGCAGATGGCACCAAATCCTCGATTTGACTAGCCACACGATCAATATCTGCTACGCGATTATGTAGATAAAACACCTGACCACCACGGGCTAGTTCCTTTTCAATGGCATTTCTCACAATTATCCAATCTGCTTCTAAAACATAAGTTTGAATTGGATAACGATTAGCCGGAGGTGTTTCAATAATTGATAAATCTCTTGCACCAACCATCGCCATGTTTAATGTTCGCGGAATTGGTGTTGCCGTCAAGGTTAGTACATCGACACTATGACGCAGTTGCTTGAGCCGCTCCTTGTGTTTAACGCCAAAACGTTGCTCTTCATCAATAATCAACAGACCAAGATCTAAAAAATCAACATCTTTACTCAACAGGCGATGTGTGCCAACGACAACATCAATTTTATGTTCATTCAATTGTTTAATCACAAATTTATTTTGCGCAGTTGTTTGGAAGCGACTCAGTACGCCAATTTTAATATTTGGAAAATCATTGAAACGTGCTAGCATCGTTTCATAATGTTGCTGCACTAAAATTGTCGTTGGTGCTAAAAATGCGACCTGTTTGCCCGCATGCACTGCTTTAAAAACTGCCCTTAAAGCGACTTCTGTTTTACCAAAACCAACATCCCCCACTAATAGGCGATCCATTGGTCGTATCTTTTGCATATCAACTTTAATTTCTTCAATCGAACGAATTTGATCTGGCGTTTCTGGATAACCAAAGGCCATGTCAAATTTCAGTTGGTCTGTGTCATCTGGTGGAAAGGCATAACCCTGTTGCGCTTCACGTTTGGCATAAAGGTCCAATAAATCATCAGCAATATCTTCGATTTTTGCTGCCACTTGTCGCTTAGTCTTTGCCCACTCAACACCACCGAGTTTATTTAATTTAGGCGCTTTTGCAGCATCTGATGCACCAATATACTTCTGAATTAAATTTAACTGGGTGACTGGAATAAAAATTTTAGCATTTTTTTGATAAGCGATAGATAAATAATCTTGTTTACCACCATCAACCGTCATTGTCTGTAAGCCTTCATAACGACCAATACCATGATTGATATGCACGACATAGTCACCGACATTCAATTCACTGTATGATTTTAAACGCTCCGCATTGTTAATTTTACGTTGTCTTGGTGCTACTTGTCGTGTTTGGGTAAATAATTCGTGTGCTGTTAATACGATTAAATGTAATTTTGGCCACTCAAATCCTATGGCTAAATCACCTGTCATTAGCTGCACTTGATTTGGCTGTACTTGACGGGTTTCAACAATTGGCACCTTAACATCGCTTAAAGACTCACTGAGGTGCTGTCGTTGTTTGTCATCATTACTTAACAAGATAACCGTCATGCCAGCATCTTGTGCATACTGCAAATCGGTCCTAAGTGTCTCAATTTGCCCATAATATTGGTTAGCCGGACGAGTCGTAACTTCTTCAATATTAGTAAACTTAATGTTATTCAATCCACGTTTAAAATTTGCTAAATAGATCGTTGCACGTTGATTTTGCGTTAATAAATCAGTAAAGTCTGCGCGTAATAGTTGCCCAGGAATGACTTGATAGGCTGACAATTGTTTATCTAACCATTCCTGATCATAGGTTAATTGTTGGAGTTGCATGTCTTTTAATCGCGTGAATTCGTCCACAAAAACCAAAACATCTTTCGAAAAATAGGCCAATAAGGTTGTTTCGCCATCAAAAAATTGGGTTGCGTAAGGCAACAAATGATTCACACGACCATGCTCATTTAATACATTCTGTGTTGACGCAAATCCTTCTGTTGCATGTTTTTTTGCAACACCTGTCAATGCCTTACGATAGTTATTAAATGCCGTCTCAATTGTTTGTTTAGCAACATCATATTGCGCCTCTGACACAATAAAATCAGTCGCCGGCTGCACATGATAGTTTTTAAGAACCGTCGTACTTTTTTGTGTTGATACATCAAAATTTTTCAATTGATCCAATTCATCATCAAAAAAATCTAACCGAATAGGTTCATCACTAGTTATTGGGTAAATGTCAATAATAGAGCCACGTTGTGCAAACTCACCAGCACCTTGTACTAATTTTGTTGGTATGTAACCCATCATCATTAATGTTTTTTTTATGTCGCTTAACTGGTAGGTCTGCCCAACTGTCAATGATAATCCTGCCATATCAACTGTTTCTGGTTTAGGTAGTAACCGTTCGACGCCAGCTAGACTTGCCACAACAACTTCAGCCTCACCTTTTCTTAAGGCTAATAAAGTCGCCACACGTTGCAGCCGTAAGTCAGGTGAACTAATCGCAATTTCTGTTGCCAAAGACTCTTCTGCAGGAAAGTTAAAGACATTTGCCATAAGACTTGATAAGTCAGAAAATAATTGATCAGCATGCACTTGTGTGTCTGTAACAACTAACATTTGACGTGGATTTGCTTGATATAGCGCTGCGATACTTGCAGCTCGTGCACTACCATTGACACCTAAAAGCAACTGCGAAGAACCTTCAGTTGCTTGCTCGTTAAGATGTTTAATTGTATCTGATTGTGCTAAAAAATGAGTTAACATGCTTAAAACTTGGTCCCCTATCAGTCGTTTGATATATACGTTAAATGATTATTAAGTATTAGCCATTATACTTATTACTTAATTCTGATATGCCATCACCTTTAATCCACTCTTCAATGGCAAACGTGCTATGATCTAACATATGATTGACATCATCTGTTTCAGCACGTGAAAATTTACCCAAAACATAATGAATAACTGCCTGTTGCTCATGGTTTGGATGTCCCAAACCAAATTTAAGTCGTAAGAATGTTTGTGATCCAGTATGTGCAATGATGGACTTCAAACCATTATGGCCACCTGCTGAACCTTTTGCACGAAATCGTAATTTACCAAAGGGTAAATCCATATCATCGACTAACACCATGACATCAGTATTAATGTCGCCACCATAATAATCGAGTATTGCGCGCACCGCTTTACCAGAATCATTCATATATGTTGTTGGCTTAACTAGTATTACCTGTTCGCCATCAACAGTTAATTTTGCTATTGTAGCAAATTGTTTGCTAGGTGCAAATGCCACATTGTGTGCTGCCGCAAAAGCATCAACCGCCATAAATCCAATATTATGTCTTGTCTTATCGTACTCTAACCCGATATTACCTAATCCAATGATATATTTCATATTAATTATACGCGCTTCCTTACTAAAATTCTCAATCTTAACTACCAGTATAACAGAATTCTGTGTTATCATGATGTATGGCTATTTAATGATAAAAAAATTAATTTTAGGATAAGTATATGCTCCATGAAACTTTAATCACCCCAAAGTCAGAATTAACTACTGTAACTGAAAATACAACTATTGCACAAGTGAACGATTTGTTTAATTCACCAAGCGAAGCACACACGCGTACTATGCCAATTCTAGATGAATCTGGCAACCTTTTTCGTGGCAATGTTTATAAGCAACATGTTTACGAACATATCGCTAAAAATGGTGATATGAATCTGCCTGTCACGACAATTATGCGTAATTCAACTAAATTTATTTATACCACTAGTCAATTTTATGAAGTGTTTTTTGCCATTCGTGACCTCCCATTTATTGCTGTACTAGATGATAATCATCATTTTACCGGTATATTCACCCACGATGCATTAATGGATTTATTATCACAAAGCTGGTCTGTTCGTACTGGTGGTGTTGCCATCTCTGTTGCAACACACAAAACACAAGGTGATCTTAAAAAGATTTCAACAATTATAGCCAAATATTCAAATATTGAATCTGTGCTTAGCTTACAACCATCAAATGATACCATTACTTTAATGTTCACATTACCACTTGTATTTGACAGTATCACATTACAAAAACTCGTTAAGCATCTAGATAAAAAGCACTTTGAAGTGACTAGCATTGAAAATTTACAACGTTTTAACTAAAAAAACCCGTTTGAACTGAACCCCTTGAATTGGAGGAAATCTAATTCAAGGGGTTTTACTCATTATGGCCAAATATACCATCGCTACCAAAATTAAAGCTGTACAACTATATGAAGCTGGCAACGGGTCAACGACTATTGCCAAAATGTTAGGTCTGCCAGTCAAAGGCACGATTCTACGTTGGGTCTATTTATGGCAAACTAAGGGGTTAGCTGGGTTGACTAAAAGTTCCCTGTTGCCAAAATATACGATAGCGTTTAAACTAAAAGTCATCACGTGGTTACGCGCTCACGATGCCTCTTTTCCAGAAACAGCTAAACAGTTCAGTATCAGTCATCCAGCAACAATTTGGCAATGGCAACATCAGTATGAGACGCAAGGCCTCGCTGGACTGACTGATAAAAGAAAGCGAGCTAGACCGATGGCTACAAATCATGAATTTACTGCAGTCGAACAACTGAAACAACTCAAGGCACGGAATGCTTATCTCGAAGCTGAGAATGCTTATCTAAAAAAATTGCGGGCCGTAATGGATCAAACCAAGAAAAAGCCAAAGTTATAGAGACATTACGGCCCGCCTATAAATTATGCCAGTTATTAACGATTGCTAGCCTAGCCTCTAGTTCATTTTACGCCGCGTTAAAAGCGAGCCAACAACCGCCTAAAAACAAGGACCAGACCATCATCGAAACGATACAGGCTATTCGTGCCGATGATGAGTTGGTATCATTCGCAGATGCACTAGGTTATCGGCCTATGACACACTATATTAATCAACGTCGCGCAGCACGTGGTGAAAAACCAGTGAACCATAAACGTGTCCAACGGAT
>NZ_BPKW01000011.1 GCF_019656015.1 Leuconostoc inhae | reverse complement strand
AAGCAGCCTAAGCACATTGCTGTGATTAAGCTGCTTACTATAACAAAATAAATCTCCAATTTTTGGGGTTCACTTCACTAACGTATTTTTGTACCGTTTGACTATGATACAACTGAACTAATTGCTTGAATTGTTTATTATTTTTTTCCTTTGAGGCAGTTGCCAAGATGTTAATGTTGTCTTTTGTTGACTGATTAATTTTTTCATAAAAAATAGTATCTTTTAAGACATTAAGCTTGCCTTCCAAAGCAATCGTGTTACCGATTAAAGCAGCAGCGATGTCATCATCTTTAAACACGCGTGGGCCTGTTGTATCATCTATTTCTCTAAATTTTAGACGATGTGGATTACTTTTAATCGCATTTACACCAGATAAACTACCAAAATTAGACTGTAACGTGATCAATCCAGATTTTTCCAATAAACGCAAACCTCGTGCCGTGTTGGCAGCGTTATTCGCAATTGCAATTGTTGCCCCATCTGGTATATCCTTGATGGCTTTATATTTATTCGAATAGATACCCATTGGTTCAAGATATGTCGTCCCTAATACTGACAATTGATTGTTTTTGTTACTTTTATTGTAAGCATCATAATAGGCATAAGATTGGAAAGCATTAACATCTATCTTACCTTCTGCCGTAGCAGTGTTTAAAGCCACCCCATCAGTAAAATTTTTAACGACTATTTTAATGTTTTTTTCTTTTGTTTCGGGTAGTTTAGCAATGTACTGCCAAGTTTGCGCATCGGATCCAATAGCGCCAACGGTTATTTCTGATTTTGTATTCGTATCTGTTGAACGTTGGTACGCGAATATGGCAACCCCAACCACCACTATAACGGCTATTGCTGCAATGAGTATTTTTTTTCTAGTCATAATTATTCCTTTAAATGATATATTGGCTGGTCATTTTCAGTGAAAACGCATACCGCCATCTATTAAAATTGATTGTCCTGTAATATATTTTGCATCTGGTGATACCAGAAATGCTACCACATCCGCTACATCTTCTGGCAAAGCAGCTCGACCAAGTGCAATTTCACCAATAACATTTTGTCTCTGTATCTCAGGCGTTGTGCCTTTAATTTTGGCAGTTTGACGATCAATTTCGTCACGCATTGGTGTCAGAACAATACCTGGATCATAGGCGTTGACAGTAATGTTATCTATAGCAAGTTCTTTGGCTGCCGATTGTCCAAGCCCTCTAATCGCAAATTTCGAAGCAGAGTAGGCACTTTGTAATGCTGAACCTTCAACAGCAGCTAAGGAAGCAGCGTTCACAATTCTACCACCATCCCCTTGTTTTTGAAACTGGGTTGCGGCAGCCTGTATCCCCCAAAATGTTCCTTTAATATTGACATCAAACAATCGTTCAACTTTTTTAGGATCACTATCGACTATTTTATCAATGAAAGCGATGCCTGCATTGTTCACAAAAACGTCTAAACGACCGAAATCCTGCACAACTTGATCAACTAAATCAAAAACAGCTGTCCTGTCCGCAACATCGAGTACATAATATTTTGCACGATGAGGTGCCGTCGCGTTAATATCATCCGCAACAAATTTTGCTGTTGCTGGGTCAATATCTGCAATTGCTACATCATAATTCTCTTTAATCAATCGTGTTGCAATGGCTTGACCAATACCACGACCACTACCGGTTATAATAGCTACTTTGTTACTCATATTCTATCTCCCTTTTCTACTTTTAAACATCATGACAACAAAAAACCGCAACTTTGACAAAGCAAAGTTGCGGGACGAATTAGATCGTGGTACCACCCGGTTTCCGCATCAAATCACTATGATGCGCTTACTAAGTACGGCATAAAAATACGATACTCTGACACGTTAACGGGTGTAACCGAATGATATTAACAAATGCTTTGCTCACATCATTTCAACTCCAAGACCATTTTCCAAATTTCCATGATACTAATTTTCACCAATCATTAGCTCTCTATACAATCAATTTAATAAGTACTTATCTTTTCAACGCTATATAATAAGATGATTATATAATGGTTAATTTATAATGTCAACTAATTAATAAAATATCCACTACCAATCGGTTTAAATTGATAATCTGTCTACTTTAAAAGTCTCTGATAAAGTGAGATACGCCTATCTTTATCAGAGACTTTAATTTTTTCTAAACAACCAAATTTATTCTGTTATTCGATTCTTTCGTTCCTTAATAATATTTTTATTCCCACCAACTATAATGACATCGGCTACATCTAAAAACAATCCATGCTCCACAACACCAACTTGACGCTCAAGATATTCAGCCAAGTTTTGCGGATTATCAATCGCATTTAAATGTAAATCAATAATATAATGACCGCCATCAGTCACTATAGGTAATTTGTTTTTATCCATTCTAAGAATAGGATTAAGGCCTTTATCATTAAAATTTTTCAATAAACGACCACTCCCATAGGGAACAACCTCAACCGGCAGAGGAAATGTACCTAAAATATCATGTACCTTAGTATCATCAACAATCCAAATATTACGTTTAGAGTTTTTAGCAACAATTTTTTCCATTAATAATGCTGCCCCACCACCTTTAATACCATTCATGTAGGCATCAACTTCATCGGCGCCATCAATAGTAACATCAATGTGATCTACATTGTCAATATCATTGACTTTAATACCCAAACTGGCACATATTTCAGAGGTTTTTTTTGAAGTTGTCACCCCAGAAATTTTTAACCCCTGACGAGCAATAGCTTCTAATAAATACATGACTGTCGAACCTGTTCCTAAACCAACAATCATGCCATCTGATATATAATTAATCGCTACTTCAGCAGCTTTCTTTTTCTTTTCGTCTTGTGTAATCATCTTGATACCTCATAGTTTGCTAATTGATTAATCTTTTCGTCAACTGCTTTTTTATATGGAATAGATGATATAGCACCAGCCTTACTGACAGCTAAAGAACTGGCCATGGTACTACGTAACAATAATTCTCGCATATATAGCATGTCATGCCGTAAACTTGCAACAACTGTGCCAATAAATGTATCCCCTGCAGCTGTAGTATCAATGGTCTTGACACTAAAAATTGGTAAGAACCCGGGTTCGTTTAAAATATTATAATAAACACCCTTATCTCCGAGAGTGATAATTACGTTTTTTAGTCCTTGAACACTTAATTGTTGATAAATTGTATCTTCTATTGTTTTTAAATCTGTACTTTTAGAAGCATTAACAAGCGCAGCCGCCTCTGTCTCATTTGGTATAATTAAGTCAGTGTAACGAATTAAATCATTGCCAAGGTCGTGCGTAATCGGTGCTGGATTGAGTACAGTAATAGCCCCACCTACTTTGGCAATTTTGAACGCCGCTTCAACTGCTTCCTTAGGAACTTCTAATTGTGCGACAACTACATCGGCATCTCGCAACACTTTGGTTGCTTTTTCAACATCTTCTTTATCCAAGTCCATATTAGCACCACCATGAACTAGTATGGTATTATGACCATTAGATTCTAACAAAATGGTTGCAGTTCCTGTTGGCTTATTCTTTTTCACGATGTAATCTGTGTTAATATTTTCTTTTTTTAATAACTTATGGAAGAGTTCCCCATTATCATCGTCGCCAGTAGCGCCAATAAATGTTACATTTGCGCCTTGCCTAGCAGCCGCAACAGCTTGATTTGCACCTTTCCCACCAAAATTAGTTGTTTGATCAATAACGGAGATGGTCTCTCCTTGAAGCGGAAGTCTTTCAATTTTTGTAACCAAATCTATGTTTAAACTTCCAATTACGACAACATTATTCATTTTTACTGCCTTTCATATTCATAAATAAGAACTAAATATAACGAACAAATTATTTGTACTTATCAGAAACTATAAGTTCCAATGGTGATTTAATATTACTTGATACTTTCTTTCCTTGGAAATATTCATATGCTGCTTGAACGGCTAACTTACCCATTTCTTTTGGCTTCTGTGCAACAGTTGCCGCCATTTGACCTTTCTTTACAGAACTAATCCCATCCTCAGAACCATCAAATCCGACAATAATAATATTTGGATTAGACTTTAAAGCTTGCACTGCACCCAATGCCATTTCATCATTTTGAGCAAACAGGCCCTTTATTTCAGGATGCGCTTGAGCAATATTTTCAGCGGTATTCAATCCTTGTGTACGATCAAAGTTAGCTGTCTGTCGTGTGACAGTATCGAGTTTTCCTTTAGCTGTGTCATCGAATCCCGCACCACGTTCACGTGTTGCAGATGCCCCAGGTGTTCCCTGTAATTCAGCAATTTTTCCATTTTTCCCTAATGTTTTAATCATAAATTCAGCTGCCATTTTACCACCTTCTCGTGAATCAGAGGCAACTAAACTCAGAACTTTTCCACCATCAGAAGACCTGTCTATTGTAATGACTGGTATCCCAGCTTCATTTGCAGACTTCACTTCTGGCGTAATTGCTGAAGAATCGACTGGATTTATAATCAGAACATCAACCTTTTTTTGAATTAAATCTTCCACATCGTTGCTCTGTTTGTTCGTACTATTTTGCCCATCATATACTTGTACCTTTGACCCAGACGATTTAGCAACTTCGTTCACACCATCTTTAATAGAAATAAAGAATGGGTTGTTCAATGTGGATAACGAAACACCTATCGTCAATTCAGATGGTTTTTTATGTTGTACTGTTACATTATTTTGAAAGGGATTGCTGATAGAAAAAACCTGACGACCCGATGTAACGAAGAAAATACCATATATTAATATGCCAACAGCAACAATAATACCGATAACTTTTTTAGTCATAATAACGACTCCTTTTATGCTTTCTTCCGACGATCCAATAGAACTGCTATAATAATCACAATTCCCTTAACAATTTGCTGATAAAAACTGGAAATACCAATTAGGTTCATACCATTGTTTAATGTACCAATAATTAGCGCACCAATGAGTGTCCCAAATATTCGACCACGTCCACCAGCTAATGATGTACCGCCTAAAACAACAGCAGCAATAGCATCCATTTCAAATCCCGTTCCTGCATCTGGTTGAGCTGAACTTAATCGTGAAATCAAAACCATACCGGCTGCTGAACTCATAATTCCTGAAATGACATATATCCAAGTTTTAGTAATATTTACCTTAATCCCAGACACAAATGCTGCCTTCTCATTACCACCAAGAGCATAGGTTTTCCTGCCAAATGTCATCTTGTGTAGCAGAATATAGAGAATAATAAATGAAATTATCATCAATATAACTGGAACTGGAATTCCAAAGAAATATCCTCGACCAATGAATTGAAAAACAAAGCTATTATTCATTGCTTTTCCTGTAATTGGATTACCATTTGTAAAAACATAAGTTGCGCCACGAAAAATTGTCATTGTTGCTAGTGAGGCAATAAATGGTGCTGCACCGCCTTTAGTAATAATTAATCCGTTCACACCACCTAAGATGCCACCAATTATAATTCCAACTAACATTGCAATTAATGTTGGTACGCCGCTTGTAATCATCATAGCGGATAAGGCTGAAGTCAAAGCTAATATTGCACCAACTGATAAATCAATGCCGCCAGTGAGAATAACAAATGTCATACCAAATGCAATCAAGCCGTTAATCGAAACTTGTCGTAACAAGTTCAATAAGTTATTAGGATCTAAAAAGCTTGGATTCATTGCAGTTGTGAGCAATGCTAAAACAACCAATGCAAGTACTGGACCTAACCCTGATACCTTACTCATCAGGCTCTTGTTCTCTTTTACTACTTCCTCTACACTTTTTACGCTAGCCATTATATTTTTCCTCCTGTTGCAAGTGTCATAATATCTGATTCTGTTACCTTTTCGTTATTATCGACAATTCCCATAAGGCTGCCTTCATACATGACTGCAATGCGGTCACTCATAGCTATAATCTCTGGTAGATCACTCGAAACCATTATAATTGCCACACCTCGATCAGTTAACTCATTCATTAAATCGTAAATTTCTCGTTTAGCACCAACATCAACACCTCGTGTCGGTTCATCTAAAATCAATATTTTACTACCAGCGCCAATCCATTTGGCGAGTACTACTTTCTGCTGATTTCCACCAGATAAACTACCTACACTAATATTTTGACCATCCGTTTTTACGGTTAAACGTTTTATCAAAAGATCAACGAAACTGTCTTTAGTGTTTTCATCTATCATATGGTTTTTTACCAGCTCTTGTAAACTTGGCATAATGATATTTTCAGCAACAGAGAAATCTAGAATCAGTCCCTCATCTTTACGATTTTCAGTTACAAAACCAATTCCCTGTGTAATAGCATTTGACGGATCGGAAATTTTTTCTATCTTGCCATCTATTTTAATATCACCAGAATCTATTGGATCGATCCCAAATATTGCTCGCATTATTTCGGTTCGACCCGATCCCATTAACCCTGAAAATCCTAGTATTTCACCTGATTTGACAGAAAAGTTTATATCCTTAAATTTGTCAACACGAGTGAGATGAGACACACTTAGCATAGTATTTCCATAGTTTGTATGCCGGTCTGGATAAAATTCACCAATATCACGACCAACCATGCTAGTAACTATTTTATCAATGCTTGTATCAGAAATTAGTGACTCATTAACAGTATGACCATCACGCATAATTGTTATTTTATCCGCTATCTCCATATTTTCCTCAATACGATGGCTGATATAAATAAAACTCACACCTCGAGCCTTTAAATTATTCACAGTTTCAAAAAGAGAACGTATTTCTGATGTCGTCAATGCTGCCGTTGGTTCATCCATAATAATAACTTTCGCATCTGTCATCATCGCTTTTGAAATTTCAATCATTTGCTGTGCGCCAACGCTCAAATTTCCTATAGGACTATCCAAATCATAGTTAATATGTAGCGTATGAAAGATACTGTTTGTTTGAGAACGCATAGCTGACTCATCTAAAAAACCGAACTTTTTTTTCAATTCTTTATTTAGAAACATATTTTCTAAAACCGTCATTTCACCGAAATTATTCATTTCTTGGTGAATAAAACTAATCCCATGTTCTTCTGCATCCTTAGGTCCATTAAAAGTAACTACCTTATCGTCAACCATTATTTGACCAGCATCTGCTTTTAACAATCCAGTCATAATGTTCATCAGTGTTGATTTTCCTGCACCATTTTCTCCCATTAAGGCATGCACTTCCGCATTTCCTAAATGAAAATCAACATATCGTAACACATGATTTTTACCAAATGATTTAGAAATACCAATCATATCAATTTTCATGTTTTCTCCTTCCATTTATCATTACTTTTTAGAAAATAACGCCACTTTCAAAAATAATATTTGCATATGGTGTAGTTTCTCCTGTTCTAATAAATGCTTTACTTTCTTTAATATTCTTCTTTAGATCCCTATGAGAAATAAATTCAATGCCAACCTCCCCATCAAATCGTCTCTTAATTTGTTCCAAAATATCAGGATTCTTTACTTTAATTTCTTCAGCTAAATAAATTTTTTGCACCTCTAATTCCAACAGTATGACATCCAGCACCTCCATAAAACTCGGCGTCCCGCTTTTTACAGATAAATCAATCTTATTTACTCCTTCTGGAACAGGTGTTCCTGCGTCCCCCATTGCTAACCAATCCATGTGTCCCATGTCAGCTACTATCGTCGAAATATTTGAATTCATAATACCTATTTTTTTCATAACAGGTTCTCCTTTTTAGTTTAGTAAAACGTTTTACTTTTTGTTCAAAAAAATAGGCCTTTTATTTAATATTTTGTAAGCGCTTCCATATCTATAAATTAGACCTTTTTATTTCCTTTGTCAAGTTATATTTGATATTTACTATTTTTCTCTACAATTAATCTAAATCTAAACGCTCGTTAAAACGACTTTTTCTATCAATAATGTACAATCACAACATTAATGCCCTAATTTTATCATTTAACTAAACCAGTAGACTCTCGTACAACCAATTTAACATCAAAAAATGCTGTTTGAAAAGGTAAATTCGGGTGATCTAGACGTCTTAATATCATGTTTAACGCCGCCTTACCAATATCCAAAACTGGTTGCATCACTGTCGTCAATGTTGGAATCATGAACTCAGCATAATCTGTATCATCATAGCCTACAATAGATATATCATCTGGCACCTTAATATTTTGATAAGCTAATCCGCGCAATACGCCGATAGCCATTTCATCATTTAAGACAAACGCAGCAGTCGATTGACTCTGAATTAATTGATGAACTGTAGCTAATCCACCGTGTTTAGATAGTGTTGCGGTTATAATAGTAGTAGGCGATAAATTCGCCGTCGACAACGTATCTAAAAATCCGGCGCGACGTTGTCTCATGTTATCAGTTAATTTATTTGGTAAAATTAACGCAATTTTTCGATGACCTAACGATAACAAATGACTAGCAACTAAGCTACCACCTGTAAATTCGTTCGTTTGAACCATATCCTGCGCATTAATATCGGCATTTTGATCAAGAACAAGGTACGGTATGTGCCTTTTTTTCAAAAATTCATTCACTTCTGCACGGTTTGGTATCGGTTTACCAAAAATAAGCGCCTGCGCCCCACGTTCAACTAACGAATAAATCGCATTTTGTAAATTATCATCTGTTGAACCAAGAAAAACAAGATTCACATCAGTCGGCGCGTTATCTTGCATACTTTGTATAATATCTGCGAAAAATGGCATACGAAAAGATGGTACAATAATACCAATTAAACGATTATGTGCCCCTTTTAAGTTCCGGGCCGCACTGTTAGGCACATATCCAAGGTCATCACGTGCTTGCAATACTTTTTCTATTGTATGATCTGAAAACCGTTGCCCTTTATTATTTAAAATTTGAGAAACGGCTGCAATAGAAACATCTGCTTTTTTTGCAACATCTTTAATTGAAGTTTTACGCATAAACTCTATCCTTTATCGTAATGGTATACTTTAATATATCTATTGTACCTTAAAAATTGACTGAAAGCGCTTCCATTTTTAAATAAATTATGTTACACTGGCCTTTGGTTAAACGCTTTACTTAATTTATTTTTTGTTAAAGAGAGGAATACATTATGTTTTTATTCGCTAACGTACTTGGCATATTTGTTTTCATTGCCATCGCTGTTTTGTTTTCACGAGATAGGAAGCAAATCCAATGGCGATCGGTTGGTATCGTCCTAGCCATTGAATTGGCATTGGCCTGGTTTTTCACACAGTTCAAGGCCGGACAAGTTGCGGTTCAAGGTGCTGCTGATGGCTTTAACTGGTTAGTTTCTGTCGCATCACAAGGTATTGCCTTTGCTTTACCTGAGTGGTTAACATCAAACAACGGCGGCCCTAATTTCGTGACATCTGCCTTGCTTCCCATTTTACTTGTCGTGCCATTATTTGACATCTTAACCTATATTGGTGTCTTACCTTGGTTAATCAAGTGGATTGGTAAAGCACTGACCTTTGTCACTGGACAACCAAAATTCGAAGCATTTTTCTCAATTGAAATGATGTTTCTTGGTAATACTGAAGTCTTAGCTGTGTCTAAATCACAACTAGATCACATGTCAGCAAGCCGTAACTTCACATTGGCTATGATGTCAATGAGCTGCGTCACTTCAGCCATTATTGGTGCCTATACTCAAATGGTCCCAGGAAAATATGTTTTAACAGCTATCCCACTTAACATTTTAGGTGCCATTGTTGTTACTTCAATCTTAAACCCTAACAAAGTTTCTCCAGAAGATGATATTATTGTTAACATTAATGAAAAAGGTGCTAAAAAAGAACCTTTCTTCTCATTCTTGGGTGACTCAATCTTAGGTGCTGGTAAGTTGATTTTGATTATCACTGCAACTGTTATTGCCTTTGTTTCTTTGGCAGCCCTGATCAACCAACTCTTTAGCCTCACTGGCTTACACTGGTTAACACTTGAAAATATATTTGGTGTTATTATGTTCCCATTTGCTTGGTTGCTTGGTTTCAACGTACACGATGCGTTCCAACTGGCACAATTCATGGGTACAAAATTAGTGACCAACGAATTCGTGGTCATGGGTGAAGTATCAAAGTCAATCATGGCTGGTAAAGGCCTCTTTGCAAACGAACATGCACGTATTGTCTTAACTGTCTTCTTAACAAGTTTTGCCAACTTCGGTACCATTGGTATGATTATTGGTGCTTTCAAAGGATTGGTTAACAAAGAAAAGAATGATTACATTAGTTCACGTGTACCCTACATGTTGTTGTCAGGTATTCTAGTGTCATTATTGTCAGCAGCAACTGCCGGATTATTCGTGTGGTAAGCATAAAGTAAGTTAGAAAGGTATGAAAATGACACCTATTATTTTAGATATGGATCCAGGCATTGATGATGCAGTTGCTTTATCAATTGCACTAACTAACCCAGAACTTGATATTAAATTACTCACAAGTGTTGCTGGTAATGTTTCTGTTGATAAAACAACAACTAATCTTTTAAAACTCACAACATTTTTTAACCAAACACAAGTCCCTGTAGCACGTGGCGCCGCTGCCCCATTAAAAAAAGCATTCGTTGATGCGTCATATATTCATGGTGCATCAGGCATGCCTGGCTATGAGTTCCCAACTATTACAACACAAGCTTTAACCACTGATGCAGTTAGTGCCATGGCCAAAGTATTGTCAGAAGCACCTGAACCAATGACAATTGTTGCTACTGGTTCTTATACGAATATTGCCTTATTAATTCAAAATCACCCAGAAGTAATCAGCCAAATCAAAGAATTTGTTTTGATGGGTGGCTCATTATCTGGTGGCAATGTCTCATCAGTAGCGGAATTTAACCTTTTTACCGATCCTGATGCTGCTGATGTTGTCTTTAAAAGTGGTGTGCCAATTGTCATGATTGGTCTTGATGTCACACTAAAAGCACTATTGTCTCTAGAAACTATTGACGCCGTTGCTGATCTCGGCGAAGCAGGCAATATGTTGCATAAATTAATGACGGCTTATGGTGATAGCGAACCAGGTGGTAAACCTATGCACGATGTCAATACTATATGCTATTTGCTTCTCCCAGAATTTTACACGACAAAAGATTACTGGGTTGATGTTATCACTGACGGTCCAGCATCTGGTGCAACAATTGCAGACACACAAAATCGTTGGTCTAATGGCAAAATCAATGCAAAAGTTGCCGTTGACATTGATGCGCAAGCATTTGAAAAATGGTTCCTTGCACAAATACCAACAATGAACCATTATTGTGAAGGAGCGTTTTAAGATGGCATCCACAAAAATGATTTTAGATTTAGATACTGGTGTTGATGATGCACTGGCATTGGCGTTGGCAATATGTGACCCTCGCGTTGACCTCATCGGTGTCATTGCCTCATATGGCAACACACTTGTCGAAACGTCTGCTCAAAACACACTTAATTTATTACAGTTACTAGGTGAAAATGATGTCCCTGTCTATTTAGGGGAATCCCATTCATCAACCACTGATCATTTTGATGTGATGCCAATATCTCAAGCTATTCACGGAGATAACGGTGTTGGCAATCTATCATTAGACGTTGCAACGCGTCAAATTGAAACCACTAGCGGTGTGCAATTTTTAATTGATATGGCACATCAATATCAAGATGAATTAGTGTATGTCCCAACTGGTCCGCTAACAAATATGGCCAAGGCACTAGAAATCGATCCAGAAATTGCCCACTTGATTGGTAATACAACATTAATGGGCGGTGCGCTCACAGTCCCTGGTAATGTGACGCCCTTTACTGAGGCAAACATTAGTCAAGATCCAGAAGCCGCAGACAAAGTTTTCACAACGCAAGAAAATTTAACGATGGTCGGCCTAGACGTCACGCTACGTACCTTATTAACCAAAAAAGATACACAACAATGGCGTGATTTAGGCACAAAATCCGGTACTGCTTATGCTGATTTAATGGACTTCTATATTGAAGCCTATGATCGGTTAGACATCGATCATCGTGGTGCCGCTTTGCATGATCCGTTGGCCGTTGCTGTAGCCATTGATCCAAGTTATGTCGTGACAATTCCTCTGAATATGCGTGTCACTTATGATAAAGATACACAGGATTATGGCCGCACAATCGGTGACCGAGAACGATTACTCGAACCAACAACAACAAATGTTGCTGTTGGCGTTAACGCTAAACGTTTTGTCCGTGATTTTATGGACTTTATGACTGCTGTATTAAAAGCTTAAATTAAAAAAATGGGTATTTATCAGTAATTTGGTAAATACCCATTTTTTGATACGGTGAACTATGACTCGAATATCGTAAAAGCATTAAAATAGTAAAATTTCATACTTTATCTCGAATTCTGCCCTAGAAAAAAAGTGGTCCGAAATTCCCGTATAGGAGCATTGTGCTCTTATACTGAAATTCCGGACCACTTTCTTTTAGAGCGTAATCCGAGATAATATAGTATAGGAGCACAGGTTTAGTTCTGAAGTGAACCCAATAACTTGGACAGAATAAAAAATCTGTTCAGAAAGTTATTGGGTTTTCTTATGTCAAAATATTCAAATAAATTTAAACTAATGGTAGTTAAGAAATGGCTGTCTGGTGGGACTATGGGAACACCTGCTTTAGCTAAAAAGTACAATATATCATCACCTGCGTTACTTGCACAATGGCGCGATGAGTATCTGATAACAGGTTCAATCGGTTCTAAAAACAACAAAACTTATTCACCGGAATTCAAAATAACCGTACTTAATTACCTTAAAACTCATTCCCTCTCTGAGGCGGCACGCCATTTTTCCATCTTTCCAAGTACAACGATTGCTAATTGGTTGAGTACGTACCGCAAATTCGGGTACCAAGTAGGCACGACAATGGGTTAAAACCTAAACCGAAAGGCAGACAACCGACTATGGGGCGCAAACGCATTCATCCACTCACACCAGAACAACAAGAGCTCGTTAATTTGAAAGAAGAAAACTATCAACTCAAGATGAAAGTGGCAATTTTACTGTGGTAGGGCAACGCGTACAAAAAATTAAAAGCCTTAGTGAATCAACGAACCGAGAAAAACAAACGGCAGTAACATCACTAAGGCGGACTAAATACTTTAAGTTGAATGACTTATTGGCACTAATTGGTTTGAAACGTAGTACGTATTATTATTTGGAAGCTCATCCCGTCAATACGTCATCAGATAACAAAATAGCTGACGTGATCCGTCAAATCAAGTCACCACAATTTCAAACTGAATATGGGTATCGGCGTGTGACCACCTTGTTGCACGATCAAGGCTACTTGGTGAATCATAAACGTGTGTTGCGCATTATGCGTCAAGGCGCGCTACTGAGTACCACATATAACACGCGTAAGCGGCGTTACAATTCTTATCGTGGTAAGAGATTGGCCGTATTGCCGAACGTATCATCAAGCGTGATTTTGAGGCTGAAGTACCATATCAAAAGATTGTTACAGATGTCACGGAAATTCGTTTACGTGATCATAGTAAGGCTTATTTAACGGCGTTTTTGGACTTGTTCGCTGGCGAAGTCTTATCGTATCACTTAGCCACAACACCAAGTATGGCGTTAGTTATTAAGCCGTTAAAATCCTTATCAAAATATCGTGGTGCTGTGATTCATAGCGATCAAGGCTTTCATTATCAAACCTCAATGTTCATCAACACGTTAAAAGATTTTGGGATGACACAAAGCATGAGTCGCAAATCAACGCCAATTGATAATGCACCGATTGAAAGCTTTTTCCATATTTTGAAAGCCAATATCGTGCACAACAAGCAGTATGAAT
The DNA here is from genome assembly GCF_019656015.1 of Leuconostoc inhae. Classification (GTDB taxonomy): domain Bacteria; phylum Bacillota; class Bacilli; order Lactobacillales; family Lactobacillaceae; genus Leuconostoc; species Leuconostoc inhae_A. The sequence goes on along the minus strand of NZ_BPKW01000011.1, from coordinate 58,875 downwards.
CATTTCATGATTTCAAAGTCATCGTCGATGACTTTATCAACTATTATAACAATCATCGTATCAAACAAAAACTCAATGGCCTGTCGCCAGTTCAATATCGGCAACTCACCACTGAGTCTGTTAGTTAATTCTATTCTGTCCAACTATTGGGGTTCACTTCACCAATTGCTAACATCGTGTTAACAATTGATAATGAAAAACCATAATTTTTGATATAAATGCCAGGATATTGTAATAATGTTAAGCTGATGAGCCCATCAATAGAGCCTACTAATAAGTTCAGTAAGGTAAATAAAAATAAAATGTGCAACAATTTTTTATTAGTTTGAATAATGCGTCTATTGATCTGCATAGATGGCCAAAAGCGCGCTTCTGGCAACCTAGAAGTCGCGTTCTGGTGGCTGGTAAACTTCAGTTTTTGATTAAACTGCCGACGAGAAATAATCAAAACAATACCACTCATTAAAAACAATAACACGTTAATTAACGAAAAGTACAAAAAATTATTATCTAAAAATGTTAACAAGGTGACACCAATGACCTGACCAATCACATTAACCAAAGACATGACGGAAACTTGCAACGAACGCGCAGCGAGTAAATCTTGTGACGGTACAATATGTTTTATAATGGGCAGCGCCGCCAATGACGTCAGGCCACTTAGTAAATCGCTGGTGACATTGATAAAAATGATAAACGAAAACAGTAACCAGTCATTAGTTGTTAACCCAAATAAGATTGTTAAAATACCGTACAATATGGCTTGCATAATGCGCGTTACAATCATTAATCGTAACTTGTCATGTGCTTTATCAGCAATATATCCTAACCCAATTTGTAAAATAGTCGGTAAGGTATTAGCGATGACAACAACAGTGGTTGCCAGTTTAGCATGACTTGTTTGTGACGCATAAACAAGCAATGCGATATTAAAAAATGCTGCCCCAAGTAATTCAATAAATTGGGACAGTGTGAGACGACGTAATAGCTTATTCGTTCGTAATAGTAACATGATTGAGTTCCTCTGTTTTCTTATATCTCCTTAGTTTAAGTGATATAATTGAATAACTCTCAATAACCGGCATATATGACAGATAAGCGTAAATACAAAATGACAATTGAAGAAACTTTTCATCACCTACGAACATCAAAAAAATTGACCCTCACAGCATTGGCTGACCAGAATGCTTCTGCTTCATTCATAGGCAAATTTGAAAAACATGAAACGAATATGTCCGTTTCACGCTTTTTTAAACTATTGGAAAAAATGCATGTCAGCCAAGCTGAATTTGAATTTCTACTTCAAGAAAATCAAGATACTTATTTGACACGTCGCATCCATCTCATCAATGATCAACCGCTAACGCTACAGTCATTAGCGCATTTTCATGACACCGTCGAAAAAGATCGAAACAATGATTTGGACAATCAGGCCTCTCAATTTTTGATGATCTTAGCGGATGGCTTAGCATTATTACTAACTCACGACGTTAAACAATGGCCCGATAGTCAGCTATCGGCACAAGCTAAACCTATACAAAATTATTTACTTAGTGTTGACATCTGGGGCATCTATGAACTGCAACTATTCACCTTATTTTCATTTATGCTACCAGTTGATGTCTTATATTTATTAACAAAAGTAGCCATCAAACGTGTCCGTTCATACGAAAATTCATTGTTAAACATTCAAGCCCACTTAATGAACGTCATTTGGACATCTTTTTCAACACTTGTATACGAGGATCTTTCAGCTGCTCATCAATTACTAGACATGGCGGACACCTATTTAATAGATCATATAGATGTGACTGAAAAAATCACATTAATGTTTAATAAAGGCTGGTATGCCATTGAAGCAGGCCACATTGAAAAAGGTAAGCAGCGCGCTCGCACAGCAATAAACATATATCATTCATTAGGCTACAACAAAAAGGCGTCCGATTTAGAACAACAATTAGCACACCATATCAAAAGGCAAGAAGAAAAAAAACACGGTTACAAACCAGATGGTTCACGTGTTATTTCACTGTATATTTAATTTGGTCATGATCATACGATTGCTATGTTGCACCTTCAAAGCGATTAGAAACACCTTTCTATTGCAAAAATTGGCACTAAGAAATATGTTAGTTATAAGCTTATAACAATCTATTCTAGACTGGAGATAATCAAATGGCATTTGATCAAATCATTAAAAATAAACGACAGGAATTAAACATAACACAATCAGAACTTGCTGAAAAACTGTTTGTTTCTAATAAAACAATTTCTAACTGGGAAACTGGGAAAACCATGCCTGATTTAGATAATGTTCTTTACATCGCTAAAGTATTGCATCTTTCATTAGATAAACTGCTATTGGAGGACAACAACATGGTTGAACATGTGAAACATATCCAAGAAATAAAAGCGACTAAAAAAATGACGTGGGTATCGTACGTCACTAATTTCATGTTTTTTCTGATGTTTTCAACCCAATCTCTTTTTGGACAATTACCCGTTCCAATCCTTGTGATGATGTTAATCGGCGCTTGGGCAAATATATGGGTTTTGTTTCACTTTTGGTCTAAAACAGATTCACTTGAAGATAAAGCACCTAATATGATTAAAATAAATAATACTAAGGCTATCGTTGTGACAACGATAATTACTGTTATAGCATTAATTACCACTATTTTAGTACATTAATACCGCTATCGCTCATCAAAATTTATGAACAATGAGAAAAATTATTTATCCCACTATCTTAACTGCAAAAGCGTTGATACAGGTTTTTGATTTTTCAACCGTGCCAGCAATAGATGAAACCAACAAGCCCGATCCAAAGAAAATTTTATAGTTTTTTAGGGTCAAACGTCTCATCAATCACACTATGAGGGGCTAGTTTTTTTAATGTTTTTAAACTCATTTTCAAAGTACTAACACCGCTCGTCATGAAAGGTTTGATAGTCTTACCTGATAAATCATTTACTTTTAAAAAACCTCTCATAGCATGTGCCATGTCCATCCCAAACATCGGATAGCCCAGATAAATGACATCGTCTGATAACACATCAGCCGGTGCTTTTTTAACTTCCGGAATCGTTTGTGTAGCAATTTCTCGACCTATTCTAGGTGCCGCCTGTAGAGTTTTACTAGGATAAGGTTCTACTGGTTCAATGGCATACAATTGATCACCAGTTTTCTTAGCAATCTTCTCTGCAATTTTCTTAGTGTGTCCACCTTGTGAAAAATAAATAATCATGCCGACCTCCTGAAATTTTTTGTTATCATTTTAAAAATGATACTCGTACACTACTCGTCATATATCACTACCTATGAACGCTCACAAAACAAACCAAATTAAATATAGGCTCGTTTTACTATGTTTTCTATAACTTAATAATAAACGTTTGTTCATTTAATTACAAGTATAGACTGATGACAAATTTAAAAAAATCTTCACAATTGAACCATTCCGTTCGGACACTGATCAGGGTTATCAACTGTCCTCGATTTGCGATAATGTTTTTGCATATTTTCTTGAATCGCAACCTCACCTCAAGTGTGCACCTAGTGTTAAGTGCCATATATTCAATTATTTAGAACATAAGGTGTTGATGCTTCTCGACATAAAAAATAACCCGATACTGTCTCGTTATGGATTGAATAAACATAGTCCATTTTTTACTTTTCTAAATTTTAATCGCCTTCCAACAAGCATCTAATGTTTGACGAATCTGCTCTTCACCAAATGGATATTTGCCTCCCAAATATCCTCTTATTGAATTAGCAACCATACCTTTTATAAGATGACAGCAAAAAGCAGGATCCATGTCAGTAATGATACCTTGGCTCTGTCCTGTTTCAATAATTTTAAAAATTTCAACCATAGCAGGATTCATCATATTTCTGACTTCCTCGTATATATATGGTGAGTCGCTATATCCTTCTATAAACAAAATCTCTTTTGGAAATTTCATTCCATAATCCATCATATTTTTCAAAATACACCTAGATCTTTGGTAAATAGTTTGATCAGAATCATAGTTATCCATGATGACTTGACCCATGTGAATAAATACGCTTTTATAAAGTTCACTCACTAATTCTTCTTTATTATCGTAATAATAGTAAAAAGTACTGGAACCGACATTCGCTCGCTTAAATATTTTTGGAAAAGTAACTGATTGCATCCCTTCCTCAATGATTAATTCAAGTGTTGCATCCATAATATCTTCTCTTTTACCCATGTTTTCTCCTTCTTAATAAAAGTACTTTATTACTAATGCTAGATTTATACTATCATAATATCATGGTTCATCGTCTTTATATTTTTAACTCGTCAAAAATATAAAGTAGTTGACAATTATCATTTTAACTTCTATGATAGTTTTAGAAAATATTTTCCAAAATTATCATTTACTCACACACTAAACTGTCAACCAAGAATAAGGAGAATTACCCATGATAAATTATAAAGGTAAAGTCGCACTTGTTACAGGGGCATCGTCTGGTATAGGAGAAGCATTCGCAAAAAACCTTGCATCGAAGGGCAGCAGTGTTGTTCTAGTTGCAAGATCAAAGGATAAGCTCGAGGCCTTAGCAACAAATTTGACTAACACCTATGGCGTAAGCACTTATGTCATTGCAACTGATCTTTCAAAACCTAACGCAGCGAAAGAAATTGCCGAACACGTTAACAAATTAGGGTTAGAAATCAACATCTTGGTTAACAATGCAGGATTTGGCACACATGGTCGATTTGAGGAGGTTCCCATGGACCGTTACCGTGAGATGATTAATCTTAATATTACCTCATTAGTTGACATGACTGCACAATTCTTACCTCAAATGCAAAAACAAAAAGACGGTATTATTGTTAACCTTGCCTCTTTCTTAGCTTTCTATCCATTTCCTTATATGGGTGCTTACTCTGCTACTAAAGCGTTTGTCCTGTCATTCTCTGAAGCACTTTGGGCAGAAAATAGACACCTAGGTATTCGTGTTTTGGCACTGTGCCCTGGGGCCACTAAAACAGGATTTTTCGATGTCAGTGGTGGCCGCTCAGATGTACCAGGTGGTGTTAATGGCTCGCCACAAGCCGTTGCAAAAACTGCTTTTCGTGGATTAGAAAAAAATCGCAGTTACATCGTAGACGGTGTTGGTAATTACTGGATAGCAAATGCTTCTCGTTTTGTTACACGTAAACTTATGGCTATCATTTCTGAGCGACTCAATCGTCCTAAATCTCAAAGTTAGTCATATGCATTAACATTCAACTTTATTATCTCTATATGAAACTATCAATTTAATTTGAACGACTTCGAAAAATAATTAATAACGGTTGGCAATTACGTTGGTATATTATTAATTTCGTAAATTTTTTTAGCTTAATCCGCCTAAACAGTACCTCCTTTTGGGAAAACCAGTCTAGTGTGAGACTTAACAATTCACACCACTATGCTATACTAGGTTAATTCAATATTTTCGAAGGAGCAATCTCATGTTAAAACTCATGCCAATGAACCCTAGCCATTTTCAACAATATATCAATTTTGCAGTCAATGACTATGCCACAGAAAAAGTTGCAGCTGGTACTTGGACAACGGAAACTGCGCAAAAAAATGCGCAATTAACTTATGACCGTTTATTACCACACGGACTTGAAACACCAAATAATTTTTTTTACTCAATTTTCAATGATTCCGAAATCATCGGTTACATTTGGTTCGGTACTGACAATGAAAATTCATCCACGGCGTTTATCTTTGACTTTGAAATTTATAAAGCTTATCAAAATAAGGGCTTCGGTTCAAAAACGCTCGACCTTGTTTCACGTGAAACAAAAAATATGGGATTTACGTCATTAGGGTTACATGTTTTTGGTAGCAACAGTCGCGCTATTCACGTTTATCAAAAAAGCGGGTTCAGCATAACAGACATCAAAATGCAAAAGAAACTCTGATAGATAAAAGGTGCCAATAAAGTTAGATTTTGTCTAACCTTATTGGCACCTTTTATCTTATTTTTTAATTGTCTAACTTATCGTATATGTCTCTTTCATAAAACACTTAATAGCTGTTATTAATTCAACCACCGAGGGCGACATAACTTTACTTTTATTGGTCACTAATACAATTTGTCTTGTAAACGACTGATGAAAAGGATAAATCGCCACATTTCCTTGGATTTTTTTCAACGCTAATTCTGGTAAAATACCAAATCCAATACCCGCTTCAACCATCGCAATAATCGACTGGTCGTCAATTGAAAAATTGATTGAATTGATTGTCACATCATAGCTATCCAAAACTGACTTTGTTACCCGATCATAATCTATTTTTTGCAGGATAAACTTTTGATTAAGAATATCCTGTTGTGTAATTGTTTGTTTATTTTGAGGTATAAAATCAGCAGGTGTCACACAAAATATTGGATCAGCTAGTAATGGCAATACAGTTAAATTGTCTGTTACTGGTAAAGTCGTAAAACCGACATCAAGCTCTCCTGTTTTGACTTGCTTACTGATTTCTTCAAAACTGTCCTGAACAATCGATACCTCAATGTCAGGATGTTGTTTCGAAAAAGTACTTAAAATATTTGGTAGCCAATTGACACAGACACTACTAAACGCCCCTATTTTTATTGAACCTGAACGTAGCCCGTTAATATTCTGACTCATCTGAATTAAATCGGCTTCATCATTCAATATTTGTTGAATAACTGGCAAAACTAACTCACCGTCATGCGTCAATTTTATGCCAGCACGACTACGTATGAGTAATGGAAATCCTAATTGCGCTTCCAATTGATTAATCGAATGACTAACTGCACTGGCTGTCACATTAAGCACTTGAGACGCTTGATAAAATGACTGATAACGGACAACTGTTGCAAATACCTGATAAGAAAATGTCAATTTAATATCCCCTTAGAATACTTTTTTTCATGTAAAAATGAAAAAGATTAGTTTTATTTATTATACAAGATAATTTACTATAGAACATAGTGACTAGGAGGAAAAATCGTCATGGCAGAAAAACCACAACTATCTCGTACCTTGTCTGGACGTCATATTAACATGATTGCATTAGGCGGCACCATTGGCACCGGACTTTTTTTGGGTGCTGGTGACTCCATTCAAAAAGCTGGTCCGGCTATTTTATTAATTTATATTATCACAGGCTTTTTCGTATTTTCCATGATGCGCGCCTTGGGGGAACTCTTATTAACTGATCATAATCAAACTGTTTTCATCGGCTTTATCAAAAAGTATTTAGGCGCCCGCGCTGGCTTTGTTATGGGCTGGACCTACTGGCTGGGCTGGATTATTATTGCGATGGCCGAGTTAACTGCTATTGGTAAGTACATGCAGTTTTGGTTACCACAAACGCCTGCTTGGTTATGGGAATTATTATTTCTCGGTGTGCTCTATAGTATGAATATTATCGCCGTTAAAGCCTTTGGTGAAACAGAATTTTGGTTTGCTTTAATTAAGATTGTCGCGATTGTCGCAATGATTTTAATCGGCATGATCATGGTCGTTTTTCATATACGTAGTGAGGCTGGCGTGACCCAATTATCCACTTTATGGCAACACGGTTTGATTGCAAATCATGGTCACAACTTGTTAGCAGCTTTTCAGATGGCCTTCTTTGCATTTTTAGGTGTTGAATTTGTCGGTATCACAGCTGCCGAAACAAAAGATCCTTTGAAAACAATTCCAAAATCAATCAATTCGATTATTATTCGTATTCTTATTTTTTATATTGGTGCTTTATTAGCCATCATGACCATCCAACCTTGGACAAACTATAGCGCTAACACATCACCCTTTGTTCAGGTCTTCTCTGGTATAGGTATTCCCGCAGCTGCAGGGATCATTAATTTTGTTATTTTGACGGCAGCTGCCTCATCACTAAACAGTGCACTATTCACAACTGGACGCATGATTTTTTCATTATCACCCAAAAATAGTTTTTTCAGTCAATTAAATAAACACTACATTCCAATGCGTGGTATCAACCTATCAACTGCTTTGATTGCTACTGTCATTGGTTTGAATTATATCTTTCCAGAGGATGCATTTAGTATGGTAACCGCAACTGCTTCGGCTACTTTTATTGTTATTTACATCTCTCTGTTGATCACACATATTCAATATCGTAAATCAGATAATTTCATCAACGGTCAGAAAAAATTCTTAATGCCGTTTGCACCATTTTCAAATTACCTGACTATCTTATTTATGGCAGGTGTGTTCCTGATATTGCTATTCTCGCCTGCTACAATGATGACAACTATACTATCAATCATTTGGTTTGTCGTTCTGTTTATAATTAGTCTGTATAAGGTACGTTTACGGTCATAGAACAAAGTCTTACAACGCAAAAATCCCCAACTAACAATTTGTTAGTTGGGGATTTTATTAATAATCACAACACAAAGTCAGTTATTGATTATTTTTATCCGCTTCAATTTCTGATTGCCAATTAGGTCCTTTGTGAGTGATCGTATACTGTTTTGTATCTGAATCAAAATCTTCAACGGTACCATCTTTGTAGGTTTTTGTAAAAACACCTGAACCAATGAAAGCCCCGTTTCCACGAGGATCCGCTGTGACTTTTGAGTCGCCAATGTCTGACTGTTCTTCTTTAGGAAGGCTTTCACGGACATCATTTGTGGTCACTTCATTGTCGTTCGTTGTTTTTGTGAAATCTGTCTTTGGATTAGTTGTCATTATTGTCGTAGATTCTCTGCTTATATCATGACTAATACTTTGATTTTTATTAAACTGATATTCACTAACAAGCACCACAATACTAGCTGCTAATATCAATAATGCAGAAATTATCTTTATATTTTTTCTCTTTGTGACCACAATATTAGCTCCTTTCATACTGATTCAAAATGTAATAATAAGGCGCCCGAATAAGTCTTTGCCCTCGCCTACACAAACTGGATTGGATAAAACATCTCAATTCCCAAGAAACCTTAAGTTGTCAAGTAATCCCATAAACCAATCTTTTTGGTGCAGTTCTTTTAGTAATTTGCGCCCGTCGTCTGATAGTTTACCACTAAGAGACAGTTTATGAAGTGCATTGGTTACATGTGTTATTTCCCGATACTGAGAAATATTTTTTTCATTTAGCTTTTCAACAGTAACAAAGATAATTTCTCGTTCATACTCGTTTAAACCTGGGTGTTTCTCTAAAAATTCTACTAAGAATTTTTGTTTATCTGTTTTAAACACGTGTGCCCCCCTACGTTATAGATATTGACCTCATAAATAACGATCAACTGGTTCATAGTAGTCATTTACGATCACGTTGATAGTATGTTGTATGTGAGAAGTTACTTAACCCATCTTAAAATTTAACCAAGCATTAAATAAATCAATGGTTAATTTTAACATACGTGAAATTTATAGGCAATATTTTTTAACACTAAACGTGATTTTAGAGGTACAATTACATTAATAAATTAAGAAGGGTCGCATGCATGGGCCGCACATCCCCGTGACACTAGAATTGTCGGTAATGTACCAGAAGCAAACCAAACTTGGATCTACAATTCTCCCAAGGAAATCCGCCTTTCTGCAAGTTCATCACAATATTTTAATAGTGGGTACAATTACAATTCTAAGAAAACATTTTACTTATATAATCCTGCTGCCAGCTCATATTATGAGGTTGTTAACCAATGATTAAGATGAAAAAAAATATTTATTTTCTTTTGCTACTACTGGTGTGTGCTTTGGTTGTCCTTCTGCTAATCGAAAGTCAGAGCAATAAAAAAACTACTACGACAGCTATATTATCTTCTCAAAAATCTTCATCCGCAGATACCTCAAAAAAGAGCGAATCGAAACTATCTTCCGCTGACATTGCTTCTGAAGGAAACAACAATGTCAGTGGTGGTGGAGATTTTACTTCCTACTATGGTAAGGAACGAGTCGTTAAAATATATCATTCAGATACCAAAACAGTTACACTTTTAAACGAAAATGATCCTATGACAGCTGATCAAAAAGATCATTTAAAACAAGCAATTGCTCTTTATCAACAAAATCAAGCCGCGGTTAATGCGGCCAAAAAATAAGTACAATATCTAAGAAAAGCCACAACTAAAATAGTTGTGGCTTTTCTTAGATATTTGAATCACTTTAAAATTTTTTTAATAATTCAATTTTTCCGACTTAATATGCTGTAAAGACTTCTAATTTCTAAAACCTCATTTTAATCATCATACTGATTAGCTATTGCATCATTGACTTAGGAGCACAAAGCCAACCAAAACAATTACCGTAGTCCAGAAGACCATGTTGGGTGTTATCCTATCATATAGCTAAAAGTATTGCTCATTAGCACCACCTCCAGCTATCAGACTCACCAACGCCCTAACTTGATTGCCTGTATAGTATATCATATGTTTAGCCCCCCAAAAAAGTCTATAATCGTTTGTACAAAAAATACATGCTTATTAAAGTGAATCCGATAACTTTAATAAGTAGTTTTTATTATGTTCAACTTTTTTGGGTCACTTCATCTATTCCTTTTCATCATCAAAAATGACTTAAGCTTATTTATTTCGGTAAACATCATCACGTTTACTAGTCTTTAAGACAATAACAACAAATTCGTCATCTACAATATCAGCGATAATTCGGTATTTACCAACTCGATAACGCCATAATGTCCTTAACTCACCTTCCAAGGCTTTACCAAACATTCTGGGATTTTCTATATCACTAATATTCAACTCTAACCAATTATATATACGCTTTTGTACTGGTTTATCTAACTTAGTAAATTGTTTGGCTGCTTTACTATCAAATTTCCAGCTATACTTCATAGACCTAATTTTGCCTTGATTTCTTCTGCTGAAACATATTCACGATTTTCAGAATTAATCACTTTCATTGCGTCAGCATAGTCTTCATCATCTTGACGTGCTTCTTCAATCAGCTCAGCTATTAAGCCGGTAACACTCATGCCTTTAAAATCGGCATATTCCTTAGCCCAAGCCATTGTATCATCTTGTAATCTTACAGTTGTTACGCTCATGATTATTCTCCTTTTGTAATTACTACAAATGTAGTATAACACACTACTACATTTGTAGTCAATTAAAATTACCGGTACTTCTTTTCTGCTCGTGCCATGTTAACTACTGTAAAATTATGATAGCAGATTGCATGGCAATCAATGGTTCATCGATAATTATTTTTTGCTTATATCGTTAGCTTTCGATAAGACCAAGAATGATGACTCTATTATAGCTACAATTTCTGATGCGGATATTGCACCAGCAATTATTGGAGCTGAAGCAAGAGCCACAACACCTGCAAGGGCTGTTGCTTTAACTAAGCTCGTAACACCTTTATCTATATTTGAAGCTGCCACACGATCCAACGCTGGTAGGGTTCCTACACCGACACCATCTTCAAAGAATTGATCAAAGGCCCAATTGGTTGGTTGTGAAAATCCTAGATTACCTGAGAATCCTGTTGACATATTAGAAACGTAGCTATAGAGTACTGCAGGCACTGCCTGTGAAACGCGTGAACTAGCGTTTCTTGTCCCATAGACGCCAATGTTATAATGACTAATACCTGCGGCAATTCCTTGGAAATAAGGAATCGCTGTTGCAGTAATTTCTTCGTCAGTCATATCCATATCAACAGCAAAATAAATTGTATGACCATTAGGAATACCGATAGTGAGCGCAGCATCCACTGCCAAGCGTGCATCTTTAAAGCCTTGATCATAGTTAAAGTAACTCAAATCAGGATTATTATCTTGATAAATTGGCACCAATTTCAAGCCAGCTTTAATGATATTTTGTGCTTCGTTCAACGTCAGGTTTTTATTTCTTTTTGTGGCGCCGCTGCCCACCGTACCTGTCAAATATCGACCAACGTAATTCACTTCATAAGCCACAAGTGCTTTAATCATGCTGCTATCTAGCTGATAAGAAGTATCCATGCCAAAGAAATTTCGAGCTGGATTGCCACTAGATAACATTAATGAATACATTGTTGTACTATCTGGTTGGCCTTTTTGAACCGGATCTAACATCATAAAACTTTGGAATTGACTTAAAATATTTTGCGTCGTGCCATCTAAAGTACCGGTAATTGCGGGTCCGGTAGTACCCTTCGTAGCCAAATATTCTTTCATGTTAACATATAACGCATACTGAACCAAGCGAGTTATTTTACCCCCTAACCCATTGGCAAAATTTGACTTATAGGTTGCAATTGTTGTCGGCCCCCAAAATCCATTAGCAACATTTCCTAATCCCAGTTCAACTTGAACACCATAAATTAAGGCCGTATTCGTTGCACGTTGATAAATCCCATCCGCTGGTAGAATGCCTGTATGCTGACGATAATTAGCATTTAAATATTGTTGCATTTGGCGAACGTTATTATCACCACCACTAACGCGTACAAAAGCACTCATATCAAACAAAGCTTGTGCCAGTTGGGAATCTAATATACCATTTGCAGGAATTCCAGCATCTTTTTGTAATGCTTTAACAGCTAGGTCTGTATGTGCCGAATAGACACCCGTAAATTCTTCTGGATTAACACCTTTTGCCCAGAAGGCGCCTTGAATGAGGTACACAAAATTACTTTTATAGCCATTTTTTAAGTTAGGAACTACTTTTTTATCAAATGCTGCTGAGGTTGCCTCACCAAATGCTGGTGCGCCATCTTGTAAGGCAATGCCTAATTCGTGTTGCATCCCACGAATTAGGCCGTAAATTGTTGGCCAACCCGTATTACCTGTTTCAGGAACTGACTTGTACTTGGGTACCGAACCGTACGTTTTATTTAACCACTTTTGTGTTGCCAATACCATTGAATCCATAATGTATTTTACCTACTTTAATTTTTTTTGTAAAGATATGACGTCATGTTTAACCTTACAACATATAAAAGGCAGCTTTCTGCAAAAAATTAACCTCATGCGTTTTTAAAATTTATTTTTTTAAACCAAACATACAAAAAGTCTCTATCACATGATAGAGACTTTAATGTTACTTAGACTTTGTAATCAGATTGCCAACAGTCGATACAATAGCATCCATACTTTTGTTTGCTGTTTCATTTACTCCAGATGAAGCAACGCCCGACCAAGCACCAACCAATAAATTGGCAATAAGATTATCATTTTGGATAGCTTTCACTGGTATTTAACAGCTATAAATAAAAAGAAGCCCCATTTTCAAGAGCCACCATTTTAGAAATTTAATTATGTGTATTGTTGACTAACTTATCCATGATTCTTGCTACTGATTCAATTTTATTAATAAAAGTAATACCTAGTCCGAATGACGCGAAGCCCTTCGTCAAATCTCCAAACAACATACCATCTCGCATGCCAATGTAACCATTTTGAGCTTTATAAATTTGTTCTTCCGTTGCACCACTTTTTGACATTTCCAATAACTTATTGGGCAAATCACCTGGTAAAGATCGGTAGTAAGCTGGCATAGTTCTATACAAAAGTAAGTCCTCAGCCGTCATTTTTACCGCCATATTTTTAATGTTTTCAGCTAATGGTGATTCTTTTGATAATAGAAATGCAGTTCCTACATAAACTCCCTCCGCTCCAAGAGCATATGCTGCTTGAGCACTTCGAGAATCAACGATTCCCCCAGCGGCCATGATCGGAACTTTTCCTTCACTTGCATCAACAATCATTGGTATCATTGAAAACGTTCCAATTGCTTTGGCAGGAATCGTTCCACCTTCATCGAAGCCGGTAGCCACAATAATATCAACGCCAGCCTGCACTGCCTCTTGGGTATTCTTTTTTGTTGGATTTACTGCTCTAAACACAACTTTTATACCTTTTTCATGAAATTTAAGAATCCATTCAGTATCTAAGTTTCCCACCATAATAGCTACAGGAACATGCTCTTCTACCATTAAATCAAACATCGGCTGTGTAAATACGTCATCAATAGGACTGCTAGTAGGAGAAATATTTAATCCAATAGGATTATTCGTAATTTCTCGAACCTTACGTATCTCTTTTCGCATGTTTTCTTTCGTTTCTTCAGGCGTATCTAAAATTTCGTCTTGTCCGGCATTGAATCCTAATACCCCTAACCCGCCTGCTTCACTAACCGCACCAACGAGTTCTGCATTTGTAAGCCAATTTAAGGGTCCTTGGATAATTGGTTTCTCAATATTTAATATTTCGCATATTCGATTCTTCATTGTTATTTTCTCCTGTTATTGGAAATGATTCCTTTACTAAACTCATTTTATCACTTACACTTGTAATTAATAGTACTGTTCTTAACTGTAGATACTACTACTTTTGATACTATAGGAGATGCGCAATATATGAACTCAGATTACTCCCAAAAATGTGGCATACCAGAATTTCAACATTCAATTACTGGAAAGTGGAAAATTACAATTATCTGGGCTTTAAGTATTAAAACATTACGATTTGGTGAGTTACATCGACAGATTACAGGAATAACGCAATCGACATTAACCAAACAATTGCGTGAATTAGAAACTGATCAAATTATTACCAGATATGTTTATCGACAAGTCCCCCCTAAAGTAGAATATTCACTGACTAACAAGGGGAAAACATTGATACCTATACTGAAAGAATTGAATAATTGGAGCATAAAAGAATTAAGTTGACTTTATAAATTAGTAACTTGACTATCCGTGTTGGTGCCACGATTAGCAATGTATTTGCTGTTAATCATGGTACTTAATGTGATAAATTTTTTTGTGTCTGAATCTAACTAAAACGATTCGCCACCCTCAAAACATCGATGCCACCTTGGTAACTTTTCCACTATGTTTTACATGCGCATCATTTTTTAAAGACTTTTTAAATTTTCATCTATGATAATGATATCAATAAAAAAGCGATTGTCTCATTGATTTGAGACAATCGCTTTTATCGTTCTAAGATAAATTTTGCTACTTGCTTACCAGCCTGCCGACCGAATACAACTGTTTCAGAAATTGAATTGCCACCTATCCGGTTATCGCCATGTAGCCCACCCGTTACTTCACCAGCAGCATATAAACCAGGTACTGTGCCGTCTGCCTCGTTTAAAACTTCACTCAAGCTATTAATTTTTATGCCACCCATTGTGTAGTGTATAGCCGGCTTAATGTGAATTGCGTAATACGTTGGCAGAGTAATACCACGCTCCATGCCTGCCTGACGATTAAATTGCGTATCCTTGGAACGCTCTTGCATTGTATTCCAATCAGCCACTGTTTGTTCTAAATTAACCCCATTCATATCTATTTTTTCTGATAATTCAGATAATGTATCCCCGGATACAACTAGATTCATGGCAATATAGAAATCAACTGCTTTAAAGGCTTGTCGAATACCTTCATCAAATATTAATGTTGCACCATTTTGCTGCAAGTCATTAATAGCTTTTGTCACTGTATCACGTGTAGCCATCTCATTAACAAAACGTTTCCCATTCTGATTAACTAAAATAGCGCCTGCACCACGTAATCCTTCGCCTATCAAATAGACATGATCCGTTTCTTGTTGCGCTGTCGGATGAACTTGAATTTTGTTCATATCTACTACTGCACCACCAACACTGGTTGCTAATTTGATCCCATCGCCAGTTGCTCCAGGATGATTTGTTGTCCGTAATTTTAATAATTCAGGTGTATATTGCGATAACATAGCCTGATTTCGCGCAAATCCACCACTAGCAATTAATACTGCTTTAGCGTTAATTATTTTTTTACCTATTTGGGGATGATCAATTTCTACCGCAGATATATGTTCATTCGTTTTAATCAAAGATAATACCTGTGTTTCATTAAATACAGGTATGTGGTGTGTCATCAACTGTTTCTGCAAACCTGTTACTAAGTAACTCCCAATTGCGGGCGCATCAGCCGGTCGATGTGCCCTTTTTTTTGACATACCACCAGTTGCTATAAGATCATTTAATAAAATATTATGGTGAGACAGCCATTCAATTCCGGACTCAGTATGTCTCACAAAATATGACAGCAACTCTTTATTATTACTGCCTTTGCCACCTTTAAGTGTCTCCTCATAAAATAATTCTTGGGAGTCAATGACTTGATGATTCAATTGTGTTAAGGTTTCAACCGCATTCATACCAGTTGAAGCACGCATCGAATTGCCACCTAAAACAGTGAGCTTTTCAAATATGGCAACATCTAACCCTAACTCTTGTGCCTGAATAGCGGCGCACATCCCCGCTGAACCAGAACCAATCACAACAAAATCATATGAATTTTTCAAATCATCAATGTTCGCGCATTCAAAGTTGAACTTAACCATAGTTGTTCTCTCCATTTTTCCTCAGCATCTGAACTGAAATTATTTCTGCCAAACAAGTGATTGAATTGCTCGTCTAACATGCAATATACTACAAACACAACAATAAGTATCATCATGCAATTAATTGTGGTTGTAAAAAATAGCTATTACAGTCCTGTATAACGTCATGCCTTTGTCTTGATAGTTGAACAATCACAATAATTAGCATTGATACGTTTATTAGCTGTTTTTTTCAGCTAGTACTTTTTGCTGATTATATGTAATGGTTTTAATAAACGCTGCCATGTCAAAAATATCTCTATCCGTAATACTTCCAATTTGATTGTATATTTTGATCTTAGATTTTAATATCTGCCTTCTGCTTCCCAGATCAACCCATGACCGTTTATCAAGACCTGCCTGCTGCCAATCCTTTAATGGATAATACTGAGCCTGAATATAAGCTGATTTCTTTTCAAATTGCGAGGTAATACTAAAAAATTGTAATACTTCATCGCCTTCTTTATAAACTAAAACAGGACGTGATTTACCACCTGATTTATCAACAAACCTCACAAACAAGCTAATAACATCGTTCTTATCAGTCATCTTCATCTAACCATGACTGAATCTTTTCGTCGGTATCTAATACTTCCACCGTAATATTTTTTGTCGCTTCTATAAATTGTCTCGTTGCTATTTGACGTGGTGTCAGTTTAACTTCAAAAGGCATACCACCATTTGAGATTAATGACTTGAAAAACATATTAATCGCTACTGTTGTGTTGAGGCCCAAACTATCAATGATCTCTTCTGCCTGATCCGCCACTTCTCGGTCCAGTTGAATTTGTATACGCTTCTTTTCTTTTGTTGGTGTAATATTTGCCATGATTAATTCTCCTTTTACTTCTATATATTCATAATATCACAAAAACACTCACATTTGTGTAAATGTGAGTGTTTTTGTGATATTATTTTGATTAACTTTTTAACTGATAATCCCATTTCGAAAACTCAAACTATCTCAAAATATCAATCAAATTCTTATTACTTGCCGTTTTAGCTGGTAATATACCAAACACTAAGCCAACAATGGTTGATGTGCCAAATGCTAATAAGAATGTCGATAGAGAGACACTCGCCTTAAACGGCAGAAATGCAGAGACACCCATTGCCACACCAAGCCCTGCTAGGTAACCAATCATACCGCCACTCAAAGTTAACATGACAGCTTCTATTAAGAATTGCCATAAAATTTGTTGTTGCGATGCACCTACTGCCATACGAATACCAATTTCTTGCGTACGTTCACTCACAGCAATATACATCATGTTCATCACACCAATACCAGCAATAAATAGTGAGATACTAGCCACAGCAACAATAAAGTACGTAATACCCTTAAGTACTGCACTAACACCCTTCAACATGGCTGCCATGTCATAAAATTCATATGAACCAGCATTATGTTGCGACCCACTACTGTTCAATTGATTCGCAATTTTTTGCGTTTCTTTTGATACATTAGCACCAGCAGCAAATGTTAGCTTCAATGTGTTTGCCGAAACGTCGGCGTTGTTTGCCTCAAACACTTGGCGCGGCACAACAACATCATAGTTATTATAACTGCCACGCATGGCATCGTTACTAATAATACCAACAATTGTGTATGTCGTCCCATTTAATTCAATACCAGCATTCAAAGCATTTTTTGTACTTTGATAACCTTTTTTAGCCATTGATTGACTCACTAAGGCCACAGGATTGCTAATCAAACTATCTCTTTTACTAATACCATGGCCAGAAATTAAATGATCATTATTTGCGTTCTGGCTCAAATAAACAACTGGTGATATTTTTTTACCATTGACTAACCCTTCAGTGGATAAAATACCATGATCATCTGATTGGACGTTCGCATGACTAACTTTATTATTTTCACGGATACGGTTCAAATCATCATCACTAAACCCTGAAACTTTGCTCTCATCTTTTGATACAAAATTAATTTCAGTTGACTGTTGACCACTACTACTAGCTTGCAAATTTTTCATCATCGCTACCCGTGCACCATCTCCCAATGCCAAGATAGTAATTACGGAAGCAATACCAATAATAATGCCGATCATAGTCAGTATACTACGTCGTTTATTCGACAATAGTGATCGAAAAGCACTCACAAATAATTCACGTATTTGCATGTTGCACCTCCTCATCACTCTGTATTCGACCATCTAATATTTTGATCAATCGATTTGTTTCACGTGCAACATTTTCATCATGAGTGACCATAATAACCGTTGTCCCATGATTATTCAATTCTTTAAACAACGCAATGATTTCTGCAGAAGTAGCCGAATCTAGCGCACCTGTTGGTTCATCTGCTACTAAAAATTTAGGTTTTGTCACAATTGACCGAGCAATCGCAACACGTTGTTGTTGCCCACCAGAAAGATTTTTTGGTAGTTTGTGGTAACTACCAGGTAATCCCACTTGTGCCAAGACTTCATTGACACGCGCAACAATATCGCGACGCTTCATGCCAGCATACAATAGCGGTAAGCCTACGTTTTCACCCACACTTTGGTTTGTAATGAGCTTAAAATTTTGAAATATAAACCCGACCGATTGATTACGCAACTGTGCATGTTGCTTGCGATTCAGTTCACTCACAACCACGTCATTAAATGTATAACCACCTTCAAAATGTTGATCCAAAAAGCCAATAATGTTGATTAACGTTGACTTACCTGAACCAGACGGCCCCATAATCGCGACAAATTCACCAGCTTGAATGCGCAAATTAATGTCATGTAATACTTGATAATTATCATTACCTTGACGATAACTTTTACTAATCGCTGATAAATTAATCATTGATCTTCTCACCATTTTTTAAATGACTATCTGGATTTAAGACAATCTTCTCATCCTTAGCAACACCTGACTTAACGATATAGCTTGTCCCTGACTTAGTAACATCAGCGTTGATTCGACTAGCCTTACCGTCAATCACTTTATAAAGACTACCTTTATAAACAGCACTACTTGGCACCTTGAGATCATTTTGTGGGACTTTCACTTTCACACTTTGTCCGTATAAAAAGCTGTCATTCACATGAGCAGAAAATGGATAGTAGGTGGTACCTTTACTTTGTTCTGCAGGAATTTGGTCAATTTTATCAATGGCTGTTGTTTGGTTTGGCGTCCCATCAATGGCACTCACAGTTACCTTATCGCCACTGTGAACCTTATTATAATCATACTCTGACACAGTTGCCTGTAACATTTTTTCGGTCGTGTTCATTGTTAAAGCAGGCAAACCATCTTTTGTATTATTATCAACTGACACAATACCATCAAAAGGTGCTGTCACATTCACATTGAGCTTATTTTGTAACTCAACTAGCTTATTTTGCGCATCTTGTGCATCTGCGTTGGCATCAGTAACAGCTTGCTGTGCCTGAGCTATACCATCTTTTAGTCCAACTTTAGATTCTGGATCTGCTTGATTATAGCTCTGCTGTGCACTTTTTAATGCACTGGCAGCGCCGTTAACCGCACGATTAGATTTAGAAATCATATCGTTTTGATTATCGATTGCTTCTTGCATATCTGTATTTGTTACCGTCAGTAAAATGTCCCCATTTTTAACAGTTTGACCATTATTAACATTAATCTGTTGTAACTTACCAGTGGGTATATTCAGTGTTTGTGTCTTGCTGGCAATGACTTTACCTGACATTGATAAGTCAGGTGATGTGGCCACTGTGTAAGTTTGATATCCTGCTTTTACAGTTGCTTCCGACTTATGTGTCATTTTTTGATACGTTGTCACACCAGTCACTGCTAATAATGCAATAGCGACAACACTACTCGTGACAATTAAAGTTACTTTAGTTCGTCGTTTCATACTACTCCCCTCAATACTTGTGAATTCAGTTGGTTATGCTTTAAGCAATGCGCCAGATACAACGGCCATTAAAACGGTCAATACAACCATAATCACCACGTAAATGATTTGTGTACGTTTTGTAATAATCTTTTCTTGACGTAAAATCAATGTGTAAATCACTGCACTAACAATACCGCTAATCGTTGTAGCAATTGTGTTTTCTGATTTGTATAAGCTCAGTACAGTTACTAAGAATACATTGATGATAGCAAATGGTAGCTCACTCGTAGCTGTTGCATACCATGATGTTAAAAATGATACGGATTGCTTGCCTTCTTGTCCAAGCTGTGACAACCAAATAAATAATTTATTAAACAATGCGCCAACAATTACACTGACGATCCCAGACACAACTGCTGAAATCATCATGAATTGTGATGCTTTTCCGTCAATCTTAACCCCATTAACTTCTGTCACACCAAGCGTGCTCATCACACCAATACCCATAATCACTAATGTTGCTACAATAGCAATCATAACTTTGTTCTTCTTACTCATGTCTTTTTTCTCCTTTGTAATGCGTTCGTCAAAAAACCAATAGTAATATTATATCAATGTTTGCTGTAAATTTATACCTAAAGTGGCTACAAAGACGAGATATTGTGATTTTATATGCAAAATTTAAGTATATTTTAAATAATTATGATTTAATGGTATTAACAGTTTTGTCTACTTGATATAAAATTCACGAATAAATACTATTTTATGATAAAACAGCGATTGGAAAGTAACCGTATGACCTCATTTCTTTTCCGTATAACTATAAGTGGCTTATTAACATTATTAACCGGCAGTTATCTATTTTTTTGCTCAAGCGAACTAACTAACAGTACTATTTTTTGCATTATTTTAGCTTTATTAATCAGTGCCAGCTTATCTGGCTCTGCTATTGCTGACATTATTCAAGAAAAAATTTAAGACACAATATGATTAATTAAGAAAATAACACATACAGTGACATCATAAAATACCGTGTAGTCTGAACATTAACTTTCAGGCTACACGGTATTTTGATTTCTTTCTAATTTATACAGTACCACGATGATTATTTAGACAAAATAATTTGTCTAAATATATCATCTAATGTTGGCGTCTGTAGGCGGTATCCAGTGACAATGCGTTGTTTGAGTTGCTTTTCTAAAAATAATTTTGCTTCTTGTTCATTGTCAAAGGTAATCATAAACCCTTCATCATCTTGCTTGGCATTTAAATTCATAAAGTCTGAATTTTTGAAATTACCTTCTATATATAATATTTTTTTACCAAAATTACTACGAATTGTATTTGTTTTCCCATTTAAGATTGTTTTCCCATTTTTTAACATCATTATCTTATCAGATAATAAGTTGACATTACGCATATCATGTGATGAAAAAATGATGGCAGCCCCTTTATTTCTTATATATTCTATAGATGTTATCAATAGATCTGAATTAACTGGATCAAGTCCTGAAAAAGGTTCATCAAGAATCAACAATTTTGGTTCATGAATAAAAGATGAAATCAACTGTACTTTTTGTTGATTACCCTTAGATAATGTTTTTATTCTGTCATTTTTTTTTCCTTTTACCTGTAATTTTTCCATCCAAAAATCTATTTTGTCATCAATATCAGACTCGTAATAGCCATGAAGTTTAGCCATATATTTTATGCCTACGCTAATTTTTTGTTCCTCATAAACACCACGTTCCTCTGGTAAAAATCCAACATTATCCAAATCTTTATAACTTAATTGATGGTCATTAAAATAGATGCTTCCTGAATCAGGTTTTAAAAAATTTAGTATCATTTTGAAAGTAGTTGACTTTCCTGCGCCATTTTGGCCAATCAACCCCAATACCTCTCCTTTTTCGAGATCTAGCGATAATTGGTCAACAACAGTATGATTATCAAATTTTTTAGTTACATTATTAATTTTTAATACTGTCATAAGGTCACCTTTTTGACTAAGAGATTAATTGCCATATTTTCCGAATAATATTTTTATTATCAAAGTTTAAAGCATAGTTAGCATAAACATTACTAGCTATCCAATACAAAACTAAAACGCATACAATAGATATACTAATTGCTATATAGCCTGCTAAATAACTTGTTGCGTGACTAGCAATGCGCATAGGCATAATGTTTTGAGATGCGAATGGCAAAAACGATAGTATTTTTATTATCACATTATTAGGCATCATTGAACCAGCTAAACTAATCCCATAAGGCACTAACAATAGAAGTGATGACAGGTTCGTAACCTGAGGAATATCCTCTACTTTTGAGACTAATGATGCCAATAATGCTGCTAATAAAACATATGTCAGTAGGGCTATCACCATAAGAGTAATAGAAATAATAATATACTGATAAGAAATATTTTTCAAGATATCTGCTGACACAAAATGATTAACATGCAGTACCGGATTTAATATTTTTACAGCGATGACTATTAATAGATAACAAAGCAGTTGAAATATCAACAAATATATAGTACCTAAAATTTTCCCAGCAAATTGAACTTTCGCTGAAACAGCGGACAAAACTGATTCAATAACATGTCCACCTTTTTCACGTCCTATTTCTGAGCTAATAATGTTAATATAACTACCTATAAGAACAAAAATTATAATCGTACAAATGTTACTAAACATCTGAACATCACTTAACCCATTAAAACTATTATTTGAAACATCATTATCACTTGAAACAACCGTCATATCATAATTTGGTGGCGAAAACAGTTGATTAAGTTTGTTAACAGATAGATTTTGCTTTTTTGCTTCAAAGTTAATCTTTAATGCATTAATATCTTGTTTAATAGCCGTTTCTGGAAATGCCTTATCAGAATAAGTATTTCGAATGATAGAAACGCTATCAAAATTATTGGATATTTTAATAGCTGCATCTATGGAACCACCATCTTTAACTAATACATTTAATAAATTATCATCTGCTTTGACATATTCAAGATGATATGAGCTTGCATGTTTATTTAAAAGTTGCTTTTTTAAAGATTCTGGCGCACTAATAGCCACATATGGTTTTTTATCTTTAGCATCTTGACTTAAGTACTGAGTTAGACCAAAAATAACAATCAGTAATATGACTGGTGCAAAAATCATCCAATAATATGATATTTTCACAATTTTAGTTTTAAAAACTTGCCAAGCTATGGTTTTAATTCTTTTAAACATTATCAATTCCTATTTTTTTAATATATTACACAACTTATTATTGCACTTTTTGTGAAAAAAATCGATAATGAAATTCAGATGGTATGCTTAACAAGCTATGTAACTATCAAATCTAGGTAAAGGAGATTTGATACCATGCCAATTATCGTTTTTGGAGCAGCTACAGCCGCAGCAATGTTGTGGCACATTCCTAAAGCCAGCTAAAAACACTTTTTTAGCTGGCTTTAGTGATTATTTAAACATGCTCATCGCTATCTAAAAGAAAGAACAGGTTCCCTTAAAAATTGGGTGCCTGTTTTTTAATTATTATTACACGCTCATCTTACGCATTTCAAAATAAACACTTTTCTATTTATTTTTTGACTATATTCGATTTTTTATTGGCAACATACCTATTATTACCAATTAACGCACTGATTGTAATCAAACACCCAATAATTTCAAAAGCTGAGACCTTATAACCGTTGATAATCATGATAATAAACGCCACAATTGGCACTAAGTTCATAAATAAAATACCATTTATAGGGCCAATCACCCGATTCCCCATATTCCAAGCAAATACTGCAATAACCCCGGCTAACATAATCATATAGACCAACGCATTTTTAACACCGCTTACTTGGGTCATGGTTGGTACTTTTAACCAACCTGCTGCTGTCGTACTCCTAAGTCAATAGTTCAATTATGCGATGCACAGCACTGATTCGTTTATCATTTTAGGGCACACTAACTAGCCAAACGATATTAGTTATACAAAGTCACAGTCCGAACTATTGACTTAGAAGCATATTTTTTGTTTGCAAACGATTATAGACTTTTTTGGGGGGACTAAACATATGATATACTATACAGGCAAGCAAGTTAGGGCGTTGGTGAGTCTGATAGCTGGAGGTGGTGCTAATGAGCAATACTTTTAGTTATATGAAAGGATAACACCCAACATGGTCTTCTGGACCACGGTAATTGTTTTGGTTACAGCATTGCTACGAAAGTAGTTGAACTACTCATAGCCGTGATTGACAAGGCTAAAAAATAGCCAAACAAAAACCCCTTAACTTTGAGTGAGTACTAGGGGTTAAAATTCTTTATAAAATTTAACTACCACCAACGCCTAAGCGGGTTTGTGATTTAAAAAGTACGTGTTCCTAGCACGTGCTTTTTCTTATGTCTTAATTATAGCATAATTAGAATAAAACTGTTCTTACACTGACCTCTCAGATTATTTTCTTTCTAGAAAAGAATTAAAATCTCAATTGTGACCTTGTAAAATAACCAAGGCATCAGTTCGAACTATTTAATTAAGAGCAATATGATTTCACAAAAAAACCCTATGATTTATAGGGATTTTATGGTCTAAATGCCAGGCAGCTTATTATCAAGTTGAAATGTTGTTGTTAGATGCTTAGCAATTGGATATAAATCAGGAATGTAAATACTTGCCAATCCATTCAATACCTTAACAATGGTAACATCATGAACATTCTTAAACACTTCTGGCTCTAATTCCTGATAAAAAGTTTTAAAATCAGCTATACTATATTTACTAATGTCATTATTATGTACTAACTGATGTGTTTTTGTTAGTACATTTAAAAAAGTCTCCTCAGTGCCTCCAAGGTCCTGTATAACAAGTGCTATTGATACTGGTTTGATATACGAATCCCCTAAAAATGTTGCCATTTCCATTAATATTTGCCCTTGTAATCTAACATCTTCTAACATTTATATACCTCAAATTAATAATGAAACTGCCCCAGCCAAAGCATTAGCAATACGTCCGGATTGTTGCGTTCCCAAACTTCTGCAAACAGCATTAAACATAGGTATTATTTAAACATATATGGCATACGTAGGTCAATACTTTTTTGTAAAAAAAGTATTATCTCAGAGCGATTTTCTATTTAATTTTTGACTATAGTCAACTTCTTATGTGCAACATAGCGATTATAACTATTATTACCAATTAACGCACTGATTGTGATCAAGCAGCCAATAATTTCAAAACCTGAGACCTTATAGCCATTGATAATTATGATAACAAATGCCACAATTGGCACTAAGTTCATAAATAAAATACCGTTTATTGCACCAATCACGCGATTCCCCATATTCCAAGCAAATACTGCAATAACTCCAGCTAACGTAATCATATAGACCAACGCATTTTTAACACCGCTCACTTGTGTGATGGTTGGGACTTTTAACCAACCTGCTGCTGTCGCAACAACTAATACCACAATCACTGAACAAACACCTAAAATTGCGGTTAGCGTCGAGTAACGTAAAATCGACCACTCAGGAAAATCCGCACCACTTTAAATGTTTTTGAAATATTAGGTAATAACTGATTATTTTGTCTATACAATTTATTGATTCACAATTGTAAATAATGTAAATCCTTACACTATTTACATAAAACAGTTTACTTTTTTATGTGAATTGGTTATCATGGTATTATGATTTAAATAATAAGGGGGCTAAACGCATGATTTATTTTGACAATGCATCAACTTCGTTTCCAAAACCTACTGAGGTTATTGATGGTGTTCATAATTTAATTACGAATGCATCTGGTAATGCAATGCGTACAACTAGTACAGAAGACACAGATATTGTGTTTGAAACACGAAAAAAATGGCAAAACTGCTAAATGTTAAGTTCCCAACAAGTATTGTCTTTACTTCCAATGCTACTGAATCTTTGAATACTATTATTGATGGATACTTAAAATTTGGGGATCATGTTGTATCTACGGCAATCGAGCATAATTCAGTAATTCGACCGTTAGTAAGATTGGAAAAAGAACGTGCCGTAGAAATTTCATGGGTTCCTGTTGATAAAATTGGAACCATAAATCCTGATGACATTTTTAATATGATAACCACTAAAACGAGATTAGTTATTGTCAATCACGCTTCAAATGTTACAGGGACTATTCAAGATATAGAATCAATTGGACGTCGTTTACAAAAGTATCCCAACGTCAGGTTTTTGATTGATGCTTCTCAGACAGTCGGCCACATTAACATTGATAATGAAGTAATTAAAGCCGATTTTATTGCTTTTACTGGACATAAAGCCCTCCTAGGAATCAGTGGTGTAGGCGGTTACTACATCAATCCTGAAATTCAAATTAGACCCATAAAGGTTGGGGGCACAGGAGTTTTATCAGAATTACTGGTACAGCCTGCTGGTTCGCCACTTCACTATGAAAGTGGCACGATGAACATGATAGGGATTGGCTCTTTATATTACGGTATTAATTATTTAAATAGAATTGGTATTGAAAATATTTCTCGGGACTTACATGTTAAAACAAGAAGAATAATTGAACAACTTTCTACTTTTAAAGAAATAACATTGTATTCTCTCCCTAACGCTTCCGGAATAGTATCATTTAACATTAATGGCATTATCCCTTCACGTTTATCCACCTTCTTAGCCGATAATGCATCTATTAGTAATCGTTCTGGTTTAATGTGTGCACCATTTATTCATGAATTTATTAAAACTAACCCTTTTGGTTGTGTCCGCATCAGCTTATCACATTTCACAACGCAAGATGAAATCAAAATTTTCATTAATTACATCGGTCAAATAATTGCTGATCTTGATAAAGTTAAAAATATTAATATTCCAGTCGTATATTCAAATCCTAGTATTTATGATTTCCAAAAAAAAGAGGTTTAAAAACATGCCTAGTATTACAGATTTTTGTACATTTTGTGGTCAAAACGAAATGGAAATTTATCACCGTACGGAAAATTTTACAGTTTGGTTAGCATTGGGACAAATTACTGAGGGTTACTCCCTTATTATTCCAAATGATCACTATAATTGCATTGGTTCCTTACCAACGGAACTTCAAAAAGAATATATAGATCTGAAACAATTAGTTCGAGAAAAGTTAACTGATACATATGGCCAAATTATTTTTTATGAACATGGTCGTGCAGGATATTGTAACGTACAACCTGGTGAACAACTTTGTTACCATGGTCACACGCATGCTGTACCATTGAATATTAATTTGGTTAATTCAATGGCAACCGAGGGACTTTATCCAATAAAACTCAACTCTCCTACAGACATATTTTCAAAATATTATGAATTAGGACACTACTTATATTTCGAAAATACAGAAAGTGAAGCCTATATGTTTCAAATTAATCAACCAATTCCTCGACAATACCTTCGCAAATTAACTGCTGAAGCTATTGATCGTCCTGAGCTGGCTGATTGGAATAAATACCCCGAATATGATACTCTAAATGCCGCTAGAGCTAAGCTTATTCCCCTCTTTTCAGAGAAAAAAGACGTCTAGCCTTTGAGAAGGATAATCCCCCAATGGAAAATAGTGCAATATATTTAATACTCTTTGCTGTTTTATCAGCATTATCTCGCGGCGTTATTACAGTGATTGACCGCTATCAGATGGGCTATCGTAAAAGCTCTGTTATGGTTGTCAATTTTTATAATAACCTGTTAAGCATGTTATTGGTCACAGGTCTATTGGGAATTGTTGTTGCGCGATATGGCTTTGGATTATCGTTCACGCCATTGTTAATGTTTCGTTTATTAATTTATGCCGGACTAGTTCAGGCTGTAGCATATGGCTACAGTGCTATCTTTAAAAAAGTAACAGTCATGGAATCTGTGTTGTTGAGTAAATTAACAGATTTTATTATTCCACTAGGTATTTTTGCAACAACTTGGTATTTTAACTGGCATTCATATATTATCTCCATTGTATCAACCTTGTTAGTCATTTGGTTATTTTATTCAACGACTCAAAAATCAACCAATAACAGTCAAACATTATTTAAGTATTTTTGGTTGATTGGTCCCGTTTTAGTTATTCAGGCTGCAATATCACCGTGGTTAGTGACCGACATTAAAACGACTCACGCATTAATTATTTTTACTATTTTAACAATCTATTTACGATTTTTAATCACATCAATTGCCCTTTTACGTAGCAAAAAATATCTACCTGGCGGTAAAAATAAAATTTCAAAACATATTTTAATGTTGTACAGTATAAGAGCAATACTAACAATTGTTGCTCAATTATCTTTCACATTAGCAACGTCAAGTAAAAACTCAAGTATTGCATGGGTTTTCTTAAATATGACATCATTATTTAGCGTTGTCATCTCAGGCGTTGTGTTGCAAGAAAAAGTTCGACTACGAGAGTTTTTGGTTCTGATTATAATCGTATGCTTAGGTATACTCACTAGCTTTATATGAATGATCTATTTTATAAAAATCAAAAAGATGACACAACTTATCATGAAATTGTGCCATCTTTTTGTTACCTGAAATTTAATTTTTAACTGTATTTAACTTCTTATGTGCAACATAACGATTATAAATATTATTACCAATTAGCGCACTGATAGTAATCAAACACCCAATAATTTCAAAAG
Organism: Leuconostoc inhae; assembly: GCF_019656015.1. GTDB lineage: Bacteria > Bacillota > Bacilli > Lactobacillales > Lactobacillaceae > Leuconostoc > Leuconostoc inhae_A. The sequence goes on along the minus strand of NZ_BPKW01000011.1, from coordinate 30,002 downwards.
CTGAAACCTTGTAGCCATTGATAATTGTAATAACAAACGCCACAATTGGCACTAAGTTCATAAATAAAATACCGTTTATTGCACCAATAACCCGATTTCCCATATTCCAAGCAAATACTGCTATAACCCCGGCTAACGTAATCATATATATTAACGCATTTTTAACACCGCTCACTTGTGTGATGGTTGGGACTTTTAACCAACCTGCTGCTGTCGCAACAACTAATACAACAATCACTGAGCAAACACCTAAAATTGCGGTTAGCGTCGAGTAACGTAAAATCGACCACTCAGGAAAATCCGCACCACCGGCAGTATATATCACCCAGCATAAAGCGCCAAGTAAGATAAATACGACTGCTAACAGCGTATTATGTCCCGATATTAAGACACTAATATGCCCTTTAGTCACAACCATAAACACGCCAATTGCTGCGATAACCATTGAAATAAGTGATGCTACAGTTGGCTTTGCGCCACGATATAGCCATCCTACTAAAACACCCAACAATGGTTGAATAGCCATCATGACAGAGGCAATAATGGAACCAGGTTGTCCCGCAAGCTGTTGTCCTAAGAACACAAGAAAACTAAATCCTGCAAAGGCCGCAGTCCCAAACACCCAAAGTTTAATGGCATGCCCTTCTGTTTTGAATGCTTTGGGACCTTCCACAATAACCAGAATAATTGCAAAAATGATAGCAACACTCCCATAACGTAATAATGTAAAATAAAATGGATCCATAATTTTTAATGCTGGTGCCATGACTGGAAACATACCACCCCAAGACAACACTGCTATTAAACACAAAATTAAGCCGTACACATATTTCTTAGACATATTTAAACCCTCCTAGGCTTGATTATTACGATTGCTTTCATCTCGACAACCTTGTTAAAAGTTTATCATTGTCCCTTGCAAAGCGGAATTAATGATTTATAATAGGAGGTTATAACGTTATTGCATATGTTGGTAGCGTTTTATCAAGGGGGGAATTTATGGTAACTGATACTTCTTTTAATATAGAACTGTTATACGTTTTAGTGGCTGTCAATGATGCTCACAGTATCAATAAAAGTAGTGACACTTTAATGATGACGCAACCAGCTATTAGTAAAAAAATTAAGCAACTCGAAACTTATTATGGCAAACAACTCTTTTTAAGAAGTGCTCAAGGTATGACTTTAACTTTGGCCGGACAAAATCTCTATTTAGAAGCCAAAAAATTAATCCAACAATTCGAAAACATGCATGACATGATGACTGAATCTCAAGTGTCCCTGACTGATTTAAAATTGGGTTCTTTAGATAGTATTGCTTCCAATATGTATCCCAATTTTTTTAGTCATTATTTATCTGACTTAAAAGAAGTCACTTTGACGAATCAGATTTATGAACTCATTACACCATTTAATTCAGGTCAACTAGATGCTATTTTAATTGACCACGAGTTTAGTAAAGAATTTACCGGTCAATTCGAAGAAAGACAGTTATTTGAAGAACCATATTATTTAGTCTATGCACAAAACAATAAGAACCTAGCCACTCTCAACAGACCGACACTAGATGCAACTGATCTGAATCACTTAAAATTACTCATGTACCCAAAATACTGTCCCATTCATCAGAGAATAAGCCAAATATACCAGACAAATAGTAAACCCTTACCTGATATGGTTGAAATAGATTATAGTGAATCTACGATCGCTATGGTTGCAAATTCTGATTATGTGACAATTCTACCAAAATCAGTCGCCGTTAATAAAGTAACCCAGGACCCGACACGCTTAGCAATGAAACAGCTGTCCGAACCCTTTACCAGAACTGTCTCCCTGTTTACACGTGACAAGGCCACACGTCAATTAATCCATGATATGTTAATCAAATCCTAACGTCAAAGTCATCCTTTTGGATGACTTTTTTTATATCATAAAGCAAATTACTTTGACAACCACAGTAATTTGCTTTATGATATAGTTAGAATACATAGAAAGGTGACGATATGGCTATTTCTAAAGATCTTATTCGTGGGCATACTGACACGATTATATTAAATATCCTTAGCCAAGGCGATTCCTATGGCTATCAAGTTTCTAAATCCATTCGTCTGTTAAGCCAGCAACAATATGAACTGAATGAAGCCACACTATACACAGCGTTTCGGCGTTTAGAAAAAGGTGGCGCCATCGCAAGTTACTGGGGCGACGAGACACAAGGTGCTCGGCGAAAATATTACACAATCACGACGTCTGGTCAGCAACATTTGACGACTGCTTTGCAAGAATGGGGCTTTGCTAAAGACGTTATCAGCAACTTAATTACAGGCAATCTAAACGAAGGAGCATCATTATGACATCAATCGAAATGGAAATACGGACACGTTTGGACGTCATTTTCTCAAAATACACGCCAAACACACAACTCACTGAGTTTAAAGAAGAACTTGTCGCCGATTTGATGGAAGCCTACCAAGATTTTGCTAAACAAGACAAATCTCACGATGAGGCACTTGATGATGCATTTGCACAATTAGGTGATATTGATATGGTTCTACGTGATTTAAGTCAGACAACCAAAACAGATGATACAAATCATGATGACGAGCCCAAAAAAGCCCCCTTTATTGACATTTCAGACGATGGCTTTCATGTTGGTAACTTACATATTGATGGTCGTGGCGTTCGTTTAGGTGATGACATTGTGATCGATGGTAAAAATGACAAAGTGCAATTTGGTGATTGGTTACATGTCGATCATGATGGCGCGCGGGTTGGCAAAAAATATTACAAGTTCGACGATGACAGTAATATGAATCAAGCACACTTTGATGAAGACGAGAAACATACTTCTGCGCCAACTTGGGCTGCTGCTCATCATAATGCCCAAATTCCTATCAGTGATAAGCAATTTGTGTTTGATTATAGAGATGCTGTTGTTAATTTTTATACCAATGATAAGACAGATCTCATAACCGTCGATGAATACTTTAATCGCGACAATGCGCGTTATTTTGCCAATATTGAAGAAAATAATGAGCGCATCTTAGTGTCACAAGGTGATCATCCCCTGTTGTTTCACGTACGCACTTTAATTAATATTGGCTTTCCAAAAAGCTTTGATACTGGTTATATAACAAGTATTAACCACAGTGGCCGTGTCGTCGCTCAAAATTTAACACTTGGTACGTTTAATCTAGTCATTCACTCTGGCAGCTTTACTGGGCAACAAATAAAAGCTACCAATGCCGCTTGGGAGCTACATTCCGGCGCAGTAAAAGTTGACAGACTCAATTTTGAAAAAGCAGAAATATTTGGTAAATCTGGTAGTATCAAGATTAAAAACGCCACAATACCTCATGCCAAAATCAGCGCGACATCTGGATCTATTCAAGTGGATAATTTTATTGGCGGTGGGCAATTTAGCGCAAATTCTGGCCCCTTACGGTTACGTATAACTGAGTTAACTGATGATCTGAAATTGCATGCTCACTCTAGTTCACTTCGTGTTACCGCACCAGAAACACAACATTTTAATTTTGATCTATCTTCTAGCAACGGGATTGTATCAATTGAACGTCATGACAATATTCATTTTGATAAAAATATAACGAATTATAAACGTGGATTTTATGGTACTAATCCTCAATTTACAATTGATGCTAACGTTAATTCTGGGACAATTAAGGTGTATTAGAGCTAATAACCTCATAATGCACAACTGAAAGGAATTCATATGTCCATGAAAGAATATTACCATCATAGCCACTCATCACATGGTATACAAGCATACGGCGTTGGTTTCATGCTTGCTGCTGGTATTGAATTTGCAACATCTCATGACTGGTTTTCAGCGCTTTGGCATGCACTTCTCAGCTGGATTTCAGTTGGTTACTACATTGCCGATACATTACAGCACATTATTAAATAAGGAGTATTAATCATGACAAAAAAGAAAACATTTACACGTTCACGTAACAATCGCATGATTGCCGGTGTTATGGGAGGCGTAGCTGATTATTTTGGTTGGAATGCAACTTGGTTGCGTATTATATTCGTATTGATTTCATTTTTCTCAGCAACATTTCCTGGCATTTTAGTTTATATTCTAGCTTGGATTATCATTCCTGATGCACCAAAAAAAACAAACTACTATTCAACAGAATCACGTAAAGATGTCACACCAGACAATGATAATCGCCCTTAATATTGCATAAGCAAATTTACCTGTCTTCTCGTATCATATACTATCATAAAATATTAAGGAGACACGTTATGTTCAGCTACCTCGCATCCCTTTTTACTAATAAAAAAGGCCTATCATAATAAAAACGCGATGACTATATAGTCATCGCGTTTTTATTATAATGCAACAATTGAAAATTAACCTACTAATACGTATTAATCTTCAGTTTTTTCATCAGATTCCGTACGGTTCAATAATTCTGTTACTTGTTCAAGTTGTTGATTATTCAGAGGTGTTTCACGTGAAACATCTTCTTTTGTATCATCAGCAATTATCTCTTCATGTTCGACCTTTGCTAATGTTGCTACTTTAGCGCCATCTTCAAGACGAATTAACCGTACACCTAATGTTGCACGACCAGTTTGACTGACAGATTCGGCAGTAAATCGAATCATTACGCCTTGCGTTGTAGTAACCATGATATCTTCATCACCGTGAATAATTGTCATACCGGCTAACGTACCATTTTTTTCAGTAATATTAACTGTTTTGATACCTTTACCACCACGACCCTTAATTGGATACTCACTAACTGGTGTTTGCTTACCGTAACCTTTTTCTGTAATGATCAAAACATTATCATTGATATTCACAACATCTGATCCAATAACCAAATCACCATCACGTAATCGAATACCACGGACACCTGCTGCAGCACGACCCATGATGCGAACATCATCTTCCGTAAATCTGACAGAATAACCATCTTTGGTAGCAATCATAATACTTTGCGTACCATCTGTAATTTCAACAGACAACACTTCATCGTCTTCACGTAACGTTAATGCTTTCAACCCATTCGTGCGAATATTTGAAAATTCACTGACAGCTGTTCGTTTAACAACACCTAAGCGTGTGACAAAGAACAAATAATCTTTGCTTTCGCCAGCTTCGCCACGAACATTAATAACTGTTTGTATTTTTTCGTCACCTTCAAATTTAAGTAGGTTGACAACGGGAATCCCCTTAGCCTGACGACCGTATTCAGGTACTTCATAACCCTTCATTCGGTAAACTTTGCCTTTGTTTGTGAAGAATAGTAAGGTGTCATGCGTTGAGGTAGCAACCATTTGATCAACAAAGTCTTCATCATTGACGTTGATACCTTGCACACCACGGCCACCACGATTTTGCGCTTTAAATTCAGCCTGTGGTACACGCTTAATATAACCATTGCGTGTCAAAGTGACAATCACATCTTCTTCTTCGATTAAATCTTCATCTTCCAAATTGGTCACATCGCCAACTTGTAATTCTGTACGACGTGCATCCCCAAATTTTGTTTGAATTTCTAATAATTCATTATAAATTATTTGATCAACACGTTCTTCATGTGCCAAAATATCTTTCAAATCAGTAATTAAAGCAACTAACTTTTGATATTCGTCTTCAATTTTATCACGTTCCAAACCAGTTAAACGTACTAATCGCATATCTAAAATGGCTTGTGCTTGCTTATCAGATAGTGAATAACCATCAATCAAGCGTGTCTTAGCTTCTTCTGAAGTTGCAGATGAACGAATGATACTGATAATTTCATCAATATGATCTAAAGCTATGCGTAATCCTTCAAGGATATGGGCACGTGCTTGTGCCTTTTGTAAATCAAAAGCTGTACGGCGACGAATAACTTCACGTTGGTGAATTAAATAAGCGACTAAAATTTCTTTGAGGCTCATTGTCTGTGGTTTCCCACCATTAATGGCCAACATATTGAAACTAAAGTTTGTTTGTAGCAATGTCTCTTTGTACAAATTATTTAAAATAACACTAGCAGAGGCATCACGACGCACATCTATTGAGACACGTAAGCCATCTCGATCAGATTCATCACGAATCCCTGTGATACCTTCAATACGCTTATCACGGGCTAATTCTGAGATACGTTCTATTAAACGCGCCTTGTTGACAGCATAAGGCAATTCTGTCACAATAATTTGTTCTTTACCTGTTTTTGTTTGTTCAATATCGACTTTTGCGCGAACAGTCACTCGGCCACGGCCGGTTTCATAAGCACGTCGAATACCTGACTTTCCCATCACAATCCCACCTGTTGGGAAGTCTGGTCCAGGAAGTGCCTCCATTAAGTCCAGGGTGGTCGCTTCTGGATTGTTCATCAAAATATGAAGCGCCGAAATAACTTCGGCCAAGTTATGTGTTGGAATATTTGTCGCCATACCAACTGCAATACCAGTCGCACCGTTAACTAATAAGTTTGGGAAACGTGCTGGTAGAACTTCAGGTTCCCGTTCTTCACCATCATAGTTGGGTATAAAGTTAACCGTGTCCTTGTTTAAGTCGCGTACCATTTCCATGGCAACTTTCGACAAACGCGCCTCAGTATAACGCATAGCGGCAGCACTATCACCATCGACAGAACCAAAGTTACCATGGCCATCAACAAGCATATGACGATATGAAAACGGTTGGGCCATACGGACCATTGATTCATAAATTGCTGAGTCACCATGCGGATGATACTTTCCCATAACATCACCAACAATACGTGCTGACTTTTTATGTGGCTTATCCGGTGTATTTCCTTGCTCAATCATTGAGTATAAAATACGGCGATGGACAGGCTTCATACCATCACGAACATCCGGTAATGCACGCGCCACAATGACAGACATAGCATATGACAAAAATGATGTTTTCATTTGTTCTGACAAATTCGCATTATGAATGCGCGAATCATTTTGTTCAGACATTTTTTACTCCTTATAACGTTATTCTGCAATTATGTACTGCCAATTGGCAGTTGCGAGTGCTGGTTACGCCACGCCTCATGACGGACCATACGCACACTCTTTTAAATATCTAAGTTTTCTACGAACACAGCGTTTTCTTCGATAAATTCACGACGTGGTGCGACATCATCACCCATTAGCATATCAAAAATACTATCAGCTGCCTCCGCATCAGAAGGATCAACACGTAATAAACGACGATTTAAGGGATCCATTGTTGTATCAGCAAGCTGATCGAAATCCATTTCACCTAATCCCTTATAACGCTGTACTTTTGGCTTAATATTTGATGGCAATTGCGCCAAGTATGTTTCAAGTTCTTCATCGGTATCCAAATATTCACGTGTCTTGGAATTACCTAACGCTACCCCATACAAAGGTGGTTGTGCAATATAAATATACCCTGCATCAACTAATGGCCGCATATAACGATAAAATAGTGTCAACAACAACGTACGGATATGTGCGCCATCGACATCGGCATCAGTCATGATAATAACTTTATGATAATTTGCCTTTTCAACGTTAAAATCATCACCAAATCCTGTTCCCATTGCAGTAAACAGTGACCGAATTTCTTCATTTCCTAATACTCTGTCTAAAGTCGCCTTTTCAACATTCAAAATTTTACCACGAATCGGTAAAATTGCTTGTGTGACACGATTGCGCCCTTGCTTAGCAGATCCACCGGCAGAATCACCCTCTACAATGAACAACTCTGAAAGTGCAGGATCATTTGACGTATTATCTGCTAATTTACCTGGTAAATTACCAATTTCTAGGCCAGATTGTTTACGTGTCATTTCACGTGCACGTTTAGCGGCTAAACGTGCTTTTTGCGCCAAAATACCCTTGTCAACAATTTGTTTGGCAACTATCGGGTTTTCCATCATAAAGCGACTAAAGGTCTCTGAAAACATGCGATCTGTTGCCTGTCGCGCGTCTGAGTTTCCTAACTTTGTCTTGGTTTGACCCTCAAACTGCGGATCTGGATGTTTGATTGACACAATCGCTGTCACGCCTTCACGCACATCTTCTCCGGTCAAACTTTCAGCAGCGTCCTTCAATTGCCCATTTTTACGAGCATAATCATTAATAACACGTGTCAATGCTGTTTTAAATCCTGTTTCGTGCGTCCCACCTTCATAGGTGTTAATGTTATTTGCAAAGGTACGCAAACTATCTTTGATATCTGTTGTATACTGTAATGCTGCTTCCACAACAATACCATTTTCTTCACCTTCGACGTAAACAGGTTCAGGGAAAATAACTGTCTTTTCAGAATTCAAATATTCAACATACTCTTTTATGCCACCTTCAAAATGAAAGCTCTCTGTTACAGGCGCTTCTGGGCGACTATCTGTAATAGAAATACGCAAACCCTTATTTAAAAATGCCAATTCGCGTACACGTGTCAGCAATGTATTATAGTTAAAAGTTGTTGTTTCACGGAATATATCGCTGTCAGGATTAAAGTGGACAATTGTGCCACGATCAATTGTGGGTTTTTCATCTAGCTTAACAATACTTGTATTGACACGACCTGTCTTGAAGTCCATGTAATAGACTTGATTGTCACGGACAACTCTAACATCTAGATTAGTTGATAGCGCATTAACGACTGACGCACCAACACCATGTAAGCCACCAGAAACTTTATATCCGCCGCCGCCAAATTTACCACCAGCATGCAATACAGTAAAGACTGTTTCAAGTGCCGATTTCCCTGTTTTAGTTTGGATATCTACTGGAATGCCACGGCCATCATCAGTCACGGTAATCGAGTTATCTTTTTCAATTGTGACTGTAATATGTGAGGCAAAGCCAGCTAAGGCTTCATCAATCCCATTGTCAACAATTTCCCATACCAAATGGTGCAAACCTTGTGCAGTCGTTGTACCAATATACATACCTGGCCGCTTACGAACAGCTTCTAACCCTTCTAAAACTTGGATTTGGTCTGCATTATAGTCTCCTGCACTGGCGTTTACAGTACTTGCTTGACGGATTTCAACATCATCAGTTACAATACCATCTATATTTTCTAATTCATTATTTATTTCTTCAGACATATTAAATCCTTTATGTACTTGCTAGTCACTCAGCTTGTTCTTCTAACACAATTTCACCTTGTTGCACGTGAAACACTTTAGGCGCATGAATTAATTGCCGTGCCACATCACTTAACGTTGGCGCTGTAATGAACGTTTGAACCTTATCTTGAATTGCTAACAACAGATGTGTTTGTCGATTGGCATCAAGCTCACTCAACACATCATCAAGTAACAAGATTGGATATTCACCCGTTTCTTGTTGCATGAGATCTATTTCAGCTAACTTAATGGCGAGTGCTGTTGTCCTTTGTTGCCCTTGTGAGCCAAAAACAGCCACATCATTATCGTTAACAATAAACTGTATATCATCACGATGCGGACCAACCAATGTTGATCCTTGCATAATTTCACGTGCTTGTTGCCTTTTTAAGGTTTGTTCAAAAACAGCTTTTATCGCTGATAAATCAGTTTCCTTTTCAAAATCAATGCTTGTTTGATATCTCAAAGTTAAGGTTTCTCGTTGATTTGAAATTTCAGCATGGATAGGCTGCGCAGCAATTTCTAATCTTTTTAAAAATGTTTGACGTGCCAAAAGCACCTGTGCACCAATATCAACTAATTGTTCTGTCAAAACATCTAAAAAAATAGTGTCCGTAGTTTGTTTCATCTGCAAACGCTTTAAGTACGCGTTGCGCTCTTTTAATATGCGACGGTACTGCGTGGTATTGTACAAATATAAGGGATTCATTTGCCCAAATTCCATGTCAATGAATCGCCGTCGTACACTAGGAGCACCCTTCACTAATTCTAAATCCTCGGGTGCAAATAAAATAACATTTAATTGGCCAATATATTGTGATAATTTAGATTGTTCCAAATGATTCACACGCGCTTTTTTGCCTTTATTCGAAAAATGCAAAGATAACGGTGTCTCACTAATACTTTTCTTAACACGACCACTAATTGTCGCTTCTTTTTCCTGCCAACGAATTAAATCTTTATCACTACTTGTTCGATGTGAGCGTGCCAAAGCTAAAACATAAATACTTTCTAGTAAATTTGTCTTACCTTGTGCATTTTCACCCAAAAAAACATTCACACCATCACTAAAATTTAGCGACAGGTCAGCATAGTTACGGTAATTAACCAGTCTTAGTGATTGGAGTTCCAAGAACTAGGCCCTTTTGGTCCTGAGCCACGACCACCTTGATTAGAGCGACCAAACCCACCTGCTCGTGTCCCATTTTTCTTACGTAATTCAGCAAATCGTGCTTCTTTACGTTCTTTCGCGACAGCAGCTTTTTGTGCTTTAATTCGGTCATTGCGCACGGTTTTTTTTGCAGCAGCGGCACGTTCAGCCTTTTCTTCTTGCGCTGCTGCGATCATTTCATCAGCATTATCTGCTAATGAAATGACATAGTTCTCGCCGTCCACAGTAATCTCATCGTGGTTATACAGTTTTTTGCCACGGCGATTTTCTGTCTCGCCATTTAATAAGACTGGAAAATCCATTAGATAATACTTTGCCTGACCACCAGAAGAAATAATATTCTCTTCTTTGAGTAATTGTGTGAGTGTAATGTATTCAGTTGTGATTTTTATATTTTTCGTCATATTAGTTACTCTTGTATTATACCATTTTTTTACAGCTTATTCTTAAAAAAACGGTCTAAAATCGTTTTTAAGCGATTTTAGACCGTTTTAAGGATAAATGTTTGTTTGTTATCAACTTTATTTAAAACGCCCGTCAGGAATTAAAACGTGCGTACTGGTGTGATCAGCTGCAATTGCTTGTCATCTGTTTCACCAGCTGGCGTCAATGTGAATGGCCGTAAATTACTTGTAAATTTGATATCAACAGATTTACCGCTAAACACGCGTAATGCGTCACGCACATAATCTGGATTAAATGAAATCTCCAAATTGTCACCTTCAACAGATTTTGTCACCAACTCTTCTTGTACACGACCTACTTCTTGTGATGTACCAATTAATGTTACCACCCCATCTTCTAGCGTGAGTTGGACAACGTTATTGCGGCTTTCATGGCTTAATAAACTGGCACGGTTAATTGCGCCTAATAATGCACTCGCTTCAATCGTGAGCTGTGTTGTGCTTTCTGTTGGAATTAAGCGATCAGTTTCTGGATAATTTCCTTCTAACAATCTTGAATAAAAAGTTGTATTACCCAAATCAAATACCGCTTGATTTGCTGCTAACTTAATTTCAACGCGATCTTGTCCTTCTAACAAACTTTGTAATTCATTAAAAGACTTAGCCGGGATAATCACATCAGCTTTAACTTGGGCATCAGTACCCGTCAAAGTTACAATTCGTTGTGACAGACGATGTGAATCAGTTGTCACTGCTTTAACGTCATTACCATTCAAAGCTAAATGAATACCCGTTAAAATAGGCCGACTTTCTTGCGTTGAAGCAGATATTTTGGTTTGTGAAATAATATCAACAAGCTGTGCTGCCGAAACGCTCAAACTTTGAACATCATCCATTTCTGGTAATTGTGGATAGTTATGAACATCTTGACCATTAATTGTAAAATCAGATGCCCCAGATGTAATACTAGCACGAACACCGTCAACAGATAACGTCATATCATCAGCAGGTAAATTTTTAACAATATTTGAAAAAAATGTTGCCAATAGTGTGATGCCACCTGGCTGCTTGATAATTAATTGTGCACCAGTATCTGATTGATCGATACGCGTTTCAATTGAAATATCACTATTTGAGCCTGTTAAAATTAACTCTTCTTGTGTTAAGACAATTTTGATATTAGTCAAAATTGGAATCGTCGTGCGAGATGAAATTGCACGAGAAACATCATTTAAAGCTTTAATAAAAGCTTGACGATTAATTGAAAATTGCATAATTATGCTCCTTTGATTTTAGCAATATGCGTAGCCATGTTTTTAAATATTTTAAATAAAAGATCTAGTAGTAATAATAAGGGGTGTTTAAGTTGGGGATAACTGCTTGTTCATAACGTATAGAACGATTAGACTTGTTCACAATGGTGTGGGAAAAACCAAGAGGTTATTCTATCTTATCCACAAGCCCTATTTACCATTTTTTATCTCATCTGTTAGTGCTTCAAGCATTTCTTTTGTTCGTGCATCCGACTCGGCTTTTTCAGTAATTTTATTGGTTGCATGTAGAACGGATGAATGATCACGACCACCAAACGATCGACCAATGTCTGGTAGACTTTCGTTTGTTAGTGTTCTAGTTAGGTACATCGCAACATGTCGTGCAGTGACAAGGTCTTTTTTTCGACTAGTACTTTTGAGATCATCGATTGTTTGCATATAGTAGTCAGCTACAACCTGTTGAATGCGTTCAACAGTGATTTTAAAGCCTTGATTAATATTTAAATCGCCCAATATTTTTTGAGCGGTTTCTTTCGTGGCTGGTTTGTTACGGTAGCGTAACATCGCTTCAAAACGATGAAATGTTCCTTCAAGTGTACGGATATTAGAATCAATTTTATCAGCAATCAACTCTAATACATCATTAGGAATCTCTAAATTGTCGGTTTCTGCTAAATTTTTGAGAATAGCCACACGGGTTGGTAAATCTGGCTTTTGAATATCCATTGAGATACCAGCTTCAAAACGTGATGTCAGACGAGATTGTAGATCAACAATTTCTGTTGGCAATTTGTCTGATGTCATGATGATTTGTTTACCTGTTTTGGTTAAAACATTAAAAGTGTTGAAAAATTCTTCTTGAACTTTTTCTTTACCAGACCAGAATTGGATATCATCAATTAATAACAGGTCTACGGTACGATATTCTTTTTTAAATGCCGCAGTTGCACCCTCGCCAGCACGTAAAGATTCAGTAAAATCATTTAAAAAATCTTCTGCCGTCGCATATTTAATGCGCGCTGATGGTGTTGTTTTTGAGTAAGCATTACCGATAGATTGCATTAAATGGGTTTTGCCAAGTCCAACACCACCGTAAATTAAATATGGATTATAGACGCGACCAGGATCTTCAGCGACTGCACGCGCAATCGCGTAAGCATTTTCGTTACCAGTACCAACAACAAATTTATCAAACGTAAAATTCTCATTTAAATCTGATTCTCGTGTAAATGTCAGATTTTCTGTTTGAATAAGCGTCGATTTTTGTATGGCTTCGGCAATACGAAGTTCAGGTTTGATGAACCCTTCAGCGATTTCCATGGCATACTGTACAAAGCTCATGGCATATGATTTGTTCCAATTATCAATGATATCAGTACTTTCATCAACAGGGACTTCTAGAATAATACTTGATTCCGTTAAAGTAACTGGGACAAGTGGTTCTATATAGGTATCAAAGGAAACAGGACCAATTTCTTGATAGAATTTAGCTTTTACCTGATTCCATAATTCTTCTTTTGTTATGGGTTTTGTCACAAAAATCTCTCCTATAATTCGGTGTACTTTAAAAATAACGACAAATTAAAAAAATGACGTCTTAAACCGATCAACTTTTCTATATTAAAGAAGAAGTAGCAAATATTATTATAACAGTAAGAAATAGAGTTTTCCACAGGAGAGTGATAATTTTAAAGAATATCAACAGTTGTGGACAAAATAAAAAAGGGTTTGTGGATATAAAGACGAACAAATGTGCGAGTTATCCACAAACAAACAAGTTTATAAACATTCAAAAGTGGGTAAGGACAATATTTGAGGTTTGTTATAAACATTATCCACAATTCAGCAATAACAAGCTGTGGATATGTGGATAACTTGTGAACAGTCCTGTGCTTAACGTTTTTATAAACGTAGTTACTGCACAGGCTTGTGTCTTGTTTTGGATAAGATTGTGAATAGTAAAGAAAAGGTTAAGGACTTTAATACTTACCATCTTTTACAGGCATATCTTTGCTATAATGAACCTATGATTATACTATTTAACAAACCTTATAACGTCTTAACTAAATTTACGGATACTGATGGCAGACCAACTTTGGCTGATTATATTGATATTCCAAGAGTCTATGCTGCTGGTCGGTTAGATATGGACAGTGAAGGTTTATTGCTTTTAACAGACAGCGGTAAACTTAATCATGAGTTAACTGATCCTGAAAATAAGGCTTATAAAACCTACGTTGTTCAAGTTGAAGGTGTCCCAACTAAAGCCCAGTTGAAAATGTTAGAACAAGGTGTTGAATTAAAAGATGGGCTGACCTTGCCAGCAAAAGTTAAACGTATACCGTATCCAAAATGGTTGTGGGAACGGGAAAAGCCGATTCGTGTGCGTCAAAATCAGCCCACTAGTTTTCTTCAGATTAAGATTAAAGAGGGGCGAAATCGTCAAGTTCGTCGTATGACGGCAGCAGTTGGTATCCCGACCTTACGCTTAATTCGAACACATATTGATACCTATCATATTGGTGATTTAAAGCCTGGTATGTATCGTGTTATAAAATAAATTTATTTTTTGGTGCAAAGTATTTGTAAACCGTTATAATGATAAAAGAAATAAATATTAAATGAGGTGAAAGCATGGGACGTAAGTGGGAAAACATTAAAATGAAAAAGGCGCAGACAGACGGTGCTGCAGCCAAGGTTAATAGTAAATATGGGATTGAAATCTATGTTGCTGCCAAGCAAGGTGGGAGTATTGATCCAGAAGCAAATTCAAATTTAAAATTTGTTATTGAACGTGCTAAGCAAGCCCAAGTACCAAAACATGTTATTGAACGTGCCCTTGAGAAAGTCAGTGGTTCTGGGGATGAGACGTTTATTGCCGGTCGTTATGAAGGCTTTGGTCCTAATGGCTCACTAATTATCGTTGACACATTAACTTCAAATGTTAATCGTACAGCGACAAACGTACGGACTGAGTTTAATAAAAATGGTGGCACATATGGTGCAGCTGGATCAGTGAGTTATTTGTTTGATGAAACAGGGGTGATTGTTTTTGAAGGCAATGATGCAGACAGCATGTTAGAAACATTGTTAGATGCCGAAGTAGATGTCCGTGATGCGGAACAACAAGACGATCAAATCGTTGTCTACACAGAACCAAACGCGTTGCATAAAGCCATTGAAGTGCTGCGTCAAAATGGTGTGTCAACGTTTTCAACGACAGAAATTTCAATGTTACCACAAGCAGAAATGACGCTTGACGGGGATGACTTGGCAACATTTGAAAAGTTAATTGACGTCCTTGAATCAGATGAGGATGTCCAAACTGTTCATCACAATGTGACGTTGTAATAAATAGGAAATCAATAGTATACAGAAATAGCGCTTCATAATTGAAGCGCTATTTCTGTATACTATTTAAAAAACGCATGTATAAACGGGTTATGTCGTGACATTCGTTGACTAACTATTGTCCTTCACTATAATAAAGGGTACAATGTTAGTATTGCATTTACTAAAAACATTTTTAGACATAAAAACAGGTGAATTTGCTTGCTTACGTAGTTGATTCATGTTATGATTAAAATCGAATTGCAAAGTTTTTGCAGGTAAAAAATCGCGAATGGAGGTGAATACACATGAAGCGTACATACCAACCAAAGAAGCGTCATCGTGAACGCGTACACGGATTCCGTAAGCGCATGAGCACAAGCAACGGTCGTAAAGTTTTGGCTCGCCGTCGTGCAAAGGGCCGCAAGGTTCTATCAGCCTAACAAGGTCGCTGCTATGCAGTGGCTTTTTTATTTAATAAAAGACTATAAAAGTATGTGAGCATACATGTTTGCGTAACAGGTATTCAATATTAACCTATCAAATCCTCAAGAGAGACTAGTCAAATGAGAAAAACTTTTCGAATTAAAAAACCAACTGACTTTCAACTTGTTTTTAATAAACATCGGTCGGTTGCCAATAAATATTTTATTGTTTATCAGTTAGGCAAAAGCGATCAGAAGCATTTTCGACTAGGAATTTCTGTGAGTAAAAAAGTTGGTAAAGCGCATGATCGTGTTTGGGTAAAGCGTCGTATTCGTCAAAGTATTTTGGAATTAAAGCCGCAACTACCTAACGAACTTGACATATTGGTAATTGCACGGCCAGCAGTGGCGAAGCAGAGTCAAAAATTCATCAAAGAACAAATCGTGCATGTGCTGAAATTAGCTAATATCCTGAAAGTGGAAGAAGAATGAAACGTTTTACAAATATTTTAAAAAAAATCGGTCCGTTACCGCTGATTCTAGCTGCCATTGCGTTAATTATTATCATTATTGCTGGTATGAGCTTTAGTGGTCATGTGGCTTCTCATAGCTTGTGGAGTGCTGTTGTTGCGGCATTTACCTCTGCTATCTTAGGCGCTTCAGCATGGTTTGGTAATAATTATGGCATGGGAATAATTGTTTTTACAATTTTAATTCGTTTTTTGATTTTACCTTTAATGGTTTATCAGATTCAATCAATGATGAAGATGCAAATTGTACAACCAGCTCTCAAGGCTCTACAGTCTAAGTACCCAGGCAAAGATACTGAAAGTCGTCAACTGATGATGGCTGAACAGCAAGCCTTGTATAAGGATGCTGGGGTAAATCCATTTGCGTCAATGTTACCTTTAATTGTACAAATGCCTGTATTGATTGCTTTGTATCAATCAATTTATAACTCACAGGTTTTGAGATCAGGCAAATTTTTATGGCTACAATTAGGAAATAATGATCCTTACTATATTTTGCCAATTTTAGCAGCACTTTTCACATTTGCTTCATCATGGCTATCAACGCAAGCCACACCAGAGCAAAATGGCATGACAAAGGCAATGCCGTATATTTTCCCAGTCGTGATTTTTTTCTCTGCAATTGCTGTACCAAGTGCGTTATCATTGTACTGGGTAGTAGGAAATTTGTTTCAAACAATTCAAACATTCTTCTTACAAAATCCCTTTAAAATACGACGTCAACGTGAATTAGAAGCGCAAAAAGAGCGTGATATGAAGCGTAAAATTAAAAAAGCAAAGCGTAGTACGAAACGTTAATGTATTCATGCTGTGTTGCCAGTCAGGCAACACAGCTTTTTTTATTGTTTAAAAACATCAAACAAAAAAATTGAAAAACGGTGGTAAAATGTTATTCTGAAATAAGAAATAAGGAATAAGAAATATAAAGATAGTGGAGATTTTGAGATGAGGAAGCAACACGTCAGTAAATATCAGTTCTCAGCCATTTTGGTTGTGGTATTATTTTTATTTAATTACTTGTCATCACAGGCTATTGATGCAATTCAATCTTATCAACCAAGCGCTTATAGTATTGCAACTGGCAGTCTAGGAAAATTATTAACTTATTTTAGTAATAATTGGCTGATCTATGGATTGACGTTAATTGGTTATTTTTTTGTTTGGATGATGCTAATAGCGGTTGTTGTCATAACTATGTTGTTAACATGGGATATAGCAAGTAGGCAATATTTTTTAAGGGGATTAAAATCATTACAAATTCATCTTGCTGTTTTTGTTACGATGCTGTTATTGATACCTTTAAATCAAATTGGTTTTAAATTTCCAATTGCATATTATCTCACAATCCCAAAAACCTTTATTGATCCAATTATGACGCCGATGATGTGGGTTATCATCGCTGTTGTTAATATTGGATTATTATTTCTGGTGTATCGATTAAGATTAGTCCCTTATTTTGCGATAACGACACGTCAAAATTTGAAAGTTAATGTGGCGCGTAGTTGGCAACAAACAAAGTTTCAGAGTGGCTACTTTTTTTTAACAATTGGAAAATATGCGTTAATAACTATTGCTGTTGTTGGGGGACTCTATTGGTTACAACGCTTGTTTGATCAGGGACTTAGTAACGGCTTGAATCGTAGTATGGTCAATATTCTGATTGCCATTGCGATTGGTTATTTTTATTTTATTACAAGCCAAGTGTGGTTATTTTTTATCATTAAAGATCAGCAGACTTCACCTACACGAGTACGTGATATTAAATTATATTTAAGCATCACGCAAGTTATTGTTGTTGTTCTTGTTGGCGTAGCCAGTAGCCTACTGTCAGGTAAATTTGTTAGTCAACCCACTAAAAATTATGTTGTGATTGCACACAAAGGCGTGTCATCAGAAACGGATGCCTCAAATACGATTATTAGCCTAAATAAAGTTGCTAAAACAAAACCGGATTATGTAGAAATAGACATTCAAGCAACAAGTGATGGTGTTTATGTTTTAAGTCATGATGCTAAAATTAAAGCTAAAAATGGTAAAACTTATCCAATTAACGAGACACCTTGGCATGTTTTAAAAAAGGTGCGTTACGAAGAAAACGGGAAAGTCATTACTGTCACGCCATTTCTAGCGTATATTCAACGTGCAAATCAATTAAAACAGAAATTGCTTGTGGAATTAAAAATCAATACAACCATTACGACAGCACAGCTGGTTAATTTTCAAAAAAAGTATGGCAATTATCTAACAGAAAATCGTGCACAGCTGCAATCAATGAACCAAAATGCAATTAAGCGATTGGCAAAATACTCGGATAGGCCAATAGGTTTACTGTCACCAGTTGTCAACAGCATTAATCGTGCAAAGTTTAATACATTTTATGCTATGGAATATTCCAATGTGAATACTAACATTGCACGTCAAGTGATTAAAAATCATAAGGCATTGTACGTCTGGACCTTAAATGAGGAGGCAGATATTAATAGTAATTACGCATTAGGTGTTCAAGGATATATTACAGATTACCCAAAAGAAACACGTGCATTTTTGCAGAAGTTATCACGACACGCTGTATATGCTGATGCGATGTGGTATATTGTGATGTTACAAAAAACGGCTATTTAGTACAAGTGTTTAGTCATACAATAAAACTGGTATAATATACTCTGATATGTTGAAATAATGACAATGCAACCGTATTAAAAAAACATGGGTTAATAATTTGTGGTGTTCAAAGCGTGAGGTGAAAAATATTAATGGCTAGTCAAAGCAACAGTTCACAAACGAACAACTTAATTTTGCGTGCCATGCAGGTAGAAGATTCTGACGCATTGTCGCGCATTTATTTAGATACCCGCCTTACTAATTTTCCTTGGGTCAATTCACCTAAACGCGCTGATTTTGATTCAGCTATCTTAGGTGAGAAAGTAACAGTTGCTGTATTTAATGGGGAGATTGTTGGTTTTTCATCGGTATCAGAGTGGGACAGCTTTTTACATTTGTTATTTATTAAAGAAGGGTGGCAACGACAAGGTATTGGGGCTGTCTTATTAAAAAAAGCACGCGAGATGGTCAAAGAACCACTTGAATTAAAAGTAGTAACTGCCAATACCAGTGCGCAACACTTCTACGAACGTGAAGGTTTTAAAGTAATTGCGCATTCAATTTTATCAAATCCAATGAATGTGACGTATAGAGATGATCGAAACAGTTAAAAAATTTAATAACTTTACTTGGTACCATGTGTCCAATTTAACCGCAGAGGATAATCAAATATTAGTGAGTGAACATCAACTGACTAATGAAATTATTGGCTATGCTGTTGATCATAACGAGGCGGTACGTATGGAATATGACAGCGTTGCTGATGAATCTTTGATGGTTATTGATGTGATTTCATATCATGATACTACGGTTGAAACACGACCCATCGGTATTTTGTTTGCGCATGGTGATTTATATACGTTTTCGCATTCAGTGACAGATTATATTCAAGCGGTTTTATTAGATCCTAAAAATCGCCAAAAACGTGGGAATGATAATGAAATTAGTGCGATTGATTTTGTCATGACAGGGTTATATTCACTAATGACAAGATATGTAACTCAAGTCACGGAAATTAATCGTAAGCGCCGTGTCATCCAAGCGCAATTGGGTCACCATAAACGCACCACAAAGCAAATGAATGATTTATTACGATTACAAACACAAATGATTTATATTCAAAATTCATTGGCAAATAACCATGTGATGCTTAATGCCTTCAAGCAAGATTTTAAAACAAAAATTGCCCATTTTGAAGTAGAACATGTTGATGATGTGCGTGTTGAAGTTGGGCAAGCGGAACATATGGCAGATTTGGCAATGGCTGTTATTACTTCAGTTTCAGATGCCTACGGTAACCTAAGTAATCGTGATTTGAACTGGACAATGAAAGTGCTAACCGTGTATTCAATTGTACTAACAGTGCCTACAATTGTCAGTGGCTTTTATGGGGAAAATGTCAAATGGTTACCATTTGCAACGGCACAAGACGGTTGGTGGATAACGATTGTGATAACACTAGTTTTAATGGCGGCTGTTAGCTTAGTACTAGCATTGAGTGGGTTTTTTAGAAGATAAATAACAAAGAGGGGTATTATGAAATTATTAGAGGACCGTATCCGTCGAGATGGTCGTGTTTTGGGGACAGAAGTATTAAAAGTTGATAGCTTTTTAAATCATCAAATTGATCCCGAACTGATGGCAGCGATTGGTGAAGAATTTGCACGATTGTTTGCAAATAACAAAATTGATAAAATATTAACGGTAGAGTCCTCAGGAATTGCGCCCGCTGTTTTTACGGGATTGGCATTACATGTGCCAGTGGTATTTGCACGAAAAAATAAATCATTAACGCTGCCAGATGATGTTTGGACAGCAGATGTCTATTCTTTTACAAAAAATGTCACTAACCATGTCATGATTGATCATCGTTTCTTGATGGCCGGTGAAAATGTTTTATTGATTGATGATTTTTTGGCTAATGGGCAAGCAATTGAAGGATTACTATCGATTGCGCAACAAGCTAAAGCAGAGGTTGTTGGTGTCGGAATTGTTATTGAGAAGACATTTCAAAAAGGACGGCAGTTGCTCGATGAGCTTGGGATAGAAGTTGAAAGTTTAGCGCGTATTAAGTCGTTTGATAATGGTAAAGTAACGTTCTTATCTTAAAGATACTGTTTCACGTGAAACAGTATCTAACAAAAGAGGCATCATTTTAGCAATAGGTTTTACTGCTAAAATGATGCCTCTTTTACTTGTTTAGAATTTCAGTAATAAGTTATAGATATGTTGATACAGCTCTTCAGCGGTGATAGGCAATTCATGTGAAATGAAGTCAATAATCAAACCCATGATACCTGAAACGATAAAATTGATTTCAATTTTATCAGGAACACTGTCAGACAAATCTGTTTCAAGGATGAGTGCTTTTTGGATAAATGTTGTTTTAACTTTTTTAAAGACAACTGCGCCAACTTGCTGCTGATTTAGTAACACATCAACAGTTGCCTGATGTGTTGCAATGTAGTTAACGAGTTGATAACTCAATGTTTTGAAACTACTATAATTTTCTGTTGTTGTCGGGTAGGTTGTACTAAAAATGGTAGTCATGTCTGTTATTAATTCAGCAACAATTTGGTCATGTAGGTCATACACGTCGTGATAATGTAAGTAAAAAGTACCACGATTAATGTCAGCAAGTTCAGAAATGCGAGATACGGTAATTTTGTCAATTGGATTTTTTGAGAGCAAGTGAATGAAAACTGCTTTGATACCTAATTGTGTCTTATTTTGTCTGCGATCCATGGTGTTTTTTCCTCAATAAAAGTCAATCTGTTGTTTAATAAACAGATATGGCATATGTGTTTATTGTAACATCTTCTATCAGTCGATAGACTGTTAGTGAGTTCGCAATTAAGTACGAACCATAGAAGGAGGCTTTATGAATTTTAGACACGCGGTTATCCCAGAAATAAAACAGTTATCAGAACTTGCTGCTGCGTCATTTAGTGAGTATGAATTATACCAAAAAACAATTAGACAGACTTTTCATCATGAAGCTGATTATCAGAAATTTATTCAAAGCATGCATGCTGTTCATTTGGCTACAAATGTTAAGCAACAAAAAGCATTTGTGTTGGAAGAAAAAAATAAAATTTTAGCAATTGTCATTTTGGAGGCTGCAACATTACCAAAAACTACCATATGGCAATATATAAAAAATGGCGGATTAAAAATGTTTCCCTATTTCTTTCAAAATAATTTAGCACAATTTTTGGCTATGCTTGATGAAGCAGAAAAATTGCCACAACAGTATTCACCAACAAATTGGCATGTGAACTTATTAGCAGTAAGGCCTGGTTATCAAGGCCAACATATTGGGTCGCGTGCATTAACGGACTTTGTCATACCTTATGTTAAGTCAAAAGGTGCGCAGAGTTTATCTCTTATTACTAATACACAAAATAATGTCACTTTTTATCAAAAAAATAATTTCAAAATAACGGATGAACGGATACTTGATTTTAAAGGCCATCAGGTCAAAAATTGGTCTTTTATGCAAGTGTTGGTAGATTAAAATAAGGGGACAAGTTTTTCTGAATGAATACCTGCAAAAATGACGCGTGAAATTGGTATAATGGAATAAATGATTATAACAAAATAGGATATGTGTTGATAATATGCTATTAATCCAATAACACATGCATGAGAGTGCAAGTACATAAGAGGTAAAATATGAATTTGCACATTATTCCAGATTGGCACGCATACAGTTTGACTTTACCAGAGTTTAACGATTCAGTTCATCAAACACAATTATTTTTGTCACAAGGTCAAGCAGTTGAACTTATTTTAGTGGATTACTTACCTAAATTACGCCAAATTTTATCAGACAAAGCAATTGAAAGTGCTCAAACTTGGTCAGTTTATGATTTGTTGCAACAAATTTCAATAAAAGACGCCAAACCCTTGGCTTTATCTGATTTTTCTTGGCCTGAAAATGCGCAATTTGTTTACATGACTGATTGTATTAATGTTCAAGTTGCAGGGAAACATTTTGCCACGATAAGCCTTGAATATCCGTCATGGACACGCTTTGAAAAAGTTGATTTATGGTCAAATAATAAGCACACACAAGAGCTTTTGATTGATGATCGCGGTTTTATTTCTCGAGTGACAACGTTTGATGATAACGCGGTTATTTTACGTCGGGACTATTTGACACCCAGTGGCGATGTTGCAGTTCAAGAAGATTATACAACAGGCGTTGTAACGACACAGCAAACGTGGACAACGCAGACAACATTTACGACTATGTCTGAACTGATTGCAGCAGCATTAGCGCATCATTTGCAAACGATACCGGAAAACGAGTATCTTATTTTTGCACAAAGTCAGCGGGCTAATTTTTTCATTGACAAAGTCGCACCAAAGCAACCAATCATCCTGAATTATCAAGCTAAACGTACAGACGAACAACTTGCCAAAAATCTTTTGTTAAAAAGTCCGGATACAACACGCTTTTCTGTAACGGATACTAAAGAGCAATATGGCAAAATTATAACACAGCTAAATCATGGCGAAACACTTGCCATTATTCCACCATATGTTGCGGCCAAAAAAAATAATCATCGCGAAATACAGCCTTTTTCGACGATTTACTGGCAAGCAACAACAATAACGTCAACTGCTTTTGATGTGGTGAGTGCGGTTATAGCAAATCATCCCAATATATTGGTTTTGATTGAAACGGCGCAATCACATACGGCATTTGATGAACTGATTGCAAAAAACAGTCTGACAGCAGCGAATGCACACGGTATTGTGGATAGCGACAGTCAGATGGCTTACAAAACTCGGTTTCAATTTTTGCCACCGCAAACTGAAGTGCAGCGCACACGGTACATAGCTAATACACGCATCTTATTAGATCTTAGTGAGAGGCCGGACCAATTTTTACAAACGCAAGCAATTAGTTTTGGCGTACCGCAAATTAATAGTGTACAGACCGAGTATTTGATACCAAATAAAAATGGTCAATTATTGTCAGATCATTCGGAACTCATTGACGCTTTGAATTTTTATTTAGACGATAATCATCATTTGTCAGAGACGCAAGAAGCGACTCACCAAATGGTTGCAGATTTTAGTGACGACATGGTTTGGATTAAATGGCAACAAATTTTTAACAAGATTAAGCAAAGGAATCTATAAATGGCAGATATTTCAGTGCTTCAAATTGGGGCCGATGATTGGACAACGGCTATTGATACAACACGTATCGATTGGCAATACACGACAATTCTTGACTTGCCCACACGGTTAGCGTTTCAAAAAGACCCGTATGTTTTAGAGCAAACTTACGTTGTGCTGACTGATGATACGTTATCAAGCACGTTGTTATCAGGTCAAATCAGTGCATGGCCGGCTTTACGCATCATTTACTTTGCAAAAAATATCACACCGGCATTTCAAGACATTTTAGATGAACGGCGTGCTTTTTGTGTAAAAAATACAACACCGGAGGCAATTCAGCAACGTCTGCAAGAGGATTTTCATTTTGATCAAATAGGATTTTCAACACGTTTTAGTGAACAACAATTTATACCAATGCCTCCCACAGGCAGCCATTTTAAACGAGAAGGTCGTTTTTCGGCGCAATTTAGTGGTGATTTTGGTACAGCTTGGCAACAAATTGGTACGTTGAATACATTTGTTGATGATTTAATGCCACATGTTGAAAACATGGTTTGGTTAGATTATGCGCAGACAGAAACAGTGGCGGTGCAGGTACAATTTATTTTTTACAAAGATAACCAGATACAAGCAGTTCAGACGCTCACTGGTGATGAATTGAGACAGCAACAGGCAATCGGTGGCATAGCAGATTACCAAGACTATCAAATTTTAATTTTTGCCAAAGGTACCGGTAAGTTAGATCTTCATGTATTACATCAACGGCGCTCGCGACACGGCTTGGGAACTTTACTACCGGGGGATGAGCGGCAAATGACTCATGATCAGGAAGAAGTATTGAGTTATTTTAATCCTGGGGATCGTCAGGCACCACTAATTGTTAATTTTTCTGGTATCCGGTTACATGTTGATGGTTTCGAAATGCGGGGACCGTTAAATGAATTAGGGACACCGTACCTTCTTTTTTCAGATGTGAGAATGCAAGGCGGTGCATTTCATATTGGATCTGAAACGTATGAACAAAAAATCGTTGAGATCATTAAAAAAGCCATGAAGACCCTCGATTTAAAACCAGAAGATGTTATTTTAACAGGCTATTCAATGGGAAGCTTCCCAGCAATGTACTATGCGGCTGATATTAAGCCGCATGCGCTCGTTGTTGCTAAACCACTGATTAGTTTAGGGACATTGACAGGAAATGCTGAGTTTCCAAGAGAAGTGAACCAAGATTGGACGTTAGATGTGCGGCGCTTTTTGGCAGGGCGTATGCATCCAGACGATACTGACATGTTAGATAACACGTTGTGGCAGCATATTGAAAATGTCGATTGGTCAAAAATAACGGTAGCCTTATTTACGCTTAAGCAAGATGAGTATGACGGGCAAAGTTTGCCAAAATTACTATCATTTTTCGAAGCGAACAAGACACCATTAATACATGTTCAAGAAGAAGGAACACATACAGCCAAAATTCCTGAAATGATAGCGTTTATTAAAGCACAGTTGGTCAGTTTAAGAGATAATATGCGTAAGGGGGATCGGTAATCATCATGCAATATCAGATATATTGGACGCCACAAACACAATTATTTGAGTTACAAGGCGCAACAATCGATTTTCGAGCATTAAATGATGTGTATTATGAACATTATTTTTTGCCAAGTGGGCGTGTAATTGCCTCTTGGCGATCGAACCATTATTTTCAACGCGCAAAAAAAGTCTCCGATTTACCCCAACTGTTACGTGGTGTCACCTATACGATCGAACGAAGTATTGATAATAGTGAACGTATGTTTGCTTATTTGGTTGTTACTTTCTATGATGATCAATATCAAAAATTAGTAACGAATAGTCAAAATGCTGACAAAATAACGGTGACAGTGCCAGAGAACTATGCTTTTTATACCATTGATTTGGTTTCTGCTGGTAATGGTCATTTTGTCTTTCATAACTTTGTTATTCGCCAACAAACAAGTGGTGTACTGCGAGATAATGACTTGACTATAGCGCCTAATTTGTATACCTATCTTCAAGTGCCAGAAAAAATAACGACGAAGACCTTGCGTGTTGTTTTTTCGGAACCTGAAAAAATGACGACGGATTACATGACTGACTGGATCAGCGAAACACAACAAGCGGTGCAGTACTTGACGAGTAGTGATATTGACGCTGGTTTTTATCGTCATCACGAACCGGCTTTGATAGCGGCTGTTAAAAGTGCACGTAAACAAGTGCATGCAAACAAAGTTGAATTTGTTGGGTATGGTCCGATATCAAGTTATGCGGCATTGTATTATCAGCAGCAAATTAAAGGCAGCTTAGCAGTTATTAGTGAAGATGTTAATCTCTCACCAAGTTCAGATTTGGCAATAGTACGGACAGTTGATAACGTACAATATCTAGGAAATCCTATTGTGGCAAATCATCAGGTGGCAATAGTTATCCCACATCCCAGGTACGAACGTCTGGGCGCATTGAGTTATGAAACACCAACACCAAAAGAATTACAACGGCGGCAGGAATATCAAGCTGCACATCCTAAAAAGAGTGCGCTATCAAAGTTTTTTACGACAAATAAAAATAACACGCGTTGACGTGTTATTTTTTTAAAATTTGGTTTTTCATTGTCACCGTACTGATGCTTGTGAGTGTATTTGTGTCTTTTTCAAAGATAGATACAGACCAAACTTGTAATGAGTGACCGATGTTTACAGGTGTGGCGATGGCGACTAAAATACCATGACTAACTGCTTTTAAATGGTTAGTTTGGATCGCCACGCCAACTGGTACAAGATTGTCAGGTAGACATTCATTGGCACCGAGTGAGGCAGCTGTTTCGGCAAGTAACGCGTTAATGCCACCATGAACAATACCATATGGTTGCATCAGCCTGTCACTCACTATTACTTCAACAATTGTTTTTTCTGCCGATAATAAGGTGGTTTTTAACCCTAAAAGTTCTATAATATTCATAAGAACAAAATCCCCTTTCTGAATGGAGTATAACATATGACAACTTGGAACACTGTAAAAGCCTATAAAGAAATTTTATTTGAAACAAATACTGATGGCAAAAATCCCGGTAAGATTGTTAAAATCACGATGAATGATGTTGCAACACATAATGCGTTTACACCTGGCATGGTGTCTGAAATGATTGATGCGTTCACCATTGCACGTGATGATGCTAAAATTGGTGTCATTATTATGACA
Organism: Leuconostoc inhae; assembly: GCF_019656015.1. GTDB lineage: Bacteria > Bacillota > Bacilli > Lactobacillales > Lactobacillaceae > Leuconostoc > Leuconostoc inhae_A. The sequence continues at coordinate 2,832 of NZ_BPKW01000011.1, read as the reverse complement.
GGTGCTGGAGATCAAGCCTTTTCATCTGGTGGTAATCAAAAAGTCCGTGGTAATGGCGGTTATGTTGGCGTTGATGGTATACCACGCTTAAATGTGTTAGATTTACAACGATTAATGAGAATTATACCAAAACCAATTATTGCGATGGTAAAAGGCTGGTCTGTTGGTGGTGGGAATGTCTTACAACTAGTGGCCGATTTGACTATAGCTGCTGATAATGCCAAGTTTGGTCAAACTGGACCGATGGTTGGGTCATTTGATGCTGGCTATGGCTCCGGATACCTTGCCCGTGTTATTGGACACAAACGTGCGAAGGAAGTTTGGTTTTTAAACCACTTCTATACAGCTGATGAAGCTTACCAAATGAACTGGATTAATAAGGTTGTACCATTGGCTGACGTAGAAGATGCCACAATTGAATGGTCAGATGAATTATTAACGAAGTCACCTACCGCGCTAAGATTTATCAAAGCAGCCATGAATGCTGACACAGACGGTTTAGCTGGTTTGCAACAGTTTGCTGGGGATGCAACGATGCTTTATTACACATCAGATGAGGCTAAAGAAGGTCGTGATTCATTTAAAGAAAAACGCGATCCCAATTTTGATCAATTTCCTAAATTCCCTTAAAACACCAGATAGGTGTTTTTTTATTGCTAAATAATGAGCTTAAAATGATATAAATTTGACAAAAACAATAAAAAAATGCACAATAACACATAAGAGGATTGATTATGAAACTTAAAGTTGCGATAGCACAAATTGATATTGCTTTAGGAGAACCTAAACATAATCAGCAAACAGTGGCTTATTATGCCAAAAAGGCCGCCGAGGTCAATGCCGATGTGTTAATTTACCCAGAAATGTGGAATACGGGATATGCGTTAGCTGATTTAAATCAGCTAGCAGATAACAATGGCCAAGATAGTCAGATGTTACTTAGCAAATTAGCGAAGCAATATCATTTAAATATTGTAGGGGGGTCTGTAGCAATCAAACAAAACCATCAATTTTATAACACGATGTTTGTTTTTGATGCATTAGGTCAAAAAGTTTCTGAATATAATAAATTACATCTTTTTGGTTTAATGAATGAGGAAAAATATGTGTCTGCCGGTAGCGCAGTAAATACTTTTGACTTAGCAGGTGTTAAGTCGGCGGCAGCAATCTGTTATGATATTCGTTTTCCAGAATGGTTGCGCACGATGATGTCAGTTGGACCCCAAGAAATTTTGTATGTGGTTGCTGAGTGGCCCATTCAACGCATTGAACAGTGGCAAATCATGTTACAGGCACGGGCCATTGAAAATCAGGCATTTGTTGTTGCAGCTAATCGTGTTGGTCGAGATAAAGATAATGTGTTTGGTGGTCGCTCATTGATCATTGATCCTTTGGGTCATATTGTACAGCAAGCTTTGGATATACAAGAGACATTGTTAATTGGTCATATTGATATTGATGATGAAAAAGCTGTTCGCGGTCAAATACCGATTTTTGATGATCGACGACCTGAGTTATATTATTAGGAGAAATTATGCAATTTGAAAAATCAGATTTACTTAAAACATTGCCTAAGCAGTTTTTTGCGTCACTTGTTGCCAAAGTAAATGCTAAAATTGCAGCAGGTGCAGATGTGATTAATTTAGGACAAGGTAATCCAGATTTACCAACACCTGATTATATTGTCAAAGCTATGCAAACGGCGACAGCTAAAGCTGCTGATCATAAATATTCATTATTTCGTGGTGAATTGCGCTTTAAAGAGGCAATTGCGCAATTTTATTTAACTGAATATGGTGTGACCATTGACCCTAAAACAGAAGTGGCAATTTTGGCGGGCAGTAAAATTGGGTTAGTTGAACTGCCCTGGGCATTGATGAATCCTGGAGATACCCTCTTATTACCAGATCCAGGATATCCAGATTATTTGTCTGGTGCTGCTTTAGGTCGTGTTAATTACGAAACAGTGCCACTTAAACGGGAAAATGATTTTCTAATAGATTATTCAGCAATCCCGGGGTCAACAGCAAAAAAAGCTAAATTTCTTTACATGAATTATCCTAATAATCCAACAGGTGCAGTCGCTACAACTGAATTTTATGAACAAACAGTTGCATTTGCGAAGCATCATAGTGTGGGCATTGTTTCAGATTTTGCCTATGGGGCAATTGGATTTGATGGACATAAGCCACTGTCATTTTTACAAACACCAGGTGCTAAAGATGTCGGCATTGAGACCTATACGCTGTCGAAAACATTTAACATGGCAGGTTGGCGTGTTGGTTTTGCAGTTGGAAATGCAGATATGATTGAAGCGATTAATCTTATCCAAGATCATCTCTTTGTCTCAATTTTTCCAGCAATACAAGATGCAGCAGTTGAGGCATTAAGCAATACCCAAGCACGTCACAATGCTGTTAAGTCATTACAACAAACATACGAAAGTCGGCGAAATGCTTTTGTTTCAGCTGTGCGCGAATTTAATTGGGAACCTTATCTACCTAAGGGCGCTTTTTATGTGCTCATGCCAGTGCCAAAGGGGTATACTTCAGCTGAATTTGCTGATTTGTTGTTAACAGAGGCCAATGTTGCCGTAGCAGATGCGTCTGGGTTTGGCGATAAAGGCGAAGGTTACATCCGTGTAGGATTAACAATAGACGAAAAACGCTTAGTAGAAGCTGCAAAAAGAATTGGACAATTAGCAGTTTTTAAAGCATAAAAGATAAAATTAAGCTTACAAACGCGAGCGTTTGTGCGATTTGAAGAATAAGGGAAAGAAAGTATTGACAAAGAAGAAAAAGAGCGTATAGTAATAATAGTTGTCTGATACGC
>NZ_BPKW01000010.1 GCF_019656015.1 Leuconostoc inhae | reverse complement strand
TTTTATCCCCCCTTCTTCCCCCTCTTTTTACTTTCGTTCGCTTTTTTCGCCACCCCTTTACCCTTTCTTTACTATTACGATAACGTGAGCTTTAAATCCTTTGAATGAATCAACTTAAATTTCGTCATAAACAGCCATTTAAGGGTAAAAGCAAGCATAATTGGTAAAACAATGAACGTTAACAAAACACTAATTATTGCTATGAGGGATTTATTAGACATACTATACGCTGTCAAAGGTCCTATTAATCCGGAAAACCCAAACCCTGCTGAAAATGGTGTTCCTTTAATATCTAGAACAGTAGCTACCATCCCCATTATCGTTGCACCAATAGTCGTTGGGATAAATAATTTTGGTTTGGTCAACATATTGGCCATTTGAATTTTAGGGGAACCAATAAAGTGTGCTAAGGTTGCACCAATCGGATTAACTCCTGATCCCATTGCGGCCAAGGTAAAACTAGCAACTACAATTCCAGCATTAGCTGCCCCTGCACCAATACCTGTTAAATTAATGGCCATAGCAATTCCTACTGAAGATAACGGAGATACGATCAAAAAGGCAAAAATAGCACCTAGTAAGGCTCCTAACACTAACGGTGTTAGGTCTGTCGCATAGGCAACGACTTCACCAATTAAAGTTTGTACTTGCCGCAAAGGTCCTAAAGTTATTAATCCAATGCCACCAGCAACGAGTAACACAAACAAAGGTTGGAGTAATATTTTTAAATGACCAAATATAGTTGTCGTTATTTTTACTAGCGCTGTGGCAAGCGTAGCAATTAATAAAATATTTAAAATAACCCCTGTACCACTAATTATCATCCCTGCTTTTGTTTGCGTCACCACACCAGAAGAAACGAACATTGCTAAAGCTATTGACCCAGAATCAATAGCCGACAACTTGAAAATTTGCCCAACAGAAAAGCCTGCGACAATGGGCAATGTACTCTGTATTAGAGTTGTCATAAAGCCAACTTTAGTTGCAATGGGCATACCAGTAAACAACAAAAGTAACTGACTAACCAGTGCACTTGGAATCAAGGTAATAACAATCCCTAAGCTTGTCCCATTTAAAACATCTACAATAAACTTTTTAATAGACGCGCTAGTAATTTTGTGAGCCATTTTTGTTGTATGCGTTATCGTACTAGTCATATTTTTACCTTGATTATGTATGCGCAAATGCGCGTAAGTAATAGATCGAGCACCGCCATAAACTCGCGGTGTTTGTTGATATTTAAACAGTCAACAATATTTTTTCTTATAATATCGCCTTTTCAATGTTTCATAGGCATTCTAGTCATGCTTATTTTCAGTCATATATTGTGTTAAACGTATCATCGCTTCTTTTAAATTGGCTAATGAAGCCGCATAACTCAATCGAATGTAACCTTCTCCTCCAGGCCCAAATGAAGCACCCGGAATAACTGCTAATTTATTTTTATGCGCTAAATCACGTGCAAATTCAAAATCATCTTGGATATAACCCGCTGGAATTTTAGCAAAAATATAAAACGCACCCGCTGGTTTAGGTATTTTAAATCCAAGTGACGTCATTGTTTTGTAAATGAAATCTCGTCGTAATTGATACTCAGCTTTCATTTGTAGCGTGTCTTGTCTTCCTAAATCAGTAGACAAAGCCTCTGTGGCTGCTGCCATCGCTGAATTAGTAGCTGTTGTAATCGTAAATTGATGAATTAAACTAAACTTAGCTACTAATTCCGCTGGTCCAGCCAAAAAGCCTATACGGTAACCTGTCATTGCATGTGATTTAGAAACACCATTTAACAAAATTGTTTGTTCGGGTAAATACTTTGCCATTGACACGTGGATTGTTTCATATGTTAATTCTGAATAAATTTCGTCTGAAATAACGACAATATTTGTTTCACGCAAAACATCCGCAAGCGCCTTTACTTCTGCTTCACTATATGTCACGCCCGTAGGATTCGAAGGAAAGTTCAATACAACTGCTTTAATGCTGTCCCCGTGTTTCTGGATAGCTTCCTTGAGCATCTCCGGACTCAATACAAAATCATTAGTAGACGTATCAATAAATACTGGTTCACCACCGCCGACAAGCGTTACCGGTATATACAATGGGAATATTGGTGTTGGCAATAATATTTTATCGCCCTTGTTCAACAATGAAGTTAACACAGTGTAAATAGCTTCTGTTGCGCCCACTGTAACGATAATTTCAGTGGCTGCATCATATTTTAATTCGTAACGATTTTCTAAAAACCCGGTAATCGCTTGGCGCAATGCAAAGGTGCCATTTGAAGCAGCATAATGGGAATCATCTTGCGTAATTGATAGCTTAGCTGCTTGCTTAATATGTTCTGGTACATTAAAATCAGGCTCACCCAAGGTTAATTTCAAAATATCAGGGATACCACTCACTTCATTGTCAAACGCCCTAATGGCACTTGGTTTAACCATATCTAGGTTACGATTAAACACTGTTAATAAGGACTTCTTTGCTCTAGGCATGTTATTTTCTCCTCTTCATAACTGTTTTCACAAAAACGCACATTCGCGATTAACCGAATGTGCGTTTGTTCTACAAGTTGAACTCACTATGGCACTCGGTGCATAACTATCCGAATACCAGCGAAAAATACTTTTGGCAATCGGTGACTTAACCAAAATACCAAAAATAAAATTCATTTTCAATTATACTAACCCTACTCATCATTTGTTAAAAACCCTCAACTATTTATGAGATAATTATAATTGTTCTTAATTCATTTGTCAATAACAAAGCACTTACTGACACAAGCAGGCGAACTATCTATGTGATACAGTGATCTGCTTAATTTTTTTGAGGTAAACTGCGCCCATTCATGATGTCATTTACAAGTAAGTCAAGCCTGACCTTCGTCTTCGCCCAATCATCATTAGCCAATTCGTAAGCGACATTTTTTAATTCAGTCGGTAACAAGACATCACGCAAAAATTCTGGTGAAGCGACACGTTGCTTTACCGCGGTCGGATCATCACCACGTACTTGAACGCGCTCAACTAATACTTCGGGAGTAGTTACCGTCACAAAAATAACCACTGCCTGTTTTCCAAGTTCACGAGCATAAGTAATTGCACCAGCTGTGTCGAGTACAATTGTAATGTACTGACTTTTTTGCCAAACAAATTCAAGTGCCTCATATGATGACCCATATTGTGAACCGGCGTATGTCACTCGCTCTAAATAATGTTTTGTTTCAAATGTGAACGCATCTTCAAAATAATACGATATGCCATTAACTTCTCTATCACGTGGTGGTCGTGTTGTGTGTGTAATAACACGTGGCATGCGATAATTATCTTGTAAATACCGCGCAATTGTTGTTTTACCGACACCAGTTGCACCCGTAATTACAAATACTTTATTGTCTTTCATATAATTTATATTCCTTATCTTTTCCATTGTAACGTATCTTGTCACCCAAAGTTAGACATTAACGTTTTAAATTGTTAAAATAATAGTTATGGTTTAATTAAAATAATATGGGAGAAACTTTATGTCTATCTTTACAAGAGCATTTAAACGAGAATCTGTTACTACATATATAAAAGCTGATTCTCATATGTCACGTGTATTAACAACACGCGACTTGATTGGCTTAGGCGTTGGTACGGTCATTGGCACAGGAATTTTCATATTACCTGGTCATGAAGCAGCACAACATGCTGGACCTGCTGTATCTGTTGCTTTTCTAGTAGCGGCCATATTTTCAGGATTGTCCGGTATGGCTTTTGCTGAATTTTCATCAGCAATGCCTGTAGCTGGATCTGCTTATTCTTATGGCACCGTTATTTACGGTGAAATTGTCGGGTGGTTACTTGGATGGTCCTTAATTTTAGAGTATTTTTTGGCCGTTTCCGCTATCGCTACTGGATTTTCTGCTTATCTCGGCAACTTATTAACAATATTTAACATTCACATGCCCAAAGCGTTAATTTCTGGGCCAATGGAGGGTGGTGTTATTAATCTTTTCGCCGTTTTAATCATATTACTGGTAACAGTTATCTTGTCTCGCGGTTTAAACGCTTCTAAAAAAATTGAAAATGGCGCTGTTATCTTAAAAGTCGCTATTCTTGTTCTATTTATTATTGGTGGCTCATTTTTCATCAAACATACTAATTATGTGCCTTTTTACCCAAAAGAATTTCAATCTGGTATTGGTGGCCTTGGTGGCCTTTCTGCTGCAACAGCTAGTATTATTTTCGCTTTTCTTGGTTTTGACACAATTGCAGCACACGCTGCTGAAGTTAAAAACCCACAAAAAACAATGGCTCGCGGTATTATTGGCACAGTTATCATTTCTGCGTTACTATATGTTTTGTTCTCAATTGTCCTAACTGGCATCGTTAATTACAAAAAACTTGGCGTTGATGATCCTGCTGCGTTTGCTTTACAAGCCATACACCAAACACAATTTTCCGTCGTCATTACTGTTGGTGCCTTGATTGGTATGTTTACTGCTATCTTGGCCTTGATTTACGCATCGTCTCGTTTGACATATTCATTTGGTCGTGACGGGTTACTGCCAAAATCGCTTGGTAAGATTTCAGCTGGGTCGCATTTACCAGTAAATGCTTTAATCCTTGCCATTATTATTGAATCTATTTTTGCCGGCCTAATTCCGTTAAACACTTTAGCTAGCTTAATTAACGCAGGCACATTATTAGCTTTTATGTTTATCAACTTCGGTATTTTAATCTTACGTCGTCGCAAAGATTTATCACATGACGGCTTCAAAGTACCTGGTTATCCTGTAATTCCTTTCATTGCTGGAATTATAAGCTTAATCTTATTGACACAATTACCTTCTGAAACACTTGAATTATTTGCTATATGGGTTGTTATTGGTATCATTTGGTATTTTGCCTATGGTATTCGCCATTCAAAATTGTCATAAAACAATCATTTTTCTTCTGATCACAAAAATCAACCCTGTCACTATTTTAAAAATTAATTTGTCTATACCTCTATCTAATTTAAATCATGACATGCTTAACTTTAAACTTAAAAATAATATTACTAACTAAAACCCATGATTTGTATGAATTTTATACAAATCATGGGTTTTATTAGTGTGCTATCTTTTAACAAACATTGTTATGGCCCTGCAAATTCTCATTATAAAATTAAAACGCCAACCACCGATTGCATATCAGTGATTGGCGACTCATTCAAAAGATAATTTATACTAATTAATTGTCTGCTGTTTCAAGCAAGCCATACTTGCCATCCTGTCGTTTATAAATAACAGAGTCAGTATTAGTTTCTGCGTCCTTAAAAATAAAGAAATTATGTGCCAACAAATCCATTTGTAATGCTGCTTCTTCTGGTGACATTGGCTTTAAATCTACTTGCTTTGTGCGCACAATTTGTAAAGCATCATCATCAACTTCGGATGCAGGAATCTCATCATTAGAATCAATGCCTTTAAATCCAGTTTCACGTGACTTGCGGTTAATTTTAGTCTTATATTTACGAATTTGGCGTTCTAATTTTTCAGAAACCGCGTCCACTGCCGCATACAAGTCAGGATTTGTATCTTCCGCACGTAACACAACATAAGGTAGTACAATTGTTACTTCGGCTTTACCAGAATTATCTGATTTATAGGTGCGTAAGTTGACATTAGCAATCGATTTTTCTTCGATGTAACGATTCAACTTTGTCAAACGCTTCTCCACATATTCACGAAGTGCGTCAGTCACTGCGATATTTTCGCCACGTACATTATAATCTAACATAATTAATTCCTCCATTGAGTTACTATGTTCATTATACCATACGTGTAAGCGTTTTCTGTAGAAATAGTCATTTTTCTATAATCATCGAGATAAAGAGATACTTCTCACATTTTGAGCACCACATTCATATAACAACTCTGCTGCATGATATAGGGTATTTCCTGTGGTATAAACGTCATCGACTAATAATATTTCTTTTCCCTCTAAAGATATTTGTTTCATCATCGAGAATGGTTGCTTTCTCATCATTCGTATTTTTCGATTAAACTGTGATTGATGAGACTTTTGACCTGCAGACACTTTGAGAAGGTGTTCATACGCCATCCCTTCAATGAGCCCAATTGTCTGATTAAATCCTCTTGTTTTCATCGTATGTTCACTCACAGGAATTGGTACGATGATATCAGCATTCAAAGTATTAATTTGTTGATTGAGCACCCGATTAAAAATGACACGTAAATCGTAATCGCCATTAAATTTATATTGTTGCATAAATTGACGCATAGCATCATTGTATTGATACAAAGCTGTATGATTTAATAATTTTTTACCTGTTTGTTGCCAGCGATAGCAGTCATGACATAATTGGTTCGTTTTTTGTTGTCTACCACAACCTAAACATCCCACTGTAATTAACGTAAAAGTTAATTCACATGTTTGACAGAGCTGCTTTTTTTGATTTTTTATGACATTAAATGTTTGTAACAATGATAATCTATGATTACTATTTGTTTGACATAACTGACAATTCATACTCGTCCACCTAACTGTCGACCGCGTTTATTCATTTGCTTAATTTGACGTTGTGCAGCTATCACTTTAAAATTTGTATGTTGCACATAAGCTTTCACTAAACCAGTCGGGCGATCTTTATTGCGACCAACACGACCAGCAATTTGAACTAATGCGTTTTCACTAAATATTTTTTCATCAGCACCTAAAATCAAAACATCTATGCCAGGAAATGTCACACCACGTTCCAAAATAGTAGTGGTTACAAGGTACTGAATTTTTTTATTTCTCATATTTTGAACTTTTTCTTGTCTTTTCGGGTCCCCAGCATAAACATGATCTCCGGATATTTCTGGAAAATGCTTTCTAATATTTTGGTACACACCGACTAGATCTGATACTTTTGGCACAAAAATTAAGAATCTTCTCTTTGTTTGATTAAATTGGTTAATCTGTCGCAAAAACTTTAATGGTAATTTTTTTCGCCAAGGGCCAACAATTGCTGTTTTTAAAACTGGTAATAGATGCTGATGGAAGCGTAACGGTAAATAGGAAGTTGTTAATGAGTGTCGTTTTACTTGCTGTTGCAATACTTTTGTTGGTGTTGCGCTAAGATAAATTACTGAGCTATTTATTTTTCGAGCATTTTTTACCGCATATGCTAACATGTGATCCCCAGCATATGGAAAACTATCAACTTCATCAACAATTAATAAATCAAATGCTTCTTTAAAACGTAACATTTGGTGCGTTGTTGCTAAAACAAGCGATGTATAGCGATATGTTTCAGTTTGTGCACCGTGTAAAACAACCATATCAGTTTGTGAAAAAGCCTGCTGTAACCGTGGTGCCAATTCAAGGATAACATCGACTCGTGGGGAAACAATAGCCACACGATACTTTTGTGATAATGCTTGATGAATAACTGGAAATAGCATCTCAGTTTTACCTGCGCCAGTCACTGCCCAAACCAGATGTTCACGCGACCGTGATAATGTCTCTAGTAATTCATCACCAACTACTTTTTGTTGTGGTGTTAATTGTCCCGTCCATGACAAAATATCTTTACCATCAAAATCATTTGGTTCAGGCAATGAAAGTAATACATCAAGTGAACTAACTCGACCTAACGCTAAACAAGCACGGCAATAAAAATGATCATTTGGTAATTTACCATGCACATTCTGACCACAGCGTTGACAAGTATTACCTATAAATGCAGCTGAAGAAATGACGTTTTCTGGTACTTTATTTACTTTTGCTTGAACAAGTTGTCGACCATAGTATGCTTTCATACTGTATAATACGTTTTATGGCTAACTATATCACAATCGCTCCAAATAATTTTTTTTGGGAACAAACTATTAAAAAATCACGTTTTATTTTGAATATTGCTCGTATCAATTCAGAAGAAGAGGCGCGTTTATTCATTGATCAAATATCTACAGCACACAACAAAGCAAATCATAACGTTTTTGCTTACACACTTGGTGATAATGATCAAATTAAACGTTATTCTGATAACGGTGAGCCTAGTGGTACAGCTGGTATTCCTATGCTAGAAGTGTTGCAAAAAAATGACTTACATGATGTTGTCGCAGTCGTAACACGCTACTTTGGTGGTATTAAATTAGGCGCTGGTGGTTTAATACGCGCTTATGCCGGAACAGTAGCCGATGGTGTTAAGGCTGCAGGACTTGTTTCACGTTTAACACGTTTAAAAATAACGATTACAATAGACTACAAAAATTCAGATTTACTAACTTATTGGCTTACTAAACATGATTATCATATTATAGACACACAATATGATACGGCCGTCCATATTATCGTGCCCGTATCAAGTGATGCTATTCCTAAATTTCAACTCGCATTAAGAGATCTACTTGCTGGACAAGCAACATTTAAAATTGGTGAAGAAACTTTCTTTGAAATTCCTGTAAAGTAGGCTATAATTGAATAGTTATGATCTGCTAGTGTAATGGATCGCACACAAGATTCCGGTTCTTGAGATCCGGGTTCGACTCCCGGGTGGATCATTATTTAACAAAAATCCGCTAAACCTTTTAAGATAAAGGTTTAGCGGATTTTTATATGTTCATAAATTGAATGAATCACAGACCATATAAGTAAAAATTATAAATCTTCTGTATCTATAGTCATTGCTGCTGGTTCTGGTGATACAACATCATGTCCTGTATTTTTCGCAATTTGTTCAAATAGAATACCTTCACGTAACCCACTTTGTGAAAAAATGACTTGTTGACCTTCAGTAAATAGAAGTAATTCAACTAAAGGTAGTAACCCTCCGACAATAATATCACCACGTTCTTTTGCAAGACCTGGCATTTTTTTTCTGCCTTCAAGATCTTTTTTTAGAATATCTTGATAAATCGATGCAACCTCACCAACATTTAAATGATAACCGTGAACTGCCATACCTTGAATTTTTTCTTTTTTTCGACTAATTTTTGCCAACGTACGATTACTACCACCAAGTGCAATCAAAGGCATATTAATTGATTCACGAAGCCATGATATGTCGCCAAACAGTTGTCTTAAAGCGACTATAGCTGAAAATAATGCACCAGCTGATATATGATCTTTTTCTAAATAACTTTCTGAAATATTAACTGCGCCAACTGGTAGGCTGACAGCATGCACTGCTTGTTTGTTACGAACCAGAATTAACTCTGATGATGCACCACCAGTATCTAAAATCAAGGCGTCATTAATTGGAAACGTATTGATGACACCAACAAAATCAAAATGTGCCTCCTCTTCACCCGTTAACACATCTAATTCAAAACCCATTTCTTTTTTAAATGCAGTCAAGAATTCAGCCTGGTTGCTGGCTTGTCGAACAGCAGCTGTGGCAACAGCATGTATCTCCACTTTATCATTGTCGTAAACTTTTAGTGCTTGTTTAAATTTATTCAAAGCAGTCAAAGTACGGGCAACTGCTTCAGGTTGCAACACTTTATCTGGCCCCATACCAGTTGATAAACGGACCATTTCTTGAAATCTTGCTAAAACCTCGTAAGAACCATCATGATGATACCGACTAACCGTCATCCGTACCGAATTAGATCCTAAATCAATCACTGAAATAACTGTCATTCTTCGCTCCCATGCTCTTCAATAATAAACGGATTGTTTAATGGTTCAAACCTTTGCTTTGTTGCCATTAATTTGTCTTGTTTCACTTGATTTTTTTGCTGTACCAAACTATCTTGTATAAATGTTTCTTGTGCATCAAGAGCCATAACACCTCGGCGATCCTTCTTTTCAAAACTACCATTTGGTTGTAACACACGCGTTTTAACATTGTCCTGCCACATCGTTTGGAAAATAGATAGCACCTTGTCACGTAGACGATCATTTTTAAGTGGGAAAAGCAATTCAACCCGTCGATCCAAATTACGTGTCATCAAATCAGCTGATGATAAGTAAACTTTAGGATTACCGTCATTTTCAAAACTGTAAATGCGACTATGTTCCAAAAATCGACCAACAATTGAATGCACTTCAATTGTTTCACTAACTTCTGGTATGCCAACTTTCAACATCGTAATTCCTCGAATAATTAAGGACACCTTCACACCCGCTTGACTAGCTTGATACAAATGTCTTATCATACGCTCGTCTGATAATGAGTTAAACTTCATTTTAATACCAGCAGTTTTACCTGCCTTGGCATTTGCAATTTCATTATCAATTTGTTCATAAATAAATTCACGAATACCATCTGGTGACATATGTAATTGATGAAAATAACCTGGATCTGAGTAGCCAGTTAAAATATTAAAAATCGATGCAACATCTGCTCCCAATTCTGAATCACTGGTGAACAATCCCAAATCTGTATAAAAATTAGCTGTCACATCATTGTAATTACCAGTTCCCAAGTGAACATATCGTCGAATTGTGTCGTCTTCACGCCGCACAACTAAGACAACTTTTGCGTGAGTTTTTAATCCTCGTAACCCATAAACCACGTGTACACCTTGTCTCTCTAATTCTCGGGCCCAATGCACATTATTTTCTTCATCAAAACGTGCCTTAATTTCAACTAACACTGTGACTTGTTTACCATGCTGTGCCGCTTCACTTAATGCTTTAATAATAGGAGATTTGCCAGATACACGATACAATGTCATTTTAATGGCTATTACTTGATCATCTTTGGCAGCAGTTTGAATAAATTCTATCACTGGTCGAAAAGAATCATAAGGATGATGTAATAAGTAGTCTTGATTCTTAATACTATTAAATAATTTATCCGGTGCCAAATTTGGATTATTATAACCCTTAAATAATGGAAATTTTAAGTTTGGTTCCTGAATAAATTTCAGCCACACAGTCAAGAATGTCAAATCAATTGGTCCATTAACCATGTATGCACGGGATTCATCAACATGTAGTAACTTGATTAACTTTGTTCGCAATGATGAACTTGTTGTTCGCGAAAAAATTACCCGAATAATGCGCCCGCGTTCTCGTTCTTGTAATTTAGATTGTACATCTTGAAGAATGTTTGGTGTATCCTCGTCGTCTGCTATATCTAATTCCATATCTCGAATAACATGAAATACAGTTGATTCTCTGATGATATAGCCTGGAAATAAAGAAGACAAAAACAGCTGAACAACATCTTCAATTAAAATATACTGGTTATTCTCTGGTAAGGCTATAACACGGCCAGAAGTTTCAGGGACTTGCAATACAGCAATATATTTTTCTATCTTATCTTCTGTTTTCTTTAGACGCACGCCTATATTTAATGTGTCATTTGCCAAAAAAGGAAATGGTCGTGTTGTGTCAACGGCCATTGGTGTTAGAACGGGTAACAATTCTTGATCAAAAAAACGTTTCAAAAATTGGATTTGATTGGTCATCAAATCATCGGGATGTAGTAATTCAAAACCCTCACGTCTTAGCGCAGGTAATAAACTACGAGTTAACACTTGATACTGCTTTTTAATTTGTTCTCCGGCAACCTTTGAAATCTCATCTAATTGCTTTTTTGGTGTCAAACCAGCCGCATCTACTTTATCATGCCCAATCATAACCTGTTGTTGTAAACTGGCAACACGAACCATGAACCATTCGTCCATATTTTTTTGCGTGATTGCCAAAAAATTAGCACGTTCTAATAATGAATTTTGAACATCGCGTGCTTCTTCTAACACCCGATCATTAAATGCTAACCAACTGATTTCACGGTTCACGTAATATTTTGCACGTTTAAAATCAACCATTAGCCTCTCCTCCTTTGTCGCTTCAACATAATCGGCAATCCAAATACTGTTTCAAAAAATTTCGCTTTTTGAGCAAATACATAGATTTCAAGTTGTAAATCAACAATTGTCTGCCCTATAATTGTAATGCGATCATTGGCTATAGATACTGTTAATTTACTAATTTTTTGCAGACGACTGTCATCCAAAGCATCGGCCAACCGTAATAAGGCAGCTAGCTTTGCAATACGCAATCGCTGTTGTGGTGAAAATTCCTGTACTGTACGCAAAGCATTATCTGGTGTCTCGGCACTGTGGTATCTGGCAATAGCTGCAATCATACGTTGCTCGGATGTAGATAAGCCATGAAAATCAATACCTTCAAGAATTTCTTCTGAATATTGATAGTGTTTCTGAGAATTAATAAAACTACCGACATCATGCACTAAGGCTGCAACGCCTAACAATAGCCGATCACGTTTATTCAAATGATGAATTTTTTTCAAACGATCAAACAATTGTCTGGCATAAATCAACACAATTTCACGATGCTTTTCTTCAACCATATAACGGTCAGCGATACCCCGTGCAGCGGTAATGATATCATCTTCATCATGATTATCAGTGACTGATAACCCATCTAATACTGTTAAATCACTAATTTGCAAGTCCTTAACACCGACTGCAGTCATAACATTCATTAATAATAACATCTCTATCAACGCAAAAGGCACGTCATTTAAATCAACATCATATTTTTCAATAATCGCTTGATCATTCATACTTGCTAAATCATCAATAACACTTTGTAACTGATCTTTTGACACAACAATCCAATGCTGATTTTCTGGTAAAAATATATTTTGAGCTGAGTCAGCACCCAATAAAATTAATGTTTCAGTGTGCTTAAATGGTGGTAACATATGCCAGAAATCTGCTAGTTTACTACTAATAAACTCAGCCGCTAAAGCTTTTTCCTGTACAACTTCAACTGACATGGTATTAATTGATTGTGCTAATTTAACTGGCCCTACGGCTGAGTGTTGAGAAAATTCAAAACGGTTTTTCTCAAAATATCCCAAATCAATACGACCTGAACTCATACCAAGTACAAAGGCATTTTTTTCAATTAACGCCGTGTGTTGAATACCCTGTGCATGACGAACAGCAAGTTGCCGATAGTAACTTTCTTGATTACCATTTAACCAGCTGATGCCAAGACCTGTGATGCTTTCAATTTGATCTGCAAAATATACTGCATTTTTAACTTGCGATAATGCTTCACTACCAAATAACCGTATATCACGGACGCCATAGTCGCGTAATAATTGTTGAAAACGTTGTACCTGATCGAGTATGCGTCGCATAATTTCAATTGAAAATGTCGGTGTATTAATATCACTTTCACTAAATTCGCGATTCACATTTTCAATTTTTTTACCAGTCTTGGTGTCGATAATCTGTAATGCAGCTGTGCTGGAATTCAGTAATATGATGCCCTCTAATTTCGCCATATTCACCTTTACCTCTAACGTATATGCTACCCTAAGTTTATCATATATCTGACTTTACGAACTTATAAATCTGGTAAAGAATAAATTTTATAATATACTTAGATTCAATCATGCTATTTAAACGAACAATTTTTTTCGTGATCGTTAATAATACCGATGCCTTGTAAATATGAATAAATAGTTACAGGGCCAGTAAATTTAAATCCTCTTTTCTTCATATCCTTGGCAATCGCTTGAGACAAAGCATTCTGCGCTGGTACATCTTGATTAGTTGTAATTTGGTTATCTATTATTTTATTATTGGTAAAATGCCATATGTAGTTCGAAAAACTGTTAAATTCATCTTGCACGCGTTTTATGGCATGTGCATTATTAATTGTTGCGCTAATTTTTAGACCATTTCGAATAATATTAGGATTTTCTTTTAAAGCTATGGCGTTTTTTTCTGTCATTTGACTCACTTGTGTGATGTCAAAATTATGGAAAGCCAGCTTCAATCCTGGCCTCTTTTTTAATGAAATTTCCCAACTCAATCCTGCTTGAAAAACTTCCAACGTCAATAATTCAAATAATTGTTGATCATCCCCTCGCAATGGTTTTCCCCATTCCTGATCATGATATTTTGTCATGACATTATCAACCTCATACTTAGCAACCCATTGGCAGCGCATTATTTTTTTTTCAACCATTTAAACATCCTTTTCATTGGATCCGTCTTTTTTTCATTATTTCCGGTATGCCAATATATCACATGTGCGATTGTTGCCAAACCTATAGTCATTAAAACTTTTAACCAAATTTTATTATGACGCATATCCCCGGCCTTCCAATATTTTTATGTACTAAAAAATCATCCCAAAATGGCATGATTTTTGTCATTACTTAAATTACTTGTTTTGAATCGTTTCACGAGCAGCAGCTGATAAGTTATAGAATGAATGAATACCCTTATACTTAGCAGTTGTGTCTAACAATTCTTCAATGCGGATTAATTGGTTGTACTTAGCAATACGATCAGTACGTGACAATGAACCAGTCTTGATTTGACCTGCGTTTGTAGCAACAACCAAGTCAGAAATTGTTGTGTCTTCTGTTTCACCTGAACGGTGAGAAACGATAGCCGTGTAACCAGCTTCCTTAGCCATTTCAATGGCTTCGAAAGTTTCTGTCAAAGTACCAATTTGGTTAACCTTGATCAAAATTGAGTTAGCAGCACCCATGTTAATACCCTTTTCAAGGTATTGCGTGTTAGTTACGAAGAAGTCATCACCAACCAACTGTACTTTCTTACCCAATTCTGCAGTAATTGTAGCCCAGTCTTCCCATTCATTTTCATCAATAGGATCTTCAATTGAGATGATTGGGTAACGATCTGCCAAATCTTCAAGATACTTGATGAATTCTGGTGTTGTAAATTCATCACCAGTTGACCAACGTAACTTGTATGTCTTTGTTTCTGCATCGTACAATTCTGATGACGCCACATCGACAGCAATAGCAATATCTTGACCTGGCTTGTAGCCAGCAGCTTCAATCGCGCGAATCAAGTACTTCAAAGGTTCTTCGTTATCAGCAAAGTCAGGTGCAAATCCACCTTCATCACCAACTGAAGTTGCCTTACCATCTGCTTCTAACAACTTCTTCAAAGCGTGGAAAGTTTCTGAACCGTAACGAATTGCTTCCTTAACCGTTGGCGCACCAACAGGCATAATCATAAATTCTTGGAAGTCAACCTTGTTAGCTGAATGAGCACCACCATTGATAACGTTCATCATAGGTGTTGGCAATACGTATGAGTTTGCACCACCCAAGTATGAAAACAATGGCACACCCAATTCATCAGCAGCAGCACGGGCAGCAGCAATTGAAACAGCCAAAATAGCGTTTGCACCTAACTTACCCTTATTTTCTGTACCGTCGAGTTCGATCATAGCTTGATCGATTGCACGTTGGTCAGTGACATCGAACTTACCAACCAAAGCTTTAGCGATAGCATCGTTAACATTGGCAACAGCCTTTGTTGTACCCTTACCGCCAAAGCGTGACTTGTCTCCATCACGCAATTCAACAGCTTCGTGTTCACCAGTTGAGGCACCGGAAGGTACCATACCACGACCGAAACCACCTAATTCTGTGATAACTTCAGCTTCAAGTGTAGGGTTTCCACGTGAGTCAAGGACTTCGCGTGCGATAATATCAGTAATTAAAGACATATGTCTAATTCTCCTTTGGTTTATGGTTTTATACCATGTATATTATATCACAGGGAGATGACTGAAACACAATTTGTACCTCAATTATTTTATGACGATTTAGAAATTGCCGTATGCATGGCTTTTTTAAAGCGATATTGCATTTGTTCAAACCGGCGTGTTGTCAATTCTGAATTTGGACTATCAATACCTAAAAGTTGTCGTACCGTTTGTTTAAATTCAGGCGTTTTAGCAATTTCTGTTGTACTTAACATATCCCGTAATAAACATAATTGTTCTGGATCATAAGTATCTGTTCCCATATTAAATAGATTTCCTGAATCATCACTATTTTCTGAAATAATTGTTTTTTCAAAATCTGATTTTGCTGTATAGTATGATCGCACTAAATCGGTTGCATGATTTGATAATGCTGTAATAAAATAAGTTGAAAATTTAGCACGTGGATGGACTGTATCAAACTTATTAACACATTTTATCAGTATTTCTAAACCATCTGAATACCAATCGTCTGCCGTGATGCGACTGCTAATTTTTCGACGATGCACATCATACATTGCACCACGTAAATGTTTAATCAGTACATTATATGCCAACTCATGTCCGTTTTGCGCAGCACGGACAACTGCTACCAATCTATCTTTCCCCAAATTCCTTCTCCCACTATATTGATGTTCAAAGTCATTTTCATCTATAGAAAATCATTACAAATAAAAATCACTTCAAACACTTTTTATAATGGATTACGAGAGCTAAATCCTTGATACATTAACAAACTTGCAGCAACACTAGCATTTAAACTTTGAACATGCCCAGTCATTGGAATGGTTAACATACTATCTACCTTTTTCTTTAGTAGAGGTGAAATACCTTTCCCTTCATTACCAATAATCAAAGCCGTCGCACCCTTCGCATCCCAACGTCGATAATCTTCACCAGCCATATCTGTCCCGAACACCCACATACCACGATCTTTTAATTCGCTAACTGTGTTAACTAAATTCGTTACACGAGCTACTGGTACATGCTCAATGGCACCAGTAGAAATTTTAGCAACTGTCGCGGTTAATTGTACTGCACGTCGCTTCGGAATGATAATACCGTGTACGCCAGTGGCATCAGCAGTTCTTAAAATTGATCCCAAATTATGTGGATCCTCAATACCGTCTAAAATTAAGAAAAAAGGTTCTGCTTCATGTTGTTTAGCATTTTCAAATAAATCATCAATCGTTGCATAGTTAAATGCTGCAACACTCAAAACAACGCCTTGGTGATTACCACCATCCGTTAGTTCGTCTAGTTTTGATTTTGGTGCTTGTTGAATGACTAATCCTTTTTTCTTGGCAAGTTGAGTGACTTCATTACGTATTTTGTCCTGTAATCCTGTTTGAAGCCATACTTTATTAATTTCTTGTGTTCCTTTTAAGGCTTCAACACTGGCATAATGGCCATATACAAATTCTGTTTGATCCGGTATTTGTTGTTCTTGCTTCATTTGCTCGTTCTCCCTGATTCTACTTGTTCAAAAATCCATGTCATTAATTCACTAATGCGCTCAGGTTGCCCTGATAAATGTAAAAATCCAAATAATGCTTCGATACCAGTTGATATACGATAGGTCACTACATCTGTATTTTTTGCTTTTGTGTGTGACTTCGCATTTCGGCCGCGTTTGAAATAAACCAATTCATTATTTGTTAGTAGGCTATCGGTCATCATACACTCAAACAGCGCTGCATGTGCTTTAGCTGAAACGTAATGTTTACTACGTTTTTGCAAGTCATTGACTTTTGTTAAACCTAACGAGAGCAAGTGCTGGCGCACTTCAAGTTCATAAATCGCATCACCGATATAGGCTAACGATAATCCATTCATTTGTTCATATTGTAAATTTTGCATATCTTTATTATACGCGAGATTTGACATACACGTATAAGTTTCGTGTGTTCTGCAGAACTATTTTAGTATAAATGAAAAAAACAATAATACCTATACTTTTGGCCTAATTGGTTGCGTTTTTGGCCTAATTGGTTTTTTAACAACATTTTTATGACATTAACGACTTTTTGTCATAAAATAAAAAAATAGTGGTTACCTTATATGAGATTTTTAGTCTCATACAAGGCGACCACTATTTTATAAAACAGCTTGTTTAAAATTATTTATATCTATTAAAAATTACGCTTCAAAAGTTTTAGCCACATCATCTAACTTAGGAATATCAGGTGTTGCTTCTTTATCAGCTTCAGGTTGTGCAATAACATTACCAACCACTTTACTTTTAATTTTGCGATATTCAGCCATACCAGTTCCGGCAGGGATAATCTTACCAATAATAACGTTTTCTTTCAAACCAACCAACGGATCATTTTTTCCGCGAATAGCTGCATCTGTCAAGACACGAGTTGTCTCTTGGAATGATGCTGCAGATAGGAATGAGTTTGTTTCCAAAGCAGCTTTTGTGATACCAAGAAGCACTGGACGTGCAGTTGCTGGTACCAAACCTTCGAATAACGCTGGTTCATTAGCACGTTGGAAATCTGCAATATCCATTAACATTCCTGGTAACAGATTTGTTTCTCCCGGATCCATGACACGAATTTTACGCAACATTTGACGAATCATAACTTCAATATGTTTATCAGAAACTTCGATACCTTGCAAACGATAAACTTTTTGGATTTCCGTTAACATATACGATTCGGTTGTCAAGGTGTCTGTAACTGCTAGCAATTCTTTAGGATCAACTGGCCCTTCATTAATTGCAGCACCACGCTCAATGTCATCGCCTTCGGCAAAACGCATACGCGCTGCTAATGGCAAAGTATAGGTACGTGTATCTGTTTCGCCTTCGATCGTCACAGCTTTTGTACGCTCAGCTGGATTTTCTTCAATGGAAACAACTGTACCAGTAACTTCTGAAATTTCAGCACGTCCCTTAGGTATACGTGCTTCAACAATTTCTTGCACACGAGGCAAACCTTGTGTAATATCGTTACCACCGGCAACACCACCCGTATGGAAGTTACGCATTGTCAATTGTGTACCTGGTTCTCCGATTGACTGTGCAGCAACAGTTCCAACTGCTTCACCAACTTCAACTTCTTCACCTGTAGCCAAGTTACGACCATAATCAAGCACAGAAACACCATGTTCTGTTGTCGATGTGAAGACAGAACGAATTGTTACTTCTTCAACACCAGCAGCAACAATAGCCTTTGCAACGTCTTCATCAATCATTTCGTTACGCGAAACAATCTTGTCTCCAGTTTCTTGATTAAAGACTGACTTCATAGCATAGCGACCCAATATACGATCATAAAGTGGTTCAACAACGGAATTACCATCCATGATTGCCTGAACAGCAACACCACGATCAGCATTGTTATTCCATTCACGAACGATAACATCTTGTGCAACATCGACAAGTCGACGTGTCAGATAACCAGAGTTAGCTGTCTTCAAAGCCGTATCAGACATACCTTTACGTGCGCCGTGAGTAGAAATAAACATTTCCATCACTGTCAAGCCTTCACGGAAATTAGCTGTAACTGGCAATTCAATAATTTTACCACCAGGACCAGCCATTAATCCACGCATACCAGCTAATTGAACGAAGTTTGAAATGTTACCACGTGCCCCTGAATCTTGCATCATGAAAATAGGGTTTGTTGGTTCAAATAAATCAATCAACTTATCTTGAATAACATCTTTTGCTTTAGTCCATATTTCAGTCACACGTTGGTAGCGCTCTTCATCTGTAATCAAACCGCGACGGAATTGCTTGGTAACTGTTGCAACTTGTTGATGAGCATCTGCTAAAATAGCTGGTTTTTCAGGCAACTCAGTCACATCGTTCATTGACACTGTCAATCCTGATTCTGTTGACTTTGCATAACCTAAATCTTTCATGCGATCCAATAATAATGATGTTTCTGTTACTTTATAACGCTTATAAACTTCAGCAATGACATCTGACAAGAAGCCTTTTTTAAACGCACTCACAGTTGACGTATCTGCCAAATAATCATGAATATCTTCACCTGATTCAATAAAGAACGTATCCTTAATACCCTTAAAGTTATCTTCGGAAGGTTCGTTAATGTATGGGAAGTCAACAGGCAAAATTTCATTAAAAATTAATTTACCAACTGAAGTCACCATAATTTTGGCACGTTGTTCCACTGTAAATGGTTTTGCTTCTGGGAAAGAAGATGTTTGAATACCAATACGTGTATGATAGTGAACAACCTTATTTGCAAAAGCAATTTGAGCTTCTTCTACAGATGAGAATATCATTCCTTCACCTTCACGACCAACTTCTTCGGCCGTCAAGTAATAGTTTCCAATAACCATATCTTGTGAAGGTGCAACAATTGGCTTACCATCTTTAGGTGCCAAAATATGACCAGCAGCAAGCATCAACAAACGTGCTTCAGCTTGTGCTTCATCAGACAAAGGCACGTGAATAGCCATTTGATCGCCATCAAAATCAGCGTTATATGCTTCTGTAACCAATGGATGCAAACGCATAGCTTTTCCTGAAACTAGCACTGGTTCGAAAGCTTGAATTCCCAAACGATGTAATGTTGGTGCACGGTTCAAAAGAACTGGGTGCTCTTTAATAACATCTTCCAAAACATCCATAACATCTTCGTCTGCTTTGTCAATTTTACGTTTAGCAGATTTAACATTGCCAGCTAAATTGCGTGTTGTTAATTCTTTCATGATGAATGGGCGGAATAATTCAATTGCCATTGGACGTGGCAATCCCATTTGGTTCATCTTCAAGAAAGGTCCAACATCAATAACTGAACGACCAGAATAATCGACACGTTTACCTAACAAGTTTTGGCGGAAACGGCCTTGTTTTCCTTTCAACATATGAGAAAGGGACTTTAATGGTCGATTACCAGGTCCAGCTACTGGTCGTCCACGACGACCGTTATCAATTAATGCATCAACAGCTTCTTGAAGCATACGCTTTTCGTTTTGTACGATAATTCCTGGCGCATTCAAATCAAGCAAACGCTTTAAACGGTTGTTACGGTTAATCACACGACGATATAAATCATTCAAATCAGATGTGGCAAAACGACCACCTTCTAATTGAACCATTGGGCGTAAGTCTGGTGGAATAACTGGAATAACATCCATAACCATCCATTCAGGCTTATTGTTTGATTGGAAAAACGCCTCAATAATATCC
The DNA here is from genome assembly GCF_019656015.1 of Leuconostoc inhae. Lineage (GTDB taxonomy): Bacteria > Bacillota > Bacilli > Lactobacillales > Lactobacillaceae > Leuconostoc > Leuconostoc inhae_A. The sequence continues at coordinate 63,666 of NZ_BPKW01000010.1, read as the reverse complement.
AAACGTCTTACTGCACGTACTCGTTTTTGACCTGTTGCTTCTTGCAGTTCGCGTTTCAATTGATCTGCTTCAGCAGCTAGATCAACACTAGCCAACAAATCTTTTATTGCCTCAGCACCCATGCCAGCTTTAAAACTAGCACCATATTCGCGCTTCAATTCACGGTATTCACGTTCTGTCATTAATTGCTTCTTTTCAACAGGTGCATCACCAGGTTCGATGACAACATATGAAGCAAAGTAGATAATTTCTTCAAGTGAGCGAGGTGACATGTCTAAAACAAGACCCATACGTGATGGTATACCCTTGAAGTACCAAATGTGTGTAACAGGTGCAGCTAATTCGATGTGACCCATACGTTCACGACGAACTTTTGATGATGTAACTTCAACGCCACAACGATCACAAACAATTCCTTTGTATCGGATTCGCTTATATTTACCGCAGGCGCATTCATAATCTTTTGTTGGTCCGAAGATGCGTTCGTCGAACAAGCCATCTTTCTCTGGCTTAAGTGTTCGATAGTTAATTGTTTCTGGTTTTTTTACTTCGCCATAAGACCATGAACGGATCTTATCAGGGGAAGCCAAACCGATTTGCATGCTTTCGAACTTATTAACATCAATTGCCATCTATTTGCTGTTACCTTTCATTATTTATTACGTAAACGCGTATATACAATATCCACGTTTGCTATCAGCCACTTTTTATGATTATTATAAAAAGCATCTGATAACAAACGTGCAATATTTGTATCTACACGTTATGTTTTATGTTAAACTTCGTCGTTTGTTTGAATCGTATCTTGCGATGTGACCTTCAAGAATGCTGCGGCTACTTCATCGTCTTCTTTGTTCAATAAGTCAGGATTTGAACGCACTAACTTTTCAAGTGCATCAACAGGTAAGATTGAATCATCTTCGTCCATTTGACGTAATTCAACTTCACTACCCGCACCATCCAAAACTTGCATATCCAATCCAAGTGCCTGCAATTCCTTCACAAGAACTCGGAATGATTCTGGGACACCTGGACGTGGAATTGGTTCACCCTTGATAATTGACTCGTAGACTTTCACACGACCAGCAACATCATCTGACTTATATGTCAAAATTTCTTGCAAAGTATAAGCAGCGCCATATGCTTCAAGTGCCCAAACTTCCATTTCACCGAAACGCTGTCCACCAAATTGTGCTTTACCACCCAAAGGCTGTTGCGTAACAAGTGAGTAAGGTCCGATTGAACGTGCATGAATTTTATCATCGACCATGTGGGCCAATTTCATATAATGCATGACACCAACACCAACACGTTTATCAAATGCTTCACCAGTACGGCCATCATAAACCACTGATTTACCATCTTGTGGCAAACCTGCCTCGCGCAAAGCAGCTTCAATTTCATCATCGCTAGCACCATCAAAGACAGGTGATGCAACATGAATACCTAACTTTTTAGCAGCAAAACCAAGATGTAATTCAAGTACTTGACCAATATTCATACGTGAAGGCACACCCATGGGTGACAACAAGATATCAATTGGCGTACCATCTGGCATATATGGCATGTCTTCTTCAGGAACAACAACGGAAACAGTTCCCTTGTTACCATGACGACCAGCCATCTTATCTCCGACTTGAATTTTACGCTTTTGAGCGATATAAACACGTACCATCATGTTAACGCCTGGTGCTAATTCATCACCATTTTCTGGTGTATAAATACGAACGTTTTGAACGACACCACCACCACCATGAGGAACACGTAGTGATGTATCACGCACTTCACGCGCTTTTTCACCAAAGATAGCATGAAGCAAACGTTCTTCAGCTGATAATTCTGTGACACCCTTAGGTGTCACTTTACCGACTAGAATGTCGCCATCATGTACTTCAGCTCCAACGCGAATAATACCGTCAGCATCTAAATCCTTCAACTGATCTTCACCAGTGTTAGGAATTTCACGTGTCATTTCTTCAGGTCCGAGTTTTGTATCTCGTGCTTCTGAATCATATTCTTCAATATGAATTGATGTATAAACATCCTCACGAACCAAACGTTCGTTCAAGACGATAGCATCTTCGAAGTTATAACCTTGCCAAGTCATGAATGCAATTAATGGGTTTTGTCCCAAAGCTAATTCGCCTTGTTCCATTGAAGGACCATCAGCCAAAACTTCATCAGCTTCAACATGTTCACCTTCATGAATAATTGGCTTTTGGTTATAGTTTTTTCCACCGTTAGAACGACGGAATTTCATTAATTCATAATGATCCAATTGACCATCTTCACGACGAATACGAATTTCATGACCATCAACATATTCAACCATACCAGCTGCACGTGAAATCATGGCAACACCTGAATCGTGGGCAGCTTTGTACTCAATACCTGTCCCAACAAGAGGTGCATGTGGATCAAGCAAAGGCACTGCTTGACGTTGCATGTTAGCGCCCATTAAAGCACGGTTAGAATCATCGTTTTCCAAGAAAGGAATAGCAGCAGTTCCAACAGAGACGACTTGCTTGGGCGACACATCCATATAATCAATACGATCAATTGGTGTTTCAATGTTTTCTTCACCGAAACGGGCCATTACTGTGTCATGAACAAAGCTACCATCATCATTCAAAGGTGAGTTTGCTTGTGCCACGATAAAGTTATCTTCTTCATCAGCTGTCAAATAGTCAATTTTGTCAGTAACCATATGTGTTGTCCAATCGACACGACGATATGGTGTTTCGATAAAGCCATACTTATTAATACGACCATAAGTAGCTAACGAGTTGATTAGTCCAATGTTAGGACCTTCTGGCGTTTCGATTGGATCAATACGGCCGTAATGAGTGTAGTGCACATCTCGAACTTCCACACCAGCACGATCACGTGTCAAACCACCAGGTCCAAGAGCTGATAGTCGACGCTTATGGTTCATCTCTCCTAATGGGTTTGTTTGATCCATAAACTGTGATAATTGTGACGACCCAAAGAACTCTTTCACAGCAGCAACAACAGGTCGAATGTTAATTAATTGTTGTGGTGTTACTGTGTTGGCATCTTGAATTGACATACGTTCACGTACAACACGTTCCATACGTGTCAAACCAATACGGAATTGGTTTTGTAACAATTCACCAACTGAACGAATTCGGCGATTTCCTAAGTGATCAATATCATCGACATTTCCGATACCTTCTTGCAAATTCAAGAAGTAGTTCATACCAGCTAAAATATCCGCAGGACGTACCGTACGATCATTTTCATCAATATGACCATTACCAATTAGAACCAAAGTCTTTTCAGGATCTTCAGGTGATTCGATTTTGATTTTTTGGAGTACTACAGGTTCTTCAAGTACAGCATCCCCAGAAGGTGTATATGTTGTCGTTTTAAAGTCTTCACGTTCCAAAAATGGACTTAACTTCGACATGACTGTCTTATCAACTGTTGTTCCTTTTTCAGCGATTACTTCACCAGAATCTGGATCTGCTAATGTTTCCGCCAATGTATGATTCAACAAACGTGTCTTCAACGACAATTTCTTGTTAATCTTGTAGCGACCAACAGAAGCTAAATCGTAACGTTTTGGATCAAAGAAGCGTGCAACTAATAAGGCACGTGATGAGTCAGCAGTTTTAGGTTCACCTGGACGCAAGCGTTCGTAAACATCTTTCAAAGCTTCTTCAACACGTGAATCAGACATGTCTTTGTGCACATCTTTTTCCAAAGTCATGTTCAATGCGTCATATTGATCAGAAAAAATATCAAGAATGTCTGAATCCGAACCAAATCCAAGGGCACGTACTAACTCAGTCATCAATAACTTACGTGTACGATCAATACGAACGTTAGCAATACCTTTGGCATCTGTCTCATATTCTAACCATGCACCACGGTTAGGGATAACAGTCGTACCATAGCGTGGTCGACCATTTTTATCATTTTCTTGGTTGTAATAAATTCCAGGGGAACGCACTAATTGTGAAACGATAACACGTTCCGCACCGTTAATAATGAACGTTCCTTGTTCCGTCATTAGTGGGAAATCACCAAAGAACACGTCTTGTGACTTAATTTCACCAGTTTCATGGTTTGTCAAACGCAAGGTTACGTGTAATGGTGCTGAATAATTGGCGTCGTGTTCACGCGCCTCATCAATATTATATTTTGGTTCCATCAATTGATAATCGACGTATTCCAATGATAATGTTCCTTGGAAATCATCAATCGGCATGATGTCGCCAAACATTTCTTTGATACCATCATCCAAGAACCATTGATATGATGCCGTTTGAATTTCAATCAAATTAGGCACATCAAGTACTTCTTTGATGCTAGCATATGAACGACGGGTACGATGCTTACCGTACTTTACTAAATGTCCTGCCACATTTATCACCTCACTTGTTTTTCACTGCGTTCTGTTTGTTACAATTTAGTTACAAAATCACTTTTATTCTAGATTTCATCACCGCATAGGCACAAAAAAAGCAATCGCCGCTGTTTCCGCAGACAACGTTTGCTTCAATATAAAGGTATTGCGGACAATATTTCGCAAAATGCCGTATTTATTCACAGTATTACTATCAATAATTATACGCTTTTAACAATATTTTGCAAGTCAGTCCAATTAATAAACACGTGTGATTTGAATTTTGTTTTTTAAATGTGATCCACATCAAATTCTGGCACGTTTGGATCACGTACAATTTCAACTAATTGTAGAAATTGTGTTGGGTCTAATGCTGCTGTGCCAACAAGAACGCCGTCTATGTCATTTTGCAACATAATTTCACGTGCGTTATTAGGTGTTACTGAGCCGCCATAAAGGATTCGAACTTGCTCAGCAATAACTGGCGAATACAGTTTAGCCAATGTTTGACGGATAAGATGCGCTGCTTTTTGTGCTTGATCAGCGCTAGCTGCCTCACCAGAACCAATTGCCCATGTGGGTTCATATGCAATAGTGACATTTCTAATTTGATCCACGGAAACGCCAGCTAATGCTGCAGCTACTTGGGCAACAGAAGGTTCGGCGTCCATAAACTGTGCATATGTGCTCATATCTTCATCAACATCAATAATTGGACGTAAGCCGTTTCGTAAGGCTGCAGTCACTTTTAAATTAACTGTTGAATCTGTCTCATTGAAAAATTTTCGACGTTCAAAGTGGCCAATTAATACATATTTTGCACCAATATCTTTTAAAGCCCGAGGTGATGTTTCACCTGTGTAGGCCCCACTATCTTCCCAATGAACATTTTCAGCCACAACATGAATTGGTGAATCTGCCGTCGCACGGACCATATCTGACAAAAACAAATCTTGTGCTGCAATTCCTGTCTCAACTACTCGTTGATCTGGCACTTTACCATTAACCTGCGCCAAAAAATCAACAACATCTGCCTGTAACTTGTTAATTTTCCAATTAGCAACGACAAATGGCACCCGCTGTGCCTTATGTGTCTTAGTCATGATTTATCACTACTCCTTAGCATCATAAAGATAAATACCGCTTCAATTAAAAGCAACATTGCTGTATATTGTGGTTCCTCATTAAGTAGATACAACACCGCAAAACTAATAATTAAGGCGCTCAGTCCCATGATGGTTTTAACCATAGATTGATGATACTTACTACGTGTTAATTGTTCTGTTAAATGTTGATTTCTTTCTGTTAATTCTGAAACATCCAGCTTCAACGTCTCTAACTGATCTAACAATTGATCATTTTCTTGTTGCATCGCATCAAAAGTCGTACGTGAAACAATATCTTCATCTAGCTTTGACTCATTATTTTTTTTAGTTCGTTTAAAGAGTAACATATTATTCTCCATTGCTTTTATTTTACCACAACAGATAGTACATGAACTAGAAAATCAAACACTGTCACATACTGACAGGTTATTTGATGACAATATTTATACACAATAAAATCATCTCAATGATAATTCTCTCACTCTTAGCTATTTTCTCAGTTGTCGTTTCCATATAATGTTGCTTTTTTATTTCCAATTTTGACAAGACATTGAAATATTTTACACATTTTTTATTTAGTCCTTTCATAATAATGTATTAATATGATATGATTAACGTTGCTCATATAATAAATTAAAATTGTGTTATATTATAAATCATCATCAAATACGTGCAATAATGAATCACGAAAAAAGCTTTTAGGAGATTTTATAATGGTTGAATCAATTCAAACTTCTACTAACAAAGACTTTGCTGTAAGTCTTGTTACCCCTTGGATAAAAGGAAATATGTACGTATCACCAGATGGATTTTTAAAGATAAAGATGCAAAACACGATTTTATTCGGAATGATTCCAGCAGGAATGACAAAAGATTCATCACCTTTAGGAAATGTTTCAAACGTTTCTTCGAACAAAGAGTTTAAAATTGGCCGTATATTTTTAGGATTAATAATTGCAATTGGTGGTCTTATGGCACTATCAAGTTCTCCACTAGTAGGTATTGTTCTTGCACTTATTGGTGTAGGCATTTTCGGTAGTGGTATTATCACAGTTTTTGCTTACGAACGAAATGGTGTCGAAAAGCGAGTTTATTTACCATTTTTTGAAGCTAATCACGTTGCCGAGTTCGAAGAACAAGTGTTAGCAGAAATTGCAAAGTTTTACGATGATAGAAACGTTAGAAAACATTCTCAAGAGAATGCTCAAACAATCGTTGATGGCTTGCGTAACAATTAGTAAATTCTAACTTGCCAATAACAACACACTCATACTGCAAAAAAGGCCAAAGAAGACGATTATTAACGTGTCTCTGGCCTTTTTTTACGATTACGTCACAAAGGAAAAAATTATGAACAGAAAACTAACATGGTTAATCTCTGGTGCAGTTGTCTTAAGTTTGGGCGTTGTAGGAGTTTATGCAGCAGTAAATCAAATGCCGACACAGCACAGCAGTAAAAAGGCACAACAGGCAAAAAAGCCGGCAACCCGATCAAAAAGCACCAGCACGTCAAGTGAAACCATTAAATCATCATCCTCAACTGCAACAAAAAATAACATTGGTATGAATTTAACGCAAATCAAGGCGAACAATTTTTCAAGCGTTAGCGGCACATGGTCAAACCCAGCCGGCGATACTTTTGTTTTTAGCAGAACAGGTTTACTGTCTCGTTCAAGTTCTGGACAAACTGTACCAAAAGGAAAAGTGTATCTTGATAAAGCCAAAATCGAAGATAGCATGTTAAAAGCAGAGATAGGCGCTGATCCCTTACCAACAGAGGGTGCATCTATGTCAGTTCCACTTTACTTTATTCCAAAAAATGTGACTTTTAGTGGTTCATCTGACAGTTCGCAAGATAGAATTTATTCTGGTCAACAATTTGGTGAAGAAAATATATACACCCTTCAAAAGGAAGTATCAACAACTGATACAAGCGCAATTAATGCATTATCTAATATCGACAAACAAGCCCTGGCACTCTTAGGTCTACCTTCAGGATTTGTATCTGATTATGGTGACCTAACTGTCGACACAATTTTATCAGGCAAATCAAATGTCACAAGTAATGCATTTGATTCAACACACGTCGATGTAAACAATGGCAAAATTACGGATGTGACCTTTTCAGGCGTCGTCATTTCATTAGATGGTGTCAAAAACATCGTGAAGTTGAATAACGTCCCTAGCAATATTGATAATACAACTTATAAGCAAGGTTACTTCACAATTTCTGGTGATGCAATTACTTACAAAAATCAAGGCACACGCGTATCAGGTGTGGAACAAGACGCTGGTGCTGAAACCGTTGGCACCAAAAGTTTGAGCTCATTATATACACAATATAAGGGCGACCCTAAATTTAAACAAGTTAAAAAACTAATCACAGAATAAGGAAAACCTCGCCTATTTTCATAGACACTGAATGCTTTCTTTAAAAAAGTGACAGATTTATTGTGTTATTGTCATAAGTAGCCTAATCACAGAAATGTATTTAGGCTACTTTATTTTTGTGGCGTTTAATATCTTAAATAAAACTATAAGTTAAAAATAATGAACAAGAGAACAAAGTAACTTGTATGTGTTACAAAGTTATTTAGCTGACGTAAACATGGTGAATATGGTACATTAACGGTACCTGTATTAATCGATTTAGTGAAAACGATTAATACAGCAATCTCAAATCAAGAAACCATGGCCCGTCCTCATGAATATTAGAAAAATTAAAAAAGTACTGATGCTTGACAAACAAAAATTAGCCATCGCCGCTGTCATTATTGTTGTTGCACTTGTGCTAGGTGCCTCTACAAATTACGATCAGCAAACAACTCATAATAATAAAACAACAGCCACTAATTTAAATCGACAATTACAACGTACATGGTCCAAAGTCGATACAGATGATATAAAAAACGCTCAAATTGCAGTTTATGACAAAAAAACAGGTAAAGTATATAAATTTACCCATGGTTCTAAAAACAAGTATCCCACTGCTAGCATCATCAAAGTATTTATTCTCACGTATAAAATGTCTCTCGGTGAACTAACCGACGATGACAAAATATTAGCAACACAAATGATTGAAGACTCAGACAATGACGCCACTACTGAAATGACGGTGTCACTCGGTGGTATTTATCAGTTTCCTAAATTATTCCAAAAACTAGATATGAAAAATTCTAACATTAATCAAACTTGGGGATTGACTCAAACAACAGCAACAGATCAGTTGAAATTATTAAATGAACTGTTTTATCGCCATAAAATAATATCTCAATCAGACAGCAATTATATTATTAACTTAATGAATCATGTGAATGAAGATCAAGATTGGGGTATATCCACTGGCGTTAGCGATGACACCGTAGTAGAACTTAAAAACGGTTGGTTACCGCTTAATGATAACTACCAAAATGCAATTGTTAATAGCATCGGACATGTAAAAAATGATAACGTTAATTATACAATCGCCATACTGTCAAACGGCGGCCATACACAAGACGCTGGCATTGATTACGTGAATGCCTTATCCCGAGCGACATATAAAACACTTTCAAAATAAATAATTTCCATTTGATTTGGCATGTTTGTTACATTGCAATTTGTCATAAACTAAAAACAAACTTTGATATAGAAAACAAAGGCGGTTTAACACGAAAAAATATTCTGTCACAATCAAAGCCATATTATTTATTGCCGTTATTCTAGCTCTTGGCACATTATCATCGTTGCGTGTGTCGTGGATCCGTGGTGTGTCAATAGGCACCATATATGATGGGTTGAATTTACCACCACTAGCGCCACCAAAATGGCTTTTTGGACCTGCATGGGGATTACTTTATATTTTACTAGGTATTTATTGTGCTAATCTAAATTTTGTAACAAACAACCGTCAAGCCTTGTATATTTTCATGTATGCTCAATTAGTATTAAATATATTTTGGACAAGCGCCGCGTCAAATTATTATTAGTGCCCTACTTATTATGATTGCTGTTCGCCACATACTTATCAATTTCAGTGTTCTTTTTAAACTAAACTTTCAGCACAAGAATCAAGGTATTATCTATTGATATAATATTGTTCAAGGAAAATGATATGTCTCAAAATAACAAAACAAAATTTTCTATTGCTGGTTCTTTTAAATATTCAAGATTAATTAATAATTTGGCTGATAGGCTAGAAAACCAATCATGTATGCGCACCTACGATTGGACAGTCAATAAAAAAGCTGATTCTATTGACCGATTACATAGGATTGCTAACGAAGAGTTACAAGGAGTTCAGCAATCAGACTTTCTTGTCTTTATCTTTCCAAGTGGTAAAGGATCTAATATTGAATTTGGTATTGCCACTGCTCTAAAGAAAAGAATATATATTTTAGATGTCAATAATGAAATAGAAAATTTTGATCTGACATCTACTTTCTATTTTCTAGATAACGTCAAATCATTTAAAGGCAACCTAGATGATTTTGCAAAGTTCATTATTGATTGTGAAACAAAGTAATTCAGTCCTATAGAAAGCCACGCTCTATTTAAAGAACTTGGTTTAAATGTTAAGAAAAAGTTAAGACAGTTCCGTCCTATCGTTCCAACGTTGTATAATTTATGTACACCAACAAGGGGTGCAACCCTTGTTAGCTTATGCGCGTCATATTAGTTTAAAAATTCCTTTGATTATCATTCCGATATTCAGGGGATTTTTTATTATCAGATAAACAAACCTAATCAAAATTAGATTTGTACAAATAACTAAGTTATAAGCCGTGAGTTTTAATATCCACGGTGGCAACAACTCTAAAACCCATATAACAACGCTAGACACAAACTTCATTGTATTTCTCCCTAGCTTATGCACGTTTATTTGCCTAGGGGTATACAATTCCATCCGTGCTTTTTCAATGACTATCAGTTAATTACGCTCATAACCATAGCTACTATTATAAAATACTATTGTCTTTTCTCGGATAACTTTGATAAATCTTAACAACCACTCTCCTCCTAAGGGTCGTGGTTTTCTTGTGTCTATTTGTGTGAAATGCTATGAAACACAGGGCAACGTTTTCCATAAGAAAAGGCGCTACATAAGGTTTTTGAAACCCTATGCAACACCATGAAATGTGATTATGCAGCTGGCGGGAGTCGAACCCGCACGCCCTTAACGGGCACAGGATCCTTAATCCTGCGCGTCTGCCAATTCCGCCACGGCTGCATGTTTATCTATATTGACAACTATACAATTTTATCGTTAATAAAGCATCTTGTCAAGTTATACAGTTTAATCAAATACTTGATAACAAACTATCTTATTTGGCATTTTTAACACCAAATAAGTACCCTATTCCTTTATTATTGGTCCATATTTATTATTTTTGATTATTTCGCTTGCTTATTTTCACCAGTATGGTAAACTAGGTCTTGTAATAAAAGTTTTTGATTTTGATTTGTTTTTCTCGGAAGGCGCTCAAGTACCAATTATTTAAGTTACAAAATAAAATTATTGGTGGAGCACACCAAAGGAGAAACATATCATGGAAAAAGGCACAGTAAAGTGGTTTAACGGAGAAAAGGGTTACGGTTTCGTAACTCGTGAAAACGGAGAAGATGTATTTGCACACTTCTCAGCTATCCAAGGTGACGGCTTCAAGACTCTTGAAGAAGGTCAAGCTGTTGAATTCGAAGTTGAAACATCAGACCGCGGTTTGCAAGCTGCTAACATCACAAAGTTGTAAGATTAAGTTCTGATACTTTGAAAACTCGCTTAGGCGAGTTTTTTTGTGTCCTCTTTTCGTGGTATAATATAATTGTTAGATTAAACACAAACTAAGGAGTTTAGAATACATGGCTAAGTTAGTATTAATCCGTCACGGTCAAAGTGAATGGAACGCATTAAATTTGTTCAACGGTTGGGTTGACACAAAGTTATCAGATAAAGGTGTTGCCCAAGCTAAAGAAGCTGGTGAGCTATTAGCGTCTGAAGGCATCCAGTTCGATCAAGCATACACATCAGTTTTGACACGTGCAATTACAACATTGCACCTCGCATTAGAGGAGGCTGGACAATTGTTCATCCCTGAAGCTAAGTCATGGCGTTTGAATGAACGTCATTATGGTGCTTTACAAGGACAAAACAAAGCTGAAGCAGCCGAAAAATGGGGTGACGAACAAGTTCACATCTGGCGTCGTTCATACGACGTATTACCTCCATTGCTGGACAGTTATGACGAAACTGTTGAAGTACAAGGAAAAACTTACCCTGCTTTTGATCGTCGTTATGCCGATGTGCCTGAAGGCGAACTACCTTTAGGTGAAAATTTGAAAATTACTTTGGAACGTGTTTTGCCATTTTGGGAATCTGACATTTCAAAAGATTTAAAAGCTGGCAAAAACGTTGTTATTGCTGCTCATGGCAATTCATTGCGTGCCTTAGCAAAGCATCTTGAACATATTTCAGATGACGACATCTTAAATCTTGAAATTGCAAACGGACAACCTTTGGTGTACGATTTAGACAATAATTTAGAAGTTATTTCTAAGAAAACATTAAGTAAGTAACATAAAAACCCGTTAACTTGAACATTTGATTATGTCCAAGTTAACGGGTTTTTATGTTGTAGTTGACAAAACTAAAAAAGAGCCTTTCAGCTCTTTTCTAATTACCTATATTGCCCCTGCTGGATTCGAACCAGCGCATAGCGGTACCAAAAACCACTGCCTTACCACTTGGCGAAGGGGCAATAGTTAATCTTTTTAGCCGTTAACTATTAAATCGGCTATGGGAGCGGTAGGATTCGAACCTACGAACCCGAAGGAACGGAGTTACAGTCCGTCGCGTTTAGCCAGACTTCGCTACACTCCCATATCTCAAACAACTATATAATCATATCAAATTTCAGCACGGTTGACAACCCCTTTCTTCAAATTCTTATAATGACATCATTTTACTGCGTAATTAACAATCGTTAACAACAAATTTTGAATTTACAATCTAAATAAGTAGAATATTATTTATTTGCTACGCCAATAACCTTGTTTATATCAGTATCTTTCATTATACTAGAGTAAGGTAAAAATCCGCATTTGGAGTCGTACAATTATGATCGTATCTATTACAAACAAACAACGCCGGCAAGCAATTATTAGTTCTATCATTGCTGTTGTCTTAGCCATTTTGATTAAATTTAATGTCATTATACCAGTCATGCTTGATAATAGCATACACAGTTGGGTTGCCAATATACAAACCGGCTATGGTGACGTCGTGATGGCTATCGCCACTTTTCTGGGTAATCCTGTAGTTGATGTTGTTTACATACTTATTTTAGCCGGTGTTCTTATTATTGCTAAATTACACATCCCCGCTATTTGGACCATTGCCACTATTATATCAGGTGATGCCGTGATAGCCATAATAAGAGTTATTGTAGGCCGTACACGGCCAGTAGGCCACCTATTGGCTGACAGTTCGTCTTCGTTTCCAAGCACGCATGTCTTTGGATTGTTTATTGTTATATTCATTATGGCAATTCTAGTAACTCCTAACATAAATTCTACCTACACGCAGGTAATAATTAACTGGATTACCATCACAATAGGACTGATGACCATACTAAGTCGCATTTATTTCAACGCTCATTTTTTCAGCGACACCATTGCAGCAGTTTTGTTCGCCTATAGCTGGGTTGTTCTTTGTGCCTCTCTGTACCCAAAACTAGCGATATTTTTACAACATAACATTGCATTATTTAGACACGATGAAATATAAAAAAACCTCTTAATATCATTAAATAATGATATTAAGAGGTTTTATTTTGTATTCAGTTATTGCTAATATTATAATCGTCTTCTTCCATAGCTTCAACTGCACCAAGTAAATAACCATTACCCACACCAGAGAAAAAATCATGATTAGCCGTTGAGGTTGAAATGCCATTCATAACAACCGGGTTGACATCATCCGCACCATCTGGAAACATTGGCTCTTGCCCTAAGTTCATTAGCGCCTTATTAGCATTATAACGTAGGAATGTTAATACTTGCTCTGTCCATCCTAAATCATCATACAATTCATGTGTATATTTTTCTTCATTTTCGTATAATTCATAAAGTAAATCATACATCCAACTTTGTAATTCATTTTTTTCTTCTGCTGGCAGTTGGTTAAAACCAATTTGAAATTTATAACCAATATATGTCCCATGAACAGATTCGTCACGTATGATTAATTTAATGATTTCTGCAACATTTAACATCTTGTTGTGACCTAGAAAATATAACGGTGTATAAAAGCCAGAATAAAACAAAAATGTTTCCAAAAAGACTGATGCTATCTTCTTTTGCAATGGTGATCCAGTCCGATAAATGCCGTTAATACGATTAGCCTTGTATTGCAAGAATTCATTCGTATCAGCCCAATCAAAAATAGCTTCAATTTCTGTTTTTTCATTCAGCGTTTCAAAGATAGATGAATAGGATTTAGCATGAACAGATTCCATAAACTGAATATTATTCAGCACAGCCTCTTCTTTTTGATTGACAACATCTAATTTTAATTGTGCCATGCCATCTTGCGATTGCAATGTATCCAAAGTTGTTAGTCCACCAAACACCAAATTCATCGTTTTGCGTTCTTGATCTGACATATTACCACGCCATGTTTTCAAATCGTTGGAAATTGGAATACGTGTATCGAGCCAAAATTGTTGTGTCAATTTTTCCCAGGTTGCCTTGTCGAGTTCATCTTCAATTGTATTCCAGTTAATCGCTGTATATGAGTTATCTTTTAAATGTTCCATGGGTTTTATTCTCCAAATAAAGGTTTTATTAAGTGATAGGCTTTTTCTGCATCAAATATGCTACCACGTAGTTCATAAGCAAATATCATTGGTACATTAAACTTGTCGGCATAACGTAACGCTGTTAAATTGAATTGTACATTGAAATTACGATTTCCTGATCCAACAACACCTTTTAAATACTGGCTATTACGTCCAAATGATATGTAATCTCCTAAAGCGTTAGTGAAAATTTCCGTCACTTCAGGACCAGTTCCTGTTCCCCCATTCAAATACGTAGGAACAATAGCGACATAGGGTTCTGTCTCATTTGCATACTCTGTCTCATCACCAATCATACGTGCTTCAAGTATATCACTATTTTTTTCAGCCACTGCTTGTAATTTTTCCACAAAAGATTGTGTATTTCCCTCAGTTGAGGTATATAAAACATTGATTTTCATCATAAATAATTAACGCCCTTCAATCACTGCTATGCTGTATGTACAAATAAATCATCTTACCAATAACTAGACGATTTATTTTTAAAACTAAATTGAGCAGCTCTCACATTCATTCACACCTGATTCTTGGTTATCATCGGTAAATGTACGCACATAATATAATGATTTAATACCTTTGTTAAAGGCATAATGACGTAAAATAGTCAAATCACGCGTCGTCATTTTATCTGTTCGACCCTTTTTCCATTCATACAAATCATTTGACAACGTCGAACGCATAAACAAAGTTAATGCCATCCCTTGATCGATGTGTTCCTGAGCAGCAGCATAGATATCAATCACCTTACGCATATCTACATCATACGCTGAAACATAGTAGGGCATTGTTTCATTATTCAAACCAGGAGCTGGATAATAAACTTTCCCAATCATGCCCTCTTGACGTTCTTCTATTCTATTGACAATTGGCAACAATGTTGCTGTTGTATCATTAACATAAGAAATAGAACCTGTTGGCGCAATAGCATGACGATAGGCATTATACATACCATATTTAGCAACGTCAGCTTTTAATTCTGCCCAATCATGTTTTGTTGGGATATTATGTTTAGCAAACGCTGTAACGACTTTTTGTGTACGTGGCGCCCAATCCTTCTCTAGATACTTACCAAAATAAGAACCATCAGCGTAAGTAGATTTTTCAAATTCGAAAAAGGTTTCATGACGTTCTTTAGCAATTGCCATTGAGGCTTTAATTGAATAATAATTCAATGTCATAAAGAACGTTGTTGTAAAGTCCAACGACTCCTCATCACCATAATACATTTTATTTTGAGCAAAGTATGCAGCTAAGCCCATAGCGCCTAGACCAATGGCGTGTTTCTCAGTGTTTCCTTTGGCAATTGACGGCACAACATCTAAGTTTGATGTATCAGACACATATGTTAACGCACGTACCATTGTATCCACTGATTCACCAAAGTTATTTGTTGCCATCATATTAACAATGTTAATTGACCCCAAGTTGCAGCTCACATCTGAACCCAAACGCGTATATTGCTGGCCATTATCTAATTCCGATGGCGTTTGTACTTGTAAAATTTCCGAACATAAGTTGGATGAAATAATTTTGCCAGCAATCGGGTTTGCACGATTAGCAACATCAATATTAATAACATAGGGATAACCAGATTCTTGTTGTAACTTTGATATTTCTTCTTCCAAAAAACGTGCATCAACATGATATTTAGCAATCTTATCGTTAGCCACCATATTATCATATTCAGCTGTAATATCAATATAATTAAATGGCTTGCCATAGACTTTTTCGACATCTACTGGACTAAATAGGTACATCACGTCATTTTTACGTACTAAATCATAAAATTTATCAGGAATTGTTAATCCCAATGATAATGTTTTAACACGTATTTTTTCATCAGCATTTTCTTTTTTTGTTGACAGAAATGCCATAATATCAGGATGAAAAACTGATAGATAAACGACACCTGCACCTTGTCGTGCGCCAACTTGAGAAGAGAAAGTAAAGGAATCTTCCAATAACTTCATGATTGGCACAATACCACCAGCAGAATTAGCAATTCCCATGACTGGGGCACCAGCTTCTCGCACATTTGACACGTTGATACCGACACCGCCACCCATTTTTGATAATTGCAATGCTGAGTTGACTGTTCGACCAATTGAGTTCATGTCATCAGATGTTTGTATAATAAAGCATGACACTAATTCACCACGACGTGCACGGCCAGCATTCAAAAAGCTCGGTGTGGCAGGTTGATAACGTTGATGAATCATTTCATCAGCCAAACGTAATGCTAATTCCTCACGACCATCGGCATAATATAAAGCATTCATTGCGACACGATCGACATAGGTTTCAACGTAATGTTGCCCATCATTTGTTTTCAAAGCGTATTGATTATAAAATTTAAAAGCTGCCATAAATGACTTGAAGTTAAAATGTTGGCTCTCTAAATAAGCATACAATTTCTCAATAAACGTCAAACTATATTTCTCAATAAACGCACGTTCCAAAAAATCATTTTCAAACAACCACTCAAAACGGTCTGCTAATGATTCAAAATGAATAACATTTGGCCAGACATTTTCTTTTAAAAAAGCATCAAGTGCTTCTTGATCCTTTTCGAGCTGAATTTGATTATTTTTAGGAATATTGACTTGATTATTTAAATCAAAATAAGTCACTTGATCTAAGTTAAGTTCTTTTAATGGCATGAATTTTGTCCCCTATACGTCTCACAATTTATGTTTTTAACTGTAATAAAAAAACATCGGTTGATTACCTCACGATGTTAATGTCATTGAGTTTAAGCTGAAATCTGCTTTAATACATCTGGGCGGAAACCAGAGAATTTTGGCATGCCTTCAATTGACACAACTGGTGTTTGACGGAAGCCATCAGCCTTTAGTGTGTCAACATACTCTGTATTTTCTTCAATGTTGATTTCCTTAAACGGAATACCCTGTGTTTCCAAAAACTTTTTTGTCATTTTGCATTGCACGCAATCGTACTTAGTATATACTGTTACTTTCTCCATAAGCGCCTCTTTAGTAATATTTATTATTTTTCATCATGAAATCAAATATCTGCTACTCCTTAGTTTACCTACTTTTTAAAAAATAACAAGGACAATATGCGTCTTCACAAACAATTGTTCGATGTGTACCAATGAATTCAGTCTGTACAAAAGAAATACTACAATTTTTTTCACAAACTAAACATACGAACGTTAAAAACGTTGTCATACCAAAGCAAAACATCTATAGGCACAAATTAAATTTAACATCAAAAAATTATAAAAGTTGCTCAACACCCGTTCTATCAAACTTTAAATATGCTACTCATTAATTTAATTGAGAACCTAAGCGAAATTTTGTTCGATTTTATCTATTATTCGTAAATCGATATCAAAAATTGTTCGTTTTTTTAAAACTTATGATTTTGATAAATGACTTAGCTTTTTCATTATTTTCTGGTATAATAGCGGTTAGTTATACATTAGAAAAGAGGTTTACGAATTTGGATTCTGGTCCGTCTATGCTCCTCAACTTTGTCATTATCGTTGTGGTGTTACTACTCGCTATTTTGTTTACATTAACAGAATATTCTTTGGTTAAAGTACGTCTTAGTGCTTTACGGGATTTGCAGGAAAATCGTGAAAAGCCTTCACGAAATGTCGCAAATGCCATTCACATGGTGACCCATCTAACTGAATATTTATCGACTGCGCAAGTCGGTATTACATTAACAAGTTTAATATTAGGTTGGGTCGGTGAAGAAACTGTCGCTAATATTATCCTAAATTCAGGTGTTTTGCCACCTGAATATGCTCGCGCGGTTGCTTCGGTTTCTGCCATGATTATTTTTACAATAGTTCATGCTGTATTTACCGATTTAGTTCCCAAAAATATCGCTATTGAGTCCCCCGTCAAAGTTTTACTCTTTATTGTCCGTCCTGTGCGTTTTTTCCACATTACTCTTTTCCCAATGATTTGGGCATTAGATCATTTATCAAATGTCATTACACATTTGTTAGGATTTCGTACTGATGGTGAAGAAGACATTTATTCACAAACTGAAATTCTATCTCTATCTAAGAATGCTGCTGCTGCAGGAGAATTAGATGAGGAAGACTTAACGTTTATGCAACGTGCTTTTGAAATGAATGATAAAGTTGCCGTTGATATTATGATTGATCGTACCTCTATGACAGCAATTGATGTCAAAACACCTATTTCTGAGGCACTTAATTTGTATTTGGAAAAACGCTATTCTCGTTTTCCTGTCATTGCAGATAACGACAAAGACAAAGTTTTAGGTTATGTCTTCAACTATGATTTAGTTAGGCAGTCACGCATTAAGGATACTGATCCAGTCTCTAAAATTATGCGTAACATTCCGGCCGTTCCCGAAAATATGGATTTGCATGATGTCATGGATGAAATGATTATTAAGCGCTCACCGATTGCCATTGTTGTAGATGAGTATGGTGGCACAAGTGGTTTAATTACTGATAAAGACATTTATGAAGAGCTTTTTGGTACAGTCCGAGATGAAATCGATGATGTCTCAGATGATTACATCGAAAAACTTGGCGATCATCATTATAAAGTTTCTGGTAAAATGACACTTTATGACTTTGAAAGATATTTCAATCAAAATGTTAAAGAATTAGAAGATAATGATGCGGTCACTTTGACCGGCTATGTATTGAATAAAGATCCTGAATTCCGAACTGGTGATACAATGAAGGTTGCTAATTTTCGCTTAACTGCTTTAGATTATGACAATGCTTATATTTCTCAGTTTACTGTGAAAGTTCTACCTACTCCTAGACAAGATCAAAATGATAATGGTATCTTTGATGAGGACGAGAAGAAACTCAATGAAGAATCCTCGGAAACCACAAATCAACTTAATTAATTCTAAAACCGCTTAAGCGGTTTTTTTGTTCAAGAATTTATGTCAATTAAATGTTAAAATAGAGATAATAAACTTTAGGAGGATCATGTACTTAACTATTCATGATAGATTAAAGCAATACTAACAGATTTAATCTATCATAGTGTTTTACACATGTTATGTACACACCCACAATTATGGCTATTAATCTTTATATTGTTCGACATGGCAAAACTTACTTTAATTTTTTACATCGTTTTCAGGGCTGGTCCGATGCCCCGTTAACCCCAAAAGGCATTCAAAATGGACTTGATGCAGGATCAAGATTAGCTAATATACATTTTGATGGTGTTTACTCTTCTGATTTAACCCGTGCTATCAACACTGCACGCTATATTTTAAAAAATAATACCGCCAATTCTCCCTTTGAACCAAACCAACTATCTGATTTTCGAGAACAATTTTTTGGATCATTTGAAGGCATTGATAGTGAAGCTGTCACAACAACGCTTAGCGCGTATACAACACAAACTTTTGCCACCTACTCAGACCTTATTACAGGTTATGGCATGGCAGAAACGATGAACACAATTCGATTAGCTGACCCCTTCACTTTTGCAGAAAATGATGAACAATGGTGGGCACGGGTATCTCACGGCTTTGATGATATTCGTAACCGACACCAGGATGGCGACAATGTGCTCATCGTATCTCATGGTACAACGATTCGCGGCATTGCAGAAAAATTAAACCGACGTGATCTTTCAAGTAACGCTGTTAAAAATGGTGCCCTAATGCAAATCGAATTACTGCCAAATTCAGCAACCATCTCTCGCTTTAATGATGATACAACTGTCTTTTAATGGACAATATCTTCAAAAACTGTTACACTAACATTAACTTAGATAAAGGAAGTGCAGTGCATTGTTGACTAAATTTTAAGATTTCGCATACGAAGATAACTTGATTATTTTTGTGTGTCCGTCTTGGGATTGGTTTGCAATTTTGCCTTCAACACGTCAAAATGCCCCCAGTCTCACATACACTGGAGGTATTTTTTTATGACACAGCAACACTCAAATATTGACACACCCCGCCAGGTTTTTCTAGTCGGATTAACCACTAACAATACTAACTTAACTTATGAATTAGAAGAATTGGCAAATCTGACTACCGCCAATAACTTAGAACCAGTTGAAACATTTACACAAAAGCTGGAAAGACCTAATCCTGCGACCTATTTTGGTAAAGGAAAAGTCGAAGAATTAGCTGAAGCTGTTAAAAGTTATGATGTTGATATGATCGTTGCAAATGACGAGTTATCCCCTTCACAGATTCGCAACTTAGAAAAGGCAACAAACGCAACTGTACTTGACCGTACAGGATTGATTTTAGATATTTTCGCACAACGTGCGCAAACAAAAGAAGCCAAATTACAAGTTCAGTTAGCCAGACTACAGTACCAACTTCCTCGCTTACGCACAAGTATGTCTGTGAGTTTAGATCAACAAACTGGTGCTGGTGGTGGCGGCTTTACTTCTCGTGGCTCAGGTGAAACCAAATTAGAAGAATCACGTCGGCGTATTACAGCACAAATGGTTCATATTCGTCAAGATCTGTCTGATTTAACAACGGGAGATAGTACACGATCTGCCCGTCGTCATGAAAATGACCTACCAAATGTTGCCCTCGTTGGCTATACGAACGCGGGAAAATCAACTTTAATGAATCGTCTACTTGACCAATTTGGTGTCGGATCTGAACTATCAGAATCTAAACAGGTTTTCGAAAAAGATATGTTATTCGCCACTTTGAATACGACAGTTCGACAATTAACTTTACCAGATAAAAAGCAATTTTTATTGAGCGACACTGTTGGTTTTGTTTCAAAATTGCCACACAATTTAGTGGCAGCTTTTAAGTCAACTTTGCAAGAAGCTGCAAATGCTGATCTTTTGTTACATGTTGTCGATGTATCTGATGAACATTACAAAGACATGATGGCAACCACTGAAAAAACACTATCGGAAGTCGGCGTAACTGATGTCCCTATGATTACAATTTACAACAAAGCTGATCGTACTGAACTAGTCTATCCTGAATTATCAGGAGAAAACGCCATTACGATTTCAGCGCTAGATTCAGACTCTCAAATAGCATTAATTGATTTAATTAAACAACACATATTTAACGATGTTGAAACAGTTACTTTAAAAATCCCTTTTGATCAAGGTGCTATACAAGCTCAATTAGCATCTAAACATACTTTTTTAAGTGAAACTTATGATGAAACAGGGGCACTTTTAACTGTTGAACTTTCAAAACTTGAACGTGAATTATTTACCAAATATACTGTTTAGCTTGTTTGTTTTAAAAAAGCGAAGCGCTGATATAAAATCATCGCTCCGCTTTTTAATTTGTCATATTAATCAACTGAAACAAAAGGTATCCCTAGTACTCATTAATCATTAAAATGACCATCAGCAATTTCAGCTAAAGTATCACGAGAAGGAATAAAAAATAACTGACCTGATAAAATATCAGAAAAACTCAATAAATAATCGGATTTTTCCAGCATATTTTCCAACATCCCCTTCGTAATTGTCCAATGACGTGAATAACCCATAAAATAAGTACCTGTTTTACCAGAGGCTGGTTCTGAAAATGGGACATTCATTCGAATAATTTTTTGCTCTACCCCATCTTTTTCTAATTTAGAAGTGACATTGTGGGCATTTTTAAACTTATCTTCATCTTCTAACTCAATATCTGTAAATTTTTCACGACCAATAGCTTTTTCCTGCTCTTCAGTCTTAAGATGATGCCATGTAGCCATATTATGAAGCCATTTTTGTGCGAATGCATATGATCCATTGATAAATTCTTTATCTTCGTCACCAACTAGCGCATATGGCGCTGCATCTTCAACAGCTGGTGCTTCTGTTCCATCTATAAATCCAATAATTGCGCGTCCTTCAAAGTAACGAAAACCTTTTGTCTCATCGACAACTGTTGTCACTTTTCTTAGGAAACGCATAAATTGTGTCTGTGCTTCATACACAACAGCTTCATTACTGGCACGAATATGGAAAAATAAATCACCTTCAGTCGCTGGCATACTGTACTGTGGTCCTGATAATGATTCATAAGTTTCTAATTCAGCCGGTTTTGACTGATTAGGAAATAAATAATCCCATGCAGAACTACTGAATCCGAAAGACACCTTTAACTCTGATCCAGTTGCTTTTGAATCACGAATGCGTAAAGATCTAATAATAGCCTGAGAACGATCAGCAAATTCTTGAATTACTTCTTGTACGTCCGCTTGATTCGTTCGTTTTAACTTTAAAACAGTAAATTGAACATGCTCACCAATATCTTTCCAAACATCTTGTGCTTTTGATGGTTCAATTGTCATTTTTAATTCCCCCAAGTATTTATTCTTACTTCATAATACATCATATTTCAGCTTTTATCAAGAATGATTCTAAATTAAAGATAAATACTATTGTTCGTTTTTTTTATTTAATAGCCAGCATGTTGAAATATCCAACGAACTAGTTTAGAATTATTATAAATAAGACAAAAAGGGAAGTTCATTATGTTTAAGAATATACGTCAATTAACGCCATTTTCATTGATGTTACTAGCAATTTCATTTATTATGTCAATTAGTCAATCCACAATGACCACAGCCTATCCAATCCTAATGAAAAATTTCAACGTTGGTACTACGACAGTACAGTGGTTAACAACAGGTTTTATGGTGGCAATGACATTGGTTATGCCGCTCAGCCCTTGGTTACTAGATAATGTGCATTTAAAGCCTTTATTAAATAGTATTGTCGCCATATTTTTAGTCGGTACAGCCATAGCTATGCTGTCAACAAATTTTTTAGGCATTATTATTGGGCGATTATTTGAAGGCATGGCTGTGGGTGCTCTGTTCCCCACATTTCAAAGTGTCATCATGGAAAACACGACAAAAGGGCAACGTGGCCTCACAATGGGCGTTGTTGGACTGGTAATGGGATCAGCATTGGCAGTGGGTCCTATTATTTCTGGTGTCATTTTACAATGGGTATCTTGGCGTGCTTTGTTTGCCTTATTTTTCTTCGTATTATTGATTTTAATTGTTGCATTTCAGCACTTAATCAAAAATACACATCCCATTAACAAATCCAAATTTGATTGGTTATCTGCCATCACACTCATTGGTTTTGGTGGTATTTTATACGCTATTGCTAGCCTTCCTAGTACCGGATTTAATTTAAACTGGTGGCTAATTTTGATAGTAAGTATCCTCCTGCTGATTGTTTTTGTTGTACGTCAGCAAAAACAATCTCAACCTTTTTTAAATTTAACCGTGTTTAGCTATCAAGGCTTTTTACCAGGATTAATCTTAACAGGCCTATCCTACTCTGGTTTAATTATCGCAACTGTATTGATGCCACTTTTTTATCAACGTGTCTTTTCTTTGTCGCCATTGTTGTCCGGGCTATTAATGGTGCCCGCGGCAATTTTTCTCAGCCAACTCAACCCACGTGCAGGCCGTTTATTAAACCAAATTGGTTTGAAGCAGTTAGTTTATATTGGTATGTCTATGATGATCATCGGTTACGCTTTACTTTACGTTGCCGGAACGACTTCTTGGTTCTATGGGCTAGTTGCTGCCATGCTACTAGAAGGTGGTAATGCGTTTGTTATGATGCCATCTGTCACGGCTGCTAACAATGCTTTACCAAAAAATCTAGTCAGTCATGGCACGGCACTGATTACGACCATGCGCCAAGTTATTGGTGCTAGTAGTGTTGTCGTAGCAACTATTTTAATAACTTATTTCAACGAACACGCTTCAATTGGCCAGTCATTAATACAAACAAGCGGTTGGTTTATCATTGTCCCAGTGGTTGGTTTGTTATTAGCCACTAGACTTAAAAGCCAGTCACAAGAATAGTTAAAACTGTTAATTCGGTTTCATTTTTTAACAAAAAAGTTGTTACGCATTATTTCATGCGTAACAACTTTTTATATTGAGTTTGTTCTAGTAAAACAAAAGATATCGCAACCTTAATATGCTTATTTAACATTGATAATTCACTAACTAGTTCATAATTTTATAATTCTAGATAGTTTTACTGTACGCTACTGTACGGAAGCTAACTGCTAGTTTCTTCAGAGTTTAACCTTAAAGTTAAACTTCTTACTGTACGCTACTTTGTCAAAACATAATATTGCCTATGTTTTACATCTAGATACTATTATAACAAATTAACCTATGTAACATTAACTTAGTATAAGTTTTAACACCACAAAAAAACACCAACTGCATAAGCAACTAGTGTTCTTAAAATTTGAAGTGTTATACGCTTCAGGAATCCGCTAAAACATTGATAAAATGAGGCCTGAGCCAAATATATATTAACGCTTCGAGAATTGAGAAGCCTTACGAGCCTTCTTCAAACCTGGCTTCTTACGTTCCTTCATACGTGAGTCACGAGTCAACAAACCTGCTGCCTTCAATGCCGCACGGAAATCAGGATCTACTGTCAACAACGCACGAGCGATACCGTGACGTGTTGCACCAGCTTGACCAGAATAACCACCACCAATAACGTTAACTAATACATCGTAGTTACCTAATGTTTCAGTCGTGTTAAATGGTTGCAAAACAACTTCACGCAAGTTAGCGAAAGGAATATATTCTTCGATTGACTTGCCGTTCATTGTGATTTGGCCATTACCTGGAACCAAACGCACACGAGCAACTGAGTTTTTACGACGGCCTGTGCCGGCATATTGTACTGCTGTAGCCATAATTTAGATTCTCCTTTCTTAAATCAACGTGTTGATGTCAAGTGCTTCAGGTTGTTGTGCTGCATGACCATGTTCTGATCCTGCAAACACGTGCAAGTTCAAGCCTTGCTTACGACCCAAAGTGTTCTTTGGTAACATACCGTGTATTGATAATTCAAGCAACTTTTCAGGGTTGAATTCACGATAGTTTCCAGCAGTGCGAGCCTTCAAACCACCTGGGTGGTTTGAATGATGGTAATAAACCTTATCAGTGGCCTTTTTACCAGTCAGCTTAACTTCGCCTGCATTAATAATAATAACATGGTCACCCATGTCAACGTTTGGTGTAAACGTTGGCTTGTTCTTTCCACGTAAAATTGAAGCTACTACTGTTGACAAACGTCCCAAAACGACGTCTTTGGCATCAATAATATACCACTTCTTTTCTATTTCACCTGGTTTTGCTAAAAATGTTGTACGCATGTTTGCGCTCCTTTGATTAGTTGTTTACAGGCGTGACCGTTCCTTGTCACGCAATGACAATAAGTTTCCGGGGCTTATCGTGAGGTAAACAATACCATTTACAATCTTACCGAAAATAGAATGATTTGTCAATAATTTAAACTAAAATTATTGCGTTTAAATTAAACACAGTATGTATTGATTGCTTTTCAATAAAAACGATTTTTAAACCGATCACTTCGCTTATTTTGGTAACTTAATCATAATAAATTTCATCCAAATACAAACCACTCGCAGGTGCAGTAAATCGCGCTTGTTCTCGATCTTTCACTGCGATTAATCTAACAATATCATGCACATCACGTCGGCCGTTACCAATCTCTAACAAGACACCCACCATGATTCGAATCTGATTATACAAGAAGGCATTTCCTTCAAAAGTAAAAACCAACTCTTGTTCGTCTTGATTTACCTTAACGTCAGCACGCGTAATGGTACGTATTGTCGTAGCCGTTTGATTACCAGATGCTGCAAAACTAGCAAAATCATGTTCTCCTAGCAAATCAGGTAATGCTATTTTGATACGTTCAGCATCTAATTGCCACTGAAAATGGCCAGTATAATAACGTTTAAATGGGTCTGTAAAATCTTGTGTTGATACCCGATAAACATAGCGTTTGGCATGTGTATTAAAACGTGCGTGAAAATCATCTTTTACTTTAGCGACCGATTGAATGATAATATCTCTTGGTAATAGTGTATTAAGTCCTTTACGTACACCAATAACATTAATATCAAACGGCAAATCGAAGTGTACCACTTGCCCAAAAGCATGCACGCCCGTGTCTGTTCGTGATGCCCCAACCACTTTAATAGGCTGCGTTGGATTTTTAGCCATTTGATTGACTGCCTTGTTCAGCTCACCTTGTACCGTTCGTTGTTGTTCAACACCATTCTTAGTTTGGACTTGAAATCCAAAAAATCCTGATCCGTCATAGGATACTATCGCTTTGTATCTTGGCATATGATTTAACAGCATGCCAAACTTTTTAGCACACTTTTCCTCCACTAATTTATCACACAGATCATTTTCAAAATTATCCGTGCAACCATGTTTTAATTACAAAAAAAGAAATTACAAATCCAATAAGCGCGACAAATGCCACGCTATCTATTTTTTGATAACTTAAAATGCGATATTTAGTCCGTTGTACCGCATCTTTAAAACCACGCACTTCCATTGCATTAGCTAAATCTAAGGCCCGTTGTAGTGCACCTACAAAGAGTGGAATCAAAAGTGGAATAATAGCCTTGGCACGTTTGATTGGTCCACCGGTTGAAAAACTCATACCACGCGATTTTTGTGCATTCATAATTTTTTGCATTTCATCCATTAAT
The DNA here is from genome assembly GCF_019656015.1 of Leuconostoc inhae. GTDB lineage: Bacteria > Bacillota > Bacilli > Lactobacillales > Lactobacillaceae > Leuconostoc > Leuconostoc inhae_A. The sequence continues at coordinate 36,850 of NZ_BPKW01000010.1, read as the reverse complement.
AATGGCACGAAGCGAAGCGCAATAGCTAGCATTAAAGCTAATTCTGCAACAGGAATGCCAATTTTTTTAAATGGACTAAGAAGTGATTCTAGTGCATTGGCAATACTCGTTGGTGGTGTTGTTAGTGTCAAAATTGTAGACATTAAAATAATCAGCACAAACCGGACCATCACGTAAATAGCATTTAAAATACCTGGTACTGTAACCTGCAACGGACCTGCACTAAATAATACAGGCGTTCCTGGTGTAAAAAGTAACTGTAATATGACAGTAAATAATATCAACCAAAAAATGGGTTTTAAGCCGTCCCAGTAGAGTTTAAATGGTTGATCTGTTAATTTAACTAATGCCACAACAAATAATGCTGTCCAGGCATAGGTTTGCCAATTATTAGCCCAAAGCATCACAATAATATACACAAATGTCATAATCATTTTAGTGCGTGGGTCAAGACGATGTACCCATGAATTACCCGGCACAAACCGACCAATCATAATATTATTCATGACTAACCTCCGTATTTATCAGATCAGCTAACTCGTTTAAAGTTAAAGGACGTCTAGACAAAACAATCCCTTCATCTCGCAATTTTTCTGCTAATTGACCCGCTTTGGGGAGATCTAGCTTCATTGTCTTGAACCATGTGGTATCCCGATTAAACAATATTTGTGGTGATTCCTGTGCTACCATACGTCCCTCATGCATCACAACAACTTGATCTGCTACCGCAACAACATGATCCATTTGGTGCGAAATGATAATAACAGTCTTACCTAATTTTTTTAAGTCTAAAATTAATTGCAATAATTCGCCTTGCCCTTTAGGATCCAAGCCAGCAGCTGGTTCGTCCATTACCACAACGCTTGGGTCACTAGCCAACGTACCAGCCATCGCAACGCGGCGCATTTGGCCACCTGACAACTCAAATGGTGATTTACCCCACAAGTCTTTGACAACTCCTGCACGCGTTAAAGCGTGTTCTGCAGCCAATTTAGCCTCTGATTTTGTTGCCCCAAAGTTTATAGGCGCATACATGACATCCTCTAAAACAGTATTAGCAAATAATTGGTTTTCAGGAAATTGAAAAGCAATGCCAACACTTTTACGTAACTTTACTAATTCTTTTTCCTTAGTATGATTCGTTAATTCAAAATTATCTATGATAACATGCCCACTAGTTGGTTTTAACAGGCCATTAATATGCTGAATCAGCGTTGATTTACCAGATCCTGTTTGTCCAACAATAGCAGTTACTTTACCTGTTGGCATATCTAGTGTAACGTCGTGTAAAATACTTTGAGCCAATGTTGTTCCTGCACCATAACTGAAATTTACTTTTTCAAATGTGATAGCCATTTTATTAATTCTCTCTCATCTAGATAACCATCAGGTTTCGAATTTAATCGCACTGCTAATTCACCAACAAAGGGTAATTCTAAACCATTGTTATGCATCACCTCATATTGACTAAACACATCTGATGGCGCACCATCTAAAATAAGTTGTCCGTCATTAATGACTACGACTCTATTTGCCAACATTGCTTCATCCATGTCATGCGTAATTGTGATAAGCGTTAATTCTGATCCAAAACGTTGTTTTAAATTCTGCAGTGTTGCCATTACTGTTGCACGTCCATCTGGATCAAGCATCGCAGTTGCTTCATCTAAAATAATGATTTTTGGTTGTAGAGCTAAAACGCTCGCCAATGCTACGCGTTGTTTTTGCCCACCAGATAGCATATGTGGCTCTCGATCTTTGAAATCTTGCATGCCTACTATTTTTAATGCCTCGTCAATCACAGCAGGCATCTCACTACTTGGCATTTCCTTATTTTCCAAACCAAATGCAACGTCATCAGCGACAGTTGCGCCAACGAATTGATTATCTGGATTCTGAAATACCATACCTATTTGTTCACGAACATGGTGAACTGTGTCAATGCGCAATTGCTCACCAAAAACTGTAATGATGCCATCATTTGCTTCAATTAATCCTAAAATTAATTTAGCCAAAGTTGATTTTCCTGAACCATTATGACCTACTAACGCCAACCACTGGCCAGCTTCGATTGATAGATTAAAGCCATCAAACACAGTATCATTATCATCATAATTATATTTTAAATTGTTTATTTTAATCGCTTGAGTCATTAGTCCTTATTTTATCATAGGTTGCACCATTTATACTATATTTAATTTATTGCGTGCTCAATGTCCACAATAGTTATTTCACAAAGAAACTTTATCGTAAACCCTTTTAAAATAACGTTAATTGGTCTATAATTAAATAGATATTTCACAATAACACTAGATAATTCACAAAAGGAAGAAAATAGTCATGGCAGAAAAAAATATTGTCATCGTTGGCGCTGGCTTTGGTGGCGTATTTGCAGCAAAAACTTTATCAAAAAAGTTGAAATCACACAAAGAATACAACATCATTTTAATTGATAAGCATTCTTACTTCACATACATGACCGAATTACACGAAGTTGCCTCTCAACGTGTTGCTCCAAAACACGTACAAGAAGATTTAGAGCATCTTTTTTATCAAGATAAAAACGTCAAATTATTGACTGCTGAAGTTAATGGTATTAATAAAGAAGAGAAATTTATCAAGACAACACATGGCAAAATTAACTATGAAAAGCTAATTTTGGCAGTTGGCGGACAATCTAATGATTTTGGTACGCCAGGTGTTAAGGAACACGGCTTCGAATTGTGGTCAATGGAAGAATCTTTACAAATCCGTAACCATATTGAAAACATTATTGGTCAAGGTGCTGCTGAACTTGACCAAAATAAACGCGAACAATTATTAACAATTGCCGTTGTTGGCTCTGGGTTCACCGGTTCTGAATTAATGGGAGAATTTATTGAGCAACGTAAGGTACTCGCACAAAACTATAAATTAGATGAAAAAGAAATTAAACTAGTCTTACTAGAGGCTGCGCCTAAAATTTTGAACATGTTAAAAGATCGTAATTTAGCTGACAAAGCGTTCAAATATATGACAGATAATGGTGTTGAAATTCGATTGAGCGCCATGGTAACAGGTGTTGATGCAAACGGTGTTGTCTTCAAAGATGGCTCAACCTTACCAACCAAATCATTAATTTGGACTGCTGGTGTTAAAGCTAAATCATTTATCTCCGATTGGGGATTCAAATATGGCCGAGGAGGCCGTATTGAAGCAGATGATTACATGCGTGCCACGCTTGAAAATGATGAACCAGCACAAGACATTTATGTTGCCGGAGACACGCTATCATATGTTGACGAAAAAACAGGTCCTGTTCCTCAAACTGTTGAAGGTGCCGAAAGCGCAGCGCGTGCAGTAGCACATAACATTTTAGCTGATCTTGGTTTTGGTAAAACAAAAACATTTTCTGAAGCTGTTAAATATCATGGCTTTGCCGTCTCTATCGGATCTCATTTCACGGTTGCTAGTCTAATGGGCTTGAATTTTTCAGGATTTTTTGCAAGTATTGCTAAACACGGTATCAATTTATTCTTTTACTCACAAATCCGTTCCCTGTATTCAATTTTTCATTATATATTGGATGAATTCTTCCGTACTGAAAACGGTCGTAATCCATTTAAAGGCACCATCTCTCGTCTTGGCAATGTTTTATGGTCAACGCCCCTGCGTGTATTCCTTGGTCTCTTCTGGATTTTAGCAGCATTAGGCAATCTCGGTAGTCTAAATAGTTTATTTTGGCAACACGACTTAGTCAGCTTTATTGAAATCGTTACAGGTGCCGGTATTTTAATTGGTTTATTAACTTGGCCTTTGGCGTTTGTTTCAATTATTTTAGCTATTACCGCTTGGGCGACAAACGGATTTGATATCATTCACTTGTTCTTAATTCTTTCGAGTATTGCTGTTATGAATGGCTCTGGTCGTGGTTTTGGTTTAGACTTTTACGTGGTTCCATTACTACAAAAGCTGTTTGGTGGTCTTTGGTATGGTAAAGCAAAATCATTGTACGATGAATTAGATAAATAAGTTATAATAATAATATGCGAGAATTAATTTTCTCGCATTTTGTACATAAATATACGTATACCTATGTATACATGAGAGAAGTAGAGAAATTGACATGGCAACACCTACCTTACCTAAAATTTGGGAAACCTTCCCCGAACTATCCGAACCCCTACAAGCTATTTTAGCTGAGATGTCGGCAAGCTGGCATATTGGATTTGATGAAATTGATCGTGCAATTCGATCACAATTAAATGCTGGCAAACTTGTTCGCCCAGCGCTCACACTCATTTTTTCACAATTATCAGATCAAGATTATAATAAAAGCGCAATATCTCTTGGTGCAAGTGTAGAATTATTACATCTTGCAACTTTAATTCATGATGATATTATTGACGAATCAAAACTGAGACGCGGACACGAGAGCATTCAAAGCCAATTTGGTAAAGATACTGCTGTATACGCTGGTGACTACTTGCTAACTGGCATGTTTTCTCTGTTAGATAGTGCCGATAGGCCTGTTGCGAACAAATTAGCTTTAACAGCTTTACAAGAAATTTTATTTGGAGAATTAATTCAAAAACAAAATCGTTATAATCTTGATACATCTTTTGCAACCTACTTTTCTCAAATAAAAGGCAAAACAGCAGCACTTTTTAAGCTTAGTGCAACTTTTGGATTGGTTAGTGGTAAAACTTACAATACCGAGTTATTAGAAACCGTTAGTAAACTAGGTGAAAACATTGGTATTACCTTTCAGTTATTAGATGATTACTTAGATTTTGAATCAATTATGGATAATTTGTCATTAGGCAAACCAATTGGGCAAGACATTAGAAATGGTATTTATACTGCTCCAATATTATTTGCCTTAGCTGATAATGAAGTAAATGAACCCATTAAATCTTTACTACTTAAACGTGATGAAATTTCCGATTCAGAAATGGTTGTGCTACATGACTTGATTATTAGTAGTAACGCCATGATTAAGTTAGAGTCCTTACTTACGGAATATAGTGACTCACTAATTACACTAATTACATCACTACCCAATGTGGATATGCAAAATCAGCTCAACCAACTTAGTCAATTATTATTAAATCGACATAATTAATAATTAAAAAGTCCTTGCAAGTTATAACTTGCAAGGACTTTTTTAAATGTTAATTCTTTTAATAGTATTTAGTAATTAATCAACAAGTTCCAAGATGACCAATTGAGCGGCGTCGCCACGTCGTTGGACAGTCTTGAGAATTCGTGTATAACCACCATTACGTTCAGCAAAACGTGGTGAAACGTCATCAAAAAGCTTTTGTAAAGCTGATTGCACTTTAACATTATCGCCTTCTTCAATCACATCCGCAACTTCGTTACGAACAAAGGCAGCGGCTTGACGACGAGCGGCCAAGTCACCACGCTTACCTAATGTAATCATTTTATCAGTAGTCTTACGAACTTCTTTAGCGCGAGCTTCAGTAGTTGTGATACGACCGTTAATCAAGAGATCAGTGGTCAAGTCACGCAACATAGCTTTACGTTGTGAAGATGTACGACCCAATTTACGATATGGCATTGGTGAATCCTCCTTTATTAATAATTTAAAGACATGTGTTAATCTTCCTTGCGGAATCCCAAACTCATTTCAGTAAGTTTTTCTTGGATTTCGTCAAGTGATTTCCGACCGAGATTACGCACCTTCATCATGTCTGCTTCAGTGCGATCCGTTAACTCAACAATTGTGTTGATACCGGCCCGTTTGAGACAATTATAAGAACGCACTGACAAATCCAAATCTTCAATTGGCGCAGAATCTGACGCACTAACTGCTACAGGTTCTACTTCAACCATAACATTAGCTTCAGCTGCAACTGGAGAAATATCCATGAACAAGTTTAAGTGTTCTGCCAAGATTTTTGAACCAAGGCTCAATGCATCACTTGGTTTAATTGAACCATTAGTCCAAATATCAAAAGTGAGCTTATCATAATCATCACGTGAACCGACACGTGTATTTTCTACATGGTAGTTCACACGCTCAATCGGTGTATAAATAGAGTCAACTGCTAAAACACCAATAGGCATTTCATCACGCAGTTGTTTATTTTCGTCAGCTGATGAGTAACCACGACCTTTAACTGCCGTGATTGTCATATGAAGTGACTTACCTGCGGCTACAGTGGCAATATGAAGATCAGGATTCAAAACTTCAACATCAGCCCCTGCTTGCAAATCTGCAGCAGTGACATCAGCAGGACCTTGAATATCAACTTCAAGGCTGCGTTCTTCATCTGAATCAATTGCCAACACAACTTTCTTCAAATTCAAGATAATTTGTGTTACATCTTCAACGACGCCATCCACTGTTGAAAACTCGTGGACAACCCCATCGATTTGAACTGTATTAACAGCTGCGCCTGGAAGTGAAGACAATAAAATACGACGTAATGAGTTACCTAACGTTGTACCGTATCCACGTTCAAGAGGCTCTATGACAAACTTGCCATAGCGGGCGCCCTCTTCGATGTTATGAATATTTGGCTTTTCAAATTCAATCATCTGTAATTCTTACCCCTTCTTTCAAAGCAAGAGCAATGAAAATCAATTAAACACGACGACGCTTTGGTGGGCGTGATCCGTTGTGGGGAACTGGAGTAACATCTTTAATTGATGTTACTTCCAAGCCAGCTGCGGCCAAAGCACGGATAGCTGATTCACGGCCAGAACCTGGTCCCTTAACAGTAACCGCAACAGTGCTCATGTTCATTTCCATGGCACTCTTTGCTGCTGCTTCCGCTGCCATTTGAGCAGCGAATGGTGTTGACTTACGGCTTCCTTTGAAGCCAAGTGCACCAGCTGATGACCAGGCAACTGCGTTACCCTGGACATCAGTAATCATGACGATTGTGTTGTTGAATGTTGAGTGAATGTGAGCCACACCCGCTTCAATATTCTTTTTCACACGACGCTTACGCGTTGTACGACCTGCCATAATGTTGCCTCCTTTTCAATACTTTTGTATAATTTCTCGGGTTAATTTCTTAACCAACATTACGCAACTGTGGTTGCGATAATCATGTGTCATATCGATGAGGATACAACAGAAAAAAACAATTCTAAATTATTTTTTTCTACCAGCAATTGATTTAGCTGGGCCTTTACGTGTACGGGCGTTGTTCTTGGTGTTTTGTCCATGAACTGGTAACCCTTTACGATGACGAATGCCACGGTATGAAGCGATTTCTTGCAATCCTTTAATATCCAATGATACTTTACGACGCAAGTCACCTTCAAGTTGTAAGTCCAACTTGTCAACTGTTGCACGGATGGCATCTTCTTGATCTGCTGAAAGATCACGAACACGGACGTCTTCTGAAACGCCTGCTTCAACCAACACTTTTTGTGCAGTATTATTACCGATTCCGTAGATGTAAGTTAAGCCAATGACAATTCGCTTGTCACGTGGCAAATCAATACCTGCTATACGAGCCATAACAATTTACCTCCTAATTAGTATTTTGAAAATGACAATTATGTCTATTTACAATAATTTTTAATATGCTGAAAAATTACTTTCCAGCGCGTTGCTTGTGCTTAGGGTTAGCTGAGCATATGATCATTGTGCGACCATTACGCTTGATAACGCGGCAAGCATCACACATCTTTTTAACTGATGGGCGTACTTTCATAATCGATTCCTCCTATTCGGTTAACTGATTATTCCAAATCGCTTCTTAACGGAAACGATAAGTAATACGACCTTTTGTTAAGTCGTACGGTGACATTTCGACTGTGACACGATCACCTGGCAAAATTCGAATAAAATTCTTACGAATCTTACCTGAAACATGCGCTAAAATAACCGCCCCATTTTCTAATTCTACTTGGAACATCGCATTTGGTAAAGTTTCTTTTACTTTACCTTCAATTTCGATGACATCGTTGGCCATGCACTTAACCTCCTGTGCTAATAATGTTCAACATTGTTGATAAGTGCTTAACCTATCAAATTATACCAGATATACTAGTACTTCTCAATGTAATTTTAGAAACTTTCATAAGCTATCTAAAATGTTTCTCACATCATGATACACCTCAGTCAGTTCACGACCGCCATCGATTGTGTGCAAAATACCTGCTTTTTGGTAATAATTTACTAAAGGCAAATTAGCTGCTTTATTGACTTCTAAACGGTTGTCAATAACTTCGGGTGTATCATCTGCGCGTCCACGTCCTAAGAGACGTTCGCGCAACAATGAATCAGAAACTTTAAAGTAAAGCGTAGCCGAAATTGATTTCCCAGTTTCGGCTAAATAGTCATCCAAAAATTCGGCTTGAGCTTCATTACGTGGATATCCATCTAACATGAAACCATCTGTTTCAACATCCGCTTGACTTAAACGATCAGCAACCATTGCGTTTGTAATTTCATCAGGAACTAAGTTTCCTGCATCCATATACTCGCGTGCTTTTTCACCCAACTCTGTATTATTAGTTAAGTTTGCTCGGAAAATATCTCCTGTTGAGATATGTACCATCGCATAATCCTTAACAATAAAGTCTGCTTGTGTGCCTTTACCGGCACCGGGCAAACCCAACAAAATTAAATTTTTAACCATTAGTTGCCTCCCGATTTGCTAACTGATTTTTTGTAATAAACCCAATATAATTTCTTTTTTGCATCAAACCATCAATTTGTCTAATTAAATCTAAAGCAACACCAATAGCAATAAGCAAACTCGTACCACCTAAACCAATTTTCTCATTCAAGCCCCAAATATTTGAGGCAATAAGTGGTACCAGTGCAACAAATCCTAAGAAAATTGATCCAACAAAACTTAAATTCAATAGCAATTGTGAAACAAACGATTTTGTTTCGTCACCAGGACGAATGCCTACAATGTAAGCGCCTTGCTTTTGCAAATTTTCAGATAGTTTTTCTGGATTAACTTGCACAAACGCATAGAAATAAGTGAATACAATAATCAATACAGTATACAAAATTGCACCTGGCAATGTCGTCATACTAAATATTTGTTGCAACACTTGATACCATTGCGCTGATGCATATTTCTCTTGAAATGCCATCATAATTGTTTGCGGTGTGCTAATGAACGATGAAGCAAAGATTACTGGAATAACACCTGAAACGTTAACTTTCAGGGGCAAATATGCTTCGCTACCATATGAAGTTGCAGAACGTGTGTACTGCATCTGTAACCGACGGGTTGCCTCATAAAACCATGTTGTAACTGCTATAACTAACAGCATTGCTATAACTAACACAATCATGAACACAACGCCATTAGTTAAATCTTCAGATCCAGCTTGTAATATATTTTCTCGGAAAATTTCATACAAACCTTCTGGTGCTTGCGCAATAATTCCAGCAAAAATAATCATAGAAACACCGTTTCCAAGACCTTTTTCCGTAATCATTTCACCCAGCCACATAGCAAAAAAAGTTCCAATAGTCATAACCGATCCGATTATAACAAAAGACATCGCATTATTTGTTTGGCTAACTAAGCCATAAGCAGAAAGTGAATTGAATCCTGCTGTAATACCAACAGATTGAACAAAAGCAAGTACAAGTGTTAACCAACGTGTGGCGTTGTTCAACTTTCGTCGTCCAACTTCCCCCTGCTTACTCCATTCAACAAAGCGAGGCACGATATCTAATTGCAAAAGTTGCACAACAATTTGTGCCGTCACGTATGGTGAAACACCCATTGCAAACAATGAATAATTCATCAAGCCACCACCAGAAAAGATATTTAAAATATTCATCAATCCTGAGTTAGCCATATTCGCCATAGCTGACGGGTTTACACCTGGCACAGTAATATGCGTTCCAATTCTGTAAATAAACAAAATTAGAAGTGTCCATCCCATCTTTCTACGAATATCTTTTTCACGTACTGCATTAAATAACGTGCGTAGCATTAAATCACCTCAGTCGATCCACCGGCTTGTTCAATAGCAGCCTTAGCAGCGCTTGAAAACTTATGAGCCTTAACAATTAGCTTTTTGTCAAGTTGACCAACAGCTAAAATTTTGATGCCTGACTTTTGATTTTTAACAATACCATTTTCAATCAAAAGTGTTGGTGTGATTTCTGTGCCATCTGTAAATGTATTTAACTTTTCCAAGTTAACCACAGCAAATTCCTTACGTGAGATGTTAGTAAATCCACGCTTTGGAATACGACGGTACAAAGGCATTTGACCACCTTCAAAACCCAAACGCACTTTGCCACGGGCTTTTTGACCCTTTTGACCACGTCCAGATGTTTTACCGTTTCCTGATGACGTACCGCGACCGACACGGTTACGTAACTTGCGTGAACCTTCAGCAGGTTGTAATTCGTTCAAGTTCATCTTTCGGTACCTCCTATTTTAATTGTTATTACTTTACTTCTTCAACACTTACCAAATGTGCAATATGAAAAATTGCGCCACGGGTAGCTTCGTTATTAGGCTTCACCACTGAGCTAGATACACGGCCAAGTCCAAGAGACTTAACAATCGTGCGTTGCTTAGGTAAACGATGAGCCACACTCTTAATCAAAGTGATTTTCAAATCAGCCATTTTATCGCTCCTTATTCAGCCAAGTGTTCTAAAGAAACACCACGCAAAGCTGCTACTTGTTCTGCATCTTTTAAACTTGTTAAAGCATCAAAAGTTGCACGAACAACGTTAACTGGTGTTGATGAGCCAAGTGACTTTGCAGTCACATCTGTGATACCTGCTAATTCCATAACAGAACGTGCAGCACCACCAGCAGCAACACCAGAACCTTCTTCAGCTGGTTTGACCAAAATCTTACCGCCGCCCCATACGCCAAGAACGTCGTGAGGAATAGTTGTAGATACTGTAGGAACAGTGATCAACTTACGCTTAGCATCTTCAATAGCTTTACGGATAGCTTCAGGAACTTCCTGTGCTTTACCAGTACCAAAACCAACGTGCCCTTGTTTATCACCTACGACAACCAACGCTGCAAAACGCAAACGACGGCCACCTTTGACAACTTTCGTAACACGGTTAATAGCAACCACGTTTTCTTCTAATTCACCAAGTGACTTAGGGTTAACGAATTCAACCATTTTTATATTCCTCCTTTCCTTAGAACTTCAAGCCGTTTTCACGGGCTGCTTCTGCCAATGCTTGAACACGACCATGGTACAAGTAACCACCACGATCAAAGATAATATCTTCTAATCCTGCAGTCTTACCACGTGTAGCGATCAACTCACCAACTTTAATTGCTTGTTCTGTTTTTGTACCTGATACTTCTGTATCATGGCTTGAGGCACTTGCTAGCGTTACACCCGCTACGTCATCAATTAATTGCGCGTAGATGTTTGCATTAGAACGGAATACGTTCAAACGTGGGCGAGCAGCAGTACCAGAAATCTTACCGCGGACGCGCTTATGACGCTTTACGCGAAGCTTATTTTTATCTGGTTTTGAAATCATAGCTGTGCTTTCCTTTTCTTATGGCTTATGCCATTATAAATTATTATTTATGATGAAAATAATACTGATGAATTAAAAGAATATAGAATCCTTTTACTTACCAGTCTTACCTTCCTTACGACGAACGATTTCGCCTTCGTAACGAATACCCTTACCTTTATATGGTTCAGGTGAACGTACGGCACGAATTTCAGCGGCTAAATCGCCAACACGTTGCTTTGAGATACCTGAAATTTTAATAGTCAATGCGTCAGGCACTTCAACTGTTAAATCTTCACGTTCTTCAAAATCAACGGGGTGTGAATAACCAACTGCCAAAGTCAATTTTGAACCTGACTTTGCTGCACGATAACCAACACCGACAAGCTTCAAAGTTTTAGTGAATCCATTAGAAACACCTTCAACCATGTTAGCAACGTTTGCACGAGTGGTACCATGCAAAGCTTTTGTCTTGTTGTCGTCACTTTGACGTGAAAATGCTACTGTAGTACCTTCAACAGACATTGAAATTTGTGAAGCAATATCACGCGACAATGTTCCCTTAGGTCCCTTAACAGTAACAACAGTACCCTCTTGAGATACTTCAACATCTGTTGGCAATGTAATTACTTTATTTCCAATACGGCTCATGGTAAGTCTCCTTTCTTAGATATATTACCAAACGTAGGCGAGAATCTCGCCGCCAATTTGCTTTGAACGAGCTTCTTTGTCAGTAATAACACCAACTGAAGTCGAAATAATAGCAATACCTAATCCGTTCAAAACCTTTGGTAATGAATCAGATTTAGCATACTTACGCAAACCTGGCTTTGAGATACGCTTAATTCCTGTAATCACACGATTACGGTCTTCACCGTACTTCAGAAATACACGGATAACACCTTGCTTGTTATCTTCAATGTACTCTACGTCGCGGATAAAACCTTCTGATTTCAAGATTTCAGCGATGCTCTTTTTAATTTTTGATGCTGGAATTTCAACAATTTCGCGGTGAGCCAAATTGGCGTTACGAATACGTGTCAACAAGTCAGCAATTGGATCAGTCATAGACATCTATCGATATCCTCCTTTAATTTTTGAACGAGACATAATTAAATGACACGCTCTTAACCATTATAGACCATTTCAGTCAATTACAGTTAAAAACGTGTCACTCTATTTAATTTTAAGAGCGACAGTCGTTTTTAGAATACAATTACTTAGTAAATGGCATTCCTAAGAGTGTCAACAATTCACGACCTTCTTCATCATTTTGTGCTGTTGTAACAACAACAATGTCTAATCCGCGAACGCGGTTAACTTTATCAAAATCGATTTCAGGGAAGATTAATTGTTCACGAATACCTAAAGTGTAGTTACCACGACCATCAAAAGCCTTTGATGATACACCACGGAAATCGCGAACACGAGGCAATGAAATGTTAATCAACTTGTCTAAGAATTCATACATGCGCTGACCGCGCAATGTAACCTTAGTTCCGATTGACATACCTTCACGCAAACGGAAACCAGCGATTGATTTCTTTGCCTTTGTGATAACTGGCTGTTGACCAGCAATCAACTTCAATTCTTCAACCGCTTCATCCAAGTTCTTAGAGTTTGAAACTGCATCACCAACACCCATATTAAGAACAATTTTATCGATCTTAGGTGCTTGCATTGGTGATTTAAAGCCAAACTTTTCGATTAAAGCAGGTTGAACTTCATTAACATATTTTTCTTTTAATGCGTTAGCCATGAAAATGATTTCACCTTTCAAAATTAGCCTAGTACGTTACCAGACTTTTTAGATACGCGAACTTTCTTACCGTCTTCAATTTTAAACGCAACTTTAGTTGGTTCATTAGTTGAAGGGTCAAGCAGTTGCACGTTTGATACGTGGATAGGTGCTTCAATATCGATAACACCACCCTGTGGGTATTCGTTAGAAGGTTTTTGATGCTTCTTAACGATGTTCACGCCTTCGACAACTACGCGATCTTTTCCAGCAACAATTTTAGTAATTGCGCCTTCTTTTCCCTTATCTTTGCCGGCAATGACGCGAACCTTATCACCTGTTTTTACAAACATGTTTTGGCTCCTCCTTGTCAGTATTAGAGCACTTCTGGTGCCAATGAAACGATACGCATGAAATCACTGTCACGCAATTCACGTGCAACAGGACCAAAAATACGTGTACCAACTGGTGACTTATCTTCCTTCACGATAACAGCGGCATTTTCATCAAAATTGATGTATGAGCCATCTGTACGACGAACGTCAGAAACAGTACGAACGATGACAGCCTTAACGACGTCACCCTTCTTTACGTTACCACCAGGGATAGCTTGCTTAACTGTAGCAACAATCATGTCACCCACACCCGCAAACTTACGGCCTGAACCACCGAGCACTTTAATCGTTAAGATTTCACGTGCGCCAGAGTTGTCAGCCACTTTTAAACGACTCTCTTGTTGAATCATGGTTCTTCCTCCTTAGTTAGCAATTAATTACGACGATTTAGTACCGAACGAATTAGAGAATTACTGCCTCTTCAACGATCTTAACCAAACGGAAGTGCTTAGTTGCAGACAAAGGACGTGTTTCCATAATTTGAACAATATCATTCATCTTAGCGCTATTGTTTTCATCATGGGTTTTAAACTTCTTCGTGTACTTAACTCGCTTACCATAAACTGCATGTGTTACATAAGTATCAACAGCGACAGTAATTGTCTTGTCCATCTTATCTGAAACGACACGGCCTTGGTAAACTTTTCGAGCATTACGTTCTTCACTCATTTTTCAGCTTCTTCCTTTCGTCTTATTTACTGGCGTTTGCCAATTCTTGTGCACGAATAACTGTTTTAACTCGTGCGATGTCCTTACGAACTTGTGCGATACGCGCCGTGTTTTCAAGTTGACCAGTGGCCAATTGAAAACGTAGGTTGAATAATTCTTCCTTGAATTCGGCTTCGCGCTTTTGCAAATCCGCAAGTGACAATTCTTTCAATTCACTTGCTTTAGCCATTATTCAGCCTCCCGAGCAATAATCTTTGTACGTACAGGCAACTTGTGTTGTGCCAAACGTAATGCTTCACGTGCAGTTGCTTCAGAAACTCCTGCCACTTCAAACATTACTTTGCCACGTTTAACTGGTTCAACCCAACCTTCAGGTGCACCTTTACCGTTACCCATTCGAACACCAACACCTTTAGATGTATATGACTTGTGGGGGAAGATTTTAATCCAAACCTTACCTCCACGCTTCATATAACGTGTTATTGCAATACGGGCAGCTTCAATTTGACGACTTGTAATCCAGCTTGATGTTGTTGCTTGTAAGCCAAAATCACCGAACGTTACCGTCTTTCCACCTTTTGCTTCGCCACGCATGTGACCACGGTGTACACGACGGAATTTAACACGCTTTGGTACTAACATGTTCGCTTCCCTCCTTACTTACTGTTCTTTTTTTGTGGTAAAATATCACCACGATAAATCCAAGTTTTAATACCCAAGTTACCATAAGCAGTCATTGCTTCGTCCCATGAGTAATCAATATCAGCACGTAAAGTATGCAAAGGTACAGTGCCTTCAGTATACTGTTCAATACGGGCAATATCTGCACCATTCAAACGGCCTGAAACCATAACTTTTATACCCTTAGCACCTGAACGTGTTGCACGTTGGATTGCGCCACGCATTGCACGACGGAAAGCAACACGACGTTCTAAGTCACCAGCAATTTGTTGCCCAACTAAGTGTGCAGACAAATCAGGCTTTTTGATTTCAACAATGTTGATGAATACACGCTTTGAGCGTCCCTTTTCATCAACATCAGTCAACTTAGCCAACTGTGTACGAAGCTTTTCAACTTCAGAACCACCTTTACCAATAACCATTCCTGGCTTGGCAGTATGGACAGAAACGTCAACACGTGATTTTGTGCTGCGTTCAATTTCGATGCGATCAACTGCGGCGTCAGCTAAGTTCTTTTCGATATACTTACGAATACGTAAGTCTTCGTGAAGTTGGTTAGCATAATCAGCCTTGTCAGCAAACCACTTTGCATCCCAGTCGCGAATAACGCCGACACGGAATCCAGTAGGGTTAATCTTTTGACCCATTACTTTGCCTCCTTCTCAGCAACCACAATAGTGATGTGACTTGTACGCTTGTTGATAGGTGAAGCAGAACCTTTGGCACGAGGACGGAAACGCTTAAGCGTTGGTCCTTCGTTAGCAAAGGCTTCCTTCACGATAAGATCTTCTCGGTCTAATGAGAAGTTGTTTTCAGCATTAGCAACTGCTGAGTTCAAAACCTTGTAAATATCTTCAGTAGAAGTGTTAGGTAGGAACTTCAAAATTGCATATGCTTCGTTAACGCTCTTACGACGAATCGTGTCAAGAACTAGGCGTGCCTTACGTGGGGCAACGCGAACGATCTTAGCTGTCGCGCGAGCTGAAGTAATTTGTTCAGCCATTTTTCAATTTCCTCCTTTATTTTTTAACAGTCTTCTTATCATCAGCTGTGTGGCCTTTGAATGTACGAGTTGGGACAAATTCGCCCAACTTGTGGCCAACCATGTCTTCTTGTACAAAAACTGGAACGTGCTTGCGTCCATCATAAACGGCAATTGT
Organism: Leuconostoc inhae; assembly: GCF_019656015.1. Lineage (GTDB taxonomy): Bacteria > Bacillota > Bacilli > Lactobacillales > Lactobacillaceae > Leuconostoc > Leuconostoc inhae_A. The sequence continues at coordinate 20,759 of NZ_BPKW01000010.1, read as the reverse complement.
AAAGCCGACAAAGCTTGGGAAGATTGTTGAACGACGTGACCAAGTCTTGATCACTGACTTCTTCTCAGAATCCGCTTGCGCTTCAATCTTCTTAAGCAAGTGTGGGTCCGCAAATGGTCCCTTTTTTAAACTACGAGCCATTAGTTATCTCCTTTCCCTTACTTACTCTTACGACTGCGAACAATAAGCTTCGTTGAAGCCTTCTTCTTATCGCGAGTCTTCTTACCAGCAGTCTTCTTACCCCATGGTGACATAGGACTTGGACGACCAACTGGTGCTTTACCTTCACCACCACCGTGTGGGTGATCGTTAGGGTTCATTACTGATCCACGAACGTGTGGACGCTTTCCACGCCAACGGTTACGACCAGCTTTACCCCAGTTAATTAATGAGTGTTCTGCATTACCAACTTCACCAATTGTTGCACGGTTAGTTGCCAAAACCAAACGAACTTCACCTGAAGTTAGACGAACAATGATATATTTACCATCTTTACCCAAAATTTGTGCCGAAGTACCAGCTGAACGTGCTAACTGTCCACCCTTACCAGGCTTTAATTCGATGTTATGAATTAAAGTACCTTCAGGAATGTTACTTAATGGCAAGGCATTGCCGGGCTTAATGTCGGCATCAGGACCAGATTGAACTTTATCGCCAACCTTCAATCCTTTTGGCGCCAAGATATATGATTTAATACCATCTTCATAGACCAGCAAAGCGATGTTTGCAGTACGATTTGGATCGTATTCGATAGCTTTAACAGTAGCTGTCTTATCATCTTTGATACGTTTGAAGTCTACCAAACGGTAGGCTTGCTTGTGTCCACCAGCATGGTGGCGAACTGTCATACGACCAGAATTGTTACGAGCTCCAGTTTTTGACTTTTTGGCCAACAAACTCTTTTCGGGCGTTGACTTCGTGATTTCAGCGAAATCTGAAGTCGTCATGTTACGACGTCCGTTAGAGGTTGGCTTATACTTCTTGATAGCCAATGTCTTATCCTCCTACTTTAGATTTAACCTTCGTTAAAGATTTGAATATCTTCTGAATCTTTTGACAACGTTACCGTTGCCTTTTTCAACTTACGTGTGTAACCAACATAACGGCCTTGACGCTTTTGCTTACCGCGGACGTTAGCTGTGTTCAAGCCTGAAACTTGAACGTCAAATATTTCTTCAATCGCTTTTTTAATTTGAGGCTTTGTTGCGCGAACATCAACTTCAAAGACATAGCGTTTGCGTTCTGTTTGCGCCATAGAAGCTTCAGTGATAATAGGGCGACGGATAATATCGCGTGCATCCATTAGGCAAGACCTCCTTGGATTTCTTCGATTGATGATTGAACAACCACCAGCTTATCTGCATTAACAACGTCGAGTACGTTGATACCCTTTGTTGTCATAACTTGAACGTTAACCAAGTTACGGGCTGACAAAATAGCATTTTCGTTATCTTCATCAACAACTACTAATGTCTTAGTGTCAACTGATAGGTTAGCTAAAACCTTTTTGAAGTCTTGTGTTTTTGGTGCTTCGAATGACAAAGCATCAATAACTACCAACTTACCATCAGCAACTTTTTGTGACAAAACTGACTTCAAAGCCAGTTGATAGGCTTTACGGTTGATACGGTATGCATATGAACGAGGTGAAGGTCCGAAGACGATTCCACCACCACGGAATTGTGGTTCACGGATTGATCCGGCACGTGCACGACCAGTACCCTTTTGCTTCCAAGGCTTACGTCCACCACCAGAAACCGCTGAACGGTTCTTAACAGCATGTGTACCTTGACGCATTGATGCACGTTGCATCAACACAGCATCTGTGATAACGGCGTTGTTAGGTTCAACGGCAAAGACTGCATCATCTAATTCGATTTCAGCAGTCTGGCTACCGTCTTGCTTTAATACAGCAACTTTAGTCATGATTGATTGTTCTCCTTTCTAATATTTTATATTAAGCTTCTTCAGTTACAGCAGATGCAGATGCACCAGCCATTTTAACTTCAGGATGCTTTGCGTTAACTTTAACAGTTGATTTAACTGTTAATAATGACTTATTGGCACCAGGAACGTTACCCTTAAGTAACAACAGGTTGTTTTCTACATCCACGTGAACAATAGCAACGTTTTGCATTGTACGCTTGTGATTACCCATGCGTCCTGGTAAAAGCTTACCCTTGAAAACACGGTTGATAACAGCACCCATTGAACCAGGACGACGGTGGAAACGTGATCCGTGAGACATAGGCCCACGAGATTGACCATCCTTTTTAATGTTACCTTGGAAGCCATGCCCCTTCGTAATACCGGTTACATCGACGTATTCGCCAGCTTCGAATGTATCAACTTTGATTTCATCCCCTGCGTTAAATCCGCCTTCCGCATTGCGGATTTCACGAATGTAGCGCTTAGGGGTCGTGTTCGCTTTAGAAGCGTGACCTTGTTCAGGTTTATTTGACAAAACTGTGCGCTTGTCTTGGTAACCAAGTTGTAGTGCACTATATCCATCTGTTTCTGCATTTTTAACTTGCAAAACAACGTTTGGTGTAGCTTCAACAACAGTTACGGCGATCAATTCACCAATTTCAGTGAAAACCTGAGTCATACCGACTTTACGGCCTAAGATACCTTTAGTCATGACTAATCTCCTTAATTATTTTTGTTTGACTATATTTTCGTCTCATTGATTTGAGACGCGAAGTGTTATTCCGGAGAATTACAACTTAATTTCAATTGCAACGCCTGATGGCAATTCAAGTTTACGCAATGCGTCAACTGTCTTGTCAGTAGGGTTCACAATGTCAATCAAACGCTTGTGCGTACGCATTTCAAATTGTTCGCGACTATCCTTATGCTTATGTGGTGAACGTAGTATTGTATACAATGTACGTTCAGTTGGTAGCGGAATAGGACCAGCAATTTCTGCGCCCGTGCGCTTAGCCGTTTCAACAATTTTTTCCGCTGATTGGTCTAAGATACGGTGTTCGTATGCCTTTAAACGGATACGGATTTTCTTTTGTGCCATTCTTTCGTGCCTCCTCGTTGATTTTGTAAATCAGCTAACTTCGATTAAAAACCGACAACACTGCTTGTGTTCTGCGCACCCATGGCAACGCGGCCGCGCGTGTCGCAACCTTAATCATCATCGCTAAACATTGATACACCAGGCTTTCGGTAGGTTTATGTGACTACTGTTCCAAAAGCGTACTTATTTATATTAACAGAAACCCCACTGCAATGCAACTGTTTTCAAAAAATTATCTATTTAATTTTTATTTTTCTTCTTTCAAAATTTGCGCATTCATTTTTTCATCTTTGCGTCATTTTGAATTCTAAAAAAGCATCATTGTACCTTTCAGTCCATGTTTGCCCCAAATCATCATATACTTGCAAATGACTGACAGTTTGGTTATTCGGATAAAATTGTTTGTCATCACGAATTGATTTCGGCAGCAACGCGAGCGCTTTTTTATTAGGTGTTGCATAGCCAATGTACTCTGCGTTTTGTGCAGCATTTTTAGGGTCACTAATAAAATTAAGAAATGCATAGGCAGCTGCTTTATGTTTAGCAGTTTTTGGCATAACAATATTATCAAACCAAAGATTAGAACCCTCACTAGGGACAATATAGTGCAGATGTTTATTGTTGCTCAATGCTTCAGACGCTTCACCTGAATAAGTAACTGCAATCGAAGCCTCATTTTGAGCCATATACATTTTAATCTCATCCGCCACAATGGCTTTAATATTTGGCATCAGGGTACGTAGTTTTGCCTGTGCTGCTGCAAGATCAGCACGTGATTTGTCATTAACCGACTTATTTTGTGTGATTAATGCAATGGCAAGTCCATCACGTGCCGAATCAACTAGCATAATTTGATTTTTAAATTGCGGCGACCATAAATCATCCCAATGTTGTATATCTTTAGCATTGACATATTGATCATTATAAATGATTCCTAATGTTCCCCAAAAATACGGCAGCGAATAGTGATTATTTTTATCAAACGATTGATTTAAAAAGCGACTATCATAATTACCAATACCAGTGAGCTTTTTATGATCTAGTGGTAAAAGTAGTTTTTCACGTTTCATTTTTTGAATCATATAATCAGAAGGCACCGCTAAATCATAAGATGTACCGCCTTGTTTAATTTTTGTATACATTGCCTCATTTGAATCAAACGTTTCGTAGCTCACTCTATAGCCTGTTTCTTGCGTAAATTTTTTAAGTAATGCAGGATCAATATAGTCACCCCAATTATACAAATTTAAAACCTTATCAGACGAGACATTTGTGCCAGTCTTTGATGATAAATAATGCTGTGTGCCAAATAAAATGAGAATAATCACAATAATAGTCATCATACTAGTTATTATTTTCCGCATACTATAATCCCTCAGATGCAGGCAAGACAAGTCTTGTGCTGCGCTTTTTATTCTTTACAGCACGCGTTGAGATCACGTAGTAAAACAATACCAGCAACAACGACACTGCAAACATCATTGTTGACAACGCGTTAATTTCCAAACTCACACCTTGGCGCGCACGAGAATATATTTCTACAGATAAGGTTGTGAAACCATTTCCTGTTACAAAAAAAGTGACTGCAAAATCGTCAAGCGAATACGTAAATGCCATAAAAAACCCGGCCAGTATGCCTGGTGAGATAACAGGTAAAATCACGCGAGACAGCATTTGCCAATTGTTAGCCCCCAGATCTTTTGCCGCTGCGACTAATGACTGATTCATTTCTTGTAAACGAGGCAGTACCATAAGCACAACAATCGGAATACTAAACGCAATGTGTGATAACAAAACTGATGTGAAACCGAGCGCAAACCCCATGACAGTAAATAAAATCAAAAATGATGCACCAATAATAACATCAGGCGAAACGAGCAAAATATTATTCAATGACAGGAAAACATTTTTGATCACTGTGTGCTTTAAATTATAAATATATAATGCTCCGGCTGTACCAATAATACTAGCAAGCAACGATGATAATAACGCAATCAAAAAGGTACTCACAACAATTTCTAGTATACGTGTATCTGAAAATAGTTCATTGTAGTGTTTTAATGAAAATCCTGCCCAACCTTGCATCACATCCCCAGCATTGAAAGAATATACAATTAGAAAAAGAATGGGTAAGTACAGTAATACAAAAACAATCCCTAAATAAATATTGCCCCACTGAAATTTTCGACTCATGAGTTAACCCCGTTTCCTAGAATTCTTACGATCACGCGTAAAGATCATAGTAATCACCATCGCTACAATCAAAATAACCCCAATAGTCGATCCTAAATGCCAATTTTGCGTGACTAAAAAATGTTCTTCAATTGCAGTTCCTAAGGTAATTACCCGGTTACCACCTATCAATCGTGTAATCATAAACAGAGATAGACTGGGAATAAAGACCGCTTGAATACCAGCCTTGATACCAGGCATTGACAAAGGCATAATCACACGGCGCAAAGTTTGCCACCTATTCGCGCCTAAATCACGACTCGCTTGCTCTAACCTAGGATTAATCTCAGCTAATGAATTGAAAATCGGTAATATCATAAAAGGAATTTCAATGTAAGAGGCAACTAATAGAAAACTCCAATTTGAAAAGAGTAGCTGTTGTGGCACAATACCAAATAAACTCATAAAATTATTAACAGTGCCAGTTTTTGAAAGTAAGCCTATAAAAGCATAGGTTTTCAGTAATAAATTAATCCAAGTCGGTAAAATAACCAGTAGTAGCCAAAACTGTTTTTGCTTCAATTGATTCAGTAAATACGCGGTAGGGTAACTAATTAGTAGAGTAATTATAGTAATTAAAAAAGCATACCATACTGAATTGAAAGTCATCAATAGATATGTGCCACTAGAAAAATAAAGTGCATAATTGTGTAACGTGAAATGACCATCTTGTGTTGTTAAGGACTGAAAAAGTAGTAATACCAAAGGTGCTACAACGAATAATATTAGCCATAAACCATATGGCATTAAATAAAATAATTGTCTTTGTTGCTTACTTTTCGGCATCTTCCTCCCCCTCATAACTTTCTAAGCGGGCATCAAAATCATTTTCAGATTCGTTAAAACGCATAATATGAATGTCTTCGGGATCAAAAGTCAATCCAACACGTGCATCTATTTGTGATTTATTTGTTGCTTGTACTTGCCATTCGTTACCATCATCATCAATTGCCGTAATTTCATAATAATCACCGCGAAATGATTGATCAGCAATAGTGACAATTAATTTACCATTTTCAATTGTTGTCAAATCTAAATCTTCTGGTCTTAAAACAATCTCGACACGCTCATTTGGGCGCATACCAGCATCAACATTTTCAAAGTCTTTTCCTGTAAAGTGTACGAGATAATCCGTTTTCATAATACCATCTAAAATATTTGATTCTCCAATAAAATCAGCAACAAAATGATTAATTGGTTCATCGTATATATCTTCCGGTGAGCCATTTTGTTGAATAACCCCGTCATTCATCACGAAAATCCAATCAGACATTGCTAACGCTTCCTCTTGATCATGCGTCACAAATACAAACGTAATTCCCAGACGTTGTTGAATTTCTCTTAATTCATATTGCATTTCTTTGCGTAATTTATAATCCAACGCAGATAATGGTTCATCCAACAGTAAAACTTCAGGATCATTTGCCAGTGCACGCGCAATAGCCACACGCTGACGTTGGCCACCAGACAATTCCGTAATTTCTCTATCAGCATACTGATTCAATTTAACTAACGTTAACATTTCTGTTACTTTAGTCTTAATATTTTTTTTGCTCATACCCTTAATACTTGGGCCAAAAGCGACGTTTTCAAAAACAGTCATATTTGGAAATAAACCATAATCTTGAAAAACAGTATTCATATGTCTTTTTTCAACAGGCACATCGTTAATGATATTTCCCTCGAAAAAAATATCGCCGTGCGTAACCCGCAACTGACCTGAAATAAGATTTAAAATTGTTGTTTTTCCAGACCCCGAAGGTCCCAGCAATGTATAAAATTTCCCTGCCTCTAACTCAAGATCAATATTTTTTAAAACCTCGTCATCACCGTACGATAGTCCAACGTTTTTAAACTCAATAATTGGTGTTGATATATTAGTCAATTCCCAACCCTCACTTTTAATCAATAAATCTATTGTAACAAGAAAAGCACACAACTTCACTGGTTGCATGCTTTTCTTGTTACAATATTTTATCTTTTTTCTCAACTATAATCATAGCAATAATCATTAGTACAAATAACACCAAAATAACAACAATTTGTGGTGTCCAACTATGAAACCAGGAAAACGCATAACCAAATAACGCAGGACCCAATGCTGCAATTAAATAACCGCCACTTTGAACCATACCAGATATTTGTGCCGTTTGACTTGGCGTACTGGTTTTCAAACTAAACGTGGTCAATAAGTACGGAAATAACCCAGCTGTACTCATGCCAATTAATAAATTTACGATTAACCAATAACTGAAAGTGCCTAAGGGATGCAATAATAACAAATAACCAAGCACACCACTCAAAGAGATAATGCTCATTAAAATTTGCCGTCGTTTGCGTGTTAACCGTGTAATAACTGTTGGTATTATCAAAGCAAATGGTAACCCAATTAAAGAATTCAAACCAGAAAAAATACCCGCAACAGCTGGTGACAATCCTGTCTGTACAGCAATAGTAGGCCCCCATGCCATCAAAACATAAAACATCGCTGATTGCATGCCACAAAAAAATAACAACAGCCACGCATATTTATTTTTCCAAACATTTATTTTTTCGTGCGTTCTAATAACATGATTTTCTGATACTTTGTTTTGCTGATGTTTTGCTGCAAATCTTTCATTGGGCAACCAAATCATTAACGCGATAAGCAAAGTTATACTCAGCATAATGATAAACATATGCCAATTGGTAATCGCAGTAATTGGTGCCGCCATGCTAGCGCCCAGGGCTGTTGCTAGCATCATGCTGAATGTAAATAATGATGTCATTGGCCCAATTTTCATCGGGAAATAGGTTCGAATGACACTCGGTAATAAAACATTCAAATGTGCAATACCAATGCCAATCAACAACGTCCCAAAATACAAAAATGGTGTATTAATCACTCTAATAATTGAACCAATAATCATCAATCCCAGCATCAATGCAAAGGCACGTTCTAATCCAAATTTTTGAGCAGTTTTTGGGGCAAGAGACGAAAATAAAGCAAATGCTATCAACGGAATAGTTGTTAACATACCTAATTGACCTACCGACACATGCTGAGATTTAGCAATACTACCAAGAATTGGTGGAATTGATGTAAAGGGCAAACGTAAAACCATCCCAACTACAATAATACCAAAAATCAAAAATTTACTATGTTCTTTATTCATACTGTTCTCTATATTCTTTAAAATAAAACGGTATCACTCTAAAGAGTGATACCGTTTTTACCGAATAATCGACTATCATATTGAAACAATGATAGTTCGACATTATTTAAAAATTAATCTTCTTTACCACTGTTTTTAATAATTTCTTCTTGAATATTCTTAGGAACAGCTTCATAGTGATCAAATACCATTTGGAATGTACCACGACCTTGTGTAGCTGAACGCAAAGTTGTAGCATATCCAAACATTTCTGACAAAGGCACCTTGGCCTTAACAGCCAAAACAGGTCCACGTGATTCTTGACCTTCAATCATACCACGACGTGCAGAGACATGTCCCATAACATCGCCAAGATTGTCTTCAGGTGCAACAATGTCAACCGCCATAATTGGTTCCAAAATAACGGCACCAGCAGTCTTAGCAGCTTCTCTCAAAGCCAATGAAGCCGCAATTTTAAAGGCTGCTTCAGAAGAATCGACATCGTGGTATGAACCATCATACAACTTCGCCTTCAAATCAACCAATGGGAATCCAGCCAAAGGACCCGCATTCAATGAGTCCTTCAACCCAGCTTCAACTGAAGGAATATACTCACGAGGCACAACACCACCAACAATGGCGTCATCGAACTCAAAGCCTGCGCCTTCTTCGTTTGGTGAGAATTCAATATAAACATCACCATATTGACCCTTACCACCAGATTGGCGCTTGAAGTAACCACGCGCTTGCACTGTTTTTGTGAATGCTTCACGGTAGGCAACTTGAGGTGCACCAACAGTTGCTTCAACGTTGAATTCACGGCGCATACGATCAACCATGATATCCAACTGCAACTCACCCATACCAGCAATTAAAGTATCGCCAGTTTCAGGATTTGTTGTTGCACGGAATGATGGATCTTCTTCTGCTAACTTTTGAATAGCATTAGACAACTTGTCTTGATCAGCTTTTGTTTTTGGTTCAATCGCTAATTCAATAACTGGTTCTGGGAACTCCATTGATTCAAGAATCAATTGATGATCAACAGATGTCAATGAATCACCAGTTGTCGTGTTTTTCAAGCCAATCGCTGCAGCGATATCACCAGAGAACACTTCTTCAATTTCAGTACGTGATGTTGCATGCATTTGTAACAAACGACCAACACGTTCACGTGTATCTGATGACGTATTTTGTACATATGAGCCAGACTGCAATGTTCCTGTATAAACACGCATAAATGTTAGACGGCCAACGAAAGGATCCGTCATAATTTTAAATGCTAAGGCAGCAAATGACTTACTATCATCAGCAATCAAGTCAATTTCTTCACCTGTTTTAGGATCATTAGCAATATATGCCTTAACATCCAAAGGTCCTGGTAAATAATCAACAACGGCATCCAACATCATTTGGACACCCTTATCTTTATAGGCTGAGCCTGCAAGCACAGGATAGAATTGCAATGCCAAAGTAGCACGACGAATAGCCGCTTTTAATTCTTCAACTGAAATATCTTCGCCTTCAAGATACTTTTCCATCAAATCATCATCAACATCAGCAACAGCTTCAATCAATGTATTACGCTTTTCTTCCGCCAAATCTTTCAATTCAGCTGGAATATCACGTGGTTCCCACTTTTCACCCAGTTCATCAACTGGATAATAAGCTTCTTGTGTAATTAAATCAATCACGGCTTCAAAGTCATCTTCAGCACCAATTGGCCATTGGATAGCTTCAGCGTTAACTTGCAAACGTTCGTGAATTGAATCCACAGACATTTGGAAATCAGCGCCCATTTTATCCATCTTATTGACGAATACAATACGTGGTACATCATATGTTGTTGCTTGACGCCAAACAGTTTCTGTTTGAGGTTCAACACCAGCAGCACCATCCAAAACCGCTACGGCACCATCCAAAACACGGAGCGCACGTTCAACTTCAATTGTGAAGTCCACGTGACCTGGTGTATCAATGATGTTAACACGGTAGGGTGTCTTTTCGAATTGGTCAAAGAAACCATGCCAAACAGCTGTTGTAGCAGCTGATTGAATCGTGATTCCACGTTCCTTTTCTTGTTCCATGAAATCCATTTGTGAAGCACCATCATGTGTTTCACCAATTTTGTGAATTTTACCTGTGTAGTACAAGATACGTTCCGTAGTTGTTGTCTTACCCGCATCAATGTGGGCCATGATACCAATGTTACGTGTACGTTCTAGTGGGTATTCACGTTTTGCCATTGTGAGTTATCTCCTGGTTTTTTTGTTCTGTATGCAACAAAAAGCGACACAGAATTGTGTTCGCTTTTTGACGGTAAACACTGATAGCATATTACCGTCTACTCTCATTTTACGCTATTTATTGTATTTGAGAACAATTAAATTCTCAATAATCATAAATAGTGTTAATGATACACAACGCAACATTAAATTGCGTTGTACGTTTTACCAACGATAGTGAGCAAATGCGCGGTTAGCTTCAGCCATTTTATGCGTATCTTCACGCTTTTTAACAGATGCACCAGTGTCATTAGCTGCATCCATAATTTCTTTAGCCAAACGCTCATCCATAGTATGTTCATTACGTAAACGTGAATAGTTTACTAACCAACGTAGTCCCAATGTTGAACGACGGTCTGGACGAACTTCAATAGGCACCTGATAGTTAGATCCACCAACACGGCGAGCCTTAACTTCTAATACTGGCATGATATTTTCCATGGCTTGTTCAAAAACTTCCAATGGTTCGTTACCAGTAGCTTCCTTAATACGATCAAAAGCATCGTACAAAATAGTTGAAGCAGTACCACGTTTACCATCAAGCATCAACTTGTTGATCAAACGTGAAACGAGTTTTGAATTGTAAATTGGGTCAGGCAAAACTTCCTGACGCTTAGTATAACCTTTGCGTGGCATTAGTCAGTCTCCTTCTTACTTCTTTGGCGCCTTTGTGCCATATTTTGAACGTGAAGTCATACGACCATCAACGCCCGCAGTATCCAATGCACCACGAATAACGTGATAACGTACACCAGGCAAATCCTTAACACGTCCACCACGGATCAAAACAACCGAGTGTTCTTGTAAATTATGTCCAATACCTGGAATATAAGCAGTAACTTCATACAAATTTGAAAGACGAACACGAGCATACTTACGCAAAGCTGAGTTAGGCTTCTTAGGTGTCATTGTACCAACACGCGTAGCAACACCACGCTTTTGTGGTGCAACATTATTTGTTGCTTTCTTTTTCATTGAATTGTAGCCAAAGTTCAAAGCCGGTGACTTTGACTTAGTCACTTGTGACTTACGAGGCTTGCGAACTAATTGATTAATTGTAGGCATTCTACGATCTCCTTAAGATTTTTATTAATAGCACAGTTCCAGGTGTATCATAATTGTACTTAAACAAAAATGCCCACTGGAAATCTGCTGACAATTGCCTTTACAGCGCTATTCAGCACGTTGTGATGATATCACAGAACAGATTACTTAAAAGCACGCTCAATATAATACCAGATTGAGCATAATTGTCAATAGCTAACAATTCACTTTATTTATTTTGTATCTAAATTAACATTTTTTGTGCATTTCTTCAGTATATCACGTATCATTTAGCATGGAAAAATTACTCATTATTATTTTAAATGCCATTCTCGTTTCAACTATTATGTGCCTTGCTGATCGGCTCAATAATCGTATTCATATTTTTATCAAGCGATCATTTTGCATGCATTGTGGTCATGTTTTGCACTGGTACGACTTAATACCTATCTTATCAGCGTTACTAACACGCGCGCGTTGCCGCTATTGTCACCACACTTACGGTATGCATTATGCATACCTAGAATTAGTAGGTGTGATTGTAGGCAGCTATTTATTTTCAGACATGATAGCTTGGATAACAGCTTACTTACTATTCTTCCTCGCCTTAGAAGATTGGCACACTGAGCGCATTCATGCCAATATTTTAATCCCTTATATTGTCTACTTAATTATTCACTTTTGGCATGATTCCAAACTACTGACAGCTTGCGCTGTCATGATTATCAGCTTATTTCTAGTGTATCATCGAAAAGCTATGGGCAGCGGTGATATTCCGGTACTCCTAATACTAACATTAACGACTACAACACAAAGTTTCTCATTAGCATTGCTTTTAGCTTCTGTGTCTGCGTTGCTTTATCTTGTCAAACACCATGTTCACCGTCTGCCGTTTGTACCATTTCTTTATTTCGGCTGGTTAAGTATTATTTTAATTGAAAAAATAGCCATATCTATTGCACCATAAAAGCAATTTCAGCATTTTTAAGCATTGGTTGGTAACTTTTCAAGTGGTTTAATATTAATTTTAATCACACCATTTTTTGCACCAATTGTTACAGCACTTTCAGTTGTGATGTTACCACGTAGTAATTCTTCGCTCAATGCATCTTCAACCTTGGTCTGTAAAGCACGCCTTATTGGACGTGCCCCATACTCAGGATCGAATCCAGCGCTAGCGACAACATCAATTGCTGCGGGTGTTATTTTAACAGAAATGCCTTGTTCTGCCACACGTTGCAGAACGGATTGACTCATCAATTTAACAATTTGATGTAACTCATCTTTTGTTAATGAATCAAATACAACAGCTTCGTCCAAACGATTGATAAATTCTGGGCGGAAAGTTTCTTTTAAAGTTTCACGAATTTTTGCAGCAACAGCCTCATTGTTATTTTTTAAATCGATTGCTCCAAATCCCATTGATTTTTCATCGCGCACGCGTGTAGCACCAAGGTTAGACGTCATAATGATGATTGTATTTCTAAAATCAATTTTACGACCCTTCGAGTCCGTCAGATAACCATCATCAAACACCTGTAGCATCAGATTAAATATATCTTGATGTGCCTTCTCTGCCTCATCTAGCAAGACAACAGAGTAGGGGTGATTTCTCACTTGCTCTGTTAGTTGACCACCTTCATCGTAGCCAACGTATCCTGGTGCCGAACCAACTAAACGTGAGGAAGACCATCTTTCTTGATACTCTGACATATCAATTCGAATCATGTTATCTTCACTACCAAACATGGCTTCAGCTAACGCCTTAGCTAGCTCTGTCTTTCCAACACCCGTTGGTCCTAAGAACATGAATGCCCCAATTGGGCGACTGGGATCCTTTAATCCAGATCGTGCACGACGAATTGCACGTGCAACCGCTGAAATAGCAGTTTTTTGCCCAATAACACGCTTACCCAAAACAGTTTCTAGATTGACCAAACGTTGTTGTTCATTTTTTTCAAGTTGTGTTAATGGGATACCTGTTTGTTGTGAAATCACTTCACCAATATCTTCTGCTGTTACATGTAGGCTATAGTGTGGCCTGTCATTATTTTCATCAATCGCTTGTTTTGCGGCCATTTTATCGATTTTTGTTTTTAATTTCATTTCTTCTGCACGTTGCTTTGCAGCTTCGTCGAAATCTAACGCTGCAATCGCCATATCTTTAGCACTTGTTACTGCTGATAAACGTGCTTTGTTTCGACTCATTGGTGTTGGTTTGTCCACAGCATCAATACGTACTTTTGCGCCTGCTTCATCCATCAGATCAATTGCCTTATCTGGTAAAAAGCGATCTGTAATATATCGAGAAGATAATTTAACGGCTGCTTCAATAGCAGCATCATCGATTTGTACTTGATGATGTGCCTCAAACTTTGGGCGAATACCTGTCAATATTTCGATTGCATCTGCTTGTGTCGGTTCATTCACCGTTACTGGTGCAAAACGTCGTTCCAATGCAGCATCAGATTCAACATATTTTTGATATTCATCAAAAGTTGTCGCACCTAATGTTTGCAATTCGCCACGTGCCAAAGCCGGTTTCAAAATGTTAGAAGCATCAATGGCACCCTCTGCACCACCGGCACCAATAAGTGTATGTAACTCGTCAATAAATAGAATAACATTCCCATCTTGATAAATTTCGTCAATAATTTTTTTTAGTCGATCCTCAAACTCACCACGATACTTTGTTCCTGCGACTAGTGACCCCATATCTAAAGCCATTAATCGTTTATTTTTCAAAGTAACCGGTACGTCATTATTAACAATTTGTTGTGCTAATCCCTCAGCAATAGCTGTTTTACCAACACCTGGTTCACCAATGAGAACTGGATTATTTTTCGTACGTCGCGATAAGATTTGTACAACCCGACGAACTTCTTTTGAGCGGCCAATAATTGGATCTAACTTTTCCTCCTTAGCCATTTGTGTCAAATCACGCGCTAATCCGTCTAATGTTGGTGTTCCTTGGGGTTGCTGTTTATCCCTTTGTTTCATCTGCTTACGTACATCAGTGACCCCTAGTTTACGTAAAATGGCACGTCTCATTTCTTGTAAATTAGCATCCAAAGCCAGTAAAATACGTGATGATAAAATACTTTCATCTTGAAGAAGTGCTAACAAGATATGTTCTGTTCCAACTTTTGGTTGTCCTAACGCACGTGATTCCTCACCTGACTGACGTAGAATATCAGACGCTTTTGGTGAGTATGGCAAATAACTATTTTTGTCATATCTTGAGGTCATGCCATATCCTGTAAAATGTTCGATTTCTTCACGAATATCATCGTCTGATACATTAAATTGTCCCAGTATTTTACTAGCGATACCTTCTTTTTCAATAGCTAACGCAAGCAATAAATGTTCTGTTCCTACTGCTTGATGTTTAAAATATTTAGATTGTTCTTGTGCTAAAACTAATACGTTTTGTGCACTTGGTGTATAATTGGTATCCATATTTTGCCCTCCGTTTTTTAGGCAGTTAATGTCTAATGTTGACTTATATTATAGCGCATTACAAGCGTATTAGGAACTAATTTGTTTGAAAATTCAAAAAGCCGAAACTAATTGTTTCGACCTTTCTTCACGTTAACTTGGGTTCTTCAAACTTAATTGCCATTGTAAATAGGCATTTATGAAGGGATCTAAATCACCATCCAGCACTTGTTGTGGTTGGTTAGTTTCATAGTCCGTTCGATGGTCTTTAACCATTTGATACGGATGCAAGACATATGAGCGTATTTGAGATCCCCAGCCATTATCTAATTTATCCCCTGTCAAAGCAGCTCGCTCTGCTTCTTGTTTTTCCAACTCAAGTTGATATAACTTTCCCTTTAACAGACGCATAGCATAATCTCGGTTACCATACTGCGTACGTTCCACTGTCGAGGACACGACAATGCCTGTTGGTTCATGTGTCAAGCGCACACCGGTTGACACCTTGTTAACGTTTTGTCCACCGGCACCACCAGAACGGAAAACGTCCATTTTAACATCGTCATCACGTACTTCGATATCAATCGTATCATCCAATTCTGGCATAACATCAACACTTACAAAACTCGTGTGACGTCGCCCAGCCGAATCAAACGGTGAAATACGTACAAAACGATGAACACCTTTTTCGCTACGTAAAAATCCAAAGGCGTTATGTCCCGTGATTTTAATCGTCGCACTATCAATGCCTGCTTCATCACCAGCATGATAATCTAATACATCAACTTGGAAGTCATGTTGTTGTGCCCAACGCGTGTACATACGATACAAATTGGCACCCCAATCAGTTGATTCTGTCCCACCTGATCCCGGATGAACTTCCAAAATAGCGTTATTAGCGTCATATGGCTCAGTTAACAATTGTTCTAAATTGTATGCCTCAATATCCTTCTGAGCTTTGGCAACACTTTCCTCAAGCTCTGACATCATTTCAGAATCAGTCACATCTTCAGAAAGCATTTCAATTAACAAATCAATTTCTTCAGCTTGATTTGTTAAGTTCAAAAAAGAATCACGACGATTTTTTAAGACATTATTTTCTTCAATTATTTTTTGTGCTTTAACGTTATCATCCCAAAATCCGGATTCTGTCATGCGATTTTCAAAATCAGCAATTTCTTCTGTCAATGCCTCTAAATCTAATGTTCCGCGAAAACGTGCGATATTTTCTTGAATATCTGCCTCAGCATGTTTAGCGTCGATAATTTCCATAATTACTGTATCCCTTCAAAAAACACAAACGTTTACGCCAGTTGCTATTATCTAATATTAAATTTACTAACAGCAGTTCTAGGCATTTTGCCAATTACTGACACCAAATATTACTTACGCTTTCAAATTTTGACGGATTTCAGCCTTCATAAACGTACGAGTTGCATCATACTCAACATCAACAATCATTTTATTAAAGTTTGTAAATGCTTCATTTTGATATTCTATCAGAGGGTTTAACTGGCCATAACCACGCAATCCAACACCTTGTCTCAACCGATCTAATGAATCAATATGATCCGTCCAATGTTGATCAACTGCACGTAAAACAACAACTTTTTCAAACTCTAACATTTGATCTGGATCGTATAACTGTCCTTGTTTAGCTTTATAGTTTAGTTTAGTTAAGTTCAATAACTTCAATTTAATCTCGTCGCGTGACAAGTCTTGTAATTGTTCAACCGTCACATTACCTTCAGAGGTTAATGCATTATTTGCAAAAGTAATAATTTGATCCAAATGCCACTCTGCCATGTTTTTGCCTTTTGTCTGCGCATCCACAACACGATTAATTGTCCGCTCAACCATAGGCATCAAAACCCATTCCAGAGATTTTTTTTCATCAATAACAACATCACGTTGATGATAAATAAGTTCGCGCTGTTCACGTACAACATCATCATATTGTAAAACATTTTTACGTGTATCGTAATTATTACCCTCAACACGCTTTTGAGCTGACTCTACCGAACGCGTAATCAAACGGTTTTTGATTACTGTTTCTTCTTCATCAAGATTCATGCGTTCCCAAAGTACACGAATACGGTCGGCCCCAAAACGAATCATTAAATCATCTTCAAGAGATAAGAAAAACTGTGAAAAGCCTGCATCACCTTGACGTCCTGCACGACCGCGCAGTTGATTATCAATCCGACGTGACTCATGTCGCTCAGTCGCAATAACTACCAAGCCACCTAAATCAGCAACGCCGGGGCCAAGTTTAATATCTGTTCCTCTACCAGCCATATTTGTTGCAACAGTAACAGCTCCGGACTGTCCCGCATTTGCAATAATTTCAGCTTCTTTAGCATTATTTTTAGCATTCAAAACATTGTGTGGTACATTTTGCGCCATCAAAATTTTAGATAATAATTCCGACGACTCCACAGACCCTGTACCAATTAAAATCGGTTGTCCTTTAGTATGCAGTTCCTGTATCATTTTCACAACAGCATTATATTTTGCACGAATTGATGGATATAACAAGTCCGCATAGTCCACACGCTTAATCGGACGATTTGTCGGAATAGTAACTACTTCCATATTGTAAATTTCACGTAGCTCTTCTTCTTCTGTTTTAGCCGTTCCTGTCATGCCTGAAAGCTTTTTATACATGCGGAACAAATTTTGATAAGTAATTTGCGCCATAGACTTGTTTTCTTCTTGAATATCCACACCTTCTTTGGCTTCAATTGCCTGGTGTAAACCGTCTGATAAACGTGTTCCTTCTGAAATTCGACCCGTTGATTGGTCAATTAATTTGACTTCACCATTTTGAACAACATAATCTTTATCATTAATGTAATTTAAATTAGCTCGTAATGCCTGATCAATATGGTGCGTTAACGCTGTATCACCTGCATCATATAAATTATCTAAATTAAAGAAAATTTCACCTTTATGAATGCCTTCGTTTGTTAGCATCGTTGTTTTAGCTTCTTCATCGATTTTATAATCTTCTTCAAGTTGAAGTGTCTTTACAAAACGATCAGCCCTCGCATAAAGCTGAGAAACACCTGACCCAGGTCCTGAAATAATCAATGGTGTACGTGCCGTATCAATTAAAATTGAATCGGCCTCATCAATCAAAGCAAAGTTCAAACCTCGTTGCATAACACGTTCATCTGCTCGACGTACCATGTTATCACGTAAATAATCAAAACCAATATTAAAATTAGTTGAATAAGTAATATCAGCATCATATGCTGCACGTTTTTCATCCGCAGGTGAATCCCCTACGTTAACGCCTACCGACAAACCAAGCCAATTATACAATTGGCCCATCTGTTCGGCATCACGTGCTGATAAATAGTCGTTGACAGTGACAACATGCACACCGCGGCCTGACAAAGCGTTTAAATAAACAGTCATCGTAGCTGTTAAGGTTTTTCCTTCACCCGTACGCATTTCAGCTAAGTTGCCATCATGCAAGGCAGCCGACCCCATGATTTGTACATGAAATGGGTACAAACCAAGAACTCTTTTTGCACCTTCGCGAGCAACAGCAAAGGCTTCTGGCAACAACTCGTCTAAAGTTTTCGCTAATACTTTATTTTGCTTGTCTTGACCTTTAACATCGACCAACGCATCCGCAATAATTTGCTTAAATTGTGGCGTCTTTGCTTGCAATTCACCATCGGACATTGCTGCCATTTGGTCAGCATAATTTTCTACTTGGTCAGCAATATGATTTAATTTTTTTAATTGTTTTTTTGAATTATCAACTAATTTACGTATTGGGTTTGCCATTGTTTTTAGCACACAACATTAATTTATCGTGTGTTTCTCCTCTGAAATCTAAATTTGTGTGTGTTTTCGCACAATAGTCTACTTTCAATTATATCAAAAAAAGCCTGACAAATACAGGCTTTCATTATTAATGATGAGGGGTAGCAATTAATTTTTCTTGACCACCCATGTATGGACGTAAAATTTCAGGAATCGTTACCGAACCATCTTCATTTTGATAATTTTCTAGAATCGCTGCAACAGTGCGACCAACAGCTAAACCAGAGCCATTTAAGGTGTGCACAAGTTGTAATTTATTTTCTTCATCACGATAGGTAATATGCATTCTTCGCGCTTGAAAAGCCTCTGTATTTGATACAGAAGAAATTTCACGATATAAACTTTGTTGTGGCATCCACACTTCTATATCGTAAGTTTTAGCCGCAGAAAAACCCATGTCCCCCGTCGAGAGCATAATAACATGATAAGGTAATTCTAATTTTTGCAAAATACTTTCGGCATTTGCTGTCATACTTTCCAATTCAGCATAAGATTGCTCTGGTTTAGTGAATTTAACCATTTCAACTTTATTAAATTGGTGCAAACGAATCAAGCCACGTGTATCTTTACCAGCAGCACCAGCTTCCTTACGAAATGAGGGTGACAATGCCGTAAATTTTATAGGTAACTCGTCAGCAGGTAAAGTTTCACCTGAATAATAATTTGTTAATGGCACTTCCGCTGTTGGAATATATGTTTGTGCCAAACCAGCCACACGATAAGCATCGTCTTGAAATTTTGGATATTGTCCTGTACCAAACATGGCAGTATCATTAACTACAATAGGTGTAATCATTTCGGTATAGCCCTCTTTACGATGTTCATCCAGCATAAAATTATAAACTGCTCGCTCTAATCTTGCACCATCACCAACATAGTATAAGAACCGTGCGCCAGATACTTTTGCCCCACGTTCGAAGTCTAAAATACCTAATTTCTCACCAACATCATAATGGGCTTCTAGCCACTTAGGCGTTTCGAGTAAAGCATGCGGCCTTTTTTGATAGTCAGTTGGCTCCCAAGTGCGTTGCTCGATATTAGCTGATTCATCTACGCCAACAGGTACATCTACCGCTGCCAAATTAGGTAAATGTGCTGCTAAATTTTGCACTTGATCATTTAATTCTAATTGCTGTGCATCTAATTTTTTGATTTCTTGACTAACTCTTTGCATCGCCATAATAGCTTGACTTGCATCCTCTTGATTGCGTTTAGCATATGCAATTTTGTCTGATGCAGTATTTCTATCTGCTTTGAGATTTTCAACTTTTTGAATTATATCACGTCGTTCTTGGTCCAAATTCAATAATTCTGTCAATTTTTCTGATGAAACACCTCGATCTTGTAATTTTTGTGTCACCTCTGTCACATTTTTTCGCAAATACTTCATATCTAACATAGTTTTCTCCTCTACTTGTATGTTTAAATAATCAAAATAAAAAGCGCGTTTCTCATCCCATCCAAAAAGGAAAAGGGACGAAAAACGCGCTTCCGTGGTACCACCCAGATTTTATGTAAATCAATACATAACACTCATTATCTGATAACGGCGAACAACCGAGCAGCATTACCCACTATCGTGACTTACTGGAATTTCAGCTTGTTGTTTTGCATTACCCAACAACTTTCTGAGATAGCCTACTTATGGTAAGTTAATAAGTTTATTGTATCTAAAAGAACTATAAAAAGCAAGCGAAAAAAGAAGTAAGTGACAACACGTCACTTACTTCTCCTTATGGGCCATCCAGGACTCGAACC
>NZ_BPKW01000009.1 GCF_019656015.1 Leuconostoc inhae | reverse complement strand
ATTTAACCCCAGTGGCCTTTGAACAAAAATAGCAAATCAAAGTAGAATGCGTGTCCGATTTATTGACGTAGATCCAGCTATCAGAATATTAACAACCTCATTAGTAGAAAACGAAATATTATTTTTCATGCTAGTTGCTAATCCTAATGATTGAATAATAGAGATAAATAGTATCAGAATAGATCGCAAATAATAAATTGTATTTTCAGAACTTTTGCTGAATCTGTCCTTATTCAAAGATTGGATTACCCGCCAAAAAATCATTCCTGACATATATGAACCAACCCCCAAAGAAAAGAAAGATAATCTAGATAAATCACCACCTATTAATAAACTAATTGAACTCATTAAATCTGGCGATTTATAAGATTTAACTAAATTACCTGGTAATATAATATGTTTCCCGAGTTCGTACACTATTACAATTAATGTTGAATAATAAATCCGTTTGATCAGTTCTTTCATCACTACTAAACCTTTTTATCTTATTTAATGTCATATTTAAAGCAAGCTGGTCAATTCAATAATATACGTCATAAAAACTTGATTTTGAAACATTTCAAGCAGTTTACTCATTGATGATGAACATGAGATATTTAATGTATAATGCTAACCTAATTGATTCTTCATATACTCATATATGACCGCTGCATACAGTGTCACACTATAATTTTTTTATTACTGTTATTTTCATTTTTTTCTACTTAAAAATAAAGAATGAAACTGTCCTGTTATGATTATGACTCAAAAACTATATGTTTTCATGATAAAAAAGGAGCGTTTGTATCAAATAAAGGGACTTGATCAGAAATGATATATTTATTATCTAGTTTTTTTTATATAATTAAGAAAATATGCTTTTTATACGATTAATTTATATATAAACTAATCGTATAAAATTTGCTGGGGAGATCCATGAACGATATTAAAAAATTAGCAGATATTTTAAATGCGACTGTTATTTTGTTAAATATTACGACTAAAGAGGTTAGCTATTTAGACAGAGACATTGTTAATTCAAGCGAACATTTCACAAATTTTTTACTTAAAAACATTAATTTACTATCAGGTCACCGTTATCAATCTCTAAATTATCACTTAGGTCACATTTTAACTTGCCAAGTTACGAACGAATTGATAATATGTTTTTCATTTGATTACAGTAATCTTGAATCGAACAGCAATGAATTAATGATGTTGCATTCTCTTACCAACTTACAATCAATTTCTCAAATTGTTTATACCTTATATCATGGAAAACGTGCACCAGATGAAGATGTTATTATTACACAATTTTCTGACCAACAAACAATTAAAACTGAAAAAACGCAACCATTTGATGCGACTACCTTCTTTAATACAGAAACTGATATTATTAAAGCAATTATATATTCACACAGCGATCAACTTGTTTCTGCATTAGAAAGTTTGTCACATTTAAAAATTATTGGCGAACGATTTGCCTCTAATAACCTGATTAGAGGCGAGAAAGATACCCTCATTTCTTATATAGCCGTGCTAAATCGTGCTATCATTCAATGGGGCTATCCTACTGAATTGGCATTTCAATTACATAACGAACTTATTCAAGAAATCGAATTAACGCCACGATTTTTAGACTTTTTTCAAGTTATTAGAGAGATGACTTGGTATTACTTTAAAGTGGTTCAAAACTATCGCATAACCAATTTTTTACCACTTCACCAGAGAATTGTGAAATATGTCAAAGAACATATTACTGAAAATATAACGCTTGATGACATTGCTAAAGGACTCAATGCATCAAAAAAGTCTTTAAATCCTGCTTTTAAAAAAGAATATAATTGTACAATTACGCAATTCATAAGACAAACTAAAATAGATACTGCCAAAGAACTACTAATCGCTTCAGATCTGACATTACTTGAGATTTCTAATCTATTATCCTTCTCAACTACGACTTACTTTGTTAAAACATTTAAAGAAATTACCGGCTTAACACCCAATTATTTTCGTCATCATTTTTTTGATCGTCACCTTCATTTATAGATATTCAAATGAAGGCGTTAATTGCGTTAATTGCGCACAAAAAAAGATTGATTCTTCAACAGAATCAATCTTTTTGATTATTTAATACTATTTTTTCCTAATCCAACAAGTCCATTTCACTATCACGCAGACTCTGAATTTTTGCTGTTTGTAATCCTGCTGCATATTCAATGTCTGGATTGAAAAATAAGCCGCGCCATAAACCACGTATAATAACCCAAAGTTTCTTAGCCCTAAACGCCACATCTTTTTTAAGCAATGTTTTACGCCAATCGCGCATAATCGCAACTGACACAACTTTGATCATTTCTTTTTTTGAAATACGACGCGCAGTTAAGACGCGATTACGGTATTCGTAATTATAACGCCATAGCCTACTATCATCTTTTTCAGCAACAATATCACCCGGTTTAGTATTCTCTTTAGACTTGTGCACAGCTATAGAATTCATCACCATGTAACCACGTCTAACGTCAGCTATGCGGTTCGTGTACTCCATGTCGTCACCCCAGATAAAGTATTCTTTCTGTGGCAAACCAACCATTGCAACCATCTCACGTGAAAACATAACAGACACGAAAGTCGCGTTAACGACTTCTACTGCGGGCTCTTTCGGATCCATGAGATAACGTTGCCATGTAAACGGACGTGGTGCAGTTACGTTCATCCATGACGGTTTACCGTTCACTTGTCCCCAACGAACTTGTGAATTGACAAACCCCACTTCCGGATGTTCTAACGTAAATTCAACTAAATGCGACAAAGCATCTGGTTCTGGAATAGTGTCATCGTCCATTAACCATACAAAGTCATCTTGCAATTTCTCACCAAATAAACGAACTGCTTGATTAAAACCACCAGCACCCCCTAAATTTTCAGTTGCATGATAAACGACGATACGTTCATCATTTAAACTATCCAAATATTCTGTTGTGCCATCAGTTGACAAATTATTGACAACAATCACATGTGACAGATAGTTCGTTTGTGCTAGTATGGCTGCCAATGATTCTTTTAACAATGCTAATCTGTTGTATGTCACAATTGCAGCTGCTACTGTTTTTTCAGTCATTTTGTTATTCCCTTAATAAGATTTGGTTGTTTTATTATACGTAAAATAATTAATCTTACAATATATTGGCATTGATTATTATCTTTATATTCAACTAATCATGATTTAGCATGTTAATTTTTTTACATCTTCCTAGCAGATCGTTTCATGTGCAAACCATGAAATACAGTATCAGGTAAGCTCACTACTAAAATTGTAATAAACACGTACAACAGTATTGGCTGCAAATACCTTATATCAGCCGCGGGTATTGCCAACATATACGTACCAGCTAAGCCAATTATTGGTAAAATAACTAGTAATTTATGCCATTGCCCTCGTAACAAAAGCCAAAAAGCGATGGTCAGTTGCATCATCAAGTAGATTCCTGGCAAAAACCAGTGCTGCACACTTTGAACTATAAATACTTCTTGAAAATTGCGTAAAATTGTATGTAACTGTCTAAATCCACTCCAATATCTGTCATAATTGAACGCTTGATACTTTATATGATACTTCTCAATATCACTCCTTGATAAAAAGTATCCGGTTTCTACAGGGTATTTATCTCTCATCAGAATACCCAATCGATATTGTGCATTCTGATTCCAAATAACTGCCGTCTGTGCCTTATATGCTTTTAGTGCCAGCTTTTTATTATTCTCAATCAAAGAGATACTTTCTCGTTGAAATTTGGTTGTGTCTTTAGTCAACAAACTAGAATTAAATCCCATCCCAAATTTCACCTTGTCAATATTATCTGGTTGATAACCTGCAATATTTTGAGCACTCATCAATTTGCCAAAGTACTGTTTTTGCTTATCATTTAATACACCATCATTGTGAATAATACCAGCATCGACTTGGATTAACATACCATAAGATTCTGTTTTAGAGGGCTCAAAAATATTGAATTTTGTTACGATCGGACCATTAATAGCAAAATAACAACCAACGGAAACCATCATTATAACAAGTAATCGCCAGTAATTTTTAATACCCAAAATCAAAATGATGAGTACCAACATAACCAATACAATTGGCATGCCATTACTTCTCCAAATGCTAACTCCGATTGTCGCTATTAAAGTCAACACAAAAGCTAACGGATTGTGTAACCATTTGCCACGTGTTCTGACTGCTTGAAACAAAGCTAGTCCTAAAAATATAAAAGCATAGGTGAATAAAGTATCCTTAACAATAACCATTGCCTGCAATGGGAAGAATGGTATTACTGCTGTTAAAATGAAAAATAAATGTCTAATCCATTTTTTTAGTACATATTGATTTAATAGTGTAGCAAAATATGAAAATAATATCGTGTAGATCATGCTTTGCAGAAGGACAAAACTTGCTGGATTATCCCACACTTTTGAAGTTAGCCACAATACGGCCGTGTGTCCTACTGGGTGCCAATTATTCCAAGGATACGTGTTATGTATTTGATTCCACTGATTAACAGAGTCAACCACTAATATCCCAGGATAATAAGCGAAAAAGTATATTGTAATAATGACACCGTAGAATAATACATATCGCCAATAAATTTTATGAAATGATCGTGATTTACTAACTAAGTTCTGATTGTTTTTGAATTGACTCAGTACAGTAGCTATAGAAAAACTAACCGTCACAAAAGCAATTAAAACTACCCCACCATGGATGATGAATAACGTATTAAAATAATTATTTGGTAAAAAAGTAATAATATAAAGTACACCACCAACAAATCCGGAAATCCATTCTATATAAGTAATTTTTGTTTTATTTTTTTCACGATATGGTTGCAACATGACAAACAAA
Source organism: Leuconostoc inhae (assembly GCF_019656015.1). Lineage (GTDB taxonomy): Bacteria > Bacillota > Bacilli > Lactobacillales > Lactobacillaceae > Leuconostoc > Leuconostoc inhae_A. Next base: position 93,753 of record NZ_BPKW01000009.1, on the reverse strand, counting down.
ATTATACTGATTGCCACAATTCCCAAAATTTTATTGCCTGGCACAACAAAAATAGCTGTAGTTAAAATGGCAATCATCTTGAGAATAATTAAACCTAGTGATTTAGAAAATTCAGATCTTGTATGATATGCAGACAGTTCAATCCACTTATTACCAGTTACTTTAATTACTTTTAATAAAAAATCAGTCAGTTTATTTGATATTGGCCCTAACATAACATGCAACCCAATGCCTATGAATACGAATAATAACGCAACACCCAGTGAAAATAATAAACGATTTAAAGTACCATGAACACGGTTTAAATTAACCACAGTGACATAAATCCACGGTGAAAATATTGGTGCACTTTGAAATAAGTAAGCACCAAAGACATGGCCTCCTAAAAAATTTACAATGTTATTATAATAATGCTTCATTGAAATTACGGCAACAAATATAAGTGTAGCAATTAACAAAGGAAATGGACTTGCATCAAACCAAATAATAATATTTTCTCGCCAACTAGTGACAGACGTCCAATTCAAAAAGGTAAATAACTGATAAAAAGAATTATGCCGTATATCCAGTAGTTGACGCAAAATATGTGTTGTTAAAACCGTAGCAACTGTCAATCCAATAATAGAAATAATCGCAGTTCGCTTATGAATTTTCACGTCAAACTTACGAATATAACCTCCTATGGCAAATAAATATAAAAATAGAATAACGTAAGAAAAATTCATACCTTTATTTAAAGCAATCATTGGCCAAATAGAAACAACCAAAAAACCAATAATCAAGAAACGTTGATAATCTTTTTTCGACAAGCTAGATAAAAAAGGTAACAAGATTGGGAGTAGTATATACATAAAAACAAAAGCTGTTACAAACCAATAATCAGAAAAAATTACTGGAAATAAGCGTTTTAAGAAATACGACGTTGAAAATATGGTACCGTTTATTCTTAGTATGATTGCAACTGCATACATACCTACTGAAAATACAATGGCTTCACTAACGGTCCTAACTAAACTTGTTATTTTGGTTCGTGAATTAATCATTAAATAACCAGAAATAATAACAAATAAGTCGACACCCACTTTCCCACTCAAAATCATTGTATCACGAATTAATTCAAAATTAGTCGACATACCTGTTGTCCAATTTGTATGAATGGCTACGTGATGTAATACAACTAATAAAATAGAAATAAATCGTAGAATTTCAATATTTGATAATCTAATCTTCTTTTTTTCGGCATCTTTTTTTTCACTTACATTTTCTAACATTTTTTGCTACTCCAAACGTCATTATTATATTTTGGTACTCTATTAGCTAACAAAAAATATTAATACTAAAATATTTTTAATATTTGCACAATTCTTTTTTTCTATTAGATGCTTCAATTAGAGATAATTCAAAATCACGTTTCTCTTTGGCTTGAACAGCATTCAAAATCATGCCTGAAAAGAAAGAAATCACAGCAACTAATAACAATATCATAGTCACGATCAATGTTGGCATATTATCTACCATACCTGTTCTCGCATAAGGTCCAAGAACGCGAACAAAAAATACAATTAAACTAATAAAAACAAACAAAGCTGAAATAGATCCAAAAAAAGCAAACGGATGATAATTACGATATAAATTCATAACTGTTTTCAGAACACGCATACCATCACCATATGTGTCTAATTTTGATTCTGATCCATCCGGTCGATCTCTATAATCAATCACTTGGTTCTCTACCAACATACGTTTTTCAGTAGCATGAATAGACATCTCTGTTTCAATTTCAAATCCACGAGAAAGAACCGGAAATGTTTTAACAAATTCAAAACTAAAGGCCCTATACCCTGTAAGTATATCTTTGATATCTGTCTTAAAAAGCGTATTAATTAATCCACGTACCACAGAATTTCCGACATTATGAAATGGTCGTGTATTTTCTTCAAAGTAAGTGGATGATAAGCGATCTCCGACCACCATATCCACCCCACGAACTTTGACAGTATGATACATTTTTGTCATCGCTTCCACTGGATATGTGTCATCAGCATCAATCATGATATAAACTTCAGCATCGATTTCCCGAAACATTCGTCTAATCACTGCGCCTTTTCCTTGAGCAAACTCGTGTTTAACTATTGCTCCAGCTTTTTCAGCAAGTTTGGCAGTATTATCTTTAGAATTGTTGTCGTAAACATATACTACCGTACCCTCAATATTTTTAGTAGTCTCCAACACATCTGTCACTACTTTTTCGATAGTTTGGGCCTCGTTATATGCTGGTATTAATATCGCTAATTTATCCATTTTGTCTCTCTCTGATTTTATTTTTTATTCACAATATATTTCAACGAATAATCTATTATGACATACGCATCGAAAAATTATCATCAATTATTTATTGCTAAAATGCTAGCCATTTTCTGTTTTTTTATTTTTCCGGAAAATAAATCCTACACCCATTGGTAACGTCATGATAATAGGTAATATATATCGCATTCCTCCATCTACTGGCGTTAACATTGCAACTCCTAATATTCCTAGCGGAAATAAGAAAGGTAATAGCCAAACGATTGATATTTTCTTTTTAATTATTTGTATGATCGCTATTATAGCAGATAAAATAAGTACCCAATCGTAGAGCCACGCAGACAATGAAAACTTGTAAATAAAATTATCATTCTTCAACGGTGTCGTAATTTTACTTCTAAATTTTTTAGCAAAATTTGAATTATTATAATTAATCGGCATATTTAATTGTTTCATAGTGTTAATAACACTATTATTAACCCAATTTTTATTAAAGTTCATAAATAATTGACCGGAAGATTTTTGTTGTTCATCATAATTTGTTGGCATATAATACGAGTTCACTTGATACCACCATGCTTTTACGTAATCAAAAGGATATCTTTTTCCTAATGCTAGCCAAAGTCTTGCAAATTTCAAAGTACTATATTTTTTCTTTTCTTTCAAAAAATCTTCAAAAGCCTTTTTTTGAGACTTATTCGTGCCATAATATTTATTACCATAACTAAATTTAACATAATCTGCTAGATTAGGGTTATATGCTTGCGTAATTTTTTTCAGAGGTATTATTTCATTTAATTCAACGTATAACTTATTTTTCTCTAAATGTGATTCATTTTTCTTAACAGTGTAGGCAACTTGTTGCAATGGTACACTAATTGGATCTCCAGGTAATCCTGGCATAACATACATATTTGGAAAAATCACTTTACTAATGATAGACATTGAAAAGATTAATAATAATAATCCCCATAATATTTTTTTACTTTTGAGCACTATACTACTTACAAATAAAACAATAACAACAACATAATAACCATCAGTCCTAAATGCTGATATTAATATTGAACCTATAAACAACTCCAATAAATGATTATTGATTTTTTTTTCTTCAGCGATTGATATCAGTGCTGAAAGTAACATAGCTGTTCCTATCAAAAATGGTGACGTTTTATCATAAGAAATTGCATAAAATGGAAACAAAGGAAACAGTGCAAATAATCCAACTGCAAACCATTCAATTTTCTTTCCAAAACTACTTCCCAACTTAAAAGCCAACCTACTCAGTACGAATGCGCTAACACTCGCAATGCAAATCGCATATAGTGCAAAAGCTAATGTGCTTTCATGTGTCAATTTCATGAAAAATTTAACTAACAATCCCATCAAAAACGCAGCTGTATAGGGTTGATGATTATTAGGATAAGTTAATCCGAAAAAATTAGCTAGCTGAGCAGCACCATCATAACTAATAATTATAGGGTAAAAAGACCACCAATAAGGCAACCATGCTAGCATAATAATTAAAAAATAACCGAAGTGCCAACCTTTTTTCATATTACATTTTCCTCTGTCCAATAATCATTTTCAAATAACTATGTTTTATACATAATGAATACTAATATTTATTTCATAAGCTTTTTTAGAATTAATCATTATCTTCAAAAACTGAATTAAAAATTTTTTCGGATGCATGCCCATCATCATATTGTATAAATTTTTTATTAAATGCTGTGATTTTTTTTGCATAATTTTGTTTAATCTGATCAGAATTTTGTAAAATAGTTTCTAACTCTCTCTGATTATAAACAATAGGTCCTGGTGCATCATTTTTAAAATCAAAATTCAAGCCACGTGAGCTGACATAGCTTTCAAAATCATACGTGAAAAAAACCATCGGCTTGTTTAATAATGCATAATCAAACATAACTGAAGAATAATCTGTGATCATCACATCACTAATTAAATAATAATCTTCAATTGAAAATAAACTATCTGATAAAACGATTTTATCTGCGTACTTAATGGGAATATTGATGTTTCCACTTAAATGATGCGGACGAACAAGCATAAGTACATTATCATTCAAGGATTGATACATTAAATCAAAATCTATACCCAACTTGGTTTCAGACTGCTTACGCCAAGTCGGAGCATACAAAATTATTTTTTTATCAACTGGAATATTCATTTTATTTTTAATACGCTTAATTTCAATTAAGTTATTTCTAACAAACAATTCATCATTACGTGCATATCCTGTTTTAAGTACTTTTGCTTGATGACGATAGGCATTATCAGCAATACTTGCAACATAATCACTTGGAACTGTTAAATAATCCCAGTTACGATTTTTTTGCAAATATTGCTCATAGGATGCCGATGTCCAGTCCTGCAATACATTAAATCCCATCTTTTTTAATGGTGTCCCGTGCATTGTTTGTATTTCTACCTGTTCAGGTCGTTTAACACGCTCTTTTCCCTCAAAGTTAACGTTGTTAACAAAATACTTTGCACGAGCTAAATAATACCAATACTCCTTAGTGCCAGTTAAAACTGCAGTAACGTCAGGAAGTTCAATATTTTGTAAGATACTAGAGTATACAGCAATATGTTGATAACCTGGATGATTTTTTTGAATGTATTCATAAAGCGCTCGTGGATTATCGTTAAAGTTTTGACCCCAGTATGATGAGTACATAATTGTTTTTTCCAAAATAGGTTTCTTGAGAAAATTTTGATACTCTTCTTGCCAGAATGTTACTTTTTCACTAATCGTTCCAAAACCGTCACGATTATTACGCTGACGTAGTGTTACAACGCGATGTTCCTCTTTATCATCAGAACCAAAATACCAGGTCAGTTTTCCAATTTTGTAATCTTTACGAAAAATATTGAATTTTGACTTTCCCCAACGTAGCGGCATCGTAAAGCTTTTTCGATAGAGAAACTTTAAATTAACCTCTGGGTGGAGTAATGTATTTTCACCATATAAACCATATTCCAATGGTATTGTTACTTCCCATAAACTAGGTTTATATAGACCCCCTTCAATTTTTTTAGCCATATACTCATTAGTTAATTTATCTTGAGTAAAACTAATTTTAGAACTCGTGGCGAAACGCGCCCACCCGTCTAACCAATATTTAATTGTGACATCGTTCTCATTTACTTCAGCTGATGCTACTACTGGATATTGCCAGGAAATTGCTAAAGTGGCAACATGATTTGAAACATGTAATATGGACATGTTTTTGTTTATTGTATGAGGTTCAGCAATCACAGGTGCCGCCATACGAACTAATTCAAAAGAGTCGGATTTTTCAATATCATTAGTTGTCATAAATTGCCACCAGACTTGTCCTGAACCACCAGGAGTCCCAAGGTATTTAATATCTTTCTTTGACAACGAATATTGATTATCCTGTTTTATGAGTTCACGAGTCTCTTTGTTTAGTGGATTGAAGATGAAAACATGCTTTTTAGCATTCTTAATAGTCCAATGGTAATTATTTCCCGACCAAACAGATTTATCAATTATTGGTGCATTTTCTAAATAATTTAAACGAAGTCGCCAATCTGATGAATAAGAAGTTAGTAAAAATCCTTCATCGATAACAAATCCCTCTGGTCTTGGCTCATCGCCAGGTAGGGGTTCACTGATCAGCACTTCTAAGTTACGACCATAAATAGACAGCTTAAGTTTTACATATGCAACTTCATTTAATAAAGTCAACTCAGTAAATGGTATTTTAATGCGATATTGTGAAATATCAAAATTATGTGCTGGTTGTTCTCTACGACTTTGAGTGTTATCAAATCCCCACTTTGCTGTTCCATCTGGATCATACGCCATATCAGCTGTTCCATTGGAATGAATTAACACATCTCCATTTTTGTCTACAAGTTCAACTTGTAAATTGGAAATTAAATCACGACTGGGTAAATCCATATAACGATAAAATAAATGCCCTACTAAGACAAGATTTTTATCTTCTTCTTCGACACAATGCAATCGAGTAAATGATTCAAAGTCCGATTGAAAAGTAGGTAATTCAAAATGAAATTCATCCTGATAACTGCTAGTAAAAGTACCAGTCTTTTGATCAAATTTTATATGAAACTCATACTTGGCAAATTTTTCAATAGCAATTTGTACAATATCCTTAGGTTGATTAAGCCAAACAGTATACAATGCTCTATACCAAAAATGTGCTTGATTAAACTGGGGAGGTGTTAATAATTCTAAAAAGCCCTTTACCTGTTCATAAATTGTATCTTTGTATTCATCATCAAGTGCTAAATATTTTTCGTAAGTAAAAGGTAAACGTAAATCAAAATTAAGCATTTTATTCAATTGCTCATTTTGCGCATTTTGTGGTGCATCATACTTAACCAAACTGCTCAGGATCATCTTCATACCCTTTACACGATCAGTAAAGTTATTCTTTTGAGCAGTTAACTGAGTAATAGATGGTGTTCCCTCATCACGTTCTCGCCAAAGATACATAACTTCATCAAAAACATCAATTGTTTTCGCTAATGAGTACATCGGCACCACCATTGGCATATCTTCATACAACATTTTTTCAGGAAAATACAAGCTATAATGATGAATAAAATCAAGGCGATATACTTTATTCCAGGCAGTTGTGTCCCAAATTAACTCAGGGTGACTTTTTAATGTTACAGCTTCATAACTATCATGATAAGCTTTATCATGTACTGTAGAGGTCCACTGCTTTCCCGTACTGTTAAAACGACGTACAGCGCCACCAATAACATCACTACCTGTTTTACTAATGATTTTAAGCATTTTAGCATAAGAGTCATCAACAACAATATCATCTGGATCGACATATGTGACATACTCACCAACCGCTAAATTAGTACCACGATTACGTGCAGCTCCTAAACCACCATTTTCAAATAAATAAAGCTCAAAAATATTCGGATATTGATCAACATATTCTTGTGCTAATGCCGGCGTATCATCTTTTGAGCCATCATCAATCAAAATAACTTGTAGTTCATCATTAATACCTTGACGTAATAATGAATCCAAAGCCTCTTCCAAAAATAATGCCACATTATACATTGGTACAATCACACTTAATGTGGTAACCGCACGGTTACTTTTATTCACGACAGTTACTGGTTCATCAATATTTTTTGGTATGTGGATAATTTGTTCAGTCATGGTTAAAACTCCTATATCAATTATGTACGCAAAGAGGGGGCGAGCAGACGCCCACACCCCTTTTACTTTATTCTAAACAAGATCCGCAAAGTAAGCGCGGAACTTTAAATGCAGATGCGATCCGAGAAGTAAGACCACCAGTACAAACATCCAGAAAGCAAGATTTTGCGATGGGTGATCCCATATCCAACCCGTGCTCAAAAATGAATCACGGACACCCGAAATCAAATAGTAGAAAGGATTCAACTCAATCATACGACCGATTCGTGCATGATCTGGTCCTAACTTGGCTGCAATGTCAATAACAGCCCCAGAGAACCAGAATACAAATCGCATAATCGTTTGGATTAATTGTTGATAATCTGGAAATAATACTGTTATTGTTGCATTAAATATGCCTAATGCATGCAAAAATGCAAGCATGGCTAAGAAATAATAGACAAATTGGAACGCATGCATTGTTAACTGCACACCTGAGCCAACAGCTATTAAGACACCAACAGCCAATGTAATAGCAAAAGGAATCACGTTAATCCATGTTCGCACAGTTGGCATAATACTGATAGGAAAATTCATCTTTGAAACTTGTCGCACATTATTTCGAATACTCCAAGTCGCATCCATAAATGATGTGTTCAAAAATAACCAAGTTGCCTGTCCAATAACTAGCCAGCCAACATAAGGTACCCCATTTGTTGTACCACCTTGACGTAAGCCAATTCCAAAAACTAACCAGTACGTTGCAATTTGCATCACTGGGTTAATCACATCCCACAAAACGCCAAGTGAATGGTCTTTGTATTTGGCGCGAGTTTCATAGCGAGCCAAACGTAGCATGACGGGGAAGTATTTTATTTGCTCCCGTAGCACAAGCCAAATTTCTCTCATAATTTAATTACCGTCCCAAATACACATAAAGATAAACTGCATAAGCAAAGATTCCTGTTCCAGCTATTAATAGTAGCCAATTCCACCAGGTCAATCGACCACCGACCGAGTTATCACGCATAATTTTTTTCTTATCGGCATCTGATAAATGGTTATCTTCTACAATACGCTCGGTTAGTTGTGTTCGATTAAAATCATTTTGTGCTTGCTTACGTGCAGCCACATATGATTTTTTAACATCATCATCTAACTGGTTGTACCACTTAGTCCAGTCCTTGTACTCTTGTAAAATGGTTTCTGTATCACCGTATGCACGCAATTCGCCATATTGAATCCACATTGTTTTATCTGTAAATTCTTCTATTTGACCCAAGGCATGTGAGACAAAGAAAATTGTCTTGCCGGCTGCTTTGAACTCTTTCATTTTGTTCAATGCTTTACGCGTAAATGTTTGATCACCAACTGACAATGCCTCGTCAATAATCATAATATCAGGATTTTGATGCACCGCGATTGCAAAACCTAGCTTTGAACGCATGCCTGATGAATAATTTTTAACTGGTTGCTTGATAAATTTACCTAATTCAGAGAACTCTGAGATATCATCAATTTGATTATCAATTTCTTTGTTCGATAGTCCCATCATCAACGATTTTAAACGTATATTTTCTAGTCCTGTCAAATTGTCACGTAAACCATCCCATACAGATAAAAGAGATGTTTTTCCTTTAAGAATTAAACGTCCAGATGTTTCCATCAGCGCCCCGCTTAAAATGTTAAGTAACGTTGACTTTCCAGAGCCATTAACCCCAATAACGCCAACAACATCCCCTTCAAAAACATCAAAAGAAATGCCCTTAAGTCCCCAAAATTTTTCTTTTTTAGACTTCAAAGGATTCAAGATAGCTTGAATTTTTTCGTTACGCGACGTACCCATATCATATTCTTTAGTAATATATCTACCACTCACCTTTAATGGTGCGCCAGAAACATTTTCATTTCCAGGCAAATCAATTTGTTTAGCAATAGACACTGGTAAGAACGGTTCATTCAACCCACGTGGATCAGTAGGTGTGTAAACAGTTTTTTGGCTATCTTCAGTCATGTCTTTCCTCCGACAAAATATCAATGTGTGAAAAAGTCACAACACTATATTATACCCTATTTATAGGCAAATAGTCCAAACATCACACGTGCATTTGTTTATGGATAGACTTGATATAACAACATTAAATGAACATTATATATCAAAAAACACTTTTTAACAGCAACCGATTAAATCAATTTTCATACTCATCCGTCCACAAGACAACTTCTTTTGTTGCTAATGATGCGGGCACATCAATGATTCGTTGATTAGATGATCCTTTAAATCGCAGCTTTAAGTTCATCAATGCCTGAACAAAGCGACCATCAACTAAAACATCAATTTCTTGCAATAATGCCTTTTTGTCGGCCGTTTCGGCCATTAATTCATCCCATGTGTAACCAGTCCAAGACCAAATATCTTTTGTATCACCAAATTCAGCGCGTATGCGTCGTGTTAATTTTAATGCTACTGCTGTATTTAAAAACGGCTCGCCACCCAATAACGTCAGTCCTTGTACGTAGGAATGACTTAAATCAGCAATGATTTGGTCTTCCAATTCTTGTGTATATTCAGTACCGTAATGAAAATTTTGAGCAACCACATTATAGCAACCTGGGCACAAAAATTTACAACCAGATAAATATATTGAACACCGTACACCTGGGCCATCGACCATAATGAAAGGCTTATAATCAGCCACATAATTAAGTGACAAATCATCTGACTGCCATTCTTTACTTTCTGGCACTGTGATACCATTAGCTAACTTACTTGACATGTGTTTGAGCAACCTCCGATTGTGACATATTCTTCACACGCGACGCAATTTCAACATGACGGCCATGAATCATTGGACGGGCCTGTGGATTACCGAGGTAACCACAAGTTCTTTTAACCACATCACACGTTTCTGGATCGTGATTACCACACTCAGGACAACAAAATCCGCGTGCTGTCGGTTTAAAATCACCTTCAAAACCACATTTAAAGCATTTATCAATTGGTGTATTGGTCCCCAAATAGCCTACATGATCATAAGCAAAATTCCAAACTGCCTCAAGAGCCGCTGGATTTTGACGTAAGTTTGGATATTCACAATAATGAATAAAACCGCCACTCGCATATTTTGGATAAGCTTCCTCAAACAATAACTTTTCAAATGGATTTGGATGCTTACGTACATCATAATGAAATGAATTCGTATAGTAATCCTTATCCGTGATATCAGGAATCGCACCAAACCGTGCTTTATCGAGTTCACAAAAGCGATCAGTTAACGATTCAGCAGGTGTTGAATAGACAGAATAGTGATAACCATCTTCTGCCTCCCACTCTTGGCAAGCAGTATGTAATCGTCGTACAATTTCAACTGTGAAATCATGCGCTTCTTTATTACTTTCCCACTTTGGGCCGAAGAAATAAGTCCCTACTTCATATAAGCCAATATAACCCAAAGACAGTGTCGCACGTCCGTTTTTAAACAGGGTATCAACGTCGTCATCATCACCAAGCATCTTACCAAACGCGCCATTTTTATATAAAATTGGCGCGTTTTCAGGAATGGCTTCTTTTGTTCTAGCAAGTTTAAATTTTAATGCCTGCTTCGCCAAGGCTAATCGCTCATCTAATATGTTCCAAAATTGTTCTCTACTGCCATGTGATTGCAAGGCAATACGCGGCACATTGAGCGTTACAACACCAAGGTTCATCCGTCCCTCATTGACTTCAACGCCTTGCTCATTTTGCCAACCTTGTAGAAATGAACGACATCCCATTGGTGCTTTGAATGAGCCAGTTAGTGCCACAATTTTTTCGTAATTTAACACATCAGGATACATTCGTTTTGAAGCACATTCAATGGCTAATTTTTTAATATCGTAATTAGGATCTTCAGTAGTCATATTCACACCGCGTTTCAATGAAAAGACTAGTTTTGGAAAAATAGCTGTTCTATGATTGGGTCCAATACCTTTTATTCGTATGTCGAATATCGCCTTTTGAATTTCTCGTTCAATCCAATTTGTTCCTAAACCAAAACCAAGCGTTGTGAAAGGCGTTTGACCTTGCGCTGAAGCAAGTGTATTAATTTCATACTCTAACGCCTGCATCGCATCATAAATGTCTTTTTTTGTGGCATTGTCTGCGTAATCTTGGCGCTTATCTGTTTGAACATACGTGTTGGCATCCTTAAGATGTTTTTGATAATTCATCTCGGCATACGGTGCCAATAATTCATCTGCACGGTTAATTGATGTGCCACCATACTGAGATGATGCCACATTGGCTATAATTTGCGCCATTTGAGCGGTTGCCGTACCAATTGACTTTGGTGGTTCAACTTGCGCATTACCCATTGTATACCCAGATTTAAACATATAATCAAAATCGACCAAACAGCAGTTCGTCATTGGTCCAAGAGGCGTGTAATCTAAATCATGCCAATGAATATCGCCTCTTAAATGTGCTTTTGCGACACTTTCGGGCATCATCGTCAAACCTTTAGACTTACCAATCATACCAGCAGTTAAATCGCGAAATGTATTGAACACATGTGAATCTTTGTTAGCATTTTCATGCATTGTTTTATCATCTTGATTGATTAATGATTTAAGCTTATTTTCTGGATTGATCGCCTGTAACCATGCTTGCTCATTTGACATATGCCTTGCTTGAAAAGCTTCAGCAGCCTTGGGTGAACGTGTTTCTAATTGCGTTAGAATCGTTTGATAAATTATTTGTGTGGTCACATTAGGTTGTTCTGCTATGGCCATCACACTGGTCATAATCGCTTCATAATCATCCCTCTCAATATCAAGTGATTCAAGAACAAGTGCAATTTTGTATGGTCGAAATTGTACTGCCTCACCAGATTTTTTCGTAATTGTTGTGACTAAATTAATTGTGTTCATGTATATGGATTCCCCTTATTCTATACAAAATAATATGCGTGTTATGATAATTAATTCACATCAGTTGTATGGCTGTATTTAGAATTATGCGCGTTTTAGGGGGTAGATGTCAAACACCTGTTCTATGTATAAATAGACATTATGATTAACCTATTTACTTAGGTATATTACCAGTAACGACAGTTTTTTCACTGTTATTCACCTTTATAGATCATCAAGTATTTATTCATTATTTTTTGTAAGTATTATCGCAAATGCTATCTTACCAGCTGTTATTATCTGATTAACATGCTCAATACTGCATAAGCATTAATATAACAGTTTCTTTACAATTTTTATTTTAATGAATTGAAAACACTCAATCGTGTCTTAATTTTTTTTGCACAAAAAAAGCAAACGCTTTACATCTGCTTAAAAAATAATTAAAGTTTAAAGAAATAGCTTCTATTTGGACCTCTTTTGAAAACATAACAAAACCTCTGAGTTTGATTTTCTCCAACTCAGGGAGTTCAGTTCAGTTGCATTTTATATTATTTCTTTTACAATCACTGCATTAATCGCAACAAACTAAAATTAACATAAATTTTATTACGCTTCTTAGTCACATCACTTTCAACTAGTTTCAATTTTTCTAGCTCATTTAATGCCACTCTAGCTGTAGCCGGTGTTACCGCTAACACATCACTAAGATGTTTGGCACTAATCCATGGTTGCCCAAAAGTAACAAACCAAGCCTTTTTAAGTGTTTCTTTACGATCACCAATGATTTCAAGCCCATCTTGACTTAATTTCGTGATAGCTATCAATTTGTTCAACAATGAATCAGTCATACGATCACTGACATCTAAGAAAAAATTGATCCAACCAAACCAGTCTGCATTATTGCCGCGAATACCATTCAAAAAATTATAGTATCGCAAGCGTTCTTTTTCCAATTCTTCACTAACAAAAAATACAGGCTTATCAACCAAGCCATCAAGCATTGTACTAAATACAATTAACATACGCCCAACACGACCATTGCCATCCAAAAACGGATGAATAGACTCGAATTGTGCATGTAAAATTGCTGTTTTAATAAGTGGATCTGTCGCCTCATCAAGAACAATTTCATTATCACTAACAATGACGTTATCAAAAGTTCGATGATGTTCACCATTAATAAAAAACTCAAGATTAGCCATGTAGTTCGCGATTTCGTTTGCTGCGACTGGAATGTAGGTTGCATGCTCAATTTTATTATCTGGCCCTATGAAATTTTGTATTTTACGATACTCACCACGTGCTGACGTTGTACCACGCGTACCGCCTGCCATTAGTGTTTCATGAATTTGTTGAATAAGTCGTGTAGAAATTGGATTACCCGCACTAATTAGATCAATACCTAGAGATAATGCGTGTCGATAATTATCAACTTCGATTACTTCTGACCGTTTTTTCTTTTTATCTTCATCATCAATCATATCTGCAAAAGTCACCTGAGTCCCCTCAATACGCGTTGACTGTACAGATTCATTTAGTGCGAGTAACTGAATCAAATGAGAATCGACAATTGAATGCTCAAGTTCTGAATTCAGCCGTCCAATCTTTGATTTAATGACGGCTACTTTTTTGTATAATGTCAAAGCCTGCTGCGTTGTTACAACAGGTGGCAATAACTTAATGCCTTGTATTGCTACCATAACTTATACCTCCAATATCATGCTATAAGTATATAATACACTTTATAAGATAAAAATTCAATTATATTATCTTATAAAGTGTTTACGCACGCAACTATTTTTCAAACATCATTATCCGCGCACTTATTAACAGAAAAAGAGCAGTCTCAACTAGAGCCTACTCCTATTTTTTAAAACTCAAGTCCCCAAGTAGATTTTTTAGATAATACTACCACTGGAAACGTTGTTATACTAATGTTTAACCTTCACCTTGAATCAATTGAGATCCCAATTCATAGTTATGCGAATAATCAACCGGAATATCCACCACAACTGGTCCTTGTGTTGCAAAGGCTTCATCTAAGACTGCATCCAAATCAGCAGGTGTTGTCACTCTTAAGCCTTTGGCGCCAAATGCTTCTGCATATTTGACTAAATCAATATTGCCAAAATCAACACCGGCAGATTCGCCATCATATTTCATTTCTTCTTGGAATTTCACCATATCATAATGTGCATTATCATTCCAAACAATATGAACAGTGTTTAAATTCAAACGCACCGCTGTTTCTAATTCCATCGCTGAGAAGAAGAAACCACCATCACCTGAAACTGAAACTGACTTAGCATTTGGACGAACCATCGCTGCAGTCATTGCCCATGGCAAACCGACGCCTAATGTTTGCATGCCGTTTGAAATCAAGAAGTGACGTGCAACATACGACTTGAAATGACGTGCCATCCATATATAATGTGAGCCAATATCAGTTGAAACTGTCATATCATCTGTTACATGTGCTTGAATTGACTTGATAACTGTCAATGGGTGATTCAAGTTACCTTCAGCCGGCGTGTAAGTTGGTTCATTTGACAAGCGAAGATCTGTTTTTAAGTCATGCAACGTTTGTTGGCTGTCATCTGGTAATTGATAACCAGCAATACGTTCTGTTAATAAGTCGATACTTTGTGACAAATCACCAACAAGTTGGCGTTGCGGTACAAAATTATTATCAATTTGTACAGGCGTTGTATCCAATGCAACAATGTTTAAGTTGTTTTCTTTATTCCAGTTACGTGGTTCATATTCAATAGCATCGTAACCTAAAGTAATCACTAAATCAGACTGTTGCAGTAACTTATCGCCAGTTTGATTACGGAACAAACCAATTCTACCAAAATATGATGCTTCTTCTAAATCACGTGAGATAACACCAGCACCTTGGAATGTCTCAACAACAGGCAAAGAAACCTGATTAAGCAGTTTATGCAAAGACGCAACAGATTCGTCATCTGATGCACGCGCACCGACCAACAAAACTGGTAACTTAGCTTGTTTAATTGCGCCTGCTAACCAGTCTAAATCTACCAACGAAGCGGCACCTTGTTGTGCCATTGGCACTTGTGCCAACGCGTTAATATTAACGGGCGCGTCATCAATATCTTGAGGCAATGACACGAATGCAGCACCTTTTTTAGCCCCATTAGCTGCTGCAAAAGCATTAGCCAAAATTTCTGAAATATTATTAGGATCTTGTACTTCGGAACTAAAGTTAGTAATTGGTGTAAACAAAGCCACGGAGTTTGTCGATTGATGAGTTAATCGGTATAGATCTTTACGTTGCACTTGCCCACCAATAGCTACGACTGGATCACTTTCAGCATTGGCTGTCATTAATCCGGTCACTAAATTACCAACACCGGGACCAGAAGTTGCAATCACAACACCTGTTTTACCGGTAATACGAGCAAAAGCTTGCGCCATAAAAGCAGCATTTTGTTCATGACGTGCTACGATTAATTTAGGTACTTTTTGACCTGCTTTAGGATGCTCTAATGTTTCAAATAAGCGATCTATTTTGGCACCAGGAATACCAAAAACCAAATCAACGCCATGGTTAATTAAACTATCAGCGACAATATCTGCACCATACTTTTGTTCTGACATAATATATTTGAGCGTGCATTGCGTGTCTTGATTAAACGAGACAAAGCAAGAACATTTAGCTACGCTCATTTCCTCCATATTTTTTTCGATACCCATATCATAGCACTATTTACTCACTCATTGCCAATTAAACATTGTGAAGTTTATCTCTATATCAACGTTTTTGACTTCACAATCTGATTTTTAACTTTATACCGCACTAAAAAAGAGCAACCATTACAGGCTACTCGTTTACAAGTCATATTAATCACTAAATTCGAAGACAAAGTCTGAGTCACTAATACGAACGTCATCCCCGTCTTTAGCGCCTGCTTTACGCAGTGCATCATCAACGCCCATATGTCGCAACTGACGACCAAAACGCATAATTGTTGCATCACGTTGGATATTGGTCATCAAGAATAGCTTCTCAACTTCTGAACCACCAATGATCCATTGCTCACTCTCTTCAGACCACACAACAGTAAAGTCATGATTTTCTGGTTTAAAGTCATATGTCTTTTCGTTAGCAATGGTCTCATCTACTGGACGATAACTTTCAGGTGCAGGTGCTGTTGCCAACATATCTGCTGTTAATCTCATTAGCTCTTGTGTACCATCTCTAGTCAAAGCTGAAATAGGAACAATCTTTGGTTGCATAGGCAGACCAGATTCAGCGGCTACTTCTTTTTGGAATTGCACTAGATTGTCATCAGAATCTGGCATATCCATTTTTGTTGGTACGACAATTTGTGGTCGATCCAAAATCGTTTCATCATATTGTTGTAATTCATCCAATATTTTACGATATTGTGTGTACGGATCTGTCCCCTCAACACCTGACATATCTACTAAATGCAAAACAACTTTGGTTCGTTCAACATGTCGTAAGAATTGAAATCCTAGTCCAATACCCTGTGATGCGCCTTCAATTAATCCAGGCAAGTCGGCCATAACAAAATCACGTTCATCATCTAAACGCACCATACCAATATTTGGTGAAAGCGTTGTAAAATGATAGGCCGCAACTTTTGGTTTGGCATTTGAAACAACAGATAGCAACGTTGATTTACCAGCTGATGGAAAACCAACCAAACCAACATCGGCTAAGACTTTTAATTCTAACTTTAAATTCCGAATAATCCCTGGTTCGCCATTTTCTGATAACTCAGGCGCTGGATTAGCAGATGTAGCAAAGTGAATATTACCACGGCCACCACGGCCACCTTGAGCTACCAAAAGTTCTTGTCCGTTTTCAAGTAAGTCACCTAATACTTCACCAGTATCAACGTCTTTAACGGTTGTGCCTTGCGGTACCTTGATGTAGCGGTCTTTAGAAGATGCACCTGTCATCCCTTTTGTGCCACCGTTACCACCAGGTTGTGCCTTAAAGTGACGATTATAACGAAAATCCATTAACGTCCGTAGTCCTTCGTCTACTCTAAAGATAATTGAGCCGCCACGACCACCATCGCCACCAAATGGGCCACCCATTGCTTCGAACTTTTCATGACGGAATGAGACGATACCGTCGCCACCTTTTCCGGCTTTTACTTCAATTTCTGCTTGATCTACGAATGCCATAGTCGTTAGAGCGCAAGGTATAAAAAGGATGTACTCAGTTAGAAAATGATAATTCTTCTGACAGACACATCTTTAAACAACACCAAACGCATTTTCTCCTTGTCTGCTCACACATGTGAGCTTGCGATAATTTAATACTCTAGTTTAACACAAAATGCAATATAGTGCGAATGCATAGTAGCTTAATAGCTTGTTACTCACCTGTTTTCAAACTCATATGAATGACACGAGCCAATTTTTCATTAATGCCTATTGCCTGCAATTCTGTCATTGATGCGGCAGTAATTTTGGGTAATGAGCCAAATTCACGTAGTAATTTTTGTCTCGTTTTTGGTCCAACACCACTAATTGTATCTAAACGTGATGCCAACGAATTTTTACCGCGCAATTGTCTATGAAAATTGATAGCAAATCGATGCACTTCTTCTTGAACACGTTGAATTAAAAAAAATCCTTCTGATTGTTTGTCAAGAACAACAATTTTTTCAGTTTTACCATCAATCAAGTCAGCCGTCTTATGTTTATCATTTTTTACCATTGCAGCTAGTGGCACATGCGTTAATCCTAATTCATCTACCAAAACCTCTTTAGCAGCATGTAACTGAATTTCGCCACCATCCATCAGAATTAAGTCCGGCATCGTGCCGCCTTCTTTTAAAAGACGTGAGTAACGACGCCGAATGACTTCTTGTGTTTCTGTCCATTCATCTGCATGATCAACCGATTTAATTTTATATTTGCGATATAAATCTTTATTGGGTATCCCATCATCAAAAACAACCATGGCACTCACTATTTCAACGCCTTGTGTGTGCGAGTGGTCAAATGATTCAATACGATGCCCCATTGGAATATGCAATGCCTCTGCAATTTCTCGCATAGCCCCTGTTGTTTTTTTCTCATTTAATTGCATGAGGCGAAATTTTTCTTCTAGAGCGATACGTGCATTCTTTTTTGCCAAATCCATTAAATCACGTTTTTCACCACGCACTGGCGTACGCACTGATACTGACAAAATTTCAGTTAATGCAGCAATATCTATACCATGTGGCACAAGGACTTCATGTGGTTTTTGAATATTACGTTGTGAATAAAATTGCTGAATAAAATTCATCATTTCTTCATCTTCTGTACCAACAACTGAAAATGTTCGTTTAAATTGCCTAATCAACCGGGCTTGCCTTAAGAAAAATACTTCAACTGTCATCCAACCTTTGTCCAAGTAATAATTGAATAAATCTCTAGGTGTTGTGTCTTTAGACAAAACACGCTGACTTTCAACAGTTTCATCAATATACTTCAATTGATCTCTCAAATCCGCTGCACGCTCAAATTCTAAGATATCAGCGGCAGCTTTCATTTTTTCGGCAATAACCTTCTTAACTGTTGCTGTGTCACCATCTAAAAAATGTTTGATACGATCTATTTGTTCGTCATAATCCTGTTTTGATACGTCATGCCAACAGGGCCCTAAGCATTGCCCCATATTGTAATACAAGCACGGCCGCCCCTGATAACCATTGCAACGACGCAAAGGATAATTTTTTTCTAAAAATCGTAGCGTCTCTTGTGCTGCATAGACGTTTGGATATGGCCCAAAATAAAAGCCACCATCTTTTTTAACTTCATTAACTAATGCCATCTTAGGGTTACGTTCTTTAGTGATCTTAATATAAGGATAGCCTGTCCCATATTTTAAACGGATATTGTAATACGGCTTATATTTTTTGATTAATTCATTTTCTAACAAAAAAGCTTCTTTATCAGAATTTGTAACAATAAACTCAAAATCAACAATATTTTGAACTAGTTCAGCTGTTTTACCATTATGCTCTTGTTTAAAATAAGAGCGCACGCGGTTTTTTAAATTTTTAGCTTTACCAACATAAATAATTTTGCCATTTTGATCTTTCATTTGATATGACCCGGGTTCTGCTGGGAGCAACGCGAGTTTTTGTTCAATGTGTTTTGACGGATTTGCTAACATGTTTCTATTATACCAAGCTATACAAGTATTTGTTCTAAAATAAAAACACGCGTTCGCGTGTTTTTGATATCGTCGCTATCAGGCTTTATGTTGCAAAGCTGCACCGATAAAATCACGGTACAAGCCTTCTGGTCTTTCTGGACGAGATAAAAATTCTGGATGATATTGTGCTGCCACAAAGAAATCATTTTTTGGATACTCAATAACTTCCATTAGACGATTATCTGGTGATGTTGCTGAAAATACCATACCAGCAGCTTCAAATTCTTCACGGTACGTTGTGTTGAATTCATAACGGTGACGATGGCGTTGTTGAACTTCTGCCACATTATCATATGCTTTGGCTGTTAATGTATTTGGTACCAACATGGCTGGATAAAGGCCTAATCTTAGCGTACCCCCAAGATTTTCAACATCTTCTTGATCCTTCATCAAATCAATAATTGGTGCTGTTGTTTCAGGATTTAATTCAGTTGAATTCGCATCAGCATATCCCAAAACGTGTCGGGCAAATTCAACTGAAGCTAATTGCATGCCTAAACATACCCCTAAGAAAGGTATATTAGATTCACGCGCATAACGAATCGCTTCGATTTTACCTTCTGTTCCGCGCTCACCAAATCCGCCTGGTACCATGATACCATCGATACCCGAAAGCAACGTTTGCACATTTTCGGCTGTCACAGTTTCTGACTTAATATGCTTGATAGTCACATCTGCTTCTTGTGCATAACCTGCATGTTTCAATGCTTCATTAACAGAAATATACGCATCTGGCAAATCTGTATACTTACCAACTACAGCAATATCAACCGACTTTTTTGGATTTTTGATGCCTGTAATCATTTTTGACCAGTCAGCCATATCAGCTTTAGGCGCATCAATCTGTAATTTATTCAAAACAACATCATCCATACCTTGCGCTTGTAAATTAAGTGGTATTTCATAGAGTGTTTCAACATCACGAGATTCAACTACTGCTTCTGGACTGACATCTGTGAAAGTAGAAATTTTCTTGATTAAGCTCTCTTCTAAAGGCTCTGAAGTGCGTAGAACGATCATGTCAGGTTGAATACCCAATGATCTTAATTGCGCGACAGAATGCTGTGTTGGCTTTGTTTTAGCTTCACCAGCCGCTGTAAGATAAACAATCAGGCTCGTATGAATATAAAACACATTGTCACTGCCAAGATCAGATTTCATTTGACGTAATGCTTCAATAAACGGCAAACTTTCAATATCACCAACTGTGCCACCAACTTCAACAATAACAACATCAGCATCTGTTGATTGGGCAGCTTTTTTCATTTTATCTTTAATCGCATCTGTAATATGTGGAATCACTTGAACAGTGCCACCATTGTAGTCGCCACGGCGTTCCTTGGCTAGTACTTCTGAATAGATACGTCCTGTCGTGACATTCGAATACATATTCGTATTAATGTCCATAAAACGCTCATAATGGCCCATATCTAAATCAGTCTCTAGCCCATCACCAGTTACGAATGTTTCGCCATGTTGATAGGGCGACATTGTGCCAGGATCAATATTAATGTATGGATCTAATTTTTGAATCGCAAGCTTTAGCCCACGGTTTTTTAGCAATCGACCAAGTGATGCTGCCACAATGCCCTTGCCCAATGATGACACAACGCCACCGGTTACAAAAATATACTTAACTTGCTTATCTGCCATGATGCCTCCTCATGATTCAGCGCAGCCGCGCTCGCAACGTTTCAGGGGTAAAAATAAATTAGAAAAGCTCCCAAGCTGAACTTGGGAGCTTTTAACGTCTGTCCCATTAAATGGGAGCCCTAATATATACTACAGATTTAACTTGTTTTTGTCAAATTTTTTCAACAATTATTGAAAAATCAGCGTTCAATTAATTCGTCACACGTTTAAATACTGTAATACTTTCAACATGTGTTGTTTGTGGGAATTGATCAATTGGTTGTACAGCCCCATCAATTTTAAAACCTTCAGCTAAAATTTGAACGGTATCACGTGCAAGCGTAGCTGGGTTGCAACTGATATAAACAAATGTTTCGGGCTTCATAGCGCTCACAGCAGAAATCAATTCAGCTGTCAGTCCTTTACGTGGTGGATCCACGAAGACAACGTTTGGTTTCAACCCATCTTCGGCCCACTTAACCATCTGTTCAGGCGCATCAGCTGTCACAAATTCAACATTGTCGATATGATTGTTTTTAGCATTTTTCTCTGCATCTTCGACTGCATCTTCAACAACTTCAACGCCATAAATTTTCTTAACTTTATCAGCAATAGATAAGGTTATCGTCCCAATACCAGAATAGGCATCAACTACAATATCAGTCTTTTTCAAGCCAGCTTTTTCAGCAGCAAGTGTATATAACGTAGCTGTAGTCTGTGGATTCACTTGATAGAACGAATTTGGACCAATCACAAAATCCTTGTCCATTAATTGGTCATGAATGTCATTAGCACCCCAAATCGTTTCATTCCACTGTCCCATGATGACATTTGTATCATGATTATTAATATTGTGGATAAAACTCTTTAATTCAGGTAGTTTTGCCTGCAAGCGTGTTGCAATTTCTTCTGCATCAGGTAGCTTTTTTGTGTTTGTCACAATCACAACCATTAATTCATGTGAATAATAACCGCGACGTGCCATAATATGACGAACAACACCCTTATTTGTTTCTTCATCATACGCAGAAATACCTAAATCACGTAAAATATCACGTGTCACAATCACTGCTTCATCAACTTTAGGATCTTGAATATAAAAATCTTCAGTCGGCACAAGTTTATGCGAACCACGACGATAAAATCCCGTCTCTAACCGACCATTAATCAATTGCACAGGCACTTGTGCTTTGTTACGGTATTTTGTTGGATTTGCCATGCCAAGCGTAGGTTTAACATCAACGGCAACATTAACTTTTTTGAACATTTGCTCAATTTGATGTTGTTTAAACGTTAACTGCGCCTCATATTTCAAGTTTGCCAATGGTGCAATTCCTGTAGTAATAGCCACTTGATCAACATTTTCAGCACGATTTGGTGATTCTTGTACCCGTGTAACGACACGTCCAAACGCATAGTTTTTTAGAACTTTGGTAATACTGAGATTAACTATCTCACCAGGAATAGCATCAACTACGAAAATAGGAAAGTTATCAATTTTGACAACACCCATACCTTGGTAGGTGATATCCATCACTTCCCCTTGAATTTCTTGATTCTTTTTTACTGGTACTGCTGTTTTGTAAACACGATTAGCTTTTGCCATATGTTTTAACGGCATACACTATTAATTATAGTACACCGTATCTCCTTTTCTTGGGTTTTTAGACACCCACTGTCAACCTTATTTAACGTCGAGTTTTTCGACGTCAGCCACAAATTTTTTCTTAGTTGTATCTGAAATAGTCGCTGTTTCTTCCATACCCGAACGATTTGCAACAAATTCGATGTGCTGTTGCAAATCCGTAAACACCATCGGTGCATCTCCGCCATATTCGCCATCTAAATTGACTTTTAACTGATCTTCGTCCAAAGGTATAATTTCCACTTTATTTGTTTTTTTATAAATCATGTGTGGGTTATCAATATGCTTGCCACCATTTAACATTTGAGCAACTATTTGTAAAATTTGAGCTAAATTGGATTCTTTGATAATCAGTAAGGTAAACTTACCATCATCTAATTTAGCATCAGGAACAATTGTCTCAAAACCACCAACAGAATTTGTTAATGCTAAAAAAATCATTGAAATTTTACCAGAATATTCACCAGTGTCATAGGTAACTTTAGCATTAACTGGTTTTATTCGTGTAATAAGCTCTGTGCCTTTAACAAGATAGGCCAAGTAACCGTACAATGACTTCATCAAAGATGGGACCGCATATGTCACTTCACTAATTGTTCCAAGCGCTGCAATGTTCATAAAATACTTCGATATGCCTGCTTGATCAATTTTTCCAATATCCATTTTAATGGTTTCATGCTGAAAAATAATTTTAGCTGCTTCCAGTGGCTCATCACGCGGTAATTTTAACGCACGTGCATAATCATTTGTTGTGCCGGCTGGAATAACAGCCATCATAGGACGTTTGGGTAATGGCGCTAACCCATTAACGACTTCGTTGATCGTACCATCGCCTCCAGCTGCTACAATCAAGTCAAATCCAGCTTTGGCTGCACGTTGTGCTTCTTTGGCAGCAGACATCGGTTCTGGTGTTGTAGCAAATGCTGACGTTTCATAACCAGCAAGCTCATAGGTATGCAAAATAGCTAGCATTTCCCGTTTAATTGCCTCACGACCAGATGTTGGGTTATAAATAATTCGTGCTCTCATTTTAAAGTGTAATATAGCTACTTATAGCTACCGATCACGTTACCGTGTCACACTATCCTTTCATAAAACTATGTACACAGGTATAAACCTGTATAAAACATATGCCGTTTATTGTTTATCAACACATTATAAATTGTGACATTAAAATTATTAGTACTTAACGTTTAGCTAATTCTTCTAATAACATGTTATTCATGACACCAGGGTTTGCTTGCCCCTTTGACATTTTCATTAATTGACCAATCAGATAACCAGTTGCACGATCTTTGCCACCCTTAAAGTCCTCAATTGATTGTGGATTATTATCCAAAACCTCAGTAATCCAACCCAATAAGATTGCGGGATCACTAATTTGTACCAAACCATTCTTCTTAGCAAATGATTCTGGTTCTTCACCTGCCATAATTGCTTCAAAAACCTGCTTGGCTTGTTTTGTTGAAATTGTACCAGCTTCAATCAACTTAATCATACCAGCCAAGTGCACTGGTGTTAATTGCGTATCCTGTAATTCAATTTGATGCTTATTCATAAAGGCATTAACATCACCAATTAAATAGTTTGCTGCACGTTTTGCATCAGCGCCTGCAGTAACCGTTGCATCATAAAAATCAGACATCGCAAGCGTTTGTGTCAATACTTCCGCATCATATGCTTCAATACCTAAATCTGACACATAATCACGTTGACGATCCCCAGCTGATTTTGGTAATTCATCAGCGACTTTTTGAATCCACGCGTCATCAATCGTGATTGGTGCCAAGTCTGGTTCGGGGAAGTAACGATAATCATCCGCACCTTCTTTAACACGCATCAAAATAGTTGATTTAGTTGGTTCATTATATCGACGCGTTTCTTGTTGAATCACACCACCAGATCGTAACACTTCGGCTTGGCGTTTTTCTTCAAAAATCAAAGCATTACGCACGTAGTTAAATGAATTAATATTCTTCATTTCAACTTTTGTACCATACTCAGATGAACCAAATGGTCGAATCGAGATGTTAACATCCGCACGCATTTGGCCTTCTTGCATTTTAGCTTCTGAAATACCAGTAAACAAAATAGCTTGTCGTAATTGTTCTAAATAGGCATAAGCTTCCTCAGGAGAAGCAATATCTGGTTCAGAAACAATTTCGATTAAGGGTGTGCCTTGACGGTTTAAATCAACATAAGAATAGCCATCTGCACCGTGTGTATTCTTACCGGCATCTTCTTCAACGTGCATTTCTTTAATACGAACACGCTTAACTGTGCCATCAGTCAATGTCACATCTAAATAACCATTTGTTCCAAGCGGTGTTTGCGATTGCGTTGTTTGATAGGCCTTAGGATTATCAGGATAAAAATAGTTTTTACGATCCCAACGAATGAATGGCGACACAGTTGCATGTAAAGCAAGTGCAGCACGCATACCAAATTCTATTGCCCCTTTGTTAGCGACAGGCAAAACTCCTGGATAACCAAAATCAATGACATTGGTATTTTCATTAGGTTTATCACCATAATGTACTGGTGACGGTGACATGAGCTTTGAGTTCGTTTGCATTTCAACGTGGACTTCAAGTCCTATAGTCGTTTCAAAATTTCCTGTTGCCATAATTTTAGAGTCCCTACTATAACATGATTGTATATATTAGTAAAGACGTTTCCTCCCTCTTAGCTTAATATTTCTTAGCGATATTTGGCCGTTGTTCAAACAAACGGCTAGCCTGTTCAAACGCATAACCCGTTTGATATACCGTTGCTTCATCAAACGGTTTACCAATGATTTGCAAACCAACTGGTAACCCATCAACAAATCCAGCATTTACGGACAAACCTGGTAAGCCAGCCAAATTAACTGGAATTGTCAAGACATCCGCTAAATACATTGCCGTGGGATCATCAATTTCTTCACCCAAACCATAGGCCACAGTTGGCGCTGTCGGCCCAACAATCACATCATAATTAGCAAACACCTTGTTAAAATCTTCAATTAACAACGTTCTTATTTTTGCTGCTTTTTTAAAGAAAGCGTCATAAGCCCCTGCTGACAATGAGAATGTACCAAGCATAATACGGCGCTTAACTTCATCCCCAAATCCTTCAGAGCGTGTCTTAATATACAAATCTTCTAAGTTTTTGACATTATCTGCCCTAAAGCCATAGCGAACACCATCATAACGTTGTAAGTTTGAAGAAGCTTCAGAAGACATGATAATATAATACGCAGCGACACCGTATTTGGTGTGTGGTAAGCTAACTTCGTCAACTGTTGCGCCCATTGCTTCAAGTTGGGCAATGGCTGCTTTAACTGTTGTGGCAACTTTAGGATCAATGCCTTCACCAAAATATTCTTTTGGTACAGCAATTTTCAAACCTTTGACATCTCCTGTTAGCTTTGAAGTGAAATCAGGTACATCACGGTTTGATGACGTTGAGTCTTTTGCATCAAAACCAGCAATTGTATTTAAAACCAAAGCATTATCTTTAACAGTTCGTGTAAAAGGACCTACTTGATCAAGAGATGAAGCCATTGCGAATAGGCCCCAGCGAGAAACCCGTCCGTAAGTCGGTTTTAAGCCCACGATACCATTGAATGCTGCTGGTTGGCGAATTGAACCACCTGTATCCGATCCCAATGCAAAGGGCACTTGACCGCCAGCAACAGCTGCGGCTGAGCCACCAGATGACCCTCCGGGAACTTTGGTATGATCCCATGCATTTGCTGTTTTTTTATAGTATGACGTTTCTGTTGAACCACCCATAGCAAATTCATCCATGTTAGTTTTACCAACAGAAATCGCGCCTACTGTACTTAGCTTATCAACAACAGTCGCATCATAAACTGGTTTAAAGCCTTCTAAAATATGTGAAGCACCTGTTGTTTGAATGCCATTTGTTGCCAAATTGTCTTTCAAAGCTAATGGCAAACCAGACAATATGTTAGAAAAATTCTGTTGTTCATCAATTTTTTTTGCTTGTAGCAAAGCTTCATCCGAATTTGTTCGAAGGAAAGCTTGTAATTCATTGTCTGTCTTTTCAATATTTTCTATGGTTGCTTGTGTTAAATCAACAGTAGTAATATCTTTGTTAACTAATTTTTCATGCAAAGAAGTTAAATCATTATCAAAAAAATTAATTGTCATGATTACTCTCCCTCACCATCTAAAATTGCTGGCACTTTAATCAAATCTGCTGCCTCTAGTGGTGCATTTTTTAATAGTTCTTGTTTTTGATGCCAATTATCTGCTACATCTTCACGCAAATGATTCACGTTGTCAGTTACCGAATATGTTGGCGCCACACCATCTGTGTTAACTTCACCCAATGTATCAAAAATATTTAAAATATTATCTAATTGAGTTGTGAATTGCACTAATTCAGTATCATCAAATGCTAGTTTAGCTAAATTAGCAACGTGTGCAACTTCTGATTTTGAAATTGTTGTTTCAGACATTTACTTACTCCTTTAAGCGTGTTTGTTGTTTAACGACATGTACAACGCACGTAACATATATACCTATTTATTTTACCATAACTCTGACGCTCTCTACGCTTGCATTTTAATGATATTCGCGTATAATTAAATTTGTTGTAAAAACAACATGACCAAGTACTTTGTTTAGCGTCTCACCGTCGCTTCACACAGTCTTTGGCGACATTTTAGAAAGGTGGATATGATTATGGCCCTTACACAAGAACGTAAGAACGAAATCATCAATGAATATGCTCGTCACGAAGGCGATACTGGTTCAGCTGAAGTACAAGTCGCAGTTTTAACTGCTGACATTAACGAGTTGAACACACACATGGCAATTCACAAGCATGATTTCCACTCACAACGTGGTTTGATGAAGAAGATTGGTAGCCGTCGTAACTTATTACGTTACCTCCGCAACACTGATATTCAACGTTACCGTGAATTAATCCAACGCTTAGGTTTGCGTCGTTAATCTTAGGATTACATGAAAACCTCGTATCAAATTTAAGGAGAAAAGACATATGCCTGTTATTGAATCAGCAATTCAACGTGTTCGTCTAACGAAAAAGCAACACGATCGTAACGAACCGCAACTCAGTGCTTACCGTACAGCTGTTAAGCGTTTTGAAAAAGCTTCAGCTGCTGGTGAAGACAATTTAGCAGAATTATACAAGACTGCTTCTTCTGCAATTGACCACGCCTATTCAAAGGGTTTGATCAAGAAGAACAAAGCTTCACGTGAAAAGTCACGTTTAGCTAAGTATGTTAAGTAAAAACAAATAAAAAGCGACTTTAACCATCATTCCTAGATTTGGCATGACGGTTAAGTCGTTTTTTATTTTCTTATAAAGTATTTTTTAATATAAAACGTTCAAATAATAGTGCTGGTTCTTGATTTGTTGATTTTAATTTCACTTCAATGTTGATCATACCAAGATAGCTATCTCTAAGTGATGACAATAGATACTTTTTTAACATTTGGCGTGCTAGTTTAATACGGTATGGATGGATGCCTAATTGCTTACTCATGTCTTGTTCTGTACCCTTTAAACCTGCAATTTGCAACAATAATCGAAATTGGCCCGTCAGTACTGCATTAATCCGTAAAGCAGGTTCACCATTCTGTAATAAGTCTCTATAAATTAACAATGCTTTTTTAGGTTGTCGTGTCATGACAGCATCGACGAGATCAAAAACGGTTGCTGTTAAGGTTTTAGGTACTAAAGTCGCTACCGCCTCTGCTGAAATATTTTTAGTATGTGTTGCATACGCGATTAATTTAGGTAATTCATTTTTCATTGCAGTATAATGCGCATTTGTTCGTAAAATTAATTCTTGTAAAGCATCTTGATCAATTTTATAGGCACGTTGTTGCAGTTCTTGGGTAATTGCTTGTCTTGATTGTGATTCATTTAATGCTGGTAATTCAATATTTTCTGCATATTTTAACAGCATTTTAGTTATTTTTTTACGTTTATCAATTTTTAAGTCATTAATAAAAAAAACGACAATATTTTCAGAAATTGGTTTTTCTAATAATTGAATCAGTTGCTCCTGGTTTTGAACAGAAGTTTTACCCTTGGCTGTTAAAAAGTCAGGATTTTGAACAACCACAACACGGCGATCACCAAAAAAAGGCATCGACATCGCATCATTAATAACATCATCTAAAGTCTGATCAACAAGGTCAAATTGCGCATAATTCATATCACGATCTGCCGGTTGAATCAGTTGTCTAAACGCCTGTTGGGCACGGCTAATAAGAATTTCTTCATTGCCAGTCACGACATAAAAATTAGCTAACGCATTATTGTTAATTTGTTGTTGTAGTTGTTGCAAGTTCATGATTTACTTTCACCTCGAATTGGCCTTTTTCCTTTGTATAATTATATCTAATCATACCATGAGTTTGTGTATTAAACAGTGCCATCTGTTGCTCTTGAATTGTTTTTAGTGTCTCAATATGTGGATGATGATATCGATTATTACGACCTGCTGACACAATTCCTACTTTAGGCTGCCATTGTTTTAGAACCATTGGGTTAGAGGATGTTTTAGAACCGTGATGCCCTAATTTTAAAATATCCACACGCATATTAGGATATTTAGCAGCAATTGCTGACTCACCTGCTTGATCTAAATCACCTGCTGTAAAAATATTTTGACCGCCTATTTTACCATATAATGCGATAGAATCTTCGTTTTCGGCCTGCCCTGATTGAAATGGATGAACAATATCTAATGGCATTTGAGGTACTACCGTACCTTGAGTAACCTCAACAACTTGCGTCTTTTTGAGATACGGCTTGATTTCTTTTGCAAATGGCTTTTGCGTCAGCATACCCGCCGGAATGATAATATGATTAACCTTTATTTTTTGTAAAATGATTTTTGCATCACCAATATGATCATAATCTTGATGCGTTAACACAAGATTATCTATATGCCCAATGCCTTGGCTATGCAAATAATTCACAATAACTGTCTCGCCTTTAGTTCGCTTAAAATTTTGTTCTTGCCACTTTTGTTTTGAACCAAATGTCACTTGTCCACCTGTATCAATTAAAGTTACAGAACGATTAAAAGGCTCACGAATTAACGTCGCATCCCCCTGACCAATATCAAAAATTGACAGTTCTCCATACACTGGAAAACGCATAAAAAGTAATACGATGCCTAGTAACATTATCCACAACAGCCTTGCCAATTGAGCAACCTTTTTTTCTGTTACAAATAATAACAATGCCATCATAAAAAGAATAATCGCGACAAACCAAGACAGTTTGCCAATAATTAAATTACCAGGTAGTGTCGCAATATAATCAACACTATGAGCAAATAATTCAATAACACTATTTATTAAATAAGTTACAAATGGCACTGTTTGTCCGATAAAACCAATCATCACTGCCGGTACAATAACGGCACTAAAAAGTGGTATTGCTGCAAAGTTCACAAAAGTTTGCAAGACGTGCCAAGTGTATTGTTGGCCGACAATAAGTGGTAAACTGACTGCACTTAATAATAAGTTAATTTGCCAAAAATTTAATGTCGTTGTAAATAATAAACAAAATGTCATAGCAAAAGAGAGTTGTCCGCCAAGTGTTAGCAAAATACCTGGTTCATAAATCAGGCTGCCTAATAAACTAACGGCCCAAACACTTTCAACTGGCATACGGCGACAACCTGCCAAATGTGTCATCATAATTAGTCCAGCAATCAGAGCACGCACAAGCACTGCAGGTTCACCAGCAAACACAAAATAATTAATTAAAACTAACGCCCCCAACCAAGCAGATACTTCTTGTGGTACATAAAGTCGCCGCAAGACCGCCATGAGCAGCATTAATACATAAGATACATGGAACCCAGATACACTAAATAGATGAATCAGTCCCAGTGTTTGTACTCCTGGATTATTGCCGTAAAGTGATTGTGGTGTTGTTCCTAAAATGAGTGCTTGTGCATAATCACTTAACGGTTGTGGGAGTTTTGCTGCATTTTGAATACCTTGTGCATGCCATATATGTAATTGATAACGACATTTTTGCCAAAATTTGTTGGACTTTATCGATTTGACTTGCCACGACTTAATTGTTACTTGATGTGTTATGTGCTTTGTCTCATAATATTTTTGTGCATCAAACTGGTTAAAATTTGTTGGTGATTTAATACGCGACAAATTACCTGTTGCATCAAAATGGACAATATTTTTTTCAGATAACCACGCTTTTTTTTCGGATTCAGAAGTTAATTTAGCGTACAATCGAACAACATGTTTATTATCATCTAAACTTGCGTTGGTTATTAAATTATCACCATCAATCGTGATTTCATCAGGTAAAATAACACCACTAATTTGAACAGCTTCTTGATCTAGTTGTCGAGACTGTGCTCTTAGTTCATGTGCATCATAGACAAAATATAGCAAAAAAGGTATCCCTAAAATTAGGGTAATCATCCCAAACCACTTAGTTAAATTAAAACAAGAAATGACAATCACTAATACTAACAAAATAATGGTGACACCATTTAAACGATAAATACAACCACCCATTGCTGCAATGAGTAAACTTACTATTAACAAAGATCGATTAATCATTATATGGTTAATTTATCCTGCAATGTTTCAAAGCGTTTTGCCCCTATACCAGAAACTTCTTTAATTTCATCTATTGTTTTAAAATTATCATGTGCTTCGCGATAAGCAATAATTTGCTCTGCTTTTTTTTCACCTATTCCTTCAAGTGTCTGTAATTCTGCAGCAGTCGCGGTATTTAAATTAATTTTAGTCATTGTTTGACTTGGTTCAGTTGCTTGTTGACCAACAGCAATTTTATTTGACCTAACTTCACCAATCGCTGGTACATAAAGCATTTGTCCATCAGATAATTTTTCGGCCAAATTCAACTGCAAAGCGTCAGCTTCATGCGTCAATCCACCTGCTTTTGCAATCGCAGTTTGTGCACGTGGTGAGTTGACAATATCATACACGCCCGGATTTTTAACAGCACCTTTGACATCAATCATAACAACCATGTCGTTTGTCTTGACACGAGTTGCAGCTGAGCTACTTGTACTACTGCTACTCATACTATAAGCAAGTGGCACTTCTGTGCCTTTAGGTTGCTTAATGACAAGCATAGCAATGAAACCCATAAAAACAACGCCACCTAACAATAACCAAATTTTGTAGCTTGCTAATTTATCCTTGATTACATCAAATGTATCTATCACATGCATCACCTCTGATAATATGATACGTTACACTATTCCATGTCACTAAAAAACACCTAACAAATTATTGTTAGGTGTTAGTTTGGCATGCAGGATTCGCTCCTGCGGGCGACTACTAGTTGTCACACTAATAGTAAAGTCGCGTCACTGCAGTGCAAGCACTGTTAGTCATAGTGAGAAAATGGGGTTCCACAACCACCATTAACACCTGCGTCTATACGAGACTTGTGATTTAACACGGCAGGCCGCCTTCGGCGCTAATTTTTCAAGCGCTTCGACTCATCGCATACAGATAGTATACCAAATTTTTAAATAATAGTCAAAATCAACTTCATCGTTTAAAATATCATACCACTCATCCGTATCTGATAACCTGTTATAATAGACATATGATAAAATTAACAAAACTAGAAAAACATGATATTAGCCGAATTGCTAATCCTAAATACTCTGATCTTGCTGACATTTATGTCCCAGATTCCAACGCTGATTCTAAACAAATGATGGCAAAATACGTCATTGAAACCTATGATTTAGGTGAACTTTATGGTGTAAAATCAACTGTATCACATCACATCTTAGACTTTACTTATTTGAATGGTGAACAGCAATCACGGATTACAGGTAAAATTGAATACGATGCATAAAACAAGCGATAATCTTAATTATCGCTTGTTTTATTGTTTGGCTCGTCATTTTCTTCAATCTTATTTTGGGCAACCACAATATTGGCTAGTTGTTCATCAAACCACTGCGAAATTTTTAGTTTAACACTAGCAGCATCATCTAAATATGCCGCAACTGAACTTGCCAATGAAATTTTTAAATTTGATTGACTCACATCAATATTTTCAATAATCATATATATATTGACTTGATTATCCTCTTTTTCTGGCCAAATCAATTTTTTTAATTGATTTGTGTAACGTAATGGCAAGTTAACAATATTAGTTTCTAAAGTTAGCGTTGTGCCACCTTCAGTTATACCACCATTAATTTCACCGTCAATATGTATAAAATTGTCATCATGAATATGCTTGTCTAACATCGTAAAAAGATTATCCAAGGCAATATGATCACTATCTAAAATATTCTCTTTATGCGAATAAATGGTATCTTCCGAAATGTTTTCTAATGCCTTTTCACCTGTAATTTGCATAGCCTCATCCTTTTAAATTATGTCAATATTAGTTTACCATAGAATAATTATTGAATAAGGTTACAAACAACCATTCAATTGGCATGATTATTAAGTTATCGTACGAAAAAAGCACTATATTATGTTCAGATGACATAGTCGTGCTTCTCATTTTTAAAAATTATAGTTGCCTATTACTTATGTGGCATATGATCCCAAAAATTTTCTTTGTTAATTTGTCGCGCTCTAGCAATTGCCATAGCATGGCCCGGTACATTATTTGTAATCGTTGATCCTGCTGCTGTGATTGCTTCACTAGCAATATTTACTGGCGCAACAATTTTTGTATTTGACCCAATAAACGCACGATCACCAACTGTTGTATTAAATTTATTGACACCATCGTAATTAACAAAAATTGTGCCTGCACCAATATTAACATCCTCGCCAATAGTTGCATTTCCAATATATGTTAAATGACCTGCCTTAGTGTTAGCAGCTACTGTTGCTTGTTTCACCTCAACAAAGTTACCAATGTGTACGTTATCGCCAAGATCTGCTTGTGGCCGCAAATGTGCATAGGGCCCAACAGTGACACCATTAGCTAACTGCGCACTTTCTAGGTGTGATGACGTAATCACGTTATCATCACCAATGACACTATCAGAAATGCGTGATCCTTGAGTTATCACGTTATTTTTGCCAATCACTGTTTGTCCCAAAATGGTGACACCAGCTTCAATCAACGTGTCTTGGCCAATAACTACTGTACCGTCAATAAATGTACTAGCCGGATCTACCAATTCAACGCCCGAAATCATCAATTGATGATTAATACGTTCATGCATGACACGGTTTGCGACAGACAAAGCCACACGATCATTGACACCCTGAGATTCGGTAAAGTTTTGTAACGTATATGCACCAATTTGATGACCAGCTTGACGCAAAATGTCTAACGTGTCTGGCAAATAATATTCACCTTGCGCATTGTTATTTTTCACCTGTGACAATGATTTAAATAACAATTGATTATCAAAAATATACACACCTGTATTCACTTCTCGAATACGACGCTCTGTTATACTAGCATCTTTTTGTTCTACTATTTTTATGACAGTATCATCATCTGCACGTACAATTCGACCATAACCAGTCGGATCATC
Source organism: Leuconostoc inhae (assembly GCF_019656015.1). Classification (GTDB taxonomy): domain Bacteria; phylum Bacillota; class Bacilli; order Lactobacillales; family Lactobacillaceae; genus Leuconostoc; species Leuconostoc inhae_A. Next base: position 59,354 of record NZ_BPKW01000009.1, on the reverse strand, counting down.
AGCAATAGCAGTCAAGACAGTTACTGCATTGTTGGACCTATTGTGCTCATCAATAAATTCTGACAGCGTTTCGGAACGAAACATCGGTGTATCACCTGACATAATAAGTGTCACACCATGGCTTGATTCAAGCTGTGATTGTGCTTGCTGAACAGCATGACCAGTGCCGAGCTGTTCAGACTGCAAAACAAATTCACTCCGCTTCCCAACATGTGCCTGGACGCTTTCAGCACCAACACCAATGACTGTAATTGGTTTATTTTTTGAGAGTGGTTCAACTGCATCCAACACCCAATCAATCATCATTTGACCAGCAACATGATGTAATACTTTTGGCGCACTTGACTTCATACGTGAACCATTACCAGCTGCCAATACTAAGACGTTTACTTCATCAACCATAATTAACTATGCCTCGCGTTTATAAATTTCTTTTGCGTAATTACCAGCAGTGACTATAATTGGATCACCATTTTTAAGATTTGTATCGACATGTAGCAAAGACGTAAAGCGGTCAAGAAGACGCGTTGCTGATCTACCTTCAGCAAAAACAGCTGTCCCAACAACTGTTCCATCAAATTCACTAACAAGTGTCTGCATACCTTGAATGGTACCGCCAGCTTTCATAAAATCATCAACGATTAAGACACGAGATCCTGTACGTAACGAGCGACGAGATAATTCCATTTTTTCAACACGCTTTGAAGAGCCCGTCAAATAATTCACGGAAACCGTTGGCCCCTCTGTTACTTTAGCATCATCACGAACAATTACAAAAGGTACATTTAATTGCTCGGCAACTGCTTGTGCTAGTGGGACACCTTTTGTAGCTGCCGTCATGACTGCATCAATGTTATCACGTAAATATTGTGTGGCAATCAATCGGCCAACTTGGCGTAAAATATCCGGACGGCCTAACAAATCTGACAAATAAACATATCCACCAGGTAAGACACGTGTTTCATCGTTGACATATTGGCGTATTTCTTCAATGAAGCTTTTTGCTTCGTCCTCAGCCATAAACGGTATAAAACGTGCACCACCCGCAGCGCCAGGAACAGTTTCTAGTAAACCTGTGCCGCGTTCCTGAAAGGTTCTTTTTAAAATGGATAAATCTTCTGAAATAGAAGACTTAGCAGAATCATAACGCTTGGCAAAATAGGATAAAGAAATGAGTGTGCGTGGGCGCTCAAGCATGTAGCGCGCCATATCAACAAGGCGATCCGAACGACGTGTTTTCATAATGTATAAACGTGCGATAAACAAATTAGCACGTATTCTCCTTTATAAATATTAATATTTAATATTAATTATAACATTTTTAAAACAGTAACGTTCGGTATTTAAGCATTTTTTTGAAACTGCCAAACTGAGATTAAATAAATTAAAACTTCAATCATGGCAATAAAGAAACTTGCTGGTAAATTTGTTAGATAGGCAAGTGTTAAACCAGACCAAGTCCCAAATAAAGCAAATATGATAGCTAGACCCATTAATTTTGTCGTAGCTGTTACATAGTATTTAGCACTTGCAGCAGGCAATGTTACCAATACAAAAATTAATAATGAGCCAACAAGTTGTGAAGAAATACTAACCGATAAAGCAATCATAACCAAAAAAATATAACGTACTGCTTTTTGCTGCCTATTTTGTAGAAAAATGCCAGCTTCATCAAATGACAACTGTCGCAATGAACGATAATTGATTAGCAACGTTACAATAACAAAAATTGCTAACACGATTAACAATAACAAATTTTCTCGACTAATCCCTAACACGGACCCAAATAAAATGCCAGTAGCTGCTGTTGTACTCGTATGTCCAAGTGCTAAAAATAAAATTCCTAATCCAATAGCCAATGCAGAGATTGCGCTCGTAACATTATCCCGTTTTGTATAACTTGATTCTAATGCCCCAATCGCTAATGAAGCCCCGCTTGTTGCAATCATCATGCCAAGCAATGCAGGCCAACCAGCAAATAAACCAAAAGCCGCACCAGCAAATCCAATCTCACTTAAAGTATGTGTTAAGAAAGTATAATTACGTGCGACCGCAAATGTGCCAACAATTCCCGCAACAATACTGACAATCGTTCCTGCCATAAAAGCATTTTGCATAAATTCATAACTAAACATGATGTACCTCATCTTCTGCATGAATATGCGTCATTTGCGTTGTTAGAGACTGTAATTCAGCCATTTCCCCTTGAGTCACCTGACCATTTTCAAAAAATAAGTAGCCATCGGCAAACTGGGTCACTAATTCTAATTCATGTGTAATAAATAAAACGGTTAACTGTTGTGTTTCTTGTAACCGCTTAACAGTCTGTAATAATGTCACTTTATGCTCATGGTCTAAGCTTGCTGTAGATTCATCTAATATTAACAAATCAGGTTGCTGCACTAACGCTTGCGCCACAAATGCACGTTGCTTTTGTCCACCAGATGCTAATCCTAAACGTTTGTCGCTCATATCTGCCAAATCCATTAATTTTAATGCTGATTTTACCGCTGATTTTTCACGCTTATTCAGCCACAACCGCCACCCTTTATTATAATTTAAGGCCACAAATTCAGCTATGCTTAAAGGAAAGTCACGTGTGATATCACGAAATTGTGGTACAAAGCCAACACGATTTGTATTTAATTTTAATTCACCGTCAGTTTGCTGATTTTGCCCAATCAGTGCTTTAACAAAACTTGTTTTCCCAGCACCATTCTCACCTAATAACGCAAAAAATCGCCCCGCTGGCATATCAATATTAGCGTGAGCTAGTATGCTTTTCTCACCATAGTGAATGCCAAAGTCTTTTGTTTGTATGATGCCCATTATTTACCACTTTCTACTGGTTTAAAAACTGCCTGCAGTTGTTCAACAAGCGTCAACTGCCATTGCCATACTTTTTGATTTGATGGTAGCACCTGATTAAAGGTAATTACTGGTATGTTCGCATTTTTTGCTAATGCCACCAAATGTCGATCTCGATCAGATTGATCCTGACTTGCAGTCAATACAAAGCGAATCTTGTTGTTATGTATTCGCTCAGTCAATTTATCAAAATCTTCATTTGAAATAGATTCAATATTAGATATATCCGACGTATAGTTTAGCTGTGTCATGAACACTTGTTGCGCATTATTTGTCGCAATATAATGCACATTTTTTTCTTGTTTTAAAGTTTCAATACCATCAGATAGTGTTTTAGTTTGATCGGTTAATTTTTGACTATTATTTATATAATTATTACGATTTCTAGGGTCTAAATCGCTTAACAAGTCAGACAATCGTGCAATTGTCTTCAAAATAATTTCTGGACTTAACCAATAATTTGCATAAGCTTGATTTTTAACCACATCACTGGCCACTAATAATTTAGAATGCAACTTTAAATTACGACGTTGTGTTAATAATTGGCTTTGGTGGCTATCCGTAACGAGTACTTCTGCGTTTTTAAAAATTGTTTTTTCATTATTTTGTGTTAAACCACCTGACAATAATGATACATGCCCGCTGGTAGTCACTACCGCTTGTGCTATTTGTTGATAAGCAACATTATCTGTCACGATTTGAACAGGTACATGATATGACGGACGAGTTGTAACTGTCATTTTCATGCCAATTAAAAAAATACCAATTGGTATCAGAGAAATCGTTAAAATAGCATAAAACACTTGTTTTTTCATAATCTAAATTATCTCACAACTACAAAAAAAGCCCAATAGGGCAATTTAGTTATTCAGCAAAAGTAATATCAATATTATTCGTTAAAATGTCGGTATAACTGTATGACGCACGCTCAAACTTAGCTTCTTCATCCAGTTCAACAACAAACAAAGAAGGAAATGTTGAACGCAACACACCAGTTCGTTCTGTAATCTTTTTGCGACCGGCTTGTGCAACCACTGTAACGGCTTCGCCAACATGGGCGTCGAGTTTAATCTTAATGTCTTGCAAACTACTTGGCATTTTTATACCACCTTTCGTGAAAAACTTATTTAATTATAACACAAATAAGCTTTAATTGCAAATCAGACTGTATAATAAAACTAAATCATGAAAAAATATACAGTTACTGCGTCAACTTTTGCTCGCGTAAAGCCAAGTATAATGTTGTGAGTTGTGTTAAATCTAAGCGTTCTGCACGTATAGAAGGGTCAATATCAGCTTGTTTGAGCGCGGCTGTTATTTTTTCCTTAACATCCATATCTTTGCCATAAGTTTGCAACATGTTATTCCAAAGACTTTTGCGTCGGTGTGAAAAGCTACCTTTAATAACACCAAACAATCGCTCAGGTTGGTCAACCACGATTTGAGGAACTAATGGTGTCAGTTTGACTACCGCCGACTCAACCTTAGGCGCTGGATTAAATGCTGTTGCCGGTACTTCTATGGCCAACTGGGCATTTGCAAAATATTGAATCGTTAGCGTTAACACACCATAAGCTTTTGTGCCCACATCAGCATTCAATCGATCAGCGACTTCACGTTGCATCATGACCACGATATTGTCCCAAGTAATGTTAGTTCGTAGCAATTGCATCAAAATCGGTGTCGTTATGTAGTAAGGTAAGTTGGCCACTACTTTGACATGAGCATTGTCACCAAATTCTTCGGCAATAATTTGAGGCAAGTTCATCTCTAAAATGTCACCGGCAATAACCTTAACATTATCATAATCTTGTAATGTTTCCCCTAACACTTTGACCATTTGTGTATCAATTTCAAAAGCTAGGACTTTTTTTGCTGCACGCGCTATTTGTTCTGTTAAAGAACCAATACCTGGCCCAATTTCGATAACATAATCTTCATTTGTGATATTTGCAGTATCAACGATACCGTGTAACACATCTAAATCAGTTAAAAAATTTTGTCCGAACTTCTTCTTAGCATGCAAACCATATGCGTTTAAAATTGCCTGTGTGCGTGTTGGATCTGCAATATCTATTTTCTCTGCCATTTAGTCATTTACCTTTCAATACTGCCAATATTTGTGCCTGTGTGATGCCGAATTGTTGCACACGCTTTAACAGCTGCTTGCCATTTGTATAACCAATGTGTAATGATTCACCTACTATTTCACGACGCTTGCGAGCATCTTGATCATTTAATAAACCATTTTGCAACAAAAATTGCTGATCTACATCCGTCACTGTATCAATTTTAGGTGTCATAACTGCTGCTAATGCCTGTCGTAATATATCGGGTTCCGCATGCTCGACACCAAGAGATTTATGCCAATTATCTTTTTGCGCGCGGCCTTCGCTTTGCGTAATATATGCTTGCTTGGCTGAAGGTACAGCTGCTGTCATAATTTGACGAATTCGTTGACCATTAAAATCAGGATCCGTTAAAATAATAATACCTCGTGTTTCGGCTGCATATTGCGCACGCTTGATAGCATTATTATTAACAGCACTACCACCTGTCTCAATTGTGTCAGCAACCACTGCACGCGCTAAATTTTGTGTATCAGATTTACCTTCAACAACAATCATTTCATTAATTTGTGGACGTTCAGTCATGATTTAAGAAAAGGCGATGGGCATTTTGCCGTGTGATAGCTGATAGTTCTTCCGGTGTCATATTCAATGTATCCGCCAACGAATCAACGATATACTTGACAAGTGCCGGTTCATTATCTTTGCCTCTAAATGGTGTTGGTGCTAAATATGGTGCGTCAGTTTCAACTAATAAGCGATTTAATGGTACAGATTTGGCCGCTTCACGGACATCCTCAGCTTTTTTAAATGTGACTACACCACTAAACGAGATATGCATGCCTAACGCAACAAAGGCTGCTGCTTGTTCTGGCGTACCGGAAAAACTATGCATGACACCTTTAGTAACACCACTATCTTTCAACATCGCATACACATCTTCAAACGCATCACGATTATGAATAATAACTGGTAAATCGTATTTTTTAGCTAATGCTAGATGTGTTTGAAACGCTTTTTTTTGAACATCGTGTGCTGTCGTTTCCCAATAATAATCTAAACCTGTTTCACCGACACCAACGACTTTAGCTTGTTGCAGCTGCTTCTCAAGCTTTTCAGCGGCAACAGCATCAAAATCGCCAGTGTCTTCTGGCTGAAATCCCAATACTGCATAAATATTATCATGTGCTTGTGCAATTTCCAAAGCTCGTTCATTGCCTTGTGCATCATACCCGACAATATTCATTTCCATCACGCGAAACTCATGTGCTCGACCAATATAAGCTGGTACATCATGAAATAATTTATCATCGTTTAGATGCGTATGTGTATCATAACTATCTGCAGGTGTTTTTGTTAAATCGTAAATTGCCATATTTTAAAATGTGCAAAGCATCTTATGCGTCAACGTTTTTCATAAAAAAATATTACTATTGTTACACAACGTCTGGCAAACAGTACTCTGCACTATTCCTCCATTTTTTAGATATTTAGGGTGCAATCAATAAATCATGCGATAAATGACTGTCATTAAGAAAAAAAGCCGCGACGCGACTTACAATGACTTATTCTACTTTCGGTGCAGCCGCTGGCGTAAAGTTTTTTAACATACCATTAACAAACTTGCGACTTTCTTCATCTGAGAAAGTCTTAGTTAATATCAAAGCTTCATCAATGGACACCTTATAAGGTACCAAGTTATTTAATAACTCATATATCGCCAATCGTAAAATAATAAGATCAGCTTTATTAATACGATTAATTGCCCAGCCATTCGCTAAATGAGCAGAAATTTGTTCGTCTAATTCTGCTTTTGTACCCAAAACGCCATTAACTAATCGTGGCAAATAATCATCATAATCTTTGCCTTCCAAAACAATATCATACAATTTATCAATGTTATTGCTTTTTGGATCTTTTTCTAACGCAAACAACACTTGAAAAGCTGCTTGGCGTGATTCGTGCCGTGTCAAATTAGACATTACTTAACTACCTCAGTTGTACCAGATTCACCAAATAGATTATCAGGATCAATGCTACTAGAAATTTTTTCTGGCACAATACCAGTCACGTGAACATTTATTTGTGTCACCTGTAAGTCCGTCATTGATGAAATCTGAGATTGAATTGCGTGTTGGATTTCAAGCGCAACTTTTGGCACAACAACCCCATACTGCAAAAAGACATAAGCATCAATTACCAAGCCTTCCTCAGTATGTGATAACTCTACACCTTTTCCACGTGCGTTAGATCCAAATGCGTTCGTAAAACGATCTGACAATGTGCCTCGCATTGAATAAACACCATGCACCTCTTGCGTGGCAATTTGAGCAACCACTTCAATGACTTCTGGCGTGACTTGTGTCGTACCACCAACAGCTGAATTTTCAGTTGCCAATATAATGTTTTTTGTAGTCTGTTTATTACGCTTAATTTCTCTGGCCATTATTTAATCCTCGAAAATATTCTTTAAAATAAAAAGTTCCACAGGGGGAACTTTTTGAAACGTGTTCCCTATTACTCAAACACTCATACTGTAAAATTAAAACACACGACATATTAATGTCATGCTTGTTTGATTAAGCACGACCTTTATATGAACCGTCTTCTGTATTAACGATGATTGTTTCGCCTTCGTTAATAAAATCAGGCACTGTTATCGTTGCCCCAGTTTCCAAAGTTGCTGGCTTGCCTGAACCGGTTGCTGTCGCACCTTTAATACCAGGTTGTGTTTCAGTGATTTTCAAAGGTACTGTTGATGGTAATTCAGCACCAAGAATTTCATTACCATACATAGTTATCTTAACTTCCATGCCTTCAAGCAAAAACTTTAAGGCTGACGCAATTTTATCGTCTGGCAAATTGACTTGTTCATATGTTTCAACATCCATGAAAACACGACCATCATTTTCAGCATACAAATATGACATTGGACGTGTTGTAATGTCAGCCTGTTCAAACTTATCTCCAGGACGGAATGTTACTTCGTTAACAGCACCAGTTCGCAAGTTCTTCAACTTTGAGCGAACAAAAGCACCACCTTTACCAGGCTTCACGTGTTGGAAATCCAAAACACGCCATAGTCCATTCGTGTACTCAATTGTTAAACCATTTTTCAAATCATTCATGCCAATAGCCATGATTAATATCCTCTTTTATTAATAATATAGTTTATTATAACAGAAAACCACTATATTTGCAGTCTTCACACAAGATAGAATTTTACCACAAATATGTTGTTATATCAATGTTTCCCTTTATTTAATTCTGGTTGCACAATCAACGTGTCCAATCGGCGCAACGTGTTTAATAATGTTTTCCCTTCAGCTAGACCGTAAGTCTCTAGCCAACCATCAAAACGACTGTTCACACGTTGTGTAATAATTGATTCCACTCGCTGACCTTCGGATGTTAAATTTAATAAAATGCGTCTATGATCCTGATCATCTTTTACTTGATTCAAATAGCCTTGTTCAAATAGTGGTTTAAGTTGGCGAGCAATTGCGCCCTTTGTCACACCACGTTCAGCGGCAATTTTTGTCAACGTTAGTGGCTCATTTTGATTATTTTTCACCACTGCAGTCATGATTAACCACTGTTCAAATGATAGGCCAAACTGACTTGTCGGTTGTGAAATCAACTTCTCCAAATGTTTTAATGATGACATATAGACATGAATAAACTCAGTCATCAAATCAGAATTTGTCATTTTTCCTCCTAATCATACACACGATTAATGACCATTTGTCTCATGACTTGCTATGTCAAACTGATTAATATAAGTGAACGTATCGTCAATATTATCAAACAGCTGTACGTGTTGCAATTCATGTTCAGCTACAAAACCGTTGGTCACAGTCTCTTTTAACCAATCCCACAAATTATCATAAAAACCATTGATATTTAATAGAATCAGTGGTTTGTCATGTAATCCTATCTTTGCCCAACTAAGGACTTGTGCCAGTTCTTCTAAAGTACCAAAACCGCCAGGAAGCACAATGAAAGCATCAGCATAGCGCATCATGAGATCTTTACGCTCTGACATATTATCAACCTCAATTAATCGCGTCACTTGCTCTGGCGAAACAGCATCTTCAGCCAGATTATCGGGGGTTATACCAATAACTTCCCCACCGTGAGCCATTGTACTCAGTGCTGTCGCCCCCATTAAGCCATCTCTACCACCGCCATAAACTAATTTCAGTTTTTTTTCGGCAATTATTTGGCCAAGTTTCTCTGCTATTTCAGTATATTTTGGATCATTTCCAAATTGTGCGCCCATGAACACGGCAATTGATTGAACTGTCATTTGATTATTCCTTTCTATAAATCTAACAATATTATACACAATAATCAAGCAATAATTTTGACAATTCCCCCGTTTCTATACGCTATGTGGTACACTATTATATAGGTTTTCGTTCGTGAAAAATTAAATTAAACTACTATATTTTGGAGGCATTATGATTTACAAAGTTTATTACCAAGAACATCCGGAACGCAATCCCAAGCGTGAAACAACAGTTTCACTCTACTTGACGGCAGACAGCTTGCCACAAGCACGGGAAATTATTGAAGAAAACACAACTTATAATGTGGAAGCTATCGAAGAATTAACAGATAAGGCATTGACTTATGAAAAAGCCAACCCTAACTTCGAAATTACAACGTTCTAATTATGACATATTCTGTAGATATTAAACCTAATGAAGTCGCAGTATATGCGCTAGGTGGATTAGGCGAGATCGGTAAGAATACATACGGTATTGAGTATCAAAATGAAATCATTGTCGTCGACGCGGGTATTAAGTTCCCGGAAGACGATTTACTCGGCATCGATTATGTTATTCCTGACTATACTTATTTAGTTGACAACATCGATCGCGTCAAGGCATTGGTTATTACGCACGGACACGAAGACCATATCGGTGCCATCTCCTATTTTTTACAATCAGTTAACGTGCCAGTCTATGCTGGCCCCTTAGCCATGGCTTTAATCAAGAATAAACTTGAAGAAAAACAAATGTTAAATCGTGTTGAATTACACGAAATTACAGATGGCTCAGTACTAGAGTTTGACAAATTAAGCGTTGAATTTTTCCGAACAACACACTCAATACCTGATGTATTTGGTGTCGCTGTTCACACGCCCGTTGGTACAATTGTTGAAACTGGTGACTTTAAGTTTGATCTGACACCCACAACTAAGCAGCCACCAAACCTCTGGTCAATGGCTCGTATTGGCGAAAATGGTGTCTTACTCATGATGAGTGATTCAACTAACGCTGAACGTCCTGAATGGACAAAATCAGAAGCTTGGGTCGCCAAATCCGTTAACCGCATTTTTGATAAAATCGAACACGGACGTATCATTTTTGCAACGTTCGCTTCTAATATGAATCGTGTTCGCATGGCAACAGATGCTGCTATCGCCCATGGTCGTAAAATTGCTGTGTTTGGTCGTTCAATGGAATCGGCTGTAACTAATGGACGCGCCCTAGGTTACTTAAATATTCCAGACAATATGCTTGTTGAGCAGTCTGAAATTAAACATATTCCAGATGATGAGTTATTAATTTTATCAACTGGCTCTCAAGGTGAACCAATGGCAGCTTTAGCACGAATCGCTGAAGGTACTCATAAGCAAATTCGCCTAAAACCTAAAGATAATGTTATTTTCTCTTCTTCACCTATCCCTGGTAACACAGCTTCTGTCAATCAGGTAATCAATAAGTTAGAAGAAGGCGGCGCCAATGTTATTTATGGTAAAGTCAACAACATCCACACATCTGGTCACGGTGGTCAAGAAGAAGAAAAACTCATGATTGCCTTAATGAAGCCAAAATTCTTCATGCCAGTCCATGGTGAGTATCGTATGCTTAAGGTTCATGCTTCACTAGCGCAAGAACTAGATGTCCCTAAAGATCACACTTTCATTTTAGAGAATGGTGATGTTTTAGCTTTAGATGGTGAAAATGCTCGTGTCGCTGGTCATTTTCCTGGCGACGACACCTACATTGATGGCTCTGGTATCGGAGATATCGGCTCAGTTGTATTACATGATCGTCAAAAATTGTCTCAGGATGGCTTAGTTGTCGTTACTGCAACAATTGATTTAAAAGAAAAAGAAATTTTGTCTGGCCCAGATATTTTATCTCGCGGATTCGTTTACATGCGTGAGTCTGGTGATTTAATTAATGAAGGCCGTCGTATTATTTTCGGAACAATGCGTCGTGTGATGAATAATCCCAATGTCAGCGAAGCAGATATTCGTCAAGCTGTTATTGATGATCTTTCTAGATTTCTATACAAAGAAACTGCTCGTAAACCTATGGTCTTACCGATGCTAATTATGATTTAAATAAGATGCCAAGCACGCTTCATTTTTGCTTGGCTTTTTTTGTATATATTTTATTCAATGCGACACCTGATTTTCTAACTGTAAAGCAAGTTATCTTCTGATTTCCGAACATTCTTTCTATTTTTTCGTATTTTACTATATAAAAATCAAAATCAAAATTTTTAAACACCTATCAGTATGCTAAAATGGTATAAGTACAAAACAAAGGAGCCGTCATGACACAACGAAAAATTCCCACTATTATGGGTACGCAACATCCTGATAATGCACATGCACCATTTTGGGATGCCTCACAGCAACCATTTATCAGCGCTTATAGCGAAATGAACGAAGCTTTCGAAAATTTTAGCGAATTAAACGTTGATGAGTATATGTGGGACTGGGAAGGTAAACATGCCGATGCAGCCGTCATCGATCGCCTATTTAGTACCGAATATGATTACTTCAAAACAAATCAAATTGGTCGCGATAAATTTCTAACTTTCCGCTTCCCAAACATTTGGGAAGAAAAAGGCTACAGCTTAATGCAAGCAATGACCGCTATTTTAAGTTCAGAGGATTTTTCCCATGACCTTGGTTTTGATCAACGGCCTTTGTTTGAAGCAATATTACCAATGGCACAACGTGCAGATCAATTGCTTGAAATGCAAATCTTGTTTGAAAAGTTAGCTAACTTTAAATCAATTGAATTTACAAAAAATGATAAAAACACACCCTATATTGAAATGATTCCTCTGTTTGAGGATTTTAATACCCAGTTACATGCACCTGAAATTTTAAAAGAATATCTCAAGTTGCATGAGGAACACTTTGGTTTTCGACCAAAATACCTGCGTGTATTCCTAGCAGGATCTGACTCTGCCTTAACCGCCGGATTTATGAGTTCAATCACAGGTAATAAACTGGCTATTGCAAGATTACATGAATTTGCAAAAGAGGAAAATATCGATATTTATCCTATCTCTGGTACGGGCTCAGCTATTTTTCGTGGTGGTTTATCACCACATCGCATTGACCGTTACGTCACAGAATTTCCTGGTGTACGCACTGCGACTGTACAGTCCGCTTTCCGTTATGATTTCCCGTTAGAAGATGTACAACAAGCTATCACAGAGTTAAAAGAAAAGCTGCCAAATGCCGAGCCATTAAAAATTTCTGCTGATGATCAAAAAATTCTGGCAGAAGTAGCTGAAGAGTCTGCTAAGTTTTATGCGAACACACTGGATCAATTAATTCCAGACATGCAGCCCATCTTCAAGGCATTTCCTAAGCGACGTGACCGCCGCCAGCACGTCGGTGTTCTTGGTTATTCACGATCAGTTGATGGCATCGAACTTCCACGCGCTATTAACTTTACAGGGTCATTTTATTCAATCGGTGTACCGCCTGAATTTATTGGTTTCGGTCGCGCATTAGCCAATTTAAATGCTGATCATTTGTCAGTGTTCGTCCGAAATTATCCCAGCATGAAAAAAGATTTCCGTGAACTATCAGGTTATATTAATTTAGATGCTTTGGAAATCCTTAAAACTCAAAGCCCCGCTTGGGCAGAGGTAGAGCAAGACATTATGACACTCAAAGCCATTTTTAATCTTGAAATTGGGCCTCATAATCGTGAACAACAACAACACGCAGAAATTGCGTTGCAAGTCGTTCAAATCAAAGATGGCTCACCAGTTGCTACCACAGCTTTAATTAATCGCATGGCACAACTCAGACACTTCTTAGGTTAATATCATATTGTTCATAGCCCTTAGGGGCTTTTTTTGATACAATGAAACTAATTTGTTTTTTGAAAGAAACCACAAACCATGCCTAATTATTTTGTCATTAACAACCCTACCGCTGGTAATGGCGTTCACTCAAATATTGTCACCAACATCAAAAGCACGTTAAATATTGTAGCATGGCATGATACCAATTATGCTGGACATGCGATATATTTAGCCAAAAAACTAGCCAAAACCATTGATGATCCAAAAGCAGTTGTTCTCGTTATCGGTGGTGATGGCACGTTAAACGACGTACTAAATGGGTTACTGCAATTTAAGCGTGATGCTAAGCTACCTATTGCCTATATACCAACAGGTTCAGGTAATGACTTTGCTCGTGGTGTGAATCTTGGAACAGCTGAACAAGCGTCTAATCACCTTAAAAACGTCACTCACTCTCAAATGCTTACCATCGGCAAAATTGATGGTGATGCACCACATCGCACAACTAAATACTTTATTAACAGTATTGGCATCGGATTTGATGCTGCAGTTGTTGCGCAGACAAATCAAACAACTTTAAAACATCGTTTAAACAAATTAGGACTTGGTTCACTCAGTTATCTGCTGTCTGTCTTAAACGTTTTTTTCAAACAGCATGATTTTCAAATGACAATGATGAATGGTGAAGATTATATTCAAATACCTCACGCATTTCTTGTAACATTAACAAATCAAGCCTACTTTGGTGGTGGTATTGCTATTTTACCAGGTGCAGATGTTCATCAAAATGAACTTGATATGGTGGTTGCTGAAAAAATGTCATTCATTCAGTTTTTATTAATGTTTGCCGCCCTAAAAAAAGATGGTGGTCATTTACAATTCAAATCTGTCCATAAAATACCCTTGGCTCGCGGTGCCAAAATTCACGTTCGTGACATCCAACCTGGTCAAATAGATGGCGAAGAATTAGGGAATGGCACATTTTCGTTTAACATTGATTATCAAACTTATCCATTTTGGTTATAACAATAAAAAAGGTTTAGTCATCATGCAATAGCTGATGGCTAAACCCTTTTTCAATTAAAACGTCCTAATCTTTCTGCTTGATGCGTAACACTCACAATCAACTTTCGCGAAATTAAATGCTGACTAGCCTGTAAAACTAACTCATCATCATAAAAAACGGCTGCAATAGCACTCACTGCTGTTGGAATAACACTATTGGCATGACCATGTAAAAAAGCATTTTCCATGGCTTGCATGTAACTATCACTATTAAGTAATGACCAAATAATTGCTTCCAAAGTACTTGCACTGCGACCGTCTAATTTAATGTGATTAACTGGAATATTAGCAAAATCAGGTAAGTTTAATTCTTCAAATGCCACTAATTCTGATTCAAATACCTTATGCCGCGAATAATATTCAAAACCAAAGGCCAAACCATTTTCTACAGCATCACGTAGATTTTGCCCGTCTAGTATTTGACTAATAATGAGACTAAGCATGCCCACACTGACCAATGATCCTTCATCATTATGGGTCAAGCCAGCAATGCGATGCAATGTCAACATGGCTGTTTCATCATTAATAAATGATACACCATATTCGTGATGTAAATACAGTGCCACTGGTAACATTCGAACCAATATATTTTCACTATCTGCTATATCTTCAAGAACGCCAGAGGCTAGTGTATCTCTGTTTTTAGTGTAGTTGTCCATTGCCTGTTTCGTGACTGCGTCAACATGTTGTACTGTATTTTCCGGTACAAACTGACGCCTCTTATACCAATTTTGAAAATGATTCATGACATCAGTTAACTGATAGCCACGTGACAAACTGGCAATTGTTGTTAAAGAAAGGCTCGTTTGTGATCCCCAGCTTAACTCATTAGTAAATTGAACCGGTGCTTGTAATAACTCATCCTGCTGGCTGCTAGACAGTTGCGTCATACTTTCACCTATTGCCATACCAAACATTAAAAGTTGTATTGTTGATTGCTTTTTTACCATATCTTATTTTAACATACACGCTATTTTAAAAATTACAATAGCGCCTTAATTTCATCAATTTTGTCTAATGCTTCCCAAGGCAAATCGATATCTGTTCGACCAAAATGACCAAACGCAGCTGTTTGCTTATATATTGGTCGACGTAAGTTTAAATGGTTGATAATTGCTAATGGTCGGAAATCAAATAATTGTGATGTAATATCGCGAATTTTTGATTCAGAAATTTTTGACGTACCAAAAGTGTCGATATTTAATGACACTGGTTGTGCGACACCAATAGCGTACGCAACTTGTAATTCTAATTTATCAGCCACACCAGCTGCAACTAGATTTTTAGCGACATATCGTGCAAAATATGCAGCTGAACGGTCAACCTTGGTTGCATCTTTACCTGAAAATGCGCCACCACCATGATGCGCAGCACCACCATATGTGTCAACAATTATTTTTCTGCCAGTTAAACCAGAATCAGCCTGTGGTCCGCCAAGTACAAAACGCCCAGAAGGATTAATATAATAGATTGTATTGTCATCAACTAAATCTTGTGGCAAAACGGCATCAATAACCAATCGACGAACATCTGCTCGTAATTGATCAAGCGTTACCTCTTCATCATGTTGTGTTGACAAAACAACTGCAGCAATACGTATAACCTTATCATTATCATCCAATTCAACACTCACTTCAGCTTTAGCATCCGGACGTAGATAAGACACTGTGCCTGCCTCACGTACATCGCGAATTTTTCGCATCAAACGGTGTGACAAAGCTAATGTTAATGGAATATAGCTATCAGTTTCATTTGTTGCATAACCAAAAACCATACCTTGATCACCAGCACCCAATTGTTCAGGATCATCATCAGCGTTGTCAACTGCTTGCGAAATGTCGTCTGATTGTTCAACAATTTTATTTGAAACGTTAACAGAATTAGCTGTGAAACCGAGTTCAGCTTTATTATAACCAATCTCGCGAATTGTATCCGTTGCAATTTGTCGTACGTTAACATATGCTGATGTTGATAATTCACCAAAAATAGATACATCACCAGTTGACGTTGTTACTTCGACGGCTGAGCGTGCATGTGGGTCTTGCTCAAGCACTGCATCCAAAATAGCATCGGCTATTTGATCGGCTATTTTGTCAGGATGTCCTGCGGAAACTGATTCTGATGTGAAATACTTTGTCATGTGAAACATGACCTCCTTAAAATTTCAAAATAAAAAGCTACTGGTCGCAAATGAAAAAGCGCGCACCAACGATTAGTCGGTACGCGCTAACGTGACGACTATCTGTACAGATGGACCACCGTGCTGAAATATGGTTTCATATTTGACCGGTTGGTGTAGGGTTATCGTGCTGTATCACTCGCCTACTCTTGATAGCTGTTTTAAATTGTATCTCTAGAATAGCAGACGTATAGACAAAATGCAAATCAAATTATGGACTCATTATTTTTTTAGTCAACCAGCATCTCCTACAAAACAAACAGTTTAAAAGCTATAATCAATGATCTTATCTTAATAAAAACAGTACGCAATAACGTAAATTTAGGGTACAATATTAATTATGGACAGTCATACTAACCAACAACAATCACATCTTCTACCTGATGGTCGACCAATTCCCCGACGTATCACAACTAACCCGCAAGAAAAACGGCACTACGAAAATTTCACCCCAGCTGGTTTTTTTGATTGGCGCCGCTGGATACCATTAGCCGTTATTGTTATCAGTTTAAATATTATTTGGTGGCGTCAACCGTTACTACATACAAAAGCATTATCAGGTGCTGGCATTACTTGGCAACTGATCCCGTTATTTGGTTATACCGTTACAATTGCGATTGCGATGGCACTGATGATGACCCAAAATTTTCGTAGTATTTCAAGCTATTTATTCTTAGTATTGAGTATCCTGTTTACATTTAGCTCGCTGATTCAAACACGGCATGAAATATTTACCTTACTCCTCTTGCTTAGTATTTTCTTTATTGCCATACAACAAACTTGGTTAGGTCTACAAAATTTTCTAGGATTACTATTGTTAAGTATTTTAGCAACTTTTGCGATTCCGATTAGCATTTTCTATATCACAAATAATTTTTTAACTCACCGTTTTATATGGCAACTTTTGCCAATGTTGTTTGGATTTGGCTTCTACTTCACCCCGATTTTAATGCCAAACCCCGATGGTCGTAAATTAAGTATTTTAACATTAGGCCTGTTCTGGGTTGCAATACTGAGCCATAACGTTGGCATCAGCACAGTATTTATTATTATTTTCAGCTTAATTGCTTTCATTTTACAATTTGTCAAAGCAAAAATTGGCAATTGGCAGCATATGGGTTATGTGCTTTTAATGGCATTGTCAATGCTATTAATCTATCATTAAAAAAGTTCGCTACACAATGTAGCGAACTTTTATTTTAGCTTATTATACAGCGGTAACAATAATGATATGGCCTCTGTTATTTGAGATAAGTCTGTGTCGTCTTTAAACTGTTTGTCGCCGCGTAACAACTTAATACCGACTAATACCTCACTATGCTTTATATTAGCAAAACGCTGCACAGCGGCATCATACGTTGTCAAAGTCAATGCAGTTGAATGATTGACCATATGGTCTGTACTTAACACAAAATTATTAGCTAATTTTGCAATCATTTCTCTAGTAGACATCATTTTAGAAACAATCGTTGCTGTCTCCTTTGGCTTCATGTTCTCCTCTACTGCAAGATAAAGATAGACATGATCCGCCCAAATACCAAGTTCAAGGTGTGGCATCATTTTATACCCACGTTTATTTGGTGCAAAAGCTACCCATGTGTTGTCCGGTGCATTCGTTGTGCGACGCAAATGTTTGGCAATATGTGCATACCATTGTTGCCCATTTGTATTTAATATTGGTAAAATTATTTCAGCTGACTGTTCAAATTTTGGATCAATAATAGTCCTAATAAGTGTCATTCTATCAGTTAACGATGCCACATCAAATATCTCAAAATCACTATCTTTAAACATTATTTATACCTTAAAACTTTCTAAATCTTGCTGACACTGACTTGCTTTAGCACGGTCAACCATTGAATTAAAACATAACCAATCACTAAGATGGTTGCAATTAAATTTAACCAAATGAGTAGCACAATAATAGCACTCATTGATTGATAGAAATCATACTGTTTGACAGCCAAATTAGTGTACCATGTAAAACCAATATTCAAAACGTTTAGCGCAACAACTTCTATAAAACTGCCAATAGCAACAAATCTCAGTGGCGCACGTCCTTCTTTTGTTGGTAATAAATAATTCATCATGATCAACGCTAACCACATACCAAGCCAAATCAGCCATCTTGTTTGATGCTGTAAAAAAGACGTCCATTGGTTATTCGGTATTTGTTGTAAGACAATTGTCAATATATTACTACCAATCATTAACACACCAAAGGCAGCAATAGTAATTAACAACCAAACAAACGACCAGAATCGAGACAACAAATTACTAATACGATCTTCGACATCAGCAATACGATTAAATGATATTCGAAAAACTGCAATCACTCTTGACACTGTCCACAAAGTAAATAGTACAGAAAAAGAGAGTAACGAGGTGCTCTTAGAAGATAGCACTGACTGTAAAATTGGTAAGACAATTTTTTCAATATCTCTTGGTAACATATTTTGTATCAATGATATGATATTTGTTTGACTGACATTCGTCATTGAGATAATGATTGCAGTGGCTATCAGCATAGGAAAAACAGTTAATAACGCAAAATAGGCAAAAGTTGGGCCAACATAACCAACTTGCGCACGTAAAAACAACGTTCCTAAAGTTGATAATTTTAACTTTTTATCCAATTTTTGCCAAACTTGTTTCAATTGATTTAACATAACTCTATTATGCCAAATTTTTACGATGCGCGTATTACAAAATTATTTTAGAATAGTTTTCCAATGCCATAATGTATTGCAATCGTAAGCAAACCAATAATAATATTACGAATCATTGCACGCTTAACCAAACCATTAGACAATTTGGCACTCAACAAACCGGTTAAACCAACAGCAACTACCGTAGCTGCTATTGTTGCAATAAATTGATACCGTACAGGTGACAAAATCAATGCTGCTAATGGAAACACACCACCAATTGCTGCACTAAATAATGATGCCCAAGCTGCAGACCAAGGATTCATATAATGACCTAAAGTAATGTCGTATTTAGTACTCAACATTGTTTCCAGTGGCTTTTTACTCAATAATTCATCTGCAATGGATTGCGCCGTTGTACGTGTTACCCCACGGTCAACATAAAAATTTTCAACTGACTGATGTTGTCCAGCAAAATCTGTTTTTAATAGTTCACGCTCTTGTTCAACGACAACCTTTTCGCTGTCTGACTGTGAACTCACCGAAGCATATTCACCAGAAGCCATTGATAAGGCACAGGCCATTAAATCAGCTAAACCTGCAATGAAAATAGCAAAATTATTTGTCGTTGCAGCCGCAACTGAAAATAGAACACCAACAACCGTTAAAATGCCATCATTTGAACCTAAAACGCCTGCACGAATAGCATTCAACCGTTCATCCATTGTCGCTTGTTCTTTTTTGACATGTTCTTTTTTAAGCTTTATATCCATGTTTTAACTGTGCTTATAATTTTTCAATTAACTATAAGCACCCTCCTCTCATCTAAATAATGACCCAATTGCATAAGTAACAATCATTGTAAATACACCAGCGACAACGTTTCTTAATGCCACACGTTTTTTATTCGCACCATTTAGAGATGCTGCTGCATATCCTGTTATGGCTAATGCAATAATGACTGCAATAAAAGTTGCTACTTCACGCATATTCTTTGGTGTTAATGAAATGGCTACCATTGGCAAAATAGAACCAATTGGAAAGCTAATTAACGACGCTAACGCTGCACCACCTGCACTTAATTCATGATCTAGTGAAAATCCATAACGTTCACGTACCGTGGTTGTTAAAGCATCTTTTGTCATCATTTCTTCAGTAGCCTGTTGCGCTAAATGTGGTGAAATACCATCAGCCACATATTTTTTGGTTACATAAGAAAATTCGCCATTATAATCTGTTGCAAGCGCGTCAGTTTGAACCCGTCTTACCTTCTCTTGTGCATCATGCTGTGAGCTGACTGACACATACTCACCCATTGCCATCGATACCGTGCCTGCTAGCATCCCCGCAAATCCTGCTAGTAAAATCGTATCAGTATGGCTTGTAGCCCCAGCTACACCTAAAACAATACCAGACACTGATAAAATACCATCGTTTGCACCCATAACTGCAGCTCTAATTAAATTGTTACGTTGCATTAAACTTTGTTTATCCATCATTTCCCTCTTTTAGAATTAT
The DNA here is from genome assembly GCF_019656015.1 of Leuconostoc inhae. Taxonomy (GTDB): domain Bacteria; phylum Bacillota; class Bacilli; order Lactobacillales; family Lactobacillaceae; genus Leuconostoc; species Leuconostoc inhae_A. The sequence goes on along the minus strand of NZ_BPKW01000009.1, from coordinate 38,931 downwards.
TCTAATTTAGTTATACCAAATTTTAGAGAAAAAATCAAGTTAATTAGAAACATTCTATATTACGTGGTATAATATTTTATAATATAGGAGGTTATATTATGGCAGACAAAACGCTACGTGACATACTACAGGCTCACGGTTTAAAATCAACTTTTCAACGATTGTCAATTTTAGAATACCTAATGACACATGAAACACATCCAACAGCAGAGATGATTCATGATGATCTTAGTGACATTAGTCTAGCAACCATATATAACACACTTGATAAATTAGTCGATGTTGGCATTATTATTGTGATTGATACACTTAAAGATGATAAACGACATTATGATTACTATGGTGAGCCACATTATCATATTATCAACAGCAACACAAACGAAATTATCGACGCAGATAATTTCGATGTCGCGCCACTTTTTGAAGCTGCCCGTCAAGTCAGTGGATTAAACATTACTGGATTTCATATTGAAATTTACGGTGTTGATCCCGATCAAGCAAAATAATAGCAATCACATAAAAAACGTCAACAAACTTAAAGTCTGTTGACGTTTTTATCGTTATTCTTAATACAACATAACTCATTTTCAAAATGCACTCAAATTTACATACCTGAGTTCATAATTTTAGCGACTGCTGTATGAATTTTTTCAAGATATACTGATTGATCTTGTTCTGATTTTTCGTATTTTTGTGCATCAATTGTTTGATCAGCAACGATCACAGCATCAGCCATTAATTGTGTGGCCTCAGCATATTTCACGTAGGCTGATGTTAATGATTTGTGCACGCCAAGTAAACGAATAGGTGCTGATGCAGTAGTAAGCTGTGTTGCATTATGTTTATAATTTTCTACCGTATCTTCAAACTCCGCCTTAATTTCAGCGAACTCTGCCGTTGGTATTTCTGCAATTCTATCAGCTTGTTTCGCATCGTCTAACTTTGTAAAGAATGGTGTCACATGCGTTGCCGTTTCTTCAGTATTCGTTAGCACGTTTTGTAACGTCTGAATGTATATTTGTGCTTGTTTTGGATTGAATTTTGCCAATGTCCTAATTATCCCTTATTAAAAATTTTTCGTTGTATGAGTTTTACTATCTCGACAATAATTATAATACTTATTCCCGCAAATAGCACGATTGCCCATTGATAACTATCTAAATGAGAAACATGGAATACTGGATTTAGTGCTGGAATAACCACGACTGCCGCCATAACAACCAGTGACCCAAGTAATGCCCAATTAAATAGTTTGTTTTGGAATGCCTGTTTTCCAAGCATTGAACCATAAACTGATTTGACGTTAATAGCATTAAACATCTGCATTAAACCTAATGTCATAAATGACATTGTCAATGCATCGCGATGTGCTTCTGCGTCAGCTAGATGCACTGGGTAGGCTAATGCAAAACCGTAAACTGATAATACAATCACTGCTTGTAGGATACCTTGCCAGACAATTGCTGCCCCAACACCACCTGACAGGAAGCTTGCGCTGCGTCCTCGTGGTTTTTGTGTCATCACATCTTTTTGTGCCGGCTCAACGCCTAAAGCAATAGCAGGCAAGGTGTCTGTAACTAAATTAATCCATAATATCATGATTGGTGCTAAAATATTCCAACCCAACAGCGTCATCACAAAGATTGAAATGACTTCAGCCAAATTTGATGCTAACAGATACTGTAGTGCCTTTTGTATGTTAGCAAAAACTTTTCGTCCTTCTTCAACAGCATGGACAATTGTTGCAAAGTTATCATCAGCCAAAACCATGTCTGAAGCACCCTTTGATACTTCTGTACCTGTGATACCCATGGCAATACCAATGTCTGCTGTTTTCAGTGCGGGTGCATCATTGACACCATCACCAGTCATGGCTACAACTTTGCCCTTCTTTTGCCAAGCACTGACAATTTTAACCTTATGCTCTGGTGCAACACGTGCATAGACACTATACTTATGAACATTTGCCGCGAACTCGTCTTCTGTCATATTGTCTAAGTCAGAACCGGAAATGACAGCCGTTTCTTTATCTTTTTCATCCAATATACCAAGACGAATCGCAATGGCGGCAGCCGTATCACGATGATCACCTGTGATCATCATTGAGCGAATGCCTGCTTTTTTAGCCTCAGCCACAGCTTGTGCAACTTCTGGACGTTCTGGATCAATCAAACCAGTAAATCCAGTAAAGACTAAGTCATTTTCGACTGTTTCTGATGTCATCTCTTCTGGTAATGCATCAGACAATTTGTAAGCAAATCCTAATACTCGTAAAGCTTGGGTTGCTAATTCTGAATTAATTGATAATAATTTAGCGCGAATATCATCTGAAAGGGGCACAATATTGCCAGCCATTTCAATCTTTGTGGCCCGCTTCAATAGTTCATCTGGTGCACCTTTAACAGTTATAATATAACCATTTGGCGCCGGGTGAACTGTGGACATTAACTTACGCTCTGAATCAAACGGTATCTCTGCCAAACGTGGCATTTCACTAAATAATGTATCAATGTCACGACGATGGTTTTCATTGAAGGCGATTAAAGCTGTTTCTGTAGGATCACCAATATAACCATTTTCCGTACGTTTCGTATCATTATTTAAAGCTAAAATATCTGCCAAACGGCCAAATGTACCTGTTAGAGGTTCAGTTGTAGCCGCATCGGATATCTCGGCATTAACAACAATCTTTTCAACTGTCATTTTGTTCTGGGTTAATGTCCCTGTTTTGTCAGAACCAATAATATCAGTGGAACCTAATGTTTCAACAGCAGGTAGTTTACGTATCAAAGCATTACGTGCTGCCATACGAGTTGTGCCAAGTGCTAATGTAATTGTCACAATAGCAGGTAATCCTTCAGGAATAGCTGCCACAGCTAATGAAATCGATGTCAACAGCATATCAATAATTGTCTCTCGACCACGTGCTAAGCCAACAACGAAGGTAATGGCAGCAATGACCAAAATCAAGTAAGTCAATATACGACCTAATTTAATCAGGTTTTCTTGTAATGGTGTCTTAGTTTCATCTGCAGATTCCAACATGCCTGCAATATGACCCATTTCCGTTGCCATACCTACGCCAACAACAACTCCAATACCACGGCCATAAGTGACATTTGTATTCATAAAGCCAAGATTTGTACGATCTCCCAATGGCAAATCAGTATCTGATAAAGTCGTCGCCACTTTGTCAACTGGGACAGATTCGCCTGTTAATGACGCTTCTTCTATTTGTAATGAGGCAGATTCGATAATACGAATATCAGCAGGTACAATGTCACCAGCTTCTAAACGGACCACATCCCCTGTTACTAATTCTGTTGATTTGACAGACATTTCTTTGCCATCACGAATCACATTAGCATTAGGCGTGGACATTTCTTTTAAGGCATTAATCGCATCTTCTGCCTTTGCTTCTTGAAAGACACCAAAAACAGCATTGATAATCACAATCGCTAAAATAAAGATGGCATCCACTAATTCACCAGTAAATGCCGCTACAACAGCTGCTACTAATAAAATTGCAATCATAAAATCTTTAAATTGATTAATGAATTTTTGGAAAAGTGTGGTTGAAACGGCTTCTTTCAGTTGATTAGGACCATCAGCAAGAAAGCGTTTGGTGGCCTCGGCCTGTGTCAAACCCCTTTTTTCATCTGTTCGTAAATCAGACAGTACTTTCGTGACCTCTTGATTATATAATGGCTGTTCTGCCATAACTTCCTCCTACGCACACTGCGCCCTATACTCTGTGGGTTACTTCAAATAAAAAAACTCTTGCAAATGTAGCTGAACAAATTTGTGCCAGCCATTTACATGAGTCTCACCATTTAAGATAGTACCGGAACTAATTGTTCGATATAAGCAACAAAAAGTTGCTCGCTTTGACGGTATTATCGCGGAAAATCCGCCAGTTACTCCCTCAGGAATTTATTATAAGCCCATTGTACCAAAACACACAGTTCGACGCAAGTTTTGAACGATCGCTATTCTGATCATATAGCTGATCAGTCTCAAAAAGCGCCACCACCGCCACCGCCGCCACCGCCAGAATAGCCACCAGAAAAACTACCGCCATTACCAGAAACATTGCTTTCAAAACTAGCATTTGTTTGAATGTTATTCGCCAACTTCACTGACCAATTGGCACCAAAACTACTATATATCATATATACTGGCAAATTAATTACTGACACATTCTCATTTTCAGCCCAAAGTTTGAGTGTTTTTGCTACCTGATTTGCTTCACCAAAAATAACGGCATAAGCAAGTAATTTGTCCCATAACTGTACATCAAGTACTGTTTTGTCATCAAGATTTGCAATATCGTGTAACATCGCTGCAAAACCTGTCCACTGCCATTTTTCAGTGACACCATCGGGCACAGTGAAGAATGTCGTTGATTGTTGCCCTATAATCAGCAATCCTACAAGTCCTATGATAAACATACTGCCCGCCACTAACCATAATTGCCAAATATCACTATAGTTAGCCATAAACAGCAACCCGATGATGGCACTGCCACTAACAATGCTTAGTAACGCCATCATCAAAATTTTAATACGCGTTATTTTATTTGTCATCACTGAATCAATTATACTGTTTTTAGCTTCAGCAGCACTAATTTCGCGTTGAAAGGCATCAATACCTTTATGAATGCGTTTTGACACACGTGATTCTTGTTCTTGAAATTCATGTTGATAAACAATCGTTCTTTTTTTGCCAAAAATCATATCAATCAACAAACTTTCAAATTGACGTAAGCCACTCTCATCGACTACACGATAAACGGCATTGTCTACATCACTAACATTTTGATAAGTGATCGTCACTTTTTTACGAGCAATCAAGTCCATCAGAGTAGCTACTATAACTTTAGATACATCAGCTTGTTGTCTAATACGGGCATTAATTAATGCTGGGCCTATGTCATTTGGTATGTCATAAATGTGAACAGTGTTCATATTTATACCACTCTTTTGCTGTGCTTGTAATAAATGATGACGAATTCGAAATTTGTACCAAATAGTTACTATAACCGTAGCTATGAAAACAAGCGGTAGCACAATAAAGCCAAAAATAGCAATCAATTGCAGTGCCTTATTATGCTTAATTGTTCGTTCTGCCTCTGTTTGTGATATAATTTTTGCGCGCTGACCTGATTGAATATTTGTATTCAAGGGTGTTTGCGACTTATCAAAATAAGTATGTAATTCTAGTATCTGATTTGCTTTAACGCGCGCTGTTGTCACACGTAATTGTGCGCGATTTTTATTGACAGTCAGGTGACCAATCGAACTGCCATGTACCCAACCCTTGAGTGTTTTTGCCGGTTGATTAGGCAGGAACACAGTAATCTTGACATTTTCTAATGTTTGATCCCAATTTGAAATAATTCGCCAATTGAGTTCAGAGACATCGTCCCAATTTATGATCATATTTTGTAGCTGATAGGTATATTTGACCGTTATATCGTCGTCTGCTTTAATTGGATAGTAGACCTTTTCTTGCACACTTGCGTTTGTTTTTGACGTCACGTACCCAATATTTGCGTTGCCAACTCGCGGCGCAATTGCTTGCGCTTTTGCACCATTACGAGCAACAGTAATTGTTTGTAATCCACCCCATTGGTATGGTTTATTACCATTTATAGGCCTGTTTAAACTTTCTTTTAGATATACGCCATTCATATCATCATCAAACTTGTAGGTCACAGTCTTATCAATCGTCGCCGTACCATTTTCTGCGATGTGAACATCTTGTTCATAATTTGTCACGCGATAATCGGCTTGCACGGTTTCCAAGCCGATTAATACTGTCAGTACTGCGGCAATTATAAATTTAATAAATGTCTTCATATTATCCCCCTATTGCTCATATTATAACAAAAACCATCTTTCAAACCAATTAAATTACCTGCCTAACGATTGCTTTATTTTAAAAAATGTCACTTACCCAAAAAAAGCTACGCCACTAATCAAAATAGCGTAAAATAAGATAGTAAAATTTATTTGAAAGGAACAACAAAATCATCAATGATGATTTTGTTTACACTTTTTATCATGTCTGAAATCAGCACACATCCGATTCAAGAACGTCTGCCAATTGCCTTACTACTGGCTACCAATTCTGGTTTCGTTGATGCCTATACTTTTCAGTATCACGGCGAACGCTTTGCCAGCCTGCAGACGGGTAATATTATTCAAGCAGGTATCTCACTCGCCAGAGGCCAATTTAGTTATTCTACAAGTTTTCTCATGCCAATTTTGTTTTTCTTGTTAGGGGCAGCCTTTAACAATGTTCTAAAACACATAGTCAAAGCCAAAAGATTATCCACACAACAGCATAGTTTGATTATAGAAATAATTGGTATTAGCCTCGTTGTCTTTATTCGGACACAGATATCTAGTACCACATTCATTACCTTATTATCTTTTTTCTTAGCTATGCAACTAGATGCCTTTCCAAAAGTGAAAGGTTTACCGTTTACTAGTGTCATGTCAACAGGTAATTTACGTAATGTCGGTGCTAATCTAATCACTTATTTTTATACAAAAAATAGAACAAATTTACACAATGCTAATTTATTTTCATTAATTATTCTAGCATTTTTATTTGGCGCCTTTGTATCAGCGCTAATGTCAACTTATCTTAATCACTTCACATTACTTGGTTCGAGTGTTATTTTAATCACTATTTTCGGTTTACTTTTTGATTATTCAAAAAAGTAGTTGACAAATCTCAAGCTTATGAGTATTATAGAGTTTAACGATTTTAGAAATAAACAAGTTGAACAGAAAAGTAACAATTAAGCAAACCTTAGAAAGCTAATGGTTGATGTAAATTAGCGTGCGTGCAATTGTGAAAATGACCTGTGATTGGTGTTAACGAATTGGTTTACCATTTAGTTGACAACGGTTTGGCCCACGTTACTGGGCACACCATTCGGCTAGGATCATCTCCCGATGCCCGATGGTTAGTGAGCAAGCTTCTAGTAATATTAGCTGACAACTCAGAATGGTAACGCGCTTTTTTAGCCGCTTCTGTATTTAAGTGTACAGTAGCGGCTTTTTTTGTGCCACACTACTGTATGTGACTTGTTTATTTTTAAAATCCATAGTGTATCATTGCAAAAAATATTTGGGAGAAAAATTATGAGTAAGCTAAAAAATTGGGTTATTGGTGGCGTAGCTGTCGTCGTCATTGGTGGCATCGCCTATGCTACCTTTGGCCACAAATCTGCTACAAAATCAGATAACAAAACCGTCACAGTCGGTATTATGTCAGGTTCAAAACAAGATACTGCCATCTGGGATTCAGTATCTAAAACAGCCAAAAATAAGTATGGCATTACCCTAAAATTCAAACAGTTCTCAGACTATAATCAACCAAATAAAGCCTTAGCTGCTGGTGATATTGACATTAATGCCTTCCAACACTATGCTTTCTTAGACGCATCAAACAAATCAACTGGCGATAAGATTGTTTCAATAGGCGATACCGTTATCTCACCTATTCGTTTATATTCAAACACCTACAAGAAAGTATCAGAATATAAAACGGGCGACACTATTGTCGTGCCAAATGACACGTCAAATGAAAGTCGATCATTGTATGTTTTGAAGGCTGCTGGACTGATTGACTTGAAATCTGGTTTAACTACAGCAACGGTTAAAGATATTACCAAAAATCCAAAAGCATTAAAAATTAAAGAATTAGCTGCTGATCAAACTGCACGATCATTATCAGATGTGCAGGGGGCAGTCGTTAACGGCACGTACGCAGATACTGCTGGCTTAGACTATAAAAAAGCAATATTTGTTGAACCAATTAATAAAAATTCTCATCAATGGGTTAATATTATAGCGGCTAAAAACTCTGACAAAAATAAGCAAGTTTTGAAAGATGTTGTTAAGTCATATCATACACAAACAACTAAAGATGCTATAAACAAGGCCTATGATGGTGTTGAACTTGCTGCTTGGGACACCGATTTTAGTAAATAATCGTACCCTACCTACACATTAAAATGGAGACTAATTATGAGTAAAAAAACAAATTGGATTATCGGCGGTATCGCCGTCGTTGTTATTGCTGCTGGCGCCTATCTAACTTTTGGTCACCAAAGTAGTAAATCTTCTGAAAAAACTGTGACCATTGGTGTTATGGCTGGTGATAAAAATGAAGATGAAATTTGGAAATCTGTTAGTAAAACTGCTAAAGATAAGTATGGCATTACCTTAAAAACAAAAAAGTTTACTGACTATCTTCAACCAAACAAAGCCCTTTCTGCTGGTGATATTGATTTGAATGCCTTCCAAAACTATCCCTATCTAGCTAATTGGAATGACCAATATAAAACAAATATTGTCGCTATTGGCGATACATGGACGACACCACTTCGAATTTATTCAGACAAATATAAAAATGTTTCAGATATCAAATCAGGTAATAAAATCACAATTGCTAATGACCCGACTAACGAAAATCGTGGTCTACATCTCTTGGCCGAAGCTGGCTTAATTAAAGTTAAAGATACAACAAAAGCAACACCAAAAGATATTACTGAAAATCCAAAAAATCTAAAGATAACGCCAGTTGATGGTTCACAAACTGCATCTTCTCTCAAAGACCCAACTATTGGCGCATCTGTTATCAACACCAACTTTGCAAAATCAGCTAAACTAGATGTTGACTCAGCCATTTACATTGAGAAGTTAAATAAAGAGTCTCAACAATACTTTAACTTTATTGCAGCTAACAAAAAAGACAAAGATAAGCAAGTTTATAAGGATGTTGTCAAATCATTACAAACTGACAAAACTAAATCACTTGTTAAAAAGTTTTATGGCACCGCCCAAATTACTGTTTGGGATTATAAAAAATAACAACATGAACGATCAATCTGCAAGTTACTTTGCAGGTACATAACGTTTTATAGGAGAAAATGCGATGAATATTCGTCAACAATATATGACACTCCTGGAACAACTTGTTGCAATACCTAGTGTCTCGGCACTCGAGACAAATTTGCCAGAAACTGCAACTATTATTGCAAATGAATTTCGTAAACTCGGCGCGCAAGTGATTTATGACGATACTTACTTTGCACCTTTTGTTGTCGCTAAGTTCTCAAGCCATAATTCCAATGCCAAAACGCTCGTTATTTATAATCATTATGATGTTCAACCAGCTGAACCATTGAATTTATGGCAATCTAACCCTTGGACTTTGACTGCGCATGATGGCAAACTGTATGGACGTGGTGTTAATGATGATAAGGGTAATCTCACTGCAAGGTTAGCGGCTATAGCAGAATATTTAGCTGAAAATAACCAAGAATTACCTATAAATATCACTTTTATTGTCGAAGGCTCAGAAGAAACTGCCTCACGTTATTTAACAGAATATCTTGCTAAGCACAAAGATCAGTTACAAGCCGACCTCGTTATTTGGGAGTCAGGTGGTAAAAATGCAGATGACATTATTGAAATATTTGGTGGCAACAAAGGTATCGTTACTTTTGATTTGTCTGTCACAACTGCAGCCAACGATTTGCACTCATCTCTGGCTGCAGTTGTAGATTCTGCACCAATGCGTTTATCTCGTGCCATTGCTAGTTTATTCGATTCACTTGGAAACATTACTGTGCCAAACTTTTACGATGATGTTGTGGCACCAAATGATCGCGAAAAAGCACTTGTGCAGGCATTACCATTAACCAGAGAATCACTCATTGCACAGCATGGTTTAACCGCACCACTCTATTCTGATCGCAATGGCAACGATCTTAAAGAAACATTATATTTTAAACCAACAATTAACATTGAGGGTATCACATCAGGTTATAATGGTAATGGTGTTAAAACAGTGTTACCTGCCAAAGCTACTGCTAAACTAGAATCACGTTTAGTGCCTAATATGTCGCCAGACTTAACCTTACAACGTATAGCTGATCACTTAAAGACGGTTGGTTTATCTGATATTGTGATTACCAAAACACTCGGTCAACCTGGCTATCGTAGTGACATGTCTGATCCCGAAATATTACGTGTGATAACTGTCGCCGCTACTTATTATCATGTCTCACCAGTAGTTATTCCCACATCACCTGGTACAGGTCCTATGGCGATTATTCACCACGCGCTACAAGCGCCCATTGCAAGTTTTGGCGTTGGTTATGCCGATACAAAAGATCATGCACCTAACGAAAACATCCGCTTATCGGATTATAACCAACACATTGATGTGATAAAGGCGCTTATCAAAAGTTATGAGCCATAGTCAACTATCACATCTATTGGTTTAAAGAAGGAGTCAATAAATGAGTAACCCCATAATTTCACTAAATCATATCGATGTCACTTTTTATCAAAAAAAGCGTACCATTGAAGCTGTCAAAGACGTTTCCATCACAATCAATCGTGGCGATGTTTACGGTATTGTTGGTTATTCCGGTGCCGGTAAGTCAACATTAGTACGTGTCATTAACTTATTACAAGAACCGACTAATGGTTCTGTTGTGGTTAATGATGAAACTTTTTTTCAGGCCGATAAAGAAACAAATAAAAAAATACGCATTAAAACAACTGATCTACGTAATCGTCGTCGTAAAATTGGTATGATTTTTCAACATTTTAATTTATTAAATGAACGCACGGTAACTGAAAACGTAGCTTTTGCTTTACAACATAGTAAGTTAACTCCAGATCAAAAAAAGGTCAAGGTCACAGAACTACTAAAATTAGTTGATTTAACAGACCGTGCTGAACAATTTCCGTCACAACTATCAGGTGGTCAAAAGCAACGTGTTGCCATTGCGCGTGCACTAGCAAATGATCCTGAGATTTTAATTTCTGACGAAGCAACTTCTGCATTAGATCCTAAAACAACCAACCAAATTCTAAGTTTATTAAAAAAACTCAATGAAGAACTTGGCTTAACAATTGTTTTAATCACACATGAAATGCAAGCCGTTAAAGAAATTGCCAATAAAGTTGCTGTCATGCAAGATGGTGAAATTATTGAACGTGGCTCATTGCTAGATATCTTTGCTCAGCCAACGCAACAGCTAACCAAAGAATTTATCGAAACCGCAACAAATATTGATAAAGCTATTGCAACGATTTCTTCTCAACCCTTGGTACAAAATCTTAATGATAACGAACTATTTATCCGTTTGTCTTATGTCGGCGCTACAACAGATGAGCCTTTAATTGCTGGCTTATTTCGTGATTTCCAAGTCACGGCTAATATTTTATATGGCAATGTTGAAATTTTACAAAATACGCCCGTTGGTTCATTACTTGTTATTCTATCGGGTACAGATGAGCAAATTAAGGCAGCAACATCAACTTTAGCCGATCATCATGTTGAAATTGAAATATTAAAAGGCGGTAAATAATTATGACAAAATGGTTTTCAGATACATTCCCAAACGTCGTTTATCAAGGCTGGACTGGTGATACAGGCTGGTGGACTTCTATTGTTCAGACATTTTATATGACTTTTTGGTCTGCCATTTTTGGTGGCATTCTTGGTTTAGTCTTTGGTATTGGTTTAATTATTACAGCCCCAAATGGTATTGCACCAAATAAACTGTTATTCTGGTTCTTTGATAAAATTGTGTCAGTTTTTCGTGCAGTACCCTTCATCATTTTATTAGCGTTCATCGCACCTTTTACGAAATTAATTGTTGGCACTCAAATTGGAACAACCGCAGCTTTGGTTCCTCTAGCTCTTGGTGTCTTCCCGTTTTACGCGCGTCAAATACAAGTTGCGTTAGCTGAAGTTGACAGTGGTATTGTTGAGGCTGCTCAGTCGGTAGGTGCCTCATTTTGGGATATTGTCTTTGGCGTTTATTTACGTGAAGGCCGTTCTGAGATTGCCCGCGTGTCAACCGTTACTTTGATTAGCTTAATCGGGTTGACGGCCATGGCTGGTGCTATAGGGGCTGGTGGACTAGGTAACATGGCAATTGCTTATGGTTACAATCGCTTTGCCACAGATACAACACTTGTGGCAACATTACTCGTTTTAATTTTTGTCCTTGTTGTTCAACTTATTGGTGATTATTTGGCCAAGAAACTCAGTCATAAATAGCCAATCCCATCTTTTATAAATAAAAATAACTCGAAAATCTATTATGTTAGATTTTCGAGTTATTTATTTAAGCTAAATAATTAATTATTCACCTTTTCAATACAAACACAATAGCATATGAGTTTACCGTTCTAATGTAAATTCAAAACGTTCACCAACATAATATGATCGCACATATTCAAATGGCCGTTCATTTTGGTCAAATGATACTTGGCGCACATTCAAAATAGCATCCCCACGTCTAATTTGCAAAAGTTCTGACAAACGTTCATTCGCCAACGTAGCTGAAATTGTCTGTTCTGCACGCCCTGGTTGAATACCTGCTTTTTCTAATGTCACATACAAAGATTCTGTTAAATCATGGCGTGAAAAGTCACTAATTAGTCTTGCCGGCAATGTTGTTCTCTCAAGTAAGATAGGTTCATTGTCACCCATCCGTAAACGTTCCATAATCAAAACATCATCATCATCTGCTAATTGCAAGTGCGTAATTTCAGAGGCAGATGGCGATGTTATTTTATAACTGACTGTCTGCGTTTTTGAAATGCGCCCTGTATTAGCCATTAGTTCTGTAAAACTTGTCATGCCTAATGCACGTTCAGATACTTTTTTCTCCGCAACATAAGTCCCAGAACCAATTTTTCGTTCTAATAAGCCCTCATCAACAAGTGTTTGAATAGCTTGTCGTAACGTCATACGCGACACATTAAAAGTTTCTGACAACTCACGTTCAGCAGGTAAACGCTTCTGAGATTGCCACTCTCCGGCTTCAATGCGCTCTTTTATTTGATTATGAATTTGAATGTAACGTGGTATTGCAGGTTTTGTCATTAATTTTTCCGTGCAAAGCGACGTCCAAATGAATAAGTCGCCTGTAATTGCATATCTTCCTTATTAAAAATATTAAAGTCGGCATCTTTACCAGTGGATAAATCGCCTTTTTGCGTTAATCCAAACTCACGTGCCTGATTGACTGAAGTCATTTGCACAGCATCATGAATGTCAGCCGATGTAAACTGTTGTATATTACGAAATGCATCATCATACGCTAAAACTGAACCAGCTAAATGGCCGTTTTCAAGACGTGCCTGTTTATCCTGAACCACCACTTTTTGTCCACCAAGTTCTGACACGCCGTTGCCTAAACCTTCGGCACGCATAGAATCTGTTACGAGTTCTAGCTGATGTGCACCCTTTAGACGAAAAGCAATTTCCAACATGTCAGGCACAATATGAAAACCATCAGCGATTAACTCACCCGTTATTGACTCTTCCAGCATACCATGTCCAGTTACTCCTGGTTCGCGATGATGTAGTGGTCTTTGTGCATTGTATAGATGCGTTATATGTGTTGCTCGTGAATGTAGTAATTGTGCACGCGTGGCATTTGAATGACCAATCGAGGGAATAATATGGTGCTTTAGCATAAATTCTTCAAAGTCTGGTATCCCACCATTTTCCGGTGCATAAGTCACTAATCGAATGCGCTCACCAGATAATGCATACCACTTTTTAAGCAATTCCGTGTTAGGATCAATAATATATTCTTCTGGTTGTGCACCCATAAATACTTTATTGATAAATGGCCCTTCCAAATGAATACCCTGAATCACCGGATTAAATTTAGCTACTTCGTTGATAGTCACCAAAGCCCGTTCGATGTTTTCAGGCGATTGCGTCATTGTTGTTGGAAATAACGATGTAATCCCTTCAGTAACCATTTTGTTGACCATATCATTGAGCTTTTCAGCATCACCATCCATGGTATCCAGACCATATCCACCATGTTTATGAACATCAATAAAACCAGGCACAACAAGTTTTCCTGTTGCTTCTGCAATCAATTCGTCATCGTCTTGTGGCGTAAAATCAACCATGTAGCCAACATCATGAATCACATCTGTGAAGCGTATATACGCATCTGCCATATGTTTTGAACCTGTGTAAAGATCAATATTTTTTAATAATTTAGCCATGATATAAATATTAGCAATCACGTGCCACTCATCGTGAGTAACAAAACAGTGGTTACCATTCCTCCTATTTATTCTTAACCTCATTATAATTGGTATAGACCGATTATGCAAATTTAATCTTCATCAAACTATTAGCACTTATTATTCACCTAAGTTACTATCTGCATGCTTAGTACCAGACGCATATTTATGAGCAACCTTTGAAGCCGCGGCTGCAGCTAAAGCACCAACTATATCATCTGCAAATGTGGTCACCGCTTCTGTTGTCTTTCCCTTACGATCCAATTCACCAACTAACCCGACTTTTATTTTATCAATATAGCCATAGTTGGTAACGCCAATTGTATCAAAAGACATTGCAATCGCTGTCCCTAATGTTTCGTCCACGCCAAATAACGTGTCATCGTTTTCAACCAAATCCTGTAATGGTGATTCTAACAAGTGCGCTTCCGCCAAACGATCTAATTCCAAAGCAACCCAGATTTGATGCTGAACGACGCGTTTATGTAAGATACTAATGACAGCTTCCTCAACTTGTTCAATTGTCAATCCTGGTAGATAAGATTGTTCGCTGTCATAGCCAATTATGGCAATTTCATGAAGCGTAATATGGTGCCTGTTTAGTTTTTCAACTGTGTTTTCATAAGTTGCATATTGCATAAATTTTCCCCCTACTGTTTCATCTAGTATATCCAAAAAAAGAATATTTAACAAAGGTCATTTTTAGACTTGCAAAAATGACTAAACTTCTGTAAAATAGTTAGAGTAATTGCCCCTTGGCCAAGCGGTAAGGCGGTGGCTTCTGGTGCCACTATCGTTGGTTCGAATCCAGCAGGGGCAATAACTAAGCGATCAATGTGATCGCTTTTTTTGTTCCCTTTTTCTGATAATATACGCGTATAATAACCTTTATCAGGAGGAATGTTTATGTTCACTTTTTCCAGCTTTACGGCTGGCGCGCATAATTAGGAGACGCTATGACTATTAACCTTGAACCTTTTTCAAAATCAGATGTGCAATACGTTTACGACGTTGAATATGGTAATTTAGCGGATCGCACTTGGATGGCCTTTAATGGCCCCTATTTTCAAGACCCTATCCCAACATGGCCTGAATTTCAACAACACGCAGATGGACTAATTGATCATGCACACCATCGTTTAATTTGGTATAACCAGCGAATTGTCGGTGAAGTTTCTGCACATTGGGCTGATGGCCCTCTTCAACGCTGGTTAGAAATTGGTATTGTCATCTATCAAAAAAGTGATTGGGGTAAAGGTATTGCCACCGCCTCTGTAAAAATTTGGATTGCAGAACTATTTTCACAACATACAGAACTACCACACATTGGCTTAACAACTTGGTCTGGTAATACCGGCATGATGCGTGCTAGTGAAAAAATTGGACTTTTACATGAAGGAACGATTCGACAGGTACGCTACTGGCAAGGTACTTATTATGATTCCGTCAAGTATGGTATTTTGCGTACTGAGTTGGCCTAAAAAATTCATCGTGTACGCAAATTTAATAACATTCTAATCAACTCTTTTAAGGTGAATTTCTGTCATCTCACCAAGTTGTGTGGTCGCAACTGCCTGCAAACGGTATCGATAATTTCCAGGTTCAAACAATCGCTTCCCCCGCCCAAGTAAAACAGGTACGATCTGTATCCAGAATTCGTCAATCATATTAGCCTCAAGCAACGGCTTTAGAATACTACCACCGCCAATAATCCAAATATTTTCCCCCGCTTTTGTTTGATAATCTTTAATAATCTCTACAATGTCTCCTGAAACATAAGTGGTATCTTTTTGATTCGCATGATTACCACGCGAAAAAACGACTTTTTCTTTACCTGCATAAAGCGTTTCTTCACCACTCAGTTGCTGTGCCACTTCAAATGTTTTTCGCCCCATTACAAAGGTACTAATCTGTTTTTCAAATGATTCATAGGTGGATTGACCATTTAAGTTGGTATCAAGTAACCACTGTAAATCATCATTTTCATCAGATAAAAAGCCATCCAAACTTATAGCACCGTAAAAAACGACTTGACGCATAAACACCATACCTTTCTTTTTTGGATACTATTTACTAATCTTTAATACTTATTTTAACATAGTTGCACAATCAAAAAAATTATGTTAAATTTAACTTGTAGTTTAATATTTAACAATCTGGGGTGCCATTGGCTGAGAAACACCCATTGAACCTGATCTGGTTAATACCAGCGAAGGGAGAATTGCTTTTTTGATGTTGTACTTAGGCAAACTCTTGGCTCATAAATGAACCAAGAGTTTTTTATTTGCCTAGAAAACATCATATAAAGAAAGATTGAAATTTTAAAGCATTTGTATACCAGACATAAAATAATAACTACAAAAAAATTATTGGAGGCATAATCTTATGCAAACTATTTCAAAGTCAAAATCAACACGTTGGGCACTCCGTGATGTGTTGTTACTGGCATTCGTCGCTGTTTTTATCGGTTTTATTTTTTGGGTACTTGGCCCAATTTATAATTTATTATCAGCTGCTTTAACACCATTGGGCTTAGCTCCTTTTGCCAATGAACTTCTAATTGGTGGCTGGATGATGGCTGCGCCACTTGCCAGTATTTTAATCCGTCAAGCAGGTGCTGGTGTTTTGGGTGAATTCTTTGCTGCTGCCGTTGAAATGTTACTCGGCGGTCAATGGGGTGTCGCAACTTTGTTGTCTGGCCTTGTACAAGGTATCGGCAGTGAAGCAGGATTTGCTGTCTTAGGATACAAAAACTGGGGTTGGCGTGGTATCTTTTCGTCAGCAATTACTGGAACAATTGTGACATTTATCTGGTCTGCATTCCGTGATGGTTACAGTTCTTATCATATCGGATTGTTAATCGCCTTATTCATCACACGTTTTATCTCACTTTTGTTCTTTGGTGGCGTCTTGGTTGTTGCTATCCAAAAACTAATTGAAAAGGCTGGTGTCTTGCATCGTGACTGATTTAGTGGTTGACCATGTGAATTTTGCTTATCGCGAAACACCAGTGTTAACCGATATTTCACTCAAATTACGACCTAACAGTTTTAATTTACTCGTTGGCCCAAGTGGTAGTGGTAAATCTACGCTGCTTAAATTACTATCCGGTCTCTATCCAACATTTAGTGATGGGTCATTGACTGGTAAGTTAACTCTTGATGATTATGACATTCATGACATTGTGCCTTATCAACGTGTCGCACATATTGGTTACTTATTTCAAAATCCAACACGGCAATTTGTCATGAGAACACCTTTTGAAGAATTACGATTTAGCCTAGAAAATTTACAGGTTAAGCCTGAAGATATTGAAAAGCGGATCACTGATGCTATGGAAAGTGTTGGTATGACAGCTTATATGCATCATGATTTATTGCACTTATCTGGTGGCGAAAAACAAAAAGTGGCACTAGCGACTGTTTTAGCTGCAGATAGTGAGTATTTATTGTTAGATGAACCGTTTGCAAACGTTGATCCCATTGCCAGATTACAACTAATCGACGTGATCAAAGCTTATCAAAATCAAGGCAAAACTATCTTAATTACAGATCACGATTGGAGTGGTTATACGGACGCCATTGATGATATCTTTGTAATGGATTCTGGTCATTTACACAACGCCTTAACGGACGAACGTGAACAGATTTTGGCTAAGTTACCAAATCAACCAGCTATCCATACCAGCCTACCGGACGAAAAAGAAGGTATTATTACACTTGACTCTGTGACTTTAAACAGTGGTGCGCGCACATTGTTGTCGGCCACAACTCGACTATTACCAGAAGAAAAACGAATTCTCATCACTGGCCCAAATGGTGTGGGTAAATCAACGCTGTTATCTGCCCTTGTTAAGTTATATCCCTATGGCGGTACAATTACCTATCATAAAGAAAATATTGCTAAGCGTAAGATAGCCAAACATGTACAGGATATTGCACTTGTTTTTCAAAATGCTGAGCAACAATTTGTTGCCATGACAGTTCAAGAAGAACTTACGCAAGCGCAGACGTTAAGTCATTTCCCAGAGTTTTGGTCTGACGATGCAATCACACGTGTCTTAACACAATTAAATCTGCATGGCCTTCGTGACCATATTGTTTATCAATTGTCTGGCGGTCAACAGAAAAAGTTACAGGTGTTATTAATGTTAATCATTGGCACCCAAACGTTATTGTTTGATGAACCTTTAGCAGGACTTGATAGCATCTCACAGCAACATTTACTTGATATCATTGCCGATTTGACAACACGGCAACATCAAACAGTGATCATGATTAGTCATCAGTTACATGCAGTAACCGATTGGTTTGATTACCATCTACAATTCGATAATCAAGAACTCAATTACGTTGGTGATGCCTTATGAATCCATTGATAAAATTTGCAACCGTTATGGTTATTGCTTTGGAACTTACTTTTATAAAAAGCGTGACACTCAATATTATTATCATTGGCGTTAGTGCCTTTTTATATTTATTTCTTAAACTCAATTGGCGGCAATGGTTATGGTTATTTATATTGCCGTTATTACCTGGACTAGGCTCTTGGTTTTCATTGATGTATTTTGGTACTGGGGATCATGAGCATATGGCTTGGGTCATGTTATCTCGTGTCTTCGCCTATTTATGGCTAGGTGGCCTATTCACCTTAAAGCTTAATGATGAACGTGATATTTTCTTAGCCACTTTGGAGCAAAAAGCTAAACTCAGCGCAACATTTGTTTACGCATTAGTTGGTGTTTTGAATTTTATGCCCGCAGTTAGCCAAGAAATGAAGACCATTCGCGTTGCGTCACAAATGCGCGGTCAGACACTGCATATTTGGCAACCGCAGCTTTACTTTAAAGCCATTTTAGCGGCCATTCGTTGGTCACAAAATTTGGCTGAAGGTATGGTTAGCCATGGCTTTACTGAGGGTGCGACCCGAACACACTTACAAGTCGTTACCATTAAACGACGCGATTGGTTCTTATTGGTCATTATTTTAATTGCTTTTCAACTATTATTACTACCTAACTGGTACTGAGAGGATAACTTTATGACTTTTTCAGAAGATGTATTAAAACGTGCACAGCCAATGATGGCCGCCATCATGGTGCATCCGTTTGTTCAAGGTATTGCAGCTGGGACTGTCCCTGATGCCGTTTTAAATTATTACGTGGAACAAGATGAACATTATTTAAAAGACTATTTGCAAGTTACTGCACTGACAGTCACAAAAACAACTGATGCAGACGATATTGCGCGCCTCTTAGAAACAGCACAATTCGTCAGTAACGAATCCAAAGCCCATGAAGTGATGTTAGCTATTACTGGTCATCACGTTGAAAATTGGCGCCGTAGTCCTGATACACAACTGTATACGGACCACATGTACACTTCCGCCTACCATGGTACTTATGCTGATGCAATCGCTGTTTTATTACCATGTGCTTGGAGTTATGGTGTTATTGGCAGTAAACTTGTGTCGCAAGGTGCCAATAACGAGGCCAATCCATTGAAAGAATGGATCGAACTCTATGCACCACAAGAAGATGATACCATCGATTACAATGCTTGGCGTTTTGACGCCTTAAATCGTGCTGTTGCTAATCTTAATGATAGCCAAAAAGAACATGTCGCTCAAACTTTTTTGAAAAGTTTAGAAATGGAGTGGCGTTTCTGGGAAGCTGCTTGGAAGCAGACACAATGGCAGTTTGACTTTTAACATTATGTAAAAAAACTGATAGACATGCTTTGAGGATAATTAATCCCAAAACACGATATCAGTTTTTTTGTCAATTTATTTGAATAAATTAGTCACTTCATTCATTAACTATTGCTTACTTATTTACTCTCTCAATATATTGCATTTAGTTTGCAAAATATTGTTTTAGAGCATCAGCAGTGTAGGTATTACCAACTTTGATTAATTCGTATGGCGTTCCTTGAAAAAGAACTTTCCCACCATTGTCGCCTGCTCCTGGTCCCATATCTATGTCCCAATCGGCTTGACCGATAAAACGTAAATTATGTTCTACTACAAGAATGGTTAATTGTCGATGTAAAATAATATTTTTTAACAAATCAATCAATTCTTGAATGTTCGCTTCGTGTAAGCCACTTGTTGGTTCATCAAGCACGATAATTTGACTTTGCTTTGACAGTAAACATTTAGTTAATTTCAAACGTTGTAGTTCACCACCTGAAAGTGTGTTTAAAGACTGACCAACTTTCAAATAGTCTAATTTACAATCTTGTAATACCGACATGGTAGACTTTAACACAGGAAATAATGTCGCTATTTTACTAGCAGTCAGATTCAAAACTTGATGAATATTATAGCCATTGACGCTAGCCTGAAGTACCTCATCTGAATATCTGGATCCCTGACAAGCCTCACAAATTGAAGTCGCATCACCAAGATAAGCCAAGTCAAGTTTGATCACACCGAGTCCTTTACATACAGGACAGGCTCCCTTGCCATTGAAAGAAAACAGTGACAATGGTTTTTTAGTAGCATGTGCGAATTGTTTTCTCAGTAGATCAAATACGCCTAAATAAGTCAAAATATTTGATCGCGAATTGGCATGAATTGGGTTTTGATTTAAAATTGTTATATTATCTTGTTGCTTAATAAAAGAACGAACTAAAGAACTTTTACCAGATCCTGCTGGACCAGAAATAACTGTTAGCGCTTTTTTTGGAATATCAACATTTATATCTAATAAGTTATGTAATTTTAAATGTTTTAATTTAAAAAATTCAAACTTTAATGGTTGCGGTAGATTAACTGTTCCTGGATTATTAAGTGCTTCTGCGGTGAGTGTATTGCTCTGAAGTAATTGACTATAACTACCATTGAAGGTAACATAACCACCACTCTCTCCTGCTAACTCGCCTAGATTAATGATATGATCAGCTATTTGAATAATATCTGGATCATGATCCACAATAACTAACGTGTTTCCTTTTTCTTTGAGTAACTTAAAAATATCAATAATACCGATTAAATCATGTGGATGTAAGCCAACACTCGGTTCATCAAAAATATACAAAACATCTGTTAAGGCGCTATTGAGGTGGCTAGCAAGCTTTATACGCTGTGCTTCACCACCTGACAGGTTACTCGTACCGCGATTAAGACTTAGATAGGATAATCCAACCATCATCAAGTTTGAAATTTTTGTAAACAAGTCATTAACAAGCGTCTCAATGCCGTCACTTTTGACGCTACTTAACCATTTTTCCAATTCATCAATAGAAAGCATGCAACATTCTGCAATGCTTTTACCCGCTAATTTCGCACTTCGAGCTGCTTGATTTAAACGTAATCCTTGGCAATCAGGACAGATACTTTTTTGAATAATAGCTTTTAATTGTTGATCATATTTATTATTTTCTTGATTAAAAAAAGCTTTCTTTATACGTGGCATAAGCCCCACATATTTAGCTGTTTTATGCCACTTGGGCAATGGGTTTTTCGGTACTTGTTCTGCACCGTATAAAAATAAATTTAAGGTTTCATTGTCCCAATTTAACAATGGTAAATCATTATCAAAAAAACCTGAATCGGTATATCTTGTTAATCGCCAACCCCCAGGTTGAAACGTTGGTAACTTTATCGCCCCCTGATTTAACGACAGATTTTTATCTAAAATTTGTTCACTGCTAATGTCTTGAATATACCCTAAGCCCTCACACCTTAGGCACATACCCGCAGGGTTATTAAAAGAATAAACCATTGAATAACCAATAAATGGTACCGCTTTTCGTGAAAACAATAAGCGTAATGTTGTATAAATATCAGTATATGTTCCTACTGTGGACCGCGCATTACCGCTTAACTTTTTTTGTGTTACAACGACCGAAAAAGGTAAGTTTTTGATGCTATCAACTTCAGGTTTTGAATAATTAGGCAAAAGTTGTTGCACATAAGCACTATAATTTTTATTGATTTCTCTCTGACTTTCCGATGCAAGCGTTGAAAAAGCTAATGATGATTTTCCTGCCCCAGATACACCAGTTAAAACTGTTATTTTATGTTTAGGAATTTGCACATTAATATTTTTTAGATTGTTAGTTCTGGCACCTTTTATGATAATATCACTATTGCTCACTCGATAACCTGCTTTCTCGTAATGTCATAACTAGTTTTTGACTGAGTTTTATAAACTGTTCTTGTTCATCATGAGTAAAGCAAGTTTGTGCTTCATTTGATAATTCTTGATGCTTATTATCTGTTTGAGATAAAAATTGTCGGCCCTTTATGGTTAAGTCTGTCACCATTTCTCTACGATCTATCTGAGCTGGTATTTGAATAATATAGTTTAATTCATGCAATTTGGTTAAATTTTTTGATAGTTTTGTTTTGGTAATACCAAGATGTTGACTTAATTGTTTCGGCAATTTAGCTTCTGACTTTAACAGACTTAAAATATCATATTGTAACCAAGAAATGCCATCAGGATTAACGAGGTTACGTTCCGCAACTAATTCGCATTGTAACTGTGAGAGTGTTACTTGTAATTGTTCAGTCATTAATAAATCCTTTCAAAAAGAGATATAGTTTCCATATAGAAACTATATCTCTTTTTGAATATAAAGGCAATGTCCTTTATCTAACCTTTCTAAGTTAAGATAAAGCCCACGCTCTCAAATTATTTATGTTTTAAAACCACAATCCCGCAGTTAAACCAACACCATCGCCAATATTTGGCTTTTGCAACTTAGTATATAACGCCAAACCTGCTTTAGAAATTTTTTGTTCTAACGCTAACTGCCGGAACCCAGATGCAAGATCAACAATCACTCTACGCTCATAGGTCTTCTTTTTTAATTGTACAATTGCACGGTCAACCAACACTTGCTCTACACTAGTGTCTAAATGAATTGCTTCTAAATATGATAGTAGATCCTGTTGCTTTTTAAAAAATGCCATGTCTTACTTCCCCCCTTATAAATACCATAACAGTTCATCACTTTGGATTCAACTTAAACCCATAAAACACACTGCCTTTAAATGTTTGCTTTGACATTTTACCACTCGCAGTATAGGCCTTACCGTGTTTTGATTTTGCATCAAAACTGATATCATCCCCATTTAATAGCTTGACCAGTTCATCAGCTGTAAAAATATGCCCACTCCAGGATTTGGCAAAGCTAATTTCTTCACCTTTAAATATACCCGTCGTTTTTTCGGTAACTTGTCTTTTTGGCGCAGGTTTTGGCTTGCCTAATAAGGATTCGAGGTCATCAGCATTTGACAACATAATTGGCATATCATGTTCAACAACCTGTGTGATCGAATCGAGTAATTTGGGCATCGTGATTTCAAATTGGCCGACCTGGTCCATCATTTCAAATAAACGCTTGGTAATTTTGGGTGACGCAATCCATGTATCTTTAACCATTACTGCCGACACATTCCCTGTTTCAGTTAACGTTAACTTGCCACGTGTTTCTTTGATCATCGATTTTGTGCCGCGACTCATGTCAGATAACGTTGATACTCGTGTGGCACCAGTCCCGACATGGTGCTTTTCTAGGAATGCCATAATCCATTTAGTGGTCGGTGTTTGTGGCTTTTTGTTCGCCCCTTCATACAAATAAGGTTGCGCAATTGGTCCTAACTGCCCAGTATTATCATCTTCGCTGTCTTCTTCAACCTTAATCGCCCGCTGAGAATCGTAAACCGCTTTGAAATTCATTTCAATTGGTATATTAAAAGCTGTTTTGAACAGTGGATAATCTTCCAAATCGGCTGTCACATGATCATAAACATAGTCTTCAGCGAGCATTGCTAGATAGTTTTTAGCTAAAATATCATAAATTGCTTGTGCACTCGGTCCAAATTTGGTTAAACTTGCTAAGCTAGTTGGTAGGTTTTCGCCAGGTCGGTTAGCACCGTGAGCACCTTGCTTTTTAACGTGTGTTGGACGTGGTTGGCGGTGCGTTAACAAACTGGTATCAACATGAACGAGCTGTGCAATCTGGTCAATTTTAGGTAGTAAGTCGTTAAATTGTTCTGGCGTCACAGTTTTATCTTCTGTACGTGGATATGACACAACCTGTGCCTCGTACATTTTTTGATAAGTGCCCAAAACTTCCTTTGATGAAAAGCCACGTGGCGCTAAAATAGAAGCTAGGCCTGCCAAATCAAGCAATTTTCCCGGCGCCTGCGTACGTGTTTGGTGTTTTTCATTAGCAACTGCACTCTCATGATATTGCGCCATATCCTTTTGCGCATCAGCTTTTGTTGAAAAACGCCAAGGTATGACATCACCATCTGGTGTCACGCGACCAAAAGTATGCCCAGCTGGGTCCTTAAATTTGACTTCAAAGTAAGGTTTCTTCACATAATTTTTAATAGCTAGTAGTTGGGCATATATTTGCCAAACAATGACTGACTTTAAACGACCTTCACGCGCAACAACTTTAAACCCCTGTTTTTTGGCAGCAGTTGTCGCAATTCGCGTGAGTTGCATTGATGCAAAATCCCAACGGTTACGACTCTCGCCTTTAATATACTCGCCGTCTTGCTGCTTGTCTGAGACGTCACGCAAATTCATCATGGCTGTTTTAATGCCTGTTGCGGACTCATCCATGAAATTGACTCGTAGCACTTGACAACGCCATTTAATCGCGTCTAATGCCTCCCATGCCAATAATTCGCCTTCACCTGATGGATCCGTGTCAGTCGCAATCACAATGGCATCATAACCTGTCTTGGCTTCTTTTTTAAGCTCATCAATTAATTTTTTAGTTGATTCAGTTTTACCAGTACGCATGTTACGCTGACGAATATACGTTCGTTCCCAAGAGAAATCATTTAAATCCCATGGTAAATGCTTGACTAACCAAGATTTATATTGTTTTTTCAAGTCTTCTGCAACCATTTCTTCGGGATCTTTGAGTGTCATCACGTGTCCGCGAAGATTGGTAATTTTGTAGGTGAAATTGTTAAATGTGCCTGTTTTGCCGCCTAATGCTTTGACAAAATTGGCTGCCGCTGATGGCTTTTCAGTTAAAATAAGGTAGTTAGGCATAAGTTATGTTGTCATATCTTTCTTGAATTATCTCTCTTAATTTTAACAGATTACGGGCATGTTCGGGTAAGTTGTACGTTGCTGTTGACTCATGTATACTTGTTAATATAACTATTAATAAAAGGATATCTCATGCCAACAACACTCATCATTGTACTAATTTTTATCGCACTTTTTTCAACATCCGTTTACCGCAACTCAAAATTTGCACTTGCAATTAAACCCTATCGTGGCTATGTTGTCACATTAGTAGGTATCGGTTTATTGCTATATGGGTTTTTAAATTCAGCGATTCCTAACTTTTTTATGTTTCCGGTTGCGTTTATTATGCTTGGTCTATTTTACATGGTTAAAGATCATAAAAGGACCAATTAAGCATTTTAACGCGATAATTACTAATAAGCGATGCAATAGGGTATAACCCTATTGCATCGCTTTTTATTATCAACTATTCTCGTTTCTTATCAGCTAATTTAGCATTAATACGACGTGCATTAGCTTGTCCTTGTTTTCTAAAAATAATGAAAACAATCACATAACTGATAAGAAATGTTGGTATATTTGTCAATGCAATAACAGCACCGCCAAAAGTTAACCATATGAAGAAACCATATGTCAGCATTTCTAAAATAAAATTAGCAATCAACTGCGTGACGAATGTGATGTTCTCAAACTCAAATATCAAAGACAGTAACCCCATTATCGCACTCATAGTCATTAATAACAGAAATTGTTTGATCGAAGGTGTCCCTTGATGCAATGTAAATGATAGTAACGAAATAAAAGAGCCGATACCAATACCAGCAAATACATGGATTATGCCTGCTTTAAAATACTTCATCTGCCGTACTCCCTTCTAACCGCGTTAAAATATCTTTAATAAACCGTCTTGACACGGTGACTCGTGTTTGGTCCGTCAAAAAAGCGTAGTAATTACCAGAAAAGGCTGATTCCATACGTGTTAAAGCATTCATATTAATTGCCATTGATTTGGATATTTGAACAAATAATTGCGCCGTGTCGCCAGCTAAAAACTGTTTTAATGTTTTTCTCGTCACTAATGTTTGTTTATTATTGCAGGTTAATGATAGCTCGTTGCCAAAACTTTCAACAAACAAAATATCTGATTGTGTCACCACCTGAATACCGTCACCTGTTTTAACCACTAACTTATTTGTTTCAACTTTTTTATTTTGTAATTGCTTAGCAATAGCGGTCATTTGCTCAATATCATTGCCTGTTATGGCAACTTCAACACCATCAATTGACTCGTCAACTGTGATTTTTATTTCCATATTTCTGCTCCCATAACTATGATTGTGCTATCAAATGTAACAACCTGATCATAAATCACTTTAACATGTGTCATCCCTCCTATCTCTCGTTCATGCTGTTATCTTAGCAATTTTAGGCACTAAAAAAACCGCTTTTGTGATAAGCGGTTGATTATGTCTGATAAAATAGTATTATTTGAATTAAATGAAAGCAAGTGCTATAAAATTAATCAAGAAGAATGCTGATACAATCAATAATACTGGTGAAACTTCTTTGAATTTACCCAACGTAAACTTGACAATAATGAAGAAAATAAACCCAGCAGCGATACCATAAGAAATTGAATAACTCAGCGCCATAAATACCGAAGTAAAGAAGGCTGGTAACGCAAATTCCAATGACTCCCATGAAATCTTTTTAAATTCGCCCATCATCATGATTCCGACTAAAATAAGCAATGGGGAGGTCGCTGCTGTGGGCACAACGCCAACAAATGGTGCAAATAAAATCATCAACGCAAACCCAGCGGCTGTGACAATATTTGCTAATCCAGTACGAGCACCGGCAGCAACACCTGACGCTGATTCAATAAAGGTTGTCGTATTTGACGTACCAACAATTCCTGCAAAAGCAGTTGTAAAGGTATCAACAATTAAAGCGCGGTCCATTTTTGAATTAAAACCAGTGCTATCGTTAAATGACTGTTGGTCTTGCTTTGAAAAGATACCTGTTTGGTTACCAATACCAACCAGTGTCCCAATCGCATCAAACAGACCACTCAATCCCATCGCAAAAATAGTCACTAATGCTAATGAGGCATGGTGCCAATCACTAAACAAGCTCCCAATACCTTGAGCGCCTAATGACTGCCCAAAGACCTGACCTAATTCACCAAATGCATGACCAACAGAAGTGCCAGCGCCGATATGTGTATTCGTAACACCCATTGGAATACCAATTAATGTTGTCACGATCAATGAAATAAGGAAGGCACCTGGTACGCGGCGTAAAACAAGCACCACCAAAATAATAAAACCAATCAACGCCAACAGCGGACTTGCTGTATTGAACTTAGTTAATTCTGGTGTGACCCCACCACCGGCCAAAATACTATTCACTGCACCGTGTACTGTACCAGTAAAAGGTTTACCATTTAGTGTGATAATGTTTCCTGGATCAACAATAAAGTTGATGAAACCAGCATTTTTTAAGCCGATATATGTGACGAATAGACCAATTCCGCCACCAATAGCAGCTTTTAATTCAGCTGGAATACCCTTTACAATGGCTCGACGACCATGCGTCAAGGTAATAACAATATCAACGACACCAACCAAAAAGACAATGGCTAATGCTTGTTGCCAAGTAAATCCAAAACCAAACACGATGGTATACGTAAAGTAAGCTTGCATACCAATACCTGGCGCTAAGGCAAATGGCACGTTAGCAAAAAGTCCCATAAATAAGGTACCAAAAACCGCCACTAAAATAGCGGCTAAAAAAACAGCTTGCGTTGGTATACCTGTCTGCCCCAGTATTTGAGGATTTAAAAAGAAAATATACGCCATTGATACAAAGGTCGTAATTCCCGCAACAATTTCACGACGAACTGTTGTTTTATTTTCTTTTAATTGAAATAATTTTTCCATCTCATTCTCCTATGTCATGTTACAGCTTATTAGATGAATATTATGGCAAATAAAAAATTGACGCACAAACGGCTATCAATTTAATCAAACGTTTATGATAGTTCCAGCATAGGTGCTGGCTAGAAACAATCGACCATTATTCGATACTATATCAGCTAAATTTACATAGAATATTTTAGCATTGATATGCCAAGATAACAAGGTTATGTATGAATACGTTACATAACTTTAAAACGTTTTATGAGAAATCATCACTAAGTAACATAAGTGCGTAAAAAATTGATGATAAACGCTGATAGTGACTTAAAAAAACGTCGAACATGTTGACGCGTGATAAAAAACTTGTTATGATATTATAGTTGTCTGATAAATATTAGACATCACTGACCATGGCTCGTTGGTCAAGCGGCTAAGACGCTGCCCTTTCACGGCGGAATCGAGAGTTCGATTCTCTCACGAGCTATATCAAGTCGCAACTTCGGTTGCGGCTTTTTATGTTGTGATCAAAAATTTAGTATTCGACTCACTCATCAATAACCTCCAAACGATTATTAACAACGTGTGCTGTTTTACCAAACAACATGCCACTTTGACCCTCTTTGACATCAGACAAAAAGTTTAATACTTCAGTTACTTTAGGCGTTGTCATGCCTTTTTCTCCTCTTCGTATCGCAGTACCTGATATATTGTCTCGCCGTAAGACAACATACGGTTTAACACGTGTTTCATCGTAAATATCATGAAGCAACATACCGCCTTCGTCTGTCCCTAAAAGCCCATGCAATTGTGTATGAGGATGTTTCTTTCGAATAGCTTTGATAATAGCATAAAAACCATCTTCTTGATAACGTTTTGTATCAAATAAAATCTCTACTTTGTTCTCCAAACCAGCTTCTTTGATTGCGGTTTTTAACATAAATAAACGATTTTCAGCTTCGTAAAATACTTTACCAGTAGGAAAAGAGTTGACAAGCGGATCTGCTAAAGCAGATTTTTCATAATATCGCTTACCCGCATCTTCTTTGACGATTTCAATCATCCCTTTATCTAAAAGATACTGATGCATTTTTGGAATAATTGTTGGATGAATGTATACTTTGTCCAAATGACGTTCATCAATAAACTTTTTTAATATAGCAATATGTGATTTATGCACGGGATTAAAAGTGCCAAGAAACAACCCAACCCCACCTTTAGAAGGTACTATACCCCAAATATCTGTTACTAAACTTATAAATATACCAATAATTCCAAGCACTAAGCCCAATATGATGAAAATCACTTGGATTTTTTTATAACCTATTGCAGCCAAAGCACTAATAATCACATTAAAACTCAAGGCTAAAAAAACATTAGCAAATCGATTGCCTTTCCCATGGTTACTCAGCATAATGGCAAGGTACTGTAATCCTTGTGAAGCCAAAGAAGTTAAACAAATTGCGCCTACCAATCCACCGACCATTCGAAGATTAGTCGTATCGATTACATGCCCTTTGACGAGTAGCCCTAGCGCAAAAAGGTTATAAAGACTCTGCCACACAAATTTAGCAAACTTACTAGCAAACATCGAAGCCGTTAATCTGAATGTTTGTTGTTCCAAGTAAGTGCTAACGATTGTAAATATGGGTAAAAATAACGCTGTAAATACGCTAATACCAATTAAATAAAGGTTAGTATATTGACGCGTTGGAATAGCATAGGCCATGTACATCACGATTCCCATACTAAGCGCAATTTTCAAAAAAATACTATGCACAAATTTCATAAAAAGTCTCCAATTTTAATTTTTGTTATTCGTTGACTTGCAACTAAAACAATCAAACTACTTTCACAAACCAGTAACGCGATGATGAACACATCATATGATAATGGTAATGCCACACTCAGCTTGGTTAATCCACCCAAGCTCACTAAACTATTGATTAAAACAGATCCAATGAATTTGTTAAGTATCAAACTGATGACAATACCTAATATCAATGCAAATCCTGCTCGGAGTAAATACTGAATTCTTAATGCTTGATTGGTAAAACCTAACATTTTTTTCAACGCTATTTGCCTCTTTTCTGTTTCAATCGTCAGATAACTGACAAGATAAACAAACAAACCAGAAATAATAAGTGTTAACAGTAAAATGATATTAGCTAACGCCTTAACCGCACGTTGAATACTCATAGTTAAATTTTTGGAGCTGGCACTTGTATCGATTAATTGTACATTCTCGTGTGAAAGGCGCGTTAACAAGTTATTCTTGTTAGTTGTCTTTTTTAAATTAATATAGATCGTTGTCATGGGTAACTTTGTATCAATAAGACTATAGGCTTCTTTTCCCAAATTGTTAATTGTTTGATACGTACCAACAACTGTCATTTGTTACTGTTTTGACGCGAACCGTTTGGCCGACACTCAGATGCAACGTTTTCATGAGATTACTTGATAGCAAGAGGTCTTTTGACTGTTTCGGTTGATGTCCTGATAATACCTTTATTTCATGCGGTATTTGACTATATCGATGTACTGGTATCACGTCTTTACTTAGAAGAATTTTCGTCTCTTGGTTATAACCACTCGATTTAATTGGTGTTATCGTATTGATTTTTTGTAATGATTCATGACGCAGTGTATCATTTGGTGTTTGCATGATCAGGTCAACGCTTGGTAAACCAAACAAACCATTAATTTTTCCTTTAAAGCCCTGATTTAGAGTCATAATCATTAAACTCAAAAATACAAACAAGCTAATCACTAAAGTGAAAGTCATATAATGACCAATCTTTTGCCTATAATCTTTAAATGCTAAGGCAATTTGAAGTGGCATCTTGCTTTTGGTTAATTTTAAATGCCCGCTACTTGAGATGACTTTACTCTGACTACCTTGAAAAGCTGCTGCTGGTGAAATTGATCCAACTGGCCTAAGTGATAATAAAATAATGATTGTAGAAAAACCGACCATAATCAGTGTAATGATTGACACAATGATTATATTAATCGGCACGTGTTGCGCACTTGTCAAACCATTTAACTGCCAGAAAAATTTGAAAGCTAGGTTACTTGTCCAAAAACTAGCCACCACGGCGCCAAATAACCCAACCAGATTACTGCCTAAATAAGACATCACATATGCCAAATTAACTTGTCGATTAGTCATTCCTAGCGTCTTAAAGGTTGCAATCTTCTGGCGATCTTTATCAATACCAGACAAAAGCGCAAAACGCATGACAAATAAACAAATACCAAATAAAAATACCGCAGCTAGAATAATGACAAGTGCCACAATTGTTGGTAACATTGTATAGGCTTTTTGAATGTAGCCTTTGTCATAAATCAAATCCGCTTGTAATCTGTCTGGATAATCTGATAATAAGTTACTGCTGTTTTCAGCTTTTTTCACAGCATTAACAAACGCTAATTGACTTTTTTGTTGTCCCTTTTGTGACTGTAAGATTTGCATTGTTTCTTTAGAGACAATGCCTTGCTTATATTTAAACAATGGGCTGCCAAGTAAGTGATCATCATAAAATCCTTGAACTGTTAATTGTTGTTGCCCAATTTTAAAAGTGTCACCAACTTTAAAATTATCACTTGATTTAAGATAAGAAGATAATATAATCTTATGATTATCTGGTACTTTTAAATTAAGATTTGAGACATCATTTGAAATAAATAACGCAACATTTTCGTCATTTTTGGCCATGACTTGTGACACAATACCTACTTTAGAAGTGACATTTTTAACGTTTTTAAGCGATTTTATACCAGTTGTTATATCGTTATCATTGTCCATTTTAACAAGTACATCGGGTAGTTGATCCGTACGATAAGCTGATCGATATTGGGAAATGTTAGCGCGATAAGCAGTTAAAATTGTCATACTTGTCAGTGCCGATACAAAAGTTAATAAGGCGATAGTTACCATAAAGGTTTTTTGCCCCATAATGAGTGATTTAATAATTTTTCGCATATTACCACCCCATTTCTTGTAACCAAGATTCAATTTCTGTTCGTCTTGCTTTAATTTGACTAGCATCATAAGGCGTAAAGTTTCTGTCCCCAAAAATTTTACCGTCTTTAATAAACAAAATACGATCAGCACGAAGGGCAGCTTTTAAATCATGTGTCACCATAACAATTGTTTGACCATTTTGATTATTCAACGTGAGACTATCAAGCACCTCAATACCAGCAGTCGAATCTAGGGCGCCTGTTGGTTCATCAGCGAACAAAATTTTAGGTTGATTAATCAGACTTCTAGCAATGGCCACACGTTGTTTTTGACCACCGGATAAGTGTGTAATAGCTTGGTCCATATGACCATCCAGTCCTAATCCGGTAAGCAGTTGCTTAGCGCGTTGGATCACCTGTTGTTTAGACTCTGATTTTAGTAATAAGCCCGGCAAACAAACATTTTCCAAAACACTCAAGTGTTCAATGAGATTAAATGACTGGAAAATAAAACCAATATCTTTTTTTCTAAACTGTGATAATTTTTTATCCGTGAATTGTGTGAGATCTTGTTGGTTAAATATAACTTTGCCACTAGTAGGTTTATCCATCGTTGATATATTTTGTAGTAGCGTTGATTTCCCAGCGCCTGAAGGTCCCATAATGACAGTAAAATCCGACTCGAAAATATCTAAATCAATATTTTCTAAAATCTTATGATTCTCATAGTGCTTGGATAACTGCTGTACTTTAATGATATTGCTTTTTGACATTGGCTTATTGCCTCCCTTGTGATATATTTAATATAATAAACGATTACTAATTTTTCACAAGAAGGGAAAAAAAGTATACTATGCCAACAGCTAATTGCCCTGTCCAATCTACAATCGACGTTGTCAAAGGAAAGTTCACCGTTGACATTTTACAGGCTATCCACGACGGACATAATCACTATGGCATGATGAAAAGTCATATTCCCAGCATCAATCCTAGAATTCTATCGACTCGAATAAAAGATCTCGAAGCAACTGGTATCATTACGCGCGAGAATTTACCTACTAATCCACCACAAATTGCCTATCATTTTACGGATAAGGGGCTGTATTTATTAGAACTTGTCCCTGAAATTAAGAATTGGTATGGGCGTTATCATGAGTAATGATTGAATTATTTTAGAACAGATTAAAGGCCTAACGAAATTTTATTCGTTAGGCCTTTATTGCCATCAACACGCTTATTTTTCACTAAAATAGGAATTGGTAATCTCAGAGTTTGATAATTTAGTATTCGCCATCCTTGATTGAATCATTTGCCATACAGGACTTGCTTTACGTGACATACATTCTGCCGTAACATCTAAATTTTTAAACGTACCAAAAGCTGTCTTATCGCCAATGAGATAAAATTCTTTTTGGGCTCTTGTAATAGCTACGTTTAACAAATTAGGTTCGCGAGTTGCCCACGTTATCGATCCTGCACTGTTTTCGTCCGCACCAAGTATGAAAAATACAACTTTAGCTTCTTTACCTTGAAACTTGTGCGTAGTCCCGACATTATTTTTTCTCCACAGCTTAAAGTCTTTTTCCGTTATGCCAATTGGTTTGTTTATCTCTGACATTTTTTCTGCAACAATCTGAAATGGCGAAATAACATAAATATCAGCAAGCGTTATTGACGTTGCTTTTTTAACAGCTTCGTTGTTTTCAAGGTCACCTTCTTGCGAAATCGCCAGTCTTTGTTGAATTGCTGCTTCCAGCCATTTCTTATGATCTGGAACAAATTGTTGGTTTGTCGCATTTCCTTGAACATCAAACCAATACGCTGATCCAACCTCATGGTCACTGCCTTGAACCATTTTATTATGATAGGAAATGCGGTTCGCAATTGAAAACATCGGATCTAAACAACGGCGGTGCACCCATAATGGTATACCAACCCAGCCACTTTCTAAATTACCACCAAACTGGCTTGCACGATCAGCAAGAACTTGAATTGAAGCCTCTGGATTTGTAAAAATATTCGTTTTAATACCATAGTAATTCTTAATTTGGTTTAACATAGATTCTTCAGTCAATTGCACAGGTGCAATTTGCGATGGATCACCGACAGCCATGACACGCTTTGACCGCCAAAAAGCGCCAAGCGCTTGGACAGGCAGAGCTTGTCCTGCTTCATCAATAAACAAATTATCGATACTGCCTTCACCCATAGATCCAAAAAACGAACCAAACGAGGCAAACGTCGAACTGATAACGGGTACTAGAAATTGTATAACACCCCAGGAATGATTAATTACCTTAGGATTTTGCGCCGCAATTAAATTTTTTTTAGGCCATGTTTGATTCAATACATGCACAAAAGGATTGTTCTTCTTATCTTGAACAATGTGAATAATTGCCAATTTGCGAACTTTCATTGCTTCTACGAATGTGCGAGCTTGTAATTCACGAAACCTGTCATCAAACCATAAAGTTGACAGTTGAATTTGTTCATTTGTTTCGTTATACCAAAATTCACTATCCAAAACCTTAACGTTTTTTAGATTTTTAAAATATGCCATTGCTTTGTCATATGCTATTTTTAGTTTTAATAATGTCGCTTTGCTGTGTGCTACTTTCTCTGCTAATAATTTTATTTTCTGTTCAATTTGGTTAGCATACCTACTTGCCTGCTTCTTTTTTTCATCCGCTAGATCTTGCTTAACAATTAAATCACGAATACTATCATTCAACTTACTAATATATGCCTTAATTTCTTTAGCCTGCCCTCGTCGTTTCTTAGACATTAAAAATCCCGTAGGTTTTGCTGCAATTTCGTTCTTAATTTGACCATTTAATGTGTTAATTTTATTGTCAAACGCTTCTGATTCTTGCTCACCCTGAATGACATCTTTCCGAGACAAAACTAATTCTTTTTCTAAAGCAGTTAATTCACTCGCATCACTATCAGTAACCATTGAATCTCTGGCTTTCTCATATGCTTGAATGTCCATAAAGTATTCTGCAGTACGCTGTTTAATATCTCGTACCTCTTGCAACGTGGCTAAAAATTGTTCGCGTGTGCTCTGCCAATCGCCAATAGCTTCCGCTTCAGCCGCAGAAGTAATAATAGCTTGTAATCCAGACATTAAATTATCTCGATTTTTTGTGTTCCCACCAGGCGCTGAAAAAAATCCCCATGTTTTGTCAGGTGTTGGTTTATCATATTGTTTTGAATAAGCTTCTTTGAAATAATCGATGGCATATTCATTAGTGTCTAAATCGGGTAATTGAGGTAATTCTTTTGAAATGTTTTCTACGGCTGCATTATTCGAACTAGCAACAACAATGCCATAACCCATCAATTCAGGTGCTAAATGATAATCAATATGAAATTTCGGGTTTTCTTGATCCCATGCAAAGTGCTCACCTTTAACGATTGCACTTTTAGGGTCAGTTAAATTGGCCAATTGCTCAGATTGCTTGACCATCATATCTGCAAAAATGTCTTTTAATAGCGTTGTCTTCCCTGTTCCTGGTGGCCCATTCACAGATCTAATATTATTTTTATCATTAATTGCCAAGTTCACTGCAACTTGTTGCATAAGTGATAAGGCATGGCTTGGATTAGAAGGCCATCGACTATCAGGAAATTTAGCGGGATTCAAGATATCACTATAAATTGATTTGTCTTCACCTTCCAGATCAACTCGTTTTTGTGCATCAAAACCATCAATATACCGCTTAACATTGCCATAATGTTCACTACCACCTGCTAAAATCGACTCAATATCATTGGTAAAAAAAGAATGTAAATTCGTCACTTTGTTTTTATGAACTGGCATGACGTAATCAATTTCATCAGATGCCACTGCAAAATTGAAACGGATGAACTGATTGATTTTCTGCAATTTCTCAGCAAAACTTAAATCATCATCAATAAAATCTTGGTATACCGTTTCAAGCTTTTGTTCAAAATTTTTCGTTTTTTCAGATACGTCATTAATGTCACTCAATAAAATCGTATTAACAGGCACAAAAGTTGCACCTGATACAATTTCAAAATCTTTATTAAATATCATCATTGCCGCAAAATTCTTATTTTTATCTACTTCCACTACCTCGGATAAATCATCTGACTTGATAGCATCTCGAAGTTTTTGCCCTTGATATATCCCAAAGAAGACTGGAAAAATCAAATCTTCAGTTTTTTCATGTTTATTTTCTTTTTTATTTTTTGTTACTATTTTAGCAATTTCATTAGGAAACAATGTCTCAAAGAATGATGAGTTTACAACTTCAATTGCAGTAAGATCCAATGGCGATGTTTGATTAAAATCAATATTTTTAGGTAATAACGACTCCCCTATCTGGTCGATCAGCTGTAATGCCTTAATAATATTGACACGTTGTTTATTGCTTTCCATATAGCCCCCTGTGCATGAAAATTAATTAAATTCAATGATACGCAAATAATTACATCAGTTCCTCTAAAAATTTTTATAATTGTTACGTTATATTTTACAACCTAGTTGAATTATAAGCAAAAAACTGTATCATCACAAGAGACCACTTACCGACTAATCACCATAAATCGCCTATCATTTTACGTATAAGGGGTTGTATTTATTAGAACTTGTCCCTGAAATTAAAGCTTGGTATGGGCGTTATCATGGGTAAAATTAAAGGCCTAACGAATAACATTTCGTTAGGCCTTTATTGGCACTTCATTATTTTTATGTTA
Source organism: Leuconostoc inhae (assembly GCF_019656015.1). Taxonomy (GTDB): domain Bacteria; phylum Bacillota; class Bacilli; order Lactobacillales; family Lactobacillaceae; genus Leuconostoc; species Leuconostoc inhae_A. The sequence goes on along the minus strand of NZ_BPKW01000009.1, from coordinate 2,212 downwards.
AAATATAGATATAAAACTACAGGAGGTATCATTATGACTACATCAGCAACCAGTATCCGCATGGATGACGATTTAAAACAACAAGTTCAAGCCAAACTAGAGGCGCTTGGCTTGAACTTTAATACCTTTGTGGTCATGGCATCTAAGCAACTTGTTGCTCAGAATAAATTGCCTTTTGATACAACTGTGCCGGAAACTTATGACAAGCAGTTAGCTTTTTTGCAAACAGAACTCGATCGTGGGCTGTATGACCTAGAACATCATCGTGATCAAGCAAAACCACTAGCACAAGTTGCAGAGTATCGTCTTGACTGATTATCAAGTGGTGATGTTAGATAGCGCACAATCCGACTTAACAAAAATTGACAGTTACATACGTGATCATTTGCATAGCCCACTCAATGCAAAGAATGTGCAGACTAAACTTCTAACAGGGTTATCAAAGTTGACGTATAGTGCTGAAAGTGCACCATGGCTTAAAAATCATTTGTTAACTATCGACAAACGTTATGCTATTTTACAATATCAAGCGCCATAAAAAAACTATCTTGCGTTTGTCTATTTAGATAAATTTTCAAAAACAGTTTTTGTCTTGAATATCTTGTCTACTCGACAGGATATCTCATTGTTGTTTGGTGATCAAGATTGAAGTGCCTATGGGTGCTTTTTTATTTAAATAACTATTGGATGGTTTTTCCAGTATGTGCATCAAGTAGGGATTAGATGATAGAACATTAATGAATTGATATCATAAAATATTTACAGTTTTTTGAAGACACTCAGCTATATTTTAAAATCTATTCTTTACACAAATTTTAAAGGAGTCCGGTAACACTGTGAACTGACCTTTCTATTTTTTTAGAAACTTTTTAATGTTCACTGAAACTACGCCAGCAGCCGCAGCTAATGCAACAGTTGTTTGGAATGCCTTCTTGCTATTTTCTTTTATACTTCTTTTATGCTCACCACAAAAAAATGATGTTTTGCTATATACCTCCTTGCTACATCCGGGAACTTTACATACTTTTTCATGCGATATCGTCATTAGTTGATGCTCCAATTTTAAGATTTTCCATGCTATTTACCAAACTAGTAATTTTATTAGATATATTCTGAGAAATTTCATTGAACTTTCCCTCTGTACCTTGACGTATATTATCAATTTTCCATGAAACTGATTTGTCTGAATCACCAATTTGCTTTAACAGTATTTGTTCAATAAAAGATTGGTAATTCACCAATGTTGCTATTACTGGCATTTTTTCACCCATCGCAGTATAGGCAACCAAATTTAATTGTACTGAAGCATTCAAATAACCAATGGAATTTTGAAGAAAATTATCAATACGCTTTGCATCTTTGGCTTTTGTTTTCATATCAGTAAAGGCATCTGCATCTTCTCGTATAGCAAACATTAACTTTGCAATTGTATCATTATTCGATTTAACGGCTGATATTAATAAATCTTTTTTAAGATCCTTATTATTACTGGCCAATGCTTCAACAACTAACTGTCGCGCACTGAAAAAACCTGCAAAGCGATCATTATATTGTCCTTGTTCAATCCGTTCAATTAATCGATTCAACCCTTCAATTTGCTCAGTTATTTCAGCTAGCTGTCCCTGTATTGCGGAAAGTTCAGGTAAATTTCCTAACTTATCAACAATTTTAGAATCTAAAGTTACAATGCTTTTATTTTTACCAGTTTTATTATCCTTAATAATACCAAACAGATCACCTGTTTTCTTTTTAACACCTAATGCCCATTCTCCAGTTTTTAATTTTTCTCTAGCTTCGCTAGTAAAATTAGCAACATATTCTATATTATTTTTTGATACTGATTTTTGAAGTAACTCGGCTTTAGAAACATTTTCAAGTAAATATTGTTTGATATTTTTTCCAATTGTTATACTTGCTGCTTTTTGCAATGGCGCTAATGAGTAACTATCAAAATCATAACTATAAAGGGCCTTATCTGTCACATCAATAATCAGTGATCTATCATTTGGTATAGTTATTTCAAATTCATTCATTAAATTACCACCTTATTATTTGTTACCAAGTACTAACTGCGTAGTATGTTATATTCGCAACTTACATATTATTTTTTAATACTAGTTACCAACTTCATAATGACTGCTCCTAAGTCAATAGTTCGGACTCTTTTTTATCTAGGGCTGTTCGGTTAAGCGACTTGCTTGTCGCGATGCAC
>NZ_BPKW01000008.1 GCF_019656015.1 Leuconostoc inhae | reverse complement strand
TCAATGTGCTACACGCTATCTCTCTGAGACAACTATATTATCTTACCACGCTCATTCTCGCTTGTCAACTACTTCTTTTAACTTTTTTCTCTAAGTTAACTTTTTTGTCGCTCACTTCGTTGCGCGTATCCTGCGTTAGGACATGTATTAATATACCAACTTTCTCCCCCGCCGTCAACACTTTATTGATACCTTTTTCTCTTTCCTTTTTTCTTCCTACTTTCTGCCCCTATCTGATTTTACCGTTCGCTTTTTATCCCCCCTTCTTCCCCCTCTTTTTACTTTCGTTCGCTTTTTTCGCCACCCCTTTACCCTTTCTTTACTATTAAAAAAACCGCAAAAGCGGTTTTTTGATTTCTATGCTTGATGCCACCTTTGTCCTTGTGATGTATCTTCAACAATTATCCCAATTTCACTAAGCTGTTGACGTATTTTATCTGATAATTCAAAATCATGTACTGCTCGTGCTGACACTCGTGCAGCCAATAGTTGTTTTTGTGTGTCTGTTATTTGTGGCTTATCATCTAATTCTGTTATACCAAAAACACCTAGCAACAATAATAGCGTATCCAGTAATCGTTGTACTGTTTCAGCTTTAACTGTTTTATTTTCAGTATATGTATTTGCCAATGTAACAAGTTCAAAAACTGCCGCTAACGCGTTAGGGGTATTGAAGTCATCATCCATTGCTAACTCAAAAACATCAATTTGCTTTTTAATAGCTGTTTCTATATCAACGTCTTTTCCAACATCAGCATTATTCAAACGAAATAATAAATTGCGATAACCTGTACGAATACGATCAAGCGCAACACGTGCTTGTGTTAAAGTATCAGGTGAATAATTAATAGGTCGTCGATATTGCGTCGTCGCTAGTAAGAATCGAATTGTCATTGGATCATCGTAATGCTTTAGCATATCGTGAACCGTAGTAAAATTGCCTAATGATTTAGACATTTTCTCATCATTGACATTAACAAAGCCATTGTGCATCCAATAATTTACAAATTTTTGACCCGTGTGGGCTTCTGATTGCGCCATCTCATTTGTATGGTGCGGGAAGGCCAAGTCTATGCCTCCGCCATGAATATCAATAGTATTTGATAAATATTTTTGTGCCATAACTGAACATTCGATATGCCAACCAGGACGGCCTTTGCCCCATGGTGACTGCCATGAAATTTCATCTTCTGCCTGTGTGGCTTTCCAAACGGCAAAATCTATCGGATCTTCTTTACGGGTCATTTCTTCATCATCTAACCGACCAGCAGCATTTTCTGTCATTTCATTGAGATCTTGGTGTGCTAAAATGCCGTATCCTTTAAATTTTTTGGCTCGAAAATAAACATCCCCTTGCGTTTCATAAGCATACCCCTTATCAATTAAATCTTGAACAAAGACAATAATGTCAGGAATAACTTCTGTGGCACGAGAGCGTATTGTTGCTGGTTGAATATTTAAAGGTAAAGTATCTTCATCAAAGGCATCAGCATACTTGTTAGCAATAGTCATCTCATCTACGCCTTCTTCACGGGCCCGTTGAATAATCTTGTCATCAACATCGGTAAAGTTAGAGACATATTTTACTTGATAACCACGATATTCAAAATAGCGACGGACAACATCAAACGCAATTGATGACCGTGCATTACCAATATGAATGTAGTTATACACTGTTGGTCCACAAACATACATATTAATTTTACCTGGCATAATTGATTTGAAAGTTTCTTTCTCACGAGTCAGAGTATTGTAAATTTTAATCATGATACGCTCCTTTATTATTACTTAGCACCCATTATACAGGACTCTGCAACCTTTTTACCAGCAACGCGTTAAGTCAGTCAAATATAACTGTCATTAAGCCTGAAATAATTAAGGCATTAAAAAAGTTTTTCAAACTATGAGTTTGAAAAACTTTTTTGTCATCAGGCTTTTTACTTTTCAGAAATGGCAGCAATACCAGGTAATTCTTTACCTTCGAGGTATTCTAATGATGCGCCACCACCAGTTGAGATGTGTGACAATTTGTCAGCAACACCCAATTGTTGTACAGCAGCAGTTGAATCACCACCACCAACGATTGTTGTTCCACCGTTTTCAGTTACTTTAACTAATTCTTCGCCAATTGCTAATGTTCCCTTGGCAAAGTTAGGCATTTCAAACACGCCCATAGGTCCATTCCAAACAACAGTCTTAGCATCAGCTAATGTTTCTTGCAATAATTTGATTGACTTAGGGCCAATATCTAGACCCATGTAGCCATCTGGAATACCAGCTTCAGCATCAACAATTTCAGTTTGTGCATCATTTGAGAAAGCATCAGCCGCAATTGAATCAACAGGTAATACTAACTTATCACCAGCTTCAGCCATCAATTTCTTAGCCAATTCAACTTTATCAGCTTCAAACAATGAATTGCCGATTTTATTTCCCTTAGCAGCATCAAATGTATAAGCCATACCGCCACCAACAATTACCTTATCAGCTTTATTTAACAATGACTTAACGATTTCAATTTTATCAGAAACTTTTGCACCACCAATGATAGCAACAAAAGGACGAACTGGGTTAGCAACAGCATCCCCCAAGAACTTGATTTCTTTTTCCATCAAAAGTCCAGCAGCAGCTTGCGATACGTTTGCTGAAATGCCAACGTTTGAAGCATGAGCTCGATGAGCTGTACCAAAGGCATCATTGATGAACAAATCATCCCCTAATGAAGCCCAGTATTTACCCAATTCAGGGTTATTTTTTGATTCATTTTTAACTTCTTGACCATCAACAACGTCTTCAAAACGTGTGTTTTCAACCATCAATACTTCGCCATCTTGCAACGCATTAACAGCAGCTTCCAATTCTGTTCCACGAGTTTGTGGGATAAATTTAACAGTCTTATTCAACAGTTCGCCCAAACGTGCAGCAACCGGTGCCAATGACAATTCTTTCTTGTCATCTTCAGATTTAATACGACCCAAGTGTGAAAACAAAATAGCACGTCCCTTGTTTTCAAGCACATATTTAATTGTTGGCAAAGCTGCCACAATACGGTTATCGTTCCCAATAACACCTGCCTTGATAGGCACGTTGAAGTCAACGCGCATTAATACTTTCTTACCTGAAAGTTCCAAATCCGAAACAGTCAATTTAGCCATGATAGCCTCCAAAATTTTATAGTTACAACTCCATTATAAAACAAAAAGCGGTTGTTGTGTTGTGATATGTGAAATACTACTCAAATTATACCAACACGTAATTTATGTGTGACATAGCCAAGTGACTTCAAAACATCAAAATCGCGTTGTGTCACGATAACTTGTTGAATTTTATGCGTCTTATCTTGCAATATAGATGCTAAGTTATGCCAAACTTGTCCTTTTTCATCCAGAACACCACCGACTAGTGTTAAGGTTGTATTTTGTGGCGCAAAATTAATTTCACGTCCTAGCTGTGTGATATTAAATGTTTCTGATACCCACCTGTTTCCAACACTCACGATATAGTCTTCAGCCTGAGGATATTTTTGATCATAAGCATAAACAAAATTACGGTGATTTTCAAAATAAAAGTCTCTAATTTGTACCGTTTCTTGCCCGACATAAAAATCTGACTCTAACAAATTACCCTCACTAAAATATTGTTTAGCAAATAATTTCCCATCACGTCGATAAATATCTTTATAATCAATTTTGCCGTCTAAATCATACCACACAACAGCTTGTACGATACGTTTTGAATCATTAAACCATCTGACACGTGCGATTTCGTGACCCCTACTCATAATACTCTTGGTTCGATCTTTGTTTAAAATAAACTGCGCATTATTTGGCACTGGTAGATCTGTCCACCAAATACCATTGTCACTGGCAACAGGTTCCAGATAACGCTGTGCATACATGTCATAAACACGCGCAGGATTAAGCCCCATTTTAGTCAACAAATACACCGCATCTTCATGTGGTGTAGCTAACCATAGCGCACTACTGTTCCCTGACTTCACTTGTTCAATTTGCCATGCAACACCAGGAGAATTTGTATAAGCGAGTGAATTAATAATTTCGATTGTCATAGTATTTTTGCCATCACTTTTTGCCATTGATTAGCAATCGTTTTATTGTCAAAACGCTTCGCCACATTGGCAGCGCCTACTGACAGGGCATTATAGTGTTCAAACACATGCCCCATAGCCTCAGTTAAATGTTTGATATTAGATACTTCATCAGTTTTTTCGTGACTAAATTTTGCCAAATAGCCATTCACACCTTCATGGACCAGTTCTTGTGCCCCGTATAAATTGTCATAGGTTACAATGGGCATTGCATTGCTAATTGCTTCAATGTAGGTTAACCCAAAACCCTCAGAATAGGAAGCAGACACAAATACGTCATATGCTCGCATATCCTTTACCATATCTTGACTCAATCCTCTTAAATGTATAAATGGCTCCAAATTAAGCGATTTAATATAGTTTGCTAACTGATTTTCTTCGCTACCAATACCATAAATATCTAACGTTGCCGGCATGCCCTTCAAACGCAATTGACTGACTGCTTGGATAATATGCATGATGTGCTTTTCTGGATGTAACCGTGAAGCTGTGACAAATCTGGCTGTTTTACCATTCCAAAGCTTAGGAACTACTGAGTCAGATACCCCCCCAACTGCGATAGCGTTAATTTTTTTAGACGCATTTGACACACCAATAGTAGTTAGCTGTGACATCATTGCTTCTCTTTGTAACTGGGTTGCCACAATTACCAGATCGATGTCATCCAAATGATCAAACATATACTGATAATAATTATTCCAAAGTGGATGCCCAGCATGCCAGGTGACAAAATGATTCGCATGCACCACATCTACAATTTTCAAAGCCGCGCCTTGCTGTTTCATGTGAATCAGCGCCTCTTCATTTTCCGTTCCGCGGTCAATAATATAAATATTATGCTCAAATCGCCGTTGCAACTCTAAAAAAAAGAAAGCTAGTAACTCTTCAAAAGTTGTGAATAAGTAATGCTTACCTCGGAAGTTATCCACTCTAATATTTGTAGCGCGCCTATCATGTAACCCCTTATGTCGATAATGCCAAGAAACTTTTCGATTGCCATTTTCGAGTATGACACGATCATCTTCTATATGATAAATATTTTTTTCTTTTACATATCTTTTACGACGTTGCACTGTTTCTGTATAATTTCCCGTTGCTTGCCGTTTAATCATGCGTTGTGTACTTGTCGTATCCCAAAGTACTTCCTCATAATAATCATGCGTACGTTGCTCGCCTTCGTGTAAATACCTATCCGGATCATCACTCAAAAAATAATCATACATACCGATTACTTCCGACTCAGCAATACACCATTCTTTCATATGCTGATGTAACTGTGGTAAACAATCAGTAAAAATTAATTTAAACGGGATATCTTTCTCACGAAAGCGCGCAGCACGGTAGAATTGTGCGTGTTCAACACCACTATTACCATGTCCCATGCTTTTATTTACAAAAAAGTTCATTGTGTGACTACCCCCTGATCTTAAAACTTTTTATCACTTAATGTTCATCATTACTTATCATTGTATTGCCATTATCATAGCACAAAAGCGACAGTCTCTGAAGTAGAGATTGTCGCTTTTTATGATAGATTACCTTGTTCAATCAAGCTGTAAAACTTTTTTAACTTGATTAACTGTTAGTCTGGCAGCCTGATCTGGATTAGATTTTGCTAGGTCAGAAAGTTGCTTTTGTTGTTGTGCTGCCATCGTTTTCTCAGCAGCATTTTTTGGCGCTAATTTAACAGTTAACGATTTCGCCTGTTCTGTCGTCAGTGCCACCCAAGTAGGCGGCACTTGATAGGTGACTTGACGATGTTTTATTTGTCCATCATTGCCTGCAATACCAAACAATACTTTAAAGCCATTCAATTTATACACGAAACGTGTTGTTTTAGTTACTTTATAAGCCTTATTACCCGAAATGTCCACCTGCCTAGTGGTCGTATTCAAATCAGGCTTAGCCACGGTCGTTTTTTTATTTTGTATTGCCGCTTTATAAATATAAGCATTTTCTTTGCCATTTGTACCAACCGGTTGGTACAGTAACATACCAAAATTTTGTTCATTTGGACCAGCGGAGTAAATTTCTTTTTTAGTCGTTGTGGTGACTGAAGTCATACCATAATGATCATGCATGTTTGCAACAATCATTATCACACTCAAAATTAGACCAGCGAACATAACCAATGTGACAGCATAACGCATACCAGACTTTTTGATTGTCATATTAGTCCAAAACGCCAATATGGCAAATAATGCCATTATTAGAATAATCATGTTATGCTTCCTCCTTTATTGGTGTATTCACTTTGCCACTGTGTAACAAGAACGTGACAAGAAAGGCAACAACACCAAACGCAGCAGCTAAAAGGAACGAAGCATGAAAACCGCTCAATGTTGCATCTAAAGCACGACGTCCGAATTCTATTGGGTCTTGGCCCTTCAAAATGTTTTTAGGCATATTATTTTTTGTTACAGACTGCATAACCGATGCCAATACCGCTGTTCCCAATGAGGCAGCAATTTGTCGCATTGTATTGTTAGCCGCAGTGCCTTGTGCTGCTGTTTTTGGCGACAGTGCTCCCATGGCCGAGGCAGTTAATGGCATCATCGTCATCGCGATACCGAACATACGTAAGGTATAAAGCGTTGTAATATATATCGTTGGTGTTGTAGCTGTCATATAAAACAGTGGTATTGTACCAATGATTAGAACAGTAAAGCCTGTCATAGCTAATCTCTTAGCCCCATGTTTATCGTAAAAAGCCCCCGCAATTGGTGAAATAACTCCCATCATCAAGGCACCAGGTAATAATGTTAATCCTGAATTAAGTGGTGTTAAACCACGAATGTTTTGCATATAAATAGGCAAAACCATTTCAACGCCAATCATGGCCATCATGGACAAGGATACTAATATTGTTGTAATCGTAAACTGTTTTGACTTAAAGACTGACATATCCAAAAATGGCTTATCCATATTTGACTGATGCCACATAAATTCAATCACAATAGTCAGTCCGACAATTAGTGGTAGAATAACGTTGATACTGCCCCAGCCATCTGTTGCAACCATTGCGAAACCGTACAATACTAGACCAAATCCTAATGTTGATTCAATCAATGACCGTACATTTAATGTTACTTTTTGTGTTGGTAAGACATCATGGAAGAAGAAAAATGACGCAATCATCACAACAATGACAACTGGTAAGACAACGCCAAAAATTGATCGCCATGAATTTTGTAACGTCAATCCTAAAAATGTATGATCTTTTTCTAAAATCCATCCTGATAATGTTGGACCAATGGCTGGTGCCATGCCAATTACTAGACCGCCAAGCCCCATAGCTTTTCCACGTGACTCAGCATTGAATAACGATAATGACACAACTTGCATCAAAGGCATCAAAATTCCGACAGCCATGGCTTGTAATACACGTGCGACCATTAGCATCCAAAACGCGCTAGTAGGTGTCACAAAGGCAACTAACGTCCCAATCGTGAACAAACTTAATGCTGACAAATATAATCTTTTTGTTGGAATACGGGTCGTCAAAAATGCCGAAACCGGAACCATAATACCGTTAGCCATTAAAAAAATCGTTGTTAACCATTGTACGGTTGATGCATTCACATCAAATGCCCGCATTAGTGCTGGCAAAGCTGTTCCGAGGGCTGTCTGCATTAACATTACTGAAAAGACGCCGACTAGTAGAACCAGCATCATTGCCATACGGTTGACTGGTTTACCATGTCTATCAAGTATTTCTTCACTCATAGTTAGTTTCCTTCTTTAAATTACTGATTGACCAATACTGACTTAAAAAGATCTGGTCTAATTACTTACAGTATCTTACGCCTAACTAAATAGATTGTCAACAAAGTTGACAATCTATTCTGATTATTTTATTGTGATATGTTTAATATCATGGTTTTCATCAAACCTAACTAATGCATTTGCATACTGCTTACTAGGTAAAATATAGCGATCTAGATTGACTTGGTTTGTCTCGTCCCAAATTTTCATTACCAAATTTGAAAATTCACCAACTGGCATCTGTGCATACTGATACCGCCAAGATTTTGGGTCATTTTTTGATAATGCTGTCATCTCTAATGTTCGTGTTAAATACCATGCCTTAATATCTGCCAAATTCGCATCTAAGTATATTTTAAAGTCAGTTTGTTGCAATTGTAAGGCGACAACGCCTTCAATAATCAGAATTTCAGGTTTTTTAATGGTCTGTTTCTCTTTCGGATGAATATCCGCTAATTCTTGTGTGTAACAAGGTATCTGCACAGACGTCTCGCCAGACTTAAACCGTCTAATAACCTGCTCTAACTCTGCTAAATCATACGTTTGCGGAAAACCTTTTTGGTTAAAAAGGTTTTTATTCATCAACACGTTATTTGGCATTAAAAAATCATCTGTACTAATTACCGTCGCTTGTTGAGCCAATAAACTAGCTAATTTTTTTGCAAACGTACTTTTACCAACAGAGACTGGGCCTGCAATAGCAATAGTCATAAATTTATTTTGATATTTTTGATTAATTTTTTGAACCAACTCATCCATTATTGACCTCATATAAATCTTTAGGCACAGTATCTAGTAAAATAGAGCCACTATTTTCAGCCAATAATGTCAATGTATGCATAGCTCGGCTTGCCACCGTGTACAACAAGCGACGTTCCGAATCATTACCATAACGCGAGTTATCAGCATGCCAAATAATGACAGCATCAAACTCCAAACCTTTAGCCAAATAGGAAGGGACAATAATCATCCCCTTGGCTAATCGTTGATTTTCTGATTGAATGAGTGTCACTTTCTTATCGCCAAGTTCTGTAGCAAGTGCCTGTGCATCCGCGCGTGTTTTTGTAATGATTGCAGTTGTATCTTGATTTAACGCGTGTTGCTCTATCTGTAATCGTAGTTTTGATAACATCTCAGATTCATTTGATACAGTATAAAGTATGGGTTTTTGGCCGTCACGATTAAAGGCATCAATGTCTTGACCCCCACGCAAAATATATTTGGTGAAATCAGTGATTTGTTGTGTTGAGCGGTAAGTTTGTGTTAATTTAACGCTTTCAACCCGTTCATTATCAAATAGCGATGAAAAATCTACTTGTAGATTTGTGGCATTATCTTTTGTAAAAATAGCCTGATTTAAATCACCTAAAACAGTAAATTTAGCTCTAGGAAAGCTAAACTTTAAAAATGCTAATTGAAACGGTGTGTAATCTTGAATTTCGTCAATAAATAAGAAGCGGATATCACGTTCGCCACGTTTACCAGTAATTAAATCATATAAATAAAGATATAATGTTGTATCAGTCAAGGACAATTGTTTAGCACGTAATGATGCAATAACTGTTTCAACATGAGCAAACCAATCAGACTCAGCGATGTTAAATGATTTTAAATCCAAATAGTGATGTGCTTGTCTTAGAAAATCAATAAATTGTGCATTAATATTCAAAAAGTTAGCGCGACGTATCTGACGCGCCAATGGCCTTAATGATTGCGTAACAATTTGTCTAGACAAAAATTGACGTTCTGCTTTTTCACTTGCAAACTCACGTTCCTTAGGTCCTTCGCCAAGTTGTGCTTGCCGTGTACGTGCTGCAGCATCAGTTTCTTCATCATCCCCTATACGCACTTTCCCAGCGCCAACAAGCTCGTCATATTCTTGCTTTGATAGATTTTCAATTGCCAATTCAACCCAATCTTTACGTACCTCTAGACCCACTTGTGAGCTCAATATACGCATCAAAGTGTCGCGTGTCGCCTCTAGTCTTTGACCTAATTTGTAATTATCATTGTATTGATAATAAATTTCAGCAATTCGTTCTTTTGAGATTAATGGTTCACCATGAAACATGACACTGCGAATTTTCATATCTGAATGATTCAAGTGATCAGCATAAGCTGTAACAGCATCAAACATGGCCAAACTACCTTTCGCCAGATTAATCGTCGTATCCTTTTCATCATGCTCAAATCGCGCCTGCAAAGTTTCGACGTCAATTTTTGGTAATCGACGTGATGCGTATTGATAAAATGTCATTTGCACCATATTTTGTTCACCGAGTTCTGGCAAAACATTATCAATATAATCATTGAATAATTGATTTGGACTAAATAACACGACTTGTCCAGACGTTAATTTGCCACGATAACGGTAAAGTAAATAAGCAACGCGCTGTAACACAGCTGCCGTCTTACCAGATCCAGCAGCACCTTGAACAAATAGCAAATCTGCAGCGGTATTACGAATAATTTTATTTTGTTCTTTTTGAATCGTTGTGACAATTGATTTCATTTTGGTTGATGATTCACCAGATAGCGCATTCATCAACATTGCATCACCAATGGCTTCTTCTGTGTCAAACAATGTTACAATCACACCATCTTCGATTTGAAATTGACGTTTCAATGTCACATTGGCTTGTTGCGACCCATCGGGCGTCAAATAAGACACATTTCCAATGCCACCATCGTAGTAAATTGATGCAACAGGTGCACGCCAATCATAAACTAGAAAACGGTTATTGTCATCGCTGAATGACCCTAATCCGATGTAAATTGTTTCTTGTTCTGGGTTTTGGTTAGTCGATTCACTAAAATCAATGCGAGCAAAGTAAGGCTTATCAATTTGTTTTGTTAATGTGGCAAAACGACGTTCAGCACGTGTTTTGGAATTTTCACGTTCAGATAACATTTGCTGTTGCTGACGAATCGAAGCAGCCGTTTCCACAATACCAGAATAAGTATCGGTTTTTAAACGGACATCTCCCCAATTTCGCGCAACTGAGTCAATGCTTTTATTGGTTGATTTAATGCTGGATTTTGTCGTTTGCAATGATTTTTCCATCGCAGATAGTGTTTTATTGAGATATTGTGTTTCATCGGTTTTAATTTTATTGTCCAAAATGAGTCTCACTCTCTTCAAATTCAGTGCTTTAATTATACGCTTTTTGGTGGTAAAACACAAAAAATTGCCATCACAACTGCACATAAAAAGCCGCAACCGAAGTTGCGACTTGATATAGCTCGTGAGAGAATCGAACTCTCGATTCCGCCGTGAAAGGGCAGCGTCTTAGCCGCTTGACCAACGAGCCATGGTCAGTGATGTCTAATATCTATCAGACAACTATATTAGTATATCAAGAATTAATTTAATCGTCAACACCTTTTTGTATATTGTTGTTATATTTTGCTAAATACGACGTCAATCGATCACTATGGCCGCTTTTTTAATGTCATTAATTGTGTTGGATCAATTGGTTTAGCTGCTTTAATCATAACATGTTTGTAGTATTGCCAGGGTTGTTTAGGATTAAACTCAGAATCTGTCGTAATTGGTAAACCATTCCTAAAGCGTGTTAATAACCAATTTTCTAACGTTTTAGGCACAGCAAGTAATTCAAAATCTGATGGTGATAACGCATAACGAATGGCTGTTTCATCATTATTTTTAACTTTTGCTACCCAATTTGGTTCGACAATCAACTCACGTCCCAATGCAGCAAAAGTCCCCTCACCACCAACATCTAATAATGCTTCCACTTGCTCTGGCTTTTTGAGCAGTCCTGCTATGATTAACGGATAATCTGGTGGTAAAATTGCTCGGTAATAATCAATCACTTTTTTAGTGTCTGTTTTATCACGGAAAGGTGTTTGAAACGCATTATTTAATGACAAATGAAGATAATCAACAGATAGTGCCGTTAGTTTTTCAGCAAATGTAAGTGACTGATCAAGTGTGATGCCTGGTGTCATTGGCTCTTCAGGTGATTGACGATAACCTAACAAAAATGGTTTATCAGCATATTTTTCAATTGTCTGTGCCACTTTAGCCGTTATAGCTAAACCAAAACGTTGCCTTTTTTCAGCTGTGCCACCCCATATATCATCACGCCTATTACTATCTGACGAAAAAAATTGCTGCATGAGGTAAAGATTAGCACCATGTAATTCTACGCCATCAAATCCTGCCAAAATTGCTCGTTTTGTGGCTTGAGCAAAATCTGAAATTGTTTGAGAAATTTCACTGTGGGTCAAGGCACGTGGCATTTCATGATCACCATGTGGATAAGCCTGTGATGAAGCAGACACAGGTTGTTGTCCACGTAAAATAGTCGTTGTGGTTTGTCGACCGGCAGCAAAAATTTGCAGGATAGCTTTAGCGCCACCTGATTGTATTGTGCGGGCTAAACGCCTTAAACCGGGGATTTTATCATCATCAGCGGCCGAAATCCCCCCTTCCCAACCACGTCCAAGATCATTGACGTAAGCTGCTTCAGTGATAATCATCGCCGGCCCTTGAGCACGAAGACGATAATAGTTTAATTCATTATCACTCACGCTGCCATCTGACAAAGAAGCTTTCAGTGTGGTAGGCGCCATGATAACATGATTAGCTAACGTGATATCTTTACTTTTAAAAGTATATTTGTCTAAAAAATCATAATTAATTTGCATAGTTTTATTATACAAAAAAAACTGTTTTTAGGCGAGTTTACGTACAAGAAAATTAATGTTCTCAATTTAACCCTGATCAGAAAATGGTCGCTTTTCCGATTATTGCTAGTCCATTTATTTATTTTTTTATTGTCTCTAGAATACCAAATTTTTTATACACAACTAGTAAGACACTACCAAAAATACTGCCGACTACAACAAGAAAAATAAAAGAATTAATTCTGGTAGGGGATATGAATTGCGCTTCCCAACGACTAATGAGTGAAAAAACAACTAACAATAATAACGTACTTATATATATCACGTTTAATTTTTGCGTATCAAAATATGATAAAAGGTGGAATCGTCTAATAACATAAATACTCATCAATATTGTGATGACAGTCATTGAGATTAAGGTAGATAATAACGCACCAATCGTCCCAGTCAGATAAATCATGATTGGTTGAACGCCTATTTTAACAAGCATACCAATAGCAATTGCTCTCAAAGCAATGCGTGTCTTACTAAGTCCCTGTAATATCATAGCAAGGACTGTGGTCAATCCCATAAGCAAAGCTATAGGCGCTGAAATTTGAACCATTGGTATATATTGCTGCGGTTGCGCATAATTACCATAGAACAAAATATAAATGGGCTTAGCTAGCGTATACAGTGTGACACATGCTGGCAACGTGATTAAACAAAATAATAAGTAGGCCTGACTAACAAATTTTTTCAAAATCTGTGAATCAAAACGATGTTTAGTCACAAGTGGTAAAACAGTAGAAGCGATAGATACAGATAGCGAAACGATAATCATAATTAATTTATTAGTATTGAAATTAAATATACCAAATATTGTTTCAATATTCTCACTAGATAACTTGGCATAAAATGTTGCCATCAAAGGATGAAAACTAAATTGATCAATCCATTGATAGGCTGACAAGAATCCTCCGATAAGAACAAATGGCAATGCTTGAATAAGTATGTGCCACAAATTAATGTCTTGCTTGTCTTGATTAATCGATGCTTGAGTTATTGGTTGCGACCACTGCATGCTTTTACTAGTATGATAAATGCGAAAAAGCAAAAAAATAGTCGCTACCCATGCGCCTAAGGAGGCAGCAAAAGTTGAATGAACAACGACTGTCACCCAACTGCCATGTTGAATGTTTAAAATAAAATATGCAGAGGACAACATATAAGCTACTCGGACAAATTGTTCAATAATATCTGACTTAGCGATATCTGCCATTTTAAGTTCACCTTGCAATTGTCCGCGCAAGACTGAAAGAAAAGGAAAAATGAGCACTGCAAAGGATAATGACCGTAAAACAGGTGTAACATTATGATCCCCTACTGATAAAAATGGCGCTAAGAACCAAAGTAGTAGACTACATAACAAACCCGCAAATAAACTAATGACAGTCGCTTTACCAATAAATTTCTGTTTTTCATCTCCCTGCAATTGCGCTGTCAGTTTCGCAACAGCTGAGGGTAGTCCAGCTGTTGATAACATCAAGAAAAACTGATATAAGTTATACCCTTTCCCCATTAATGTGTTGGCTTGCAGTGACAATGTGCCTAACATTAGTGTCCATGGAATAACATACAGTGCACCCAGCACTCTGGAAGTAATGTTACCAAACGCAAGCCACGCTGTGCCATTGGTTAGCTGGTTTTTTGGTTGATTAGCTTGTTTCATAGCATACTGTACGCTTTATTCACCATAATTATGATTCCCCCAACTATTAAAAGTATTACTGACACCGATCAGTTAACATTTAGTCATATTTTAACATGAAAAAGAGTTAAGCCTGGAGAAATTTGTTAAAAATTAATTATTTTTCCAAAAAAAAAACGCCAAAGCGTTTTCTATAAATTATGCTAGTTAGCAATAACCTGCTAATTAATACCAACCAGTAGCTTGTGAGTGTGCCCAAGCATTTTCAGCAGTACCATAACGGGCGCTAATATAAGACTTCATTGCGTTCAATTGATCATTATAGTCAGTTGAGTTACCACCATACATTGCACGGGCTTGAGGTGATAATTGACCAATGCCATAATATTGACCGTTTGTAGCGTTAACATTACCACTTGATTCACGGGCAATCAAAGAATCTAACGCAGCAGATGACGAAACATTTGATGTTGCAGCTGCAGGTTGTGCTGCAGGCTGTTGTACTTGTGTTGTCACTGTTGTTGTAGATTGTTGTACTTGTGAAACAACTGTTGTTGCTGGTTGCTGTACTTGTGCTGATACTGATGTCTTTTCAGCGAAAGTTAAATGTTGACCAACTACGATAACATCAATGTTGCTAATGTTATTATTAGCTGCAATTTGTGCCACAGCGACATTAAATTCTTTAGAGATTTTATTCAACGTGTCGCCTGACTTAACGACATAATCTGCTGATGTGTTTTGTGATCCATCTGTTGTATCAGCGTTAACATTTGATGCACCGAATGCGAATGCACCAGCAACACCAGCGGCAATAGTTAATGACTTTGTAAAACTAAACATGTATTTTCTACCTCATAGATTGATTTAAGTTCTGTTGTCTTTCTGTATGTAGATAAGTTTATGCTTTGAATATAATAACGAAACATCGAGACGATGTCAGTTCTATTACGGTCTGTTATTTAATAAACATTTTTTATATATTTGTTTATAATTTAACTTGTAATTGCAATTTGGGCGAATTAGACAAGTGATTATTTGTCTTAAAAAAGGTTACTAACATATCTTGTATTGACTGATCTCCTGCTAAAATTGTTTTTGATTGTGCATATTCTTTATAATTTCCGCCACCCACTGCCCGATAATTGTTCATCGAAATCGTAAATTCATCTTTATCTTCTATATTAACATCATGGTACTGTAACTTTGTAACTCGTTGATTCACGGGACGCGTAATATCGAATTCATACGTAATTCCGAAAGCAAGATCGTAATTATAATGTTCCACTTTTGGTACTAACCACTCAGAATTAACAGCTAGTTGGCCATCTTTTAAGACAAAATATTGCGCAGTATGCTCTAAACTTAACCGTAAATCATGTCCACTGACACGTTTGGTTACCAATGTATTGTCAAATGGGTAATTCTGCAAAATATTTCGTAATGTTAAGTCCTTCGGTAAATTTGATGGATTGTTATTTAAACTCACTAAAGTTATATCTGATTGCGACGCTTGTAACTGTACACTAGCAATCCAAGCTAAAATTTGATTCCCATATTGTGCTAAATATAACGGCCTTTGTGCTGGAATGCTGTTATCTAGTTGTGCGATAGGTTGGTCTAACCAAGTTTCTACTTGGGCCTGTAAGGGTTTCAATGCAGCTACGATATTGTCTTGGCTAACGACACCGGCTGGCTTTGTCTCAGCATTTATTTGCCACTGATCATTGATCTTAATACCATCAACCTCGGCATACATCTTTGCCTGATTCGGCATTTGTAAAGTTAAGACATCATTAATAACACGTGGTGATACGTTACCATGTTGATGTCCAGTTAATAAGACGTCTAAATCAAGTTCCTTCGTCAATTGCCACGCAATATTTTCTGTCGTATCACTCACAACTTTACCCGTAGCCAGATCTCGTTCATATCCGCCATGGTAAACACCAATCATAACATCCACTTCTTGACGTAATTTGGCTATTGTCTGTGCGGCCTTAATGAGCGGTGATTCAATCATTATTCCTGTCAAATGTTCTGGCTTTTCCCAAACATTTATATAGTCTGTCACCAATCCTATTAACCCTACTTTAGTCCCATTTTCTAATACTTTAACTTGAGCAGGATATATCGTGTTGCCACCCATATCAACGACATTTTCGGCAATGACTGTTGCATCTAATTGCGCCAAATGTTTTTGTAAGCTATCATAACCAAAATTAAAATCATGATTTCCAAGTGTAACGTAATCATATTTTGCCAAATTCATAGCAACGGTAACAGCATCTATATCATCGTTTTTTTGTAAGTACTGTATCATTGGTGATCCTTGATACATATCACCACCATCAATAATAATTGTATTACCATCTTTCTTATAGTTAGCTGCCACATTACTCAATCCAAGTGGTTGCTTCCCATTATTTATATAATCTGTTGCCAATAAATAACCATGTACATCAGACGTATAGTAAATTTTAAACTGTTTCATATTTTTCTCCAAAAAAAGAACGACAATAGTCGTCCATTCCTATATACTGTTAGCCATGTAAAATCTTTTGACGCAACTTATCTGATAAAATTTCAACAATAAAAACTAGCAAAAACAAACCAATGAGTATCGCACCAACTTGATGCCAATGATAGGCACTTAGAGCAAAGATCATTGGTGCCCCAATACCACCAGCACCAACCAGTCCCAAAATGGTTGCTTCACGTAAGTTCATATCAAAACGATAAACTAAAATCGATATGAAATCTGATCCTAATTGCGGTAAAATACCATATCTTATTTTTTGAAATAGTGTTGATCCAAAAGCATCTAAAGATTCTAGAATGCCTGTATCCAAATCCTCAATTGTTTCAATAAACAATTTTGAAATCATGCCAATGGATACAATGGCTAACGTCATCACCCCAGCAAAAGGCCCAGGACCAGTTACTCTGATAAACATTAAGCCATATACCAATGAAGGCACTGTACGAATTGCCATAATGATAAAACGTGTCACTAATACAACTGGTCGCGGCACAATATTTGTAGCTGATATAAATGACAGAGGAACCGCAATAACTGCACCAACCAACGTTCCTAAAAATGCAATGGCAATTGTTTGCAATATCAAGTACGCAACACCGCTATCACCAAGGCCAAACAATAAACTTGTGTCAGGTGTAAAAATACCAGTTAAAATATTCCAACCAATTTCAAAACCTTTAGACGTCATATTAGCTCCGCCTAATGCCGGTGAAGAGGCTACTAAAAGTATCAAAAGTATCGCACCAGTAATGCTATACTGCACGCGACGACTAGGCTCTTTACTGAGAACTGCTTCTAATTTTTTATTCATATTGTTCTCCCCCTAACTCAAATGCTTTCGTAATTGTTGACTGACTGTTTCAATAATGACGACAGCAACAAAGATTGATAGCAAAATCATACCGACACTTTGAAATTCCCGCCAACCAATTTTTTCATTCAAAATCATACCAATACCACCAGCACCAACATATCCAAGAATGGCTGCATAACGCACATTTCCTTCGAATGCAAATAACGCTGTTGATAAATAAGTTGGTAAAATTTGTGGGAAAACAGTTGTCACAAATGCACGTGGCGCGTTAGCTCCAGTTGCCGTCAAGGCTTCATAGGCCCCCATGTCAACAGTTTCAATATATTCAAATAATTGCTTGCCAACAAATGAAAAACTAAATAAGAAAATAGCTACTGTACCAGCAAATGTACCTAATCCAAAGATATAGGTTGCAATCAGCGCAGATACTAGTGTTGGTATTGTACGGACAACTGTTAGTATAAAACGCACAACAAGGTTTATGCCACGGTTATTTGTAATATTGCTGGCAGCTAACACAGCAAATGGCAATGCTAGTAACGAACCAAAAAAAGAACCGAAAAATGACATTTGAATTGTCATTAATAAAGGACGCCATACTTGAAGGAAGTAAGATAATTTAGGTGGAAACATACTGCCAAAAATGTGCCAAAAACCAGCAATATTAGTCACTAGCATTGTTAAGCTAAATCCAGTTACCCACACAGACACAGCAATACCAATCAGCAAAAACAAAATAATTAGCGGTGTACGTGTGAATTTTTGTGATACTGTTTTGCCATTGGTCAATGTAAATTGCTCAGCATCAAATAATTTATCATACAACTTCATTTATCAGCTCCATCTTTACTATAAATCAAATCTAACATATCTTTTGTAATGCCTGCAACTGGACCATCGTAAACAATTTTGCCAGAACGAATGCCAATAATACGTTTAGAGTATTCTAAAGCCAAATCCACATGATGAATATTGATCAATACTGTTTGACCTAATTCTTCATTAATACGTCTAAAATCATCCATGACTTCATGTGCTGTAACTGGATCTAAAGCTGCAACTGGTTCATCCGCCAATAATACACTGGGATTTTGTGCTAACGTTCTAGCTAATGATACGCGTTGTTGCTGTCCACCAGACAATTGATCTGTACGAACAAAAGCTTTGTCTAACATAGATACCCGATCTAATGCCTCTAACGCCTTAATCTTATCTTCTTTGGAAAACAATCCAAACATAACTCGAATAAAAGGCATGTCTGGTACCAACGAGCTTAAGACATTTTTAATCACTGAAATACGTGGTACTAAATTATAAGACTGAAAAATCATGCCTACTTTACGACGATATTGGCGTAAACTTTTACCTTTTAATCCAGAAATTTCTACGCCATCGACTGTTAATTGACCCTCAGTGATATCATTTAAACGATTGATTGTACGAATAAACGTTGACTTACCAGCACCAGACATACCAATAATGCCAATAAATTCACCATCTTGTATTTCTAAATTAATATCTTGTAATCCCTTTACACCGTTGGGATATGTTTTTGAAACATGTTCAAATTTAATCATCATTGCCATCCTAAATTTTTATGTAGTTACGCCTTAATGGCTTTAACGCAAGAAAAGCGGCGCTGTTTTGCGCTGCTTTTCTGACATTTTGAAATTTGTGAGTTTAATAAAATGTTGATCATATATCAAAAGCGATAGCACGATCATTGCATTACTTTTGTGAATCTTTTAGTACCTTTTGTGCTGTACGTTCCCCATCATAGTTAGATGATTTTGCGGGTACGTAACCTTCATGGGAATAGATAGCAATAACTTTCTTTCCTTCTTTAGTCTTTGCCAAATTGATAAATGCCTTAGACAATGCTTTTTCAAGTTCTGGTGTCATTGTCTTTGACTTTTTTGATACTGAAATTGTGTCGTTATAAATTTCTTGTGACACACCAATAACATTTGTTTCTGCCCAAATAGATTTTGATTGTTTATAATCTGTTGTCCATGCACCGGCAAAATCACGACGGGCATCAGCATACGCTGGCATAATATCGATTTGCCCTGATGCTAAACGAGCCATTCCAGAACCATATGAATCGACAGTCACTGTGCTCTTTAAATCTGCAACTGTTTTCTTATAATTTTTATTTAACCATAGTGATGGATAAATATAACCAGCAGATGAAGTAGTTGATGACAAGCCCCACTTAGCTGAGTTAAGATCTTCCCAAGTTAACTTCTCACCTGAATTGATTTTTTTCGCTAATGCCTGACCCTTTGCTGAAGGACCAGCAATGAGTAATGATCGGTACTTTGATGATTGTGTTGTGGTTAATTCTGTCGCCTTACCATTGTTCCACTTAGCTGCGTCAGAAAAATCCTTGTTTAGACCAGCACGCGTAGCTGTTAACAAAGGTTTGACACTATCTTGATACATAACATAAGTACCACCGGGAATGAAACCTATATCAGCAGTCCCTGACGAAAGCGCTTCACCAGCGGCTTCATAACTTGTACCAACTTTGATATCAACATTTTTGACATCATAGCCCTCTTTTTTCAATTCTTTCGTTAACAGCCCTTTCATAGGCTTTGTCATTGTAACGATTTGATCAGGTTGCTTTGATGGTACAAAGTAAATTTTTAAATCTTTGATAGATTTATCAGAAGATGACTGTGATCCAGTATGTGTGAATCCAAAGTATGCTGCAATTGCAATGACAACAACAACAATGATTCCTACAAGTGTTTTCGTGTTCTTACTCATGGTATTTTCTCTCCTGTGTGCCTGGTGGCAGATCATCTGTCAAAAATGCGACAACTTAACTATATTAAAACCGAGTCAACATATAATCTCTTTACTGTAAAGATATTATATATTTTCCCCGATTACTAATATAACAGAAAAACAGCCTCTTAAACCTTTTAGATAGTTAGGATAATCTCATTTAATTATGAAACGTCCGGCACATGACGAACGTTACACTAAAATATAACCATTTTTACGAACGTTTGGTTTTTACGCTGTTTTTCGCCACGTCATTATTTCATGTGACACACAAAAAAGCCGAATGTTTCCACTCGGCTTTCAATATTAAAACAAATACAGTATCTAATTATTTACCTTGTCTAATTGCAGCAACGTGGATACGGTTTACCGCACGCATCAAAGCAACTCGAGCACGTAATAATTCTGCATCATTATTGTCATTTTGTGCATGTGCAATTCGTGTTTCAGCACGTTCTTTTGCATTTTCAGCACGTGTGAGATCAATATTACCAGATGTTTCAGCACTATCTGCGACAACAGTCAACAGATCGTTAGAAAATTCGGCAATCCCACCATTAACAGCTAACGTTTCCGTTTGACCGTTATTTTTAACCAGCAGTTCATTGATTGTCAAAGCAGCCAATAACGGAACATGCTTGCGCATAATACCAATTTGTCCACCTTGTGTATTCACAATTGCCAATTCAATGTTGCTCTCATTATAAATTTCACCAACAGGTGTTACAATTTGCACTGTGATACCCGTGGATGTTACAGTAGCTGTTTCATCTGCCATTTTTCAATACCCCCTTATTGGGCCATTGTTTTGGCTTTTTCAACAACTTGTTCAATGGCACCAACATTACGGAATGCATCTTCAGGCAAATCATCATATTTACCATCTAAAATATCCCTAAACGAACGCACAGTTTCAGCAACTGGTACATATTCACCATTAATACCTGTAAATGTTTCAGCAACAGAGAATGGTTGTGATAAGAAGAATTGAATACGACGTGCACGATTAACAGTCGTTTTCTCCTCATCTGACAATTCATCCATGCCCAAGATTGAAATAATATCCTGTAATTCACGGTAACGTTGTAGTGTCCGTTGTACTTCTGTTGCAATTTCATAATGTTCTTGACCAACAATTTGAGGATCAAGCGCAGAAGAAGTTGAAGCCAAAGGATCAACAGCTGGATAAATACCTTGTTGCGTTAATGAACGCTCCAAGTTAGTTGTCGCATCTAAATGTGCAAATGTTGTTGCAGGTGCAGGATCAGTATAATCATCAGCAGGGACATATACAGCTTGGATTGATGTAACTGACCCTTTTTTGGTTGACGTAATACGTTCTTGCAATTGACCCATTTCTGTTGCCAAAGTTGGTTGGTAACCAACTGCAGAAGGAATACGGCCAAGCAAAGCTGAAACTTCAGATCCAGCTTGCGTGAAACGGAAAATGTTATCGATAAATAACAACACATCCTTACCTTCGTCATCACGGAAGTTTTCAGCCATCGTCAAGCCAGTCAAAGCAACACGCATACGTGCACCTGGTGGCTCATTCATTTGACCATAAACCATGGCAGTTTGCTTCAATACACCTGATTCTGCCATTTCATGGTACATATCATTTCCTTCACGAGTACGTTCTCCGACACCCGTAAAGACAGAAATACCATTGTGACCCTGTGCAATGTTGTGAATCAATTCTTGAATTAGAACTGTTTTACCAACACCAGCACCACCGAACAAACCAATTTTTCCACCACGAACATATGGTGCGAGTAAATCAATCACTTTGATACCCGTTTCCAAAATTTCCGTAGAGTTGGCTAATTCATCATATTTAGGTGCTTCACGGTGAATAGAATGTCGTGGGGTTTCGGCAGAAAGATCACCGTTATTATCCACTGGTTCTCCCAACACGTTGAAAACGCGACCTAAAGTAGCCTCTCCAACCGGCACTGTAATTGCATCGCCAGTATCAGTTACTGACATACCACGTTGGAGTCCATCCGTTGAATCCATGGCAATTGTACGGACGATCCCGTCACCCAATGCCAATGAAACTTCAACTGTCAATGTTTGGCCTTCGCCCTTATCGATCTTAAGCGCATTATTGATATCAGGCACTTGTTGGCCTGCTTCAAACGCAACATCGACGACCGGACCAATCACTTGTACGACTTTTCCAGTACTCATTGTCGTTTTCCTTTCAGTTTAAGAGCGAGATAACGCATGCTTTGTTGTTGCACGTTATCTCTCACATTTCTGCTCGAAAGCAGTTAATTTAATAGTAGTCATATGTCCTTTTCATAAACATGTTCACACTGACAAGTGCCCGTATGAACAGGCTGTTTACTCCAATGCAGCCATACCACCTGTAATTTCTGTAATTTCTGTCGTAATCGCTGCTTGACGTGCACGGTTGAACTGCAATTCCAAACGACCAATAAGATCTTTGGCATTGTCTGTAGCACCCTTCATCGCTGTCGATGAGGCTGCATGTTCAGCTGTTTTCGCATCAAGCACTGCTTCATACACTAGACTTTGTGCAAATTGCGGTAATACAACATTTAAAACAGCTGTTGTATCCGGTTCAATTTCATACGCACTTTGAATGTTCAATTCTGCTTTTTCAGCTTCTGTACCACCCATGGCATTCAAGGTATCACCAGTTAATGGCAAGAGTTGCACATCACGATATTCACTAGTCAAACGATTTACAAAATGATTATACACGACATGAAGTGCATCAAACACTTCAGTCTCATACAAGCTCGTTACCGTTTTTACAACTGAACGAATTTCGTTAAATGATGGTACATCTGAAACACCGCGGTGTTCTAATATGACTTCAAAGCCACGTTTCTTATAGAAATCAGCCCCGTTACCACCAACAGCAAGAATTGTGGTGTTGGTAGTATCCAAATTCAATCGTGCCATCAAAGCATTTGTTTGCTTGATGACATTGGCGTTATACGAACCAACTAATCCACGATCTGATGTCACAACTAAGATGCCAGTTTTTTCAATGGTACGTTGTGCAATCAAAGGAATATGCTTAGCATCCGCATTATCAAAAAGATGAGCAGATACAAGATGTTCCACAATCGCTTCCAAACGAGCAGCATAGGCTTGATAGCCCTTACTGTAGCGTTGAATTTGACTTAATTTAGCCGTTGAGACCATTTGCATGGCACTCGTAATTTGACGCGTCTTTTTAGTGGATGAAATACGACGCTGAATATCTTGCAAAGAAGCCATTGCAGCGTCCTCCTATTATTCCGCTGTTGAACCAGCAAATCCAGCCTTAAAGGCTTCGATTGCTGAATTCATTGCAGCTTCTTCAGGCAAATTCTTTGTCTCAAGAATTGTCTTGAACAAGTCATTAGCATTGGCATCAACGTAAGCAATTAATTCGTCTTGGAAACGTTGAATGTCAGCAATAGCAACATCGTCAATATAACCACGTGTCAGAGCGTATAATACGATAACTTGTTGTTGTACTGGCATTGGTTGATGTAAGGGTTGTTTCAAAATCTCAACTGTACGACGACCACGGGCTAACTTAGCTTGCGTAGCAGCGTCCAAATCTGAACCGAATTGCGCGAAACTTTCTAATTCACGGAATGAAGCTAGATCCAAACGTAATGTACCAGCAACTTTTTTCATTGCCTTAATTTGCGCATCACCACCAACACGTGAAACAGAAGTTCCAGCATCAATGGCAGGACGAACACCAGCATAGAATTGATCTGCATCCAAGAACACTTGTCCATCAGTAATGGAAATAACGTTTGTGGGAATATATGCTGACACATCCCCAGCTTGTGTTTCAATAAATGGTAATGCAGTCATTGATCCGCCACCAAGTTCGTCAGACAACTTAGCCGCACGTTCTAACAAACGTGAATGCAAGTAGAAGACATCACCTGGGTAAGCTTCACGTCCGGGCGGACGACGAAGAATTAATGACAACTCACGATATGCTGTGGCTTGTTTTGACAAATCATCATACACAATCAAAACGTGTTTGCCATTATACATAAATTCTTCACCCATGGCTGCGCCGACATAAGGTGCTAAATACAACATTGGTGCTGGTTCTGAAGGACCCGCATTAACAACAATTGTATAATCCATTGCGCCAAGTTGACGTAACGTCTCAACCTGTGTACGAACAGTTGAGTCTTTTTGACCAATAGCAACATAGATAACAATCATGTCTTGATCTTTTTGATTCAAAATTGTATCGATGGCCAAAGATGTTTTACCTGTCTTACGGTCTCCAATAATCAATTCACGTTGCCCACGTCCAATTGGAACGAGGGCATCGATTGCTTTAATACCTGTCTGCAACGGTTCAAAAACCGATTTACGTTGCATAACACCAGGTGCTTTAACTTCGACAGGACGTGTCTTGTCTGTTTTGATTTCACCCAATCCATCGATTGGTTGACCCAAAGAGTTGACAACGCGTCCAATTAATTGTTCGCCAACCGGCACTTCCATGATGCGGCCGGTACGTTTAACTGTATCACCTTCGCGAATATCATCAAAACCACCAAGAATGATGATTCCGACTTCGCTAGAGTCGAGGTTTTGGGCCATACCGAATGTGCCATTGGCAAATTCGAGCAATTCACCAGCCATAGCATTTGCTAGACCATTTGCACGAGCCACACCATCACCAATATAGGTAACAGTTCCCACTTCTTCTACAGTTAGCGTCGTGTCGAACTTTTCGAGCTGTTGCTTAATTAAAGCAGAAATTTCTTCAGCTTGAATAGCCATTATTCTTCCTCACTAACCTAATAATTGTGCCTTCATTTTGGCAATTTTTGTTTGTAAGCTACCATCAATTAAAGTTGACTGTGATTTTAAAATCACGCCACCAAGTATGCTTTCATCCACAACATTTTTTAAATTCACGTGTTTTGCACCTGTTTTTGATGCAAAAACCGCTGCTAATTTATCCAAACGTGTTTCGTCTAGCGCAACAGCTGTGGTTGCCGTAACATCCACAATACCATTGGCTTCATTATAGTAATCACTAAACGCATCAACCACCTGCGATAAAATGTTCAAACGATTATTATAGACAAGCAACTTAACCAAATTTTGAATTGGTTCCGATGTGCCATTTGTTAATGTTTGTACCAAATTATCACGTGAAGCAGTATCAACATCATTAGACGTTACAACCCTAATAAAATTAGGATTCTCGTTTAAAACAGTTTTTATAACGTTCAAACTTGTCCTAGTTTCTTCTATACTGTTTTGTTCGCTAGACAATTCAAAAATTGCTTTGGCGTATTGGTCAGCTATATCTTTAAGATTTTTTGCCATCCCAATACTCCTTATTTAGTTTCTAAATCTGAAATGTAAGCATCAATCAATGCTTGTTGATCATTTAACGATAGTTCTTTTTGCATAAGTTTTGAAGCAATTGCTACTGATAGCGCTGCAACATCATTCTTTGCGTTAGAAATCGCGTCTTCCTTGAGCTTTTCAGCATCAGTTTGTGCTTGCTTATTAATTAAAGTAGCACGGTCAGAAGCAGTAGAAATTAATGAATCACTCTGCTTTTGTGCACTGGCTTTTGCCTCAGCAACAACTTGTGTTGCTTGTTGACGTGTATCTGCCAATTCACTTTGCCGTTGTACTGCTAACTTTTCAGCATCTTGACGTGCCAATTCAGCGCCATCAATATCAGCAGAAATTTTATCAGCACGTTCGTCAAGAACCTTTGTCAATGGCCCGTAAGCCACCTTCTTCAAAATGAGCATCAACAAGAGGAATGAAATGATAACAAACAACATATTACCCAATGGCAATTTATTTGCTGCTAAGGTTGTTAAACCAAACATGATTTTCCTCCACTATATACTTGTGATTACTTGCCCATCAACATGAAGGCGAAGACAATTGACAAAATTGGCATAACTTCGACCAATGCGACACCCAAGAACATGCGTGACAACAATCGGCTTTCCAGTTCAGGTTGACGGCTCATACCTGCCAAGAATTGTGAAATCAAAACACCGTTTCCAACACCACCACCAATAGCGGCTCCAGCGGCCGCAAGGCCCGCTGCGATTACACCAAGATTGTGCAAATCCATGAGATTACTCCTTATTGTACAGCGTTTGGCAGTCTATGACTCAACATTAGGACACAAACTGTGGGTTTCAAACTGAGTAAAATCAGTGAAAAAGCTACCATTTGTTTCCAAATAATTAAGCCTCGCCAAACGCGATTCCATTTTAATTGGATGAAACGCTCCCGCGTAATTAGCAAACCAACTCGTGTCATAACTTGATTATTGCTAGTCAAATTGTGGCACAAATCTCATTTGCTTGGATACTCTTTAATCGTTCCCTGACAATTGTGAAATAAATACACCTGTCAAAATAACAAACACGTAGGCTTGTATTCCGCCGATAAAAAGTGAAAATCCTTGCCAGAGCATTTCAATCGGTAATGACAACACACTCCAAAACCCGTTTAAGTGTCCCGGCCATGCTAAGCTAGTTGACACGAGTGTCAACACCATCTCACCAGCGAAAATGTTACTAAACAAACGTAATGATAACGTCAAGAAATTAGCTAATTGTTCGATGATGTTTAACGGTAACATCCAAGCATAAGGTGTGAATAACATGTTTTTAAGGTATCCCTTAAAGCCAAGTTCTTTTACACCAATACTGTGGGCTATCGTCAAAGACATAATTGCTAACGTCATTGTTACAATAGGACTTGCTGTTGGTGATTTAATATAAGTCACCCCATCAGTCCACTGCAATTGAAGTAATAATCCCATTTCGTTTGATACAACGATGAAGAAAAACAGCGTAAATGCATACAAACCAAATTGGCGTGCCTGCTGCTTCTTCAATTGCCCACCAATAATACCGTTGGTAAAGTCAAGTAAGTATTCAATCACATTTTGTCGCTTACCTGGTCGTACTGTAGGTCTTCGTGTGAGCAGAATCGATACAATCACAACGATTGCCATAGCCAGCAACGTTGAAAGTATCGTACCCCAGTCAAATGTAAGGCCTAGAAACTCAAACGGTGCCGTAGGTTCATCCATGCGCCTTCTCCTTTCTCAATAAATTTGGCGAAATGGTCGTAAACGGCTATTCGTCATAACGTATAAACCTATAATACGCCTTTGAAAATGAAATACAACTATTTTATGGCACTTTTTCACAAAGAAATAAGACATTCTCACTCAGAGCATTGGTATGCTAGTTTGTAACGGTTAATTATTAAAATCTGCTTTGCTTTTAATTATTTATATCCTGTTAAAATTCTTAATAAATTCAGGTGAAACCTTGATTTTTTTAGAACTTAACGCAACATTTCCGTACCTATTTCAATGCTTATTAAGCGCCTTTTTTTATCGTCTTCATGCAGAACAAGTTTATAAGATAGCGGTCAATATCCATTAGACTTGTGATAAAACAAACAAAAATCCGACAACAATATCGGATTTTTTGGGTGTTTTATTTATTTTTCACTAGCTGCTACTTTTGGTAAAATAAGATTCAAAATAATGCCTAATAATGTGGCAATAGCCACACCGGAAAAATTAACTTGTGTCCCAAGTTGTAAATGAAAATCACCAATACCAACAACCAAAATCGGTGCTGCAATCATTAAATTACGTTTCTGACTATAGTCAACTTTGTTATCAACAATAACTTGCAAGCCAGCTGCTGCAATAACACCATAAAGCATAAACCCAACACCACCAGTGACAGCACCTGGAATAGTTGAAATTAACGCTGATAATTTACCTATAAAGCTAAAGACTACTGCAAAAAATGCCGCACCACCAATAACCCAAACAGAATAAACACGGCTAAGTTGCATGACCCCGATGTTTTCACCATACGACGTGACCGCTGGTCCACCAACTAATCCTGCAACAACAGAGGCCGCACCATCTCCAGTCAAAGTGCGTTTTAAACCAGGATTAACAAAGAAATCATGTCCTGTGATTTTTGATAATACCATTAAATGCCCTAAATGCTCCGACAAAGTGACTAATGCTAGCGGGGCCATACTTAAAATAGCGGCTGGATAAAATTTAAAGCCATCCTTGCCAATAAATGTTTCATAGTCAGGTAATTGGAACCAGTGTGCTGCAGCAATTGGTGATAAATCAACTAAACCAAATAACAGCGCCAGGATATAACCAAAAATAATACCTAATAGAATGGGTAACAAGCCCAAAAATCCTTTCAAAAGCATGTTAAAAGCGATCGTTGCTAATAATGTCATCAGCGCAACCACAAAAATTTTCCAATCATATTTACCATTGACTGTGGTTGCTGAACTGGCTGCTGAACCAGCTAAACTCAAGCCAATAACCATAATGATTGGACCAACAACTTCTGCTGGAAAAATAGCATCAATCCATGCCGTCCCAGTAAACGTGATAATAAAAGCCACAATCAGATAAACCAACCCAACGGAAATAATACCCTGCGCCACTGCTGGATAACCGATTGTTTTCATGAGTGAGGCCATTGGAATGATAAAAGCAAAACTAGATCCCATGTAGGCTGGCACTTTACCTCGTGTAATTAACAAGTGTAGTAATGTTCCCACACCCGAAGTAAACAATGCCACCCCCGGATTTAAACCAACCAATAGTGGCACTAAAACCGTTGCGCCAAACATCGAGAAAAGATGTTGCAATGATAAACCAAGCCATGTAAAAAATGGTGGTTTGTCATGCAAATCATAAATTGCATTATTCTGTTTCGTTGTCATACCTTTATTGTACACGTCTATCTTCTCGTGTACGTCCTCCTAAAATAGTCAAAATATGATGCAAACTGACAAAGTTTCAAACATTTTAATTATAAACTAAAAACCCAACATAGTGTTTTACTATGTCAGGTCCTCAGTTTATTTAATTATGAGTTGCGCTGCAAACGCATCGTTGTTGCTGAAATATCTACAACAGATTATCGTCTTGCTTCTCGCCGATTCACCACAACTACACCATCGTTATCCGGCGTCCAGACAGCTTTTTGTCTGCGTTTAATTGTATTATTTGTAGTTGGTGAACCCTTGTAACTCTAGTTAATCACTCAAATCATTTGTCAATGTTATTCCTAAAGGAATTTATTATTTATTAACCGTCGTCTACAAGATAATAGTCCATGAAGTTTCAATTTCTGTCAAATTGTTTTGCGTCATTCATGGCCTCCTCTTTATTTGTTAAGTTTATTATAGCATATATTGTAAGCGCTTACAATATATTTAAATAAAAAATAGCTTTTACGCTATTTTGATCAAATAAACTGCGTCCTATTATGAAACAGTTTTTACATCTTTTCTTCTAGTACAACATCTGGATACTTGTCATGGAACCAATTCATAGCGAATCTATTTTCAAACAAGAACACCGGTTGATCGTAACGATCCTTTACTAGTAAGTTACGGCTAGAGGCCATTTTTTCATCTAGTTGCTCCGGTGAAATCCAACGCGCTACTTTTGAACCGATCTGTTCAAATTGAATTTCAACATTATATTCATTTTCCATACGGAATTGGAAAACTTCAAATTGCAATTGCCCCACAGCGCCAATAATATACTCACTGCCTTGCCATGACTTATACAGTTGAATTGTGCCTTCTTGTACCAACTGTTCAATTCCTTTGTGATATGATTTTTGCTTCATAACATCTTTAGCAATCACACGATTAAATAATTCGGGTGTAAATGTTGGTAAATCCGGAAATTGTACCGCTTTTTTACCAGCGTAAATTGTATCCCCAATTTGAAAATTACCGGTATCATAAACACCAATAATATCACCGGGCACTGCCGTTTGAACATTCTCACGTTCTTCGGCCATAAATTGTGTCACATTAGATAATTTTAATTTTTTATTGTTTCTTCTTAGTATGACATCCATTCCCCGATTAAACTCACCAGAAACAATGCGGACAAACGCAATGCGATCTCGATGACGTGGATCCATATTTGCCTGAATTTTAAATACAAAACCAGTAAATTGTGGCTGATCTGGTGTCACTATTTCACCGTCATTTGTTTTAATAGCAGCAGGTGCTGGCGCATAGGTTAAATATTCACGCAAAAATTCTGTCACACCAAAATTAACCAACGCGGATCCAAAAAATACAGGTGTTAACTTGCCATGCGCAATTGCTTCTTGGTCAAAGGCATTACCAGCATCACGTAGAAGTTCAACTTCATCCATTGTTTCTTCAACAATCTCTGGATGTGCAGTTGCTTTCTTAAATGGTACCATCGTTTGCTTTTGTAAATCGTATATACCTTGTAATATTTGGCCTGAGCCGACGGGCCAGTTCATTGGATACGCTTGAATTCCCAAAATCGTTTCTAGCTCATCAAGTAAATCTAATGCAGGTCTGGCATCACGATCAATTTTGTTAAAAAATGTGAAAACGGGTATACCACGTTGTGCAACAATTTCAAATAATTTTTTAGTTTGTGGTTCAATACCTTTAGCAGCGTCAACAACCATGACAACTGAATCAACAGCCATCAGTGTCCGATAAGTATCTTCTGAAAAATCTTCATGTCCCGGAGTATCTAAGATGTTAATACGTTTACCATCGTAATCAAACTGTAAAACAGAAGAAGTCACTGAAATACCACGTTGCTGTTCTATCGCCATCCAATCAGATGAAGCTAATTTATGTGAGCCACGGCCCTTAACTGTTCCAGCTTCACGAATAACACCACCATGTAGTAATAATTGCTCTGTTAACGTTGTTTTACCAGCATCGGGATGCGAAATAATAGCAAAAGTTCGGCGATTTTTTAATTGTTCTTGAAAGTTTTCCATAATGTTTAGTTTACCTGATATAGCAGTGTTTCACAACAAAAAAATGAATCATTTTGTGACACGAACTGATAACACATCACGACCAGCAATATCTTGCACCTTACGATAGTTATCTGGATAATGTTCATGTATGATTGCTAAATCATCTACACCTACCGAAATTGTTTCCGTTAGTATCACCCATGTGACACCTTCACCGAGGGGCGGTGTTGTCAAAGAACCTACATAACTATAATATGAATGACTTTTAGGTAACCAATTAGCCAATATTTTGGCATCTATTGTATCTGCAAATACATCTTTAATATGCGTGTCAATGGGTTGGTTTGATACGTCGCCAAACACAGCCAAAACCAAAATGCGATTTTCACGTCGGTAGACAAAATGAA
This sequence comes from Leuconostoc inhae, assembly GCF_019656015.1. GTDB lineage: Bacteria > Bacillota > Bacilli > Lactobacillales > Lactobacillaceae > Leuconostoc > Leuconostoc inhae_A. Next base: position 72,853 of record NZ_BPKW01000008.1, on the reverse strand, counting down.
TTTCAACATCATGACGTATGCCGTCAACAGTATGTTCGGCACCATCATGAAAATGAAAGCGTTCTAATGACCACTTTTCTCTGGCAATAATTAATTCACCAGAAACTAAAAATTGCTCGCCTACAATACGATCATCATATTGTGTTCGCCCATTAAAAGTGAGTGCCAAATCGGAAGCCATAACAGTTTGTGTCTGTTTGCTATTAATGGCAATAGGGGACTGCCATACCGTATCGTCTGCTTCACGCCAAGCCTCTTGTTGACTATAATCTAAGTGCTTCATATTACCCTCGCAAAACATTTATTTTATATTGTATCAAATTTAGACCCGAACATTAAGAAATCTCATAAAACACGTCCACTTATACATCATTATCCTGTATAATAAAAATAAGATTGAGAAAGAAAAGTGACTATAATGCAACTTGTAACTGCTTCTGAAATGCAACAAATTGATACTTATACTGTAGAAACGATTGGTATGCCGCAAGATGTACTCATTGAACGAGCAGCTTTGTCAGTACTTGACGTCATTGGTGCGGGACATTTTAATTTAGATCATATTTTGGTGTTGGCTGGACTTGGCAATAATGGCGCAGATGGCGTTGCCATCACAAGACTTTTATATGCACAAGGCTTCAATGTTTCTCTGCAATTTGTGGGTAATGTCTCTCGTGCCAAAGAAAGTGTTCAACGTCAACTGGCTATCATTGAAAAATATGGTCTTGTTCGCGCTGAAAAAAGTGACTTCAACGAAGCTACCCTCATCATTGATGCTATTTTTGGAACAGGATTGAATAATTTACTACCTGAAGGCCTGCAAAAAATGATTAAAGCTGCCAATCACATCGAGAAAACAGTCATTGCTATTGATACGCCAACTGGTATTGATGCAACAACTGGCGAAGTTCGTGGGGCCGCCTTAAAAGCACATACAACTGTCACATTTGGCTATAATAAAATTGGCTTAACGCAACGTGTTGGTGGTTATTTATCAGGTAATGTGATTGTCAAAGATATTGGTTTACTAACACCAACCGATTTCAATTTTTCGTTACCAGAAAAATAACACGTATCATGCCATTAGACAAAAATATCGTATCGTTTAGATTAATAGTCTAAACGATACGATATTTTTATATTCATGGTTAAATGGCGATAACATGTTATTCAATGATCATCGCTTTTTCATATTCAAAACCATTATGTGCTATTGTAGCTGCACTAATACGGCTCAAAAACTCCTTTAGTCGTGGTGACTTAGGATGGTCAAAGAATTCAATCGGATTATTTTGTTCAACAATTAATCCCTTGTCCATAAATATCACTTTATCGGCGACATCTTTAGCAAAGGCCATTTCGTGCGTCACGACAATCATTGTTTTACCCTCATCAGCCAATTGCTTAATGACTTGTAAAACATCTGCTACAAGTTCTGGATCTAGTGCACTTGTTGGTTCATCTAATAAAATAATTTCAGGGTTCAACGCTGCTGCTCGGGCTATACCAACACGTTGTGCTTGGCCACCAGATAACTGACTCGGGTAGTGATTTTGAAAGTCTAATAACCCAACCTTCTTCAAGGCTTCCAGCGCTGTTTGTTTTGCTTGCACTTTAGGTATATGACGTCCAATAACTAAGCCTTCTTCAACATTTTCGAGAGCTGTTTTGTTGGCAAACAAATTAAAGTTTTGAAAAACAAAACCCATTTTTTGACGTAGTTGTTTAATTTCTTCTGAAGTCGCTGTTTGAATATCAATTTTTTGATCATCAAATTCAATATGCCCCGAGTCACCTGGTGTTAAGAAAGCAAGACCCCGTAAAAAAGTTGTTTTACCAGATCCTGATGGTCCTAGTAACGCCACAACATCCCCTTTATCAACCTTAATATCAATGCCTTTTAACACCTCATGTTGTTGATATTTTTTTCTAAAATTTTTAACTTTTAACATGCTATGCTCCTTGTCTAACTGTGCCGCGGATTTTATGTCGACTTAAATAACGTTCCAAAAATTTAAATCCTAATTGGAGTATGGCTCCTAAAATGAAGTAAACAATAAAGATGTCAATATAGGCTTCAGTGTAATCATACGTATACGCTGCAGCTGTTTTCGCCACTGCAGTAACTTCCTGAACAGTCATCATGAAAGCAAGTGATGTCCCTTTTAAAATGTTTAAAGTCAAATTACCAATGTTAGGAATAGCTGACACAAGTGCCTGTGGCACAATAATGCGGTAGTAGGTTTGTAATGGTGATAGGCCGACCATCATAGCTGCTTCTTGTTGTCCCGGATCAACTGTTAAAATAGCAGACCGAAATACCTCTGACAAATTAGCCACAGCAATTAACGCAAATACAACAATGGCATAAATGGCTGGATTAACATCAAATATTTTAATTCCCAAATGTAATTGCCGATTTAAAATAACATTCAGTAAACTAGGTAATGTACTATAGAATACTAAAATCAACAACACCATCGGCGTGGCACGCATGAGTGATGTGTAGATAATCGTTAATGGATATAATATCTTAATTTTCTTGATTTTAATCCACGCGAGTAAAAATCCAAATGGTAAGCCAATCAATACCGATACACCAGTAATTAAGAGCGTCATGGGGATAGCTTTGATTGCTAACCAAAAAGTATGAATTAAAAATGGTATATTCATGCTGTAACCTCCACTCGCTTTGATGCAATCACTTGACTCTGACTTAGGTGCTTCTCTAAGTATTTTGTACTTTGTTCAACGACGATAAATATAATCCAATAGATCATTGCCAGTGCAAGATATGTTTCTAATGAATGATGCCCAAAGTTGCGAGAAATTAAATTATCTCCTGCACCCATCATATCAACTAATCCAATCACGTATGCTAACGCGGCATCTTTAATTAATGCAGCAATCGTATTGGCAAAATTTGGCAAAGCAACAACAACTGTTTGTGGTAATGTCACGCGATAAAAAGCTTGCCATTCTGATAAACCAACCATCAATGCTGCCTCACGCTGTCCACCGTCAACAGATAAATAAGCTGATTTAAATACTTCAGCTAAATTAGATGCAAACAATAATGATAAGGCAATCACGACAAAAATCGACTTTTGCCAATCATTGATATTGATATTTAGCGTTAATAATAATAACTTTGGCAACCCATAAAAAATTAAGAATAGTAATACAATCGGCGGTGTAGAACGTAATACAAACACATAACTTTGAGATATGCCACGCCATACTGATGATTGACTTAATTGACCACGGGCAATAAGTACACCTAATAAGGTACTGAAAATAGTTGATGTGACAATAATAAGCAAAGTAACTGGCAAATAAGGTAAGACTTCACCAAAAACAGATACTAAAAATTTAAAACTAAATGGCGGCATATTCACTCCTTCATTTTGTTGATGTTATTTATCACCAACAAAGTCCCAAACATTTTCTTTAAAGTATTTTTGTGATAATTTAGTCAATGTGCCATTCTTTTGTAGTTTTTTAATCGCCTGGTCATATTCTTTAGCAAAACGTGAATTATCCTTATTTGAACGACTAATAATTGGATAGGTCTTAATTCCCTTATAAGGCGCGTAAGCTAATTTATCAGCTGACTTATGGTAAGCACCATTAGCAGCCGCAACAGAATTTTGGTAATTCACCTTGACATCAAAGTAAGCGTCATACCGACCTTCTAGCACCCAATTATAAGCATCCCCGACAGTAAATTGATCGGCTGCCTTAAGATTAATTTTTTCGTTTGGATGTGCCTTATTCCAATCCTGTACGACCGTATATTGCCCATTTTGCGGTGAAATCGGCACCAATTTACCTGACTTTTTAGCAAAATCAGCAAATGTTTTATAATTATCATCTTTCCTATAGGTAATTCCTATAATAGAAGCGCCAACTGCTTGTTTTGGTAAAATATACTTTTGTGCGCGCTCTTTTGTCCACCAAGCACCTTTAACGCCGACATCATACTTACCAGAATCCAATCCCACTAATAAATCTTCATCTGACGTTGGATGATACTTAAACTTATAATCTGGCAACAGTTTATCTACTGCTTTTAACACATCAACTTCATAGCCTTTAGATACGCCATTTTCTGCGTAGTCATAGGGCACATAATTCTGTGTATGCGCCACATTAATTGTTCGCACCTTTTGTGCCGATTTTGTACTATCTGCATTCAAATGACGAACGACTGCACCTGCTCCGACAACAACGACCACCACAGCGGCACCAATAATCAATCCTTTTTTCTTAACCATTCTCTTCTCCTCATTACACAATAGCAACTTGATGTACAGCGTCAATTGCCCATTTCAAGTGATCGATTGAAATATCACGCGGTACGGTGCAATCCGCACCAATAATGACACGACTTGTGTCAACATCTGCTAGGACATTCGTAACCTCTGCTTCAATTTCTTCTCGACTGCCTTGGTACAAAATATCTTGTGTATTATTACCAAAACCACCCAAAACGATTTTATCCTTAAAAATATCTTGCCCTTCGCGCAAAGAAACATCTTCAATTTTAACTGCCCAATTGACAATGGGTAAATCATAATCAGTAAACCATGACAAATGATTTTTTGTCTCACTGTAGCCACAAATATGTAAAATATTAACATCACTCACTTCGTTAATGACTGCAATGATTGATAAGTCGATCTTTTTTTGTATGTGATCAAAAAGATCGTGGTTATAATGATCACTTTGAAGCTCTTGTGTACTATAGTAGACACCATCTGCACCGCCTTCGTTTACAACAGCCTTAATTTGCTTGATGACACCTTGTGCAATAACCTCTAATATATGTGTTATATCATCAGGGTAATCAATAAAAAATTGTGTTAAGCGTTCATCTCCTTGTTTTGGTAATTCTTGACTACTATCAAACAAAGCCCATTTCAAAAGTGTCACCGGCGAAAAAATGTTATAAAATGCTTGTCGATTACCGATCACCTGGCGCTGCGCTTTGACCAAATCGACTTGTCGTAATAACCAATCATCATCATCGGCAATCACCTGAATCTTTTTCAAATCGTCAATATTTTTTGGGTTATCCACACCATCCAAGGGTAAATTAAAATAACCATCACTCATTAATTTAACAAAATCTGGTTGTACCGCTTCAATGTATGCCTTGTGCCCTTCAATATTAATCTGATTTTCTTCTGGATGCTTTAGTGCATCAACGGTCTCATCGTCGGCAAAATGGCGCCAAAAACTGACTGGTATGACTTTTTTTGTCTCTGTTAATATAGCTTGTTGATTACTCATATGTAATTATGCCTTTACTTTCTTCTGCTGTGCTGCTTCTGACACCCAACGTAGACGGTTCAGATCGATGTCACGTGGCACTGTACAATTTGCCCCAATGATTAAATGATCACGACCTGTTTCTTGAATCAGTGTATGAACATATTGCTGTATGTCTGCTTTTGTTCCTTGATACAATAAATCATACTTTGTGTTACCAAAGCCACCTAAAACTGTTTTGTTCGGAAAAATACGTTTACCTTCACGCAGCGATACTGATTCAATATCCGTTGCCCAATTGATAATTGCTGCTTCATAAGTTTGGAACCAATGTACGTTGTTTCTAGCGCCACCGTTACCACAAATATGTAAAATATTGACATCCGATAACTTATTAGCTGCTTGCAACACCTGATGATCAGTATCGGCAACGAACTTTTCAAAATCATCTTGATCAAGCCGCTGATCTTGGATAACTTGGGTACTATAGTAAATGCCATCGGCACCAGCCCGAATGGCTGTTTGGACTTGTTTAATGACATCCTGTGTCATGACTTGCAAAGCTTGTTTGATCGCATCAGGGTTCTTTAAAATTTCAGTTGCTAATGTTTTATCAGCATTTGCTTTGTCATGCTGACCATTTTCTTGTTTCACCAACGCCCATTTAAGTAGCGTTGTTGGTGAAAAAATATTATAGAAACACTTTCGCTTGCCTATTACTGCGCGTTGTTTGGCAATCAACGTTGCCGTTTGTTTTAGCCACGGATGATCATCTGTTATTGGCGCTAAAGCATCATAAATTGTGCGATGCTCACTGTTTTTTTGATAATTAAATTGGTAATTAAATAGGCCGTCACTCATTAATTTAACAAAATCTGGTGCTAAACTATCAACAAGTTTTTGCGTGCCACTTACCGTGCGATCAATAATCTCAGGATCCTTAAAGGCATCGAGATCAACCCCAGAAGCTGCTGAGAAATGGTACCAAAACCCAACCGGTACCTGTTGATTGCTATGATTTATAACTATATTTTTTATATCACTCATGTATTCTCCTTAAAAAGATAAATAAATTAGAAACATAACAAATTCATTTTTAAGAGTCACATTCGAGTGTTGGCTATTCCTAAACCTTTTAAGTAAATTGATCTTCTTTTAATCATTAAATAGGACATTTTATTTGTCTCCTCACATTTTCAGAACAAAAAATCCCGCAGCTTGAAATGACTCAAGCTGCGGGACGACATGATCGTGTTACCACCCGTTTTTTGCATATAATTACTTATACACACTTACCAAGTACGGAAAAAATTGCTTTCGATACTCTGACACTGTAACGGGTGTACCCGAATGACGTTTACTTCACCAGTAAAGCTCACATCATTTTTAACTCCAAGACCATTTTCCCAATTGGCATCATACTAACTTTCACCAAGCGTTAGCTCTCTATTCAATCATGTCAATAGGTACTTATCTTTTCAATGTTATACGTTGGAAATATTATATAACGCTCATTTTCTAATGTCAATCTTTTTATTATCATTTTTTATTTATAGGTAACAAAAAACGTTTAAACCGAAGTTTAAACGCACAGCGTTATATTATTTAACGAAGCCAGCAAAACCAAGTAGCAAGAAGATCGCACCAATTGCAATACGATACCAACCAAAAATCTTAAAGTCGTTATTTTGAATGTAACGCATCATTACTTTAATAGCAAAGAAGGCCACAATCCATGATACAACGAAACCAACGAGCATCACAATACTTTGCATACCTGTAAATCGGCCACCGTGTAATAAGAATGTCCCAACTTTTAAAATTGTCACGCCAAACATAATTGGGATAGACAAGAAGAACGAAAATTCGGCCGCTACAAATCGTGATGCGCCCAGGATAACCGCACCCAAAATTGTAGCCCCTGAGCGTGATGTACCAGGAACCAACGACAAAACTTGGAATAGGCCAATGAATAATGCCAATTTGAAAGTTATTTTGTTAACATTTGTAATTTTAGGGGCAATATTTTTTTGACGATTTTCGATTAAAATAAAGGCAACACCATAAATAATTAAAGTTGCGGAAACAACCCAGAAATTAAGTAGGTGTGCATCCATAAAATCATTGAGCAATAAACCAAATATCATTGCTGGAATAACACCCACAACTACTTTTATCCACAAACGCCAAGTTTGAAAACGTTCTTTTGACGTTTTTTGTGATGAAAATGGGTTTAATCGGTTAAAGTAAAGCTGAATGACAGCAAAAATTGCACCAAGCTGAATGGCATAATCAAAGACTGGTTTGAAACTGTTAGTCCAGACGCTACCACCAGGTATCCCCATTAAAGCCTCTGCCAAAATGATGTGACCAGTAGACGATACTGGTAAGAATTCGGTGATACCTTCAACGATACCAATAATAATTGATTTTAATATATCTAACATATGCTATAGCGTGTGTGACCAATTACCAGGTTTATTTTACCCAGAAAACGTCACGTTTCCTTCCAATTTAACTCTCTTCATTCTATACTATATTGTAACGTTGTGCCACAATTGGCAGGTTTTCAAAAAAGTATTGTAATTTGAAAACCTGCATGGTATTATATTATATGTTGTAAAAAATAATTGTATGGACAGCTAGCTCAGTTGGTAGAGCAACGGACTCTTAATCCGTGGGTCCAGGGTTCGAGCCCCTGGCTGTCCACTAAGTTAAACCAGTAGAAATACTGGTTTTTTTGATCCATTCCGCGTACTAAAATAACCGAAGCCACTGCTTCGGTTATTTGTTTATAAACTAATATATATACTGGCAAACATTAAGCCGGCACCAACTAAGACAAATACGTGCCAATACACATGTCCCATTGGAATTTTTGGTATCAAATAGAAAATTGTACCTGCAGAATACGTGATGCCACCGGCAACTAAAAACCAAAAGGCAACCGGTGACAAAACACCCCACAAAATTGGCATCGCTAAGACGATTAGCCAACCCATGATCATGTAAATAGTGACAGATACCCAAGGCCAACGGCCTACAAAGAATAAATCATAGGTAAATCCCGCAATTGTCATGGTCAGTATCGCGCCCCAGATGGCCCAGCCTTGCCATCCTTTAATCAACAACCAAGTGTATGGTGTATAACTGCCTAAAATAACAAAATAAATACCAGCATGATCAAAAAACTGAAATAATTTAGCAGCGCGTGTAAATACCAGAGAATGAAAAAGTGTTGAAGCGAGTAAAAAAAAGCCAACAGTACTAACATATATTACAATAGCAGTTATTTCAAAGGCCGTCACCGGTCGTCTTAAGACATGAAAAACCAGGGCAATACTTGCTAACACAGCCAGTAAAAATCCTAGCCCATGTGTCACAGCATTTAACACTTCGTAAGTAATTTGGTAACGTTTAGATCGTTGCATTTAGTGGTCCCCATAAATCAATTTATTGTTAATATTATAACATGCTTCCCTATTTTATTAACAATAAAAACCCCACAACTTTTTCAGTTATAGGATTATTTATTGAAAATTTTAGACAAGCGTTTCCCAGTCACGCGCCCATAAAACGCCCATTGCACCGTCACCCGTATGCACACCGATGTAAGCACCGATGACACCACGTTCAAATTTAACTGTTGGATAGTCATGTTGCAGGTCTTTCAACCACTTATCGCCAAGTTTGGGATCATTGCCATCCACAACAATTGCACGAACCGGAAAATCAACTTGTGTTAAATAGTGATTAAGTGCTGTCTTAATTTCTTTTAACGCCCCACTCATTTTACGAGCCTTACCGACTGCACCGATTTTACCTTCATCTTGAATATCCATCGATAGAATTGGTTTGATGTTAAGTAAGCCACCCACCAAGGCTGCACCACGCGATAAACGACCGGTACGTTGTAAGTGTGAAATATCATTGACAACAAAACGCACATCAAAGGTCTGTTGTAAAGTGTGTAGAGCAGCAATGATGTCATCTAACGTGTGCCCTTTTTCAGCCATAAAAGCTGCCATGACGGCTTGCATGCCTGATCCCATTACGGCAAACTTCGAATCCCATACCCGAACATCTGAAAGATCTTGACATGATTCTGCTACTAGACGTGCTGTCTGGTAGGCACCCGATAATCCTGAAGAAATAGGCACAATCAACGCTTGATCATAGCCAGATAACTTAGCAACATTTAAAACTTCTTCCCAGTCACCCGGAGCCGGTTGCGATGTTGACGCTACCATTTTTTTATCCTTCATCATCTTAACTAATTCGCCCAGATCATGAATATCCACTGATTCTTTATAGACTTCTTCACCAAAAATAATCGGATCGTTTACTTGAAAAATGTGATAACGATTACGAATTGCTGCTGGTATTGCTGAAGCTGAATCACTAATGATTGCTATTTTAGACATTTTTTCTCCAAAATGAATACACCAATTGACAATGTGCATCATTATCTTAATCGTTTTTTAAAATATACTGATTAACGCGACACCCACAATAAAACATAGCATGCCGCCAATTAATTGTACCACGAGATAAATTAATTGCTTGTACAGTGGTTGTTGTGCGCTTTGAACCATCATCGTGCTAAATGTTGTCAAACCGCCTAGTAGACCGACAGACAAAAAATTATGCATATCAGATACTTGATGACTTGCAAATAGCATGCCCATAAATAATGCCCCAACTAAGTTAATCGCGAAAACAGCTGTAAAAATAGGTGTATGAAATGGCCAAAACATGATAACTAAGTATCGCAACATTGTCCCTAGTGCAGCACCTATAAATACCGATAATAAAGTCATCGCGTACCCTCACCTATTATTCGACCAATATATTGTCCTATAGTGACCATGACAACACCACCACAAACAGTCAATAAAATATACAACCACGCGCCGAAAACATCATGGCGAAGTAATTGATTAAACTGTAAAATCATTGTACTAAATGTCGTGAACCCACCAATAATGCCTGTTCCAATGACTGGTTGCCATCGCGTTAATCGATTGCTATTTTTGGCTAAATATGCGCCAAGCATGGCAAGTAATAAGGCGCCTAACCAATTAATTCCCATTGTTATAACTGGTAAGTGCCCAATAATTGGTATCAAGCTGAGTGAATAGCGTAAACTGCCACCAATGCCACCACCGAATCCAACAAGCAGCAATTCACTTAAAAATTGACGTTGTTTTTGCATAAGTACCATTTTAACAATTTTAAGTGTAATGAGCAAAAAAAACGCTTGTCACATTGCTTTTTTATCAGGTTCATGACACAATATAAAGGTTGATTTTTTTATTCAATACCAACTAGTGAAGGGGCTCCGATGTTTTCATATTATATTTTGCCGACCAGCTATATGCTATTACTTTTTATTTTTTCACTACTCAAACCTGCGCGTTTTGCAATCACAGCGTCCGAATTTAAACGCGTTACAATGAAGGCGGTGTTGCTCGCTATTTTAGTAGTCACACTTACAACGAGTACGCTCACGCAATTCTACGGCTTTTGGTTTAACATCACATTATTTTTATCATTAATCCGTGTAGTCATGCGCGTACGACAGCAGAAAAAATAGCAGTACTTGCTAAAAAGCATTGATTGAAAATTTCAATCAATGCTTTTTAGTTTATTTTGTTGTTAGTAATCATTTTCAAAAAAACTGTGATTTACTAACTATTATCTGTAACTTGCTTAAGAAGCCCGCACCTTCAATTTGCATCAATGCTTCTTCACTTAATTCTTCAAAATTTACTATTTCTACCATAAAATTTTCCTTTTTCATTTATTTGATAAATTATACGCAATATTAAATAGAACTACAACTGTCATGTCTTATCATTATTAAGGATATTTAATGGTAAACGTTTACTTATTAGTGTAAAATATTAGTATACTTGGGGGGACTTGCTTTGAATTTATTAATTTTACTTCATCTTGTGTTTGGCCTTTTATTGTTATCAATTATAAAATTCACTGTATTTTGTGCAATAAGTAAAACTCAATGGCACATAGAATATTACCTAATCTTCCTAGTAATGACCACATTGACAGCATATATTTTAGGTACATTTGGTCACATTGTACAAGTAGTCTTGCTGATTACATTAGGATTCAAATTTAATCGGCGAACCCAAAGCATTCACCTCATATACTTTTACGGGCTATACGCTGTATTGAGTGTATCGGCTTTTGGTACGATTATTCAGTCACTTGGTACAATCTTTTTACCGATAAGATTCCTTTCATATAATACAACAACTATGTACGAAACAATTTTATCACCAGTCATTATCGGCATTTTACAATATTTCATTATTAAATTAATCTCCCCGAACTTGACAATTATTCGAAAAAATCAATATTTCCAAAAAAGCAATCGATTCAAATTCGTAAACTTACTTTTATCTCTAAGTTTATTATCTTACTTGTTAATCCCCTTATTTAAAAACAACGAGTATAAAGCTACTGTTAATATTTTTTTTGCTATTAGCGTTGTTTCACTATTAATTTATCTTAAAAACACTACCCAAAACTACTTTAATTTACAATTAGCAGAACAAAGACAACAACAACTAAATAACTTAACAAATTACACAACGGAAATTGAAACACTTTACAACAACATTAATGGCTTTCGTCACGATTATATTAATTTAATTATTAGTCTGGAAACAAGTATCCACAATGGTGATATAAAACAAATTCGCGAAATATATAATAACGTATTACAAAAATCGCCTAACATACTGAATCACGATCACCATTCTCTAGGCGTCTTATCAAAAATTATGATCCCCGCTATTAAAAGCCTATTATCTCATAAAATTATCTATGCTTTGGAAAAGGGCATTCGTACCGAAATTGAAATTGAACAACAGTGGACAAGCTGCCACATGGATACGCTTGACTACATTCGAATTCTAGGCATCTTACTTGATAATGCTATCGAAGCAAGCGAAAATACTGCTAACGCATTTATTCATATTGCCGTGATTATCGATCCGGTACAAAAAGAAAATCGCTTCATCATTGAAAATGCCACCACCGAAGAAACGAGTTCAATTCATCAACTTTTTAAACATGGTGTCACAACAAAAGGAAACGACCATGGCACAGGCCTACACAGCGTGCAACAGATTTTAATCGATTATGAACAAGCACACTTAGAAACAGCACACGCCAACCAAAAATTCAGCCAAACATTGGTTACACAAGGATAATTTTTATGCATATCAATATTTTAGAAGATGACATTATACAACAACAAAAATTAAAGCGCTATTTAGTTGAAATTTTGCAAGAAAATGATTGGTCTTATCAGCAAATCAATACCTATTCTAGACCGGAACAGTTACTCACTACTTTAACTAGTCGTGGTACACATCACCTCTATTTTCTCGATGTTGAACTCAAAGGTTCCGATAAAAAAGGATTCGAGGTTGCCAAAGCAATCAGAAACCATGATCCATATGCCACTATTATTTTTGTAACAACACACTCTGAATTTTTATCGCTCACTTTCAAATATCACGTATCCGCACTAGATTTCATTGCAAAAGATCAAGATGCCAAAGATTTTAAGCAACAACTAGAAAATAATTTACAACATGTCGTTGAACAATTCAACATCGATACGCCACTCGACTTATTCCAATTCAACACACCAAAGGCTCACTTTAAAATACCTTTTAGTGATATTCTGTATTTTGAAACACAACCCGGAACGCGTCAAATTGTGCTCGTTGGTGTTGCGCAACGCATGGAATTTACAGGCCAATTACAAGACATTGCAGCCATGGATAGTCGTCTATTTCGTAGCCATCGTGCTTATCTTGTCAATACTAATAATGTTGAACAGATCGATAAAGCTAATAATATCATTATTTTTAAGAATCAATCAACCTGCTTGATCTCACGCCGAAAAGTGAAAGCATTGATAAATATTTTATAACTAAAAACCGGTGACAATGCTATTAGTAGCATTGTCACCGGTTTTTGGCTGTGTATAGCAAAGCAACTCAAGCTATAATTATTAATGATGCAGGTTGTAAACTGATATCACATACATATTGTCTACATAGCTTTTATAAGTAACAACGCTCAATATTTGTTAAACATATTATTTATTTTTTGTCTCCACCAAAACGCCTAATGCTCCTATGGTAGCAATTAATATACTAAAATAAGATAATTGCCATAAACTATAAGACAATCCTAAAAACAAAATTACAAGTTCTAGTGTGAGTGACTTATTTTCCTTATTACCAAATATTCTCAATGCACTAGCAATAAAACCGAAAATGGTTAGAATTGCAACTACTATAATTAATAAGTTTCTAATCAATACAGCGTACCCAAAGATTGACTAACGTTTTGTTGCCAAGTATTTCGCCCACCACTAAAAGCTTCCAACGGTTTCTCATTGAGCGACACGAATTCCGAAAATATACTCTTTTTCATACTGTTACCTGTTCTTAGTTTTAATTTAGTAAAATAACTATTAACAAAATATTAGTTAGTGACTTTCTAGTCACACTCACTGCTATCAGATATGTTACTCTGACTTCCTGTTATTAATCCACAGACTAACTGCTGCAAGGGTCGTAAGCAATACGTTAACGTAAGATAGCTGATTCAACGTTAATCCTAATCCCAAAAAAACTAGAAGATAAGATATATCTGCTGATTTAAACTTTTTTTGATTCGACTTTAATCCATGTAGGATAACGTCTATAAACGATGCCATAGTCAGAACACCTATGCATGCCTGAATTACTAATATCATCATATTAAATTATACAGTCTCCCCGAAATGAACATCAATAACAGCTCTAACTAGACCTACTGATCCTATAACGTTACCCTGCCATGTGTTTTTTTCACCTGCCACTTTGCTTAATTCGATTTCTGCTAACTGTTGATGTGTTAATGATTGAAATTCATTAACACTGTTTGTTTTGTCTTGATGAGTCATAGTTGATTTCTCTCTGTATATTACAATATTTTTCAATGACTTTCGTTAACCATGGTTAACAGCATTTAATCCAATAACCACGCCTATTTCAAGTCCTACAAAAAATACAATTGTAAAAAGTATCCAATAACGATATTTATAAAATTCTTCGAACGTCTTTTTCATCAATATACCTATTTATTCCCATACTGAAATTCCGCACCACTTTATTTCCAATCTACAGTTCACGATACTCAGAACAACATTAACTATATAATCATCTCAAAATACAGCAGTCCTATATTTTTTTATCGTTGCGCAACGAATACATTCAATATACGCTGATAAAGTAACGTTTGATACATCAATAACCTCAATGGTCTGTTTACTGCACTGAAAGGTTTAAATCAGCCATTCACGTCAAAATATCTACAAAACATTGAGCCCATGGACAGCCGTTTATTCCGTAGCCATCGATTTTTAGTTAAAATGTTGTACTCACCAATGACAATTCTGTTCTTATAAAACTAAAAGATGTTTATATGTATAAACTGCTGCATTAGATCCACCTCTTGCTGTTTTTCCAACAACATATCCAAATCCCGTCCAAAATCCGTCATTCGAACCACCTACCGTAATCATTAACTCTTCATTGCTAATTGTCGTTAATTTATATTTTTGAACCATTTCATTTAATTCATATTTTTTCATTTTTCTATTTATCCTTCTGTATTTTCATTAGTCAAAAATGATAACATCATATGTTAACCCTTGATTACTGTTTCACATATACTAAAATCTGATTATTTTCCCTGCTTCATTTTTAAATAGCATATGTAACTGGCTATAATCAAGGTGAAATATACTGACAATCCACCAACAATTGTATTTATGATGAAACTGTCAATAATTTTGATAATTAAACTATTTAAAAAATCTCCAATGCTGATGCCAATTAAAATAACTATCACAACATAAATCGGATGCACATTTTCAAAAAAAACGCGGACTGTCTTCTCCATATAAATTTCCTCTAATTTTTATCCCCATCCTTTTTTAATCCCCTTGGCAATTTGATCTGAATGTGTCCATCCATCTTTCAAAAGATACAGGCCTACAGCCCCGCCAATAATGACCGGTACCAAACCACCATTAACTTCACTTAATTCACTATCAGATAATTTTTTATAGTTTTGATAATTCAAATTTTTTCCTCTTTTCTTTTACTTAAACTAACCACAATTAAATCATCAACTACAATAAATAATAAGTTATCAATCATATACTCCAATTTCTGCGGCTATAATTTCAAATAAAACTGTTGAAATTAATTGTTATAATTTTTTAGCATATTTAGCAACCCTGTTTTTTCCAATATGCGTATAGGATAAAAAGAGTATGTCCACCATATAAAAAATAAAAATACTGATAATAATGAGACCAGCCAATAGCAGAAACGTTTTAACAGAATATGCAAAAACCATAATTGGAAGTATAGCTGCTAGTGTCATACCAGCATCTTTTACAGCGATTTTAAAAATCATACTTTTGCCCATAACCATCAACAACTCCTTAGAAAGTGATCGCTCACTTTTACTGACATGATATACAATAATACATCTTAATTTCATTATGCTTCATTGCCCTCTATACTGAAATTCCGAACCGCTTTATTGATAAGACATAATTCAAAACAGATTGTATAAATACCAGCAATGTATTCATTTTTCAATTAACTTTGTTATATTCAACATCAATTATTGAAAAAATAACCATTTTAATTGATGAGCACTTAAGATTTATCTTGTAAACTAATAAATAAAGCATAAAAAACGAGGGCAATCGTATAATTTTGTTCGACTACCCTAATTTTTCCCACAATACCTGTATCACCCAATATTAAGATAACGGTTAATATGATAAATGCTGCATGCACAACAATATTTAACTTTGTGTTTATTACTAGTTTTTTAATTGGTGCTGTGAATGCTAAAAAATGACGTTTCATAATATAAAATTCCTGACTTATGCTTTATTTAACGCCTACTGTGAAGTTAAAAACGAAGTCGACAAACATAACAGTATCGCTATTGTCACTGTGTCATCATTTTTAACCCATCCCACTAATGACGCTATAAGATAACAAGCATAAAAAACGATACTCACTTTTAGGCTGAACTTCATAACCGTATCTGACGTGATAATCATCTTGACTGGCTGTGTTGAATTTTGATGTTTAATTTTCATATGATAATTCCTTTCATCTATTGTCACTATCAGCAGTACAAAGGCTTAAGTTACTTTTTCCGTTTAAATAGGAATACACCAACGATACCTGTCCATAAAAATACGTATTGCCAAGATTTTCGTGCCAAGTACTGCGCCCAAACAGTTGACACTTTATCAGACAAATACGCAAATATCAGCAGTAAACAAAATTCTAACGTCAGCAAAATATTTAACATCGCAAGCATAAATTGTTGTGACAACATATCGAACCGCTGCTGATCACTCAGCCCAATTAATACCAACAATAAACATAAAGCAACAACTATTCTGAATTGTACAAAAAGTAGTATTTTCTTTATCATATTGATTCCTTTAACGCGGTGATTGTGACCGCAAATTATTCACTACTCAATATACACAAATATATTCTTACTTCCCATAAAAACAACATGAACGGTCACTTTTTGACGTTGAATGGTTATCAACTATATTAAAGCGGTAACTATTCAACGAATTATGAACATATCAAACACTATAAATGACAAAAAATCGTATCATACGATTTTTTGTCATTTATTAATTTTTTATTAAAATAATTATCGAACAATTTTTTTATTTTAATTGGTCTATACCACTTAATTGATATTTTATTCATAATCCTTCATTATTATCATATTTGGTATACTTAGACCTTTTATGTCCTATTAAAAAAATCCTAGACAATAGCGTTGTAAACGCTTACATTATAGCTACAAGAACTTAGGAGGATCGTCGTATGAACAATAAAATATCATTTTGGCTGGAAAAGTATTTACAGCCGGTTGGTGCCAAATTAGCTGCCAACAAACCACTTAATTCTATACGTGATGGTATCGCACTGAGCATGCCACTAGTTATTGTCGGATCAATGGCTTTACTGATTGCCAATGGCTTTTCTATTGAACCTTTTAAAAACTGGTTGGTAACGACCGGCGTGTTCGATTGGCTAGTGAAAATCATTAATTCTAGTTTTGGATTAATGGGATTAGTAGCGGCTTTCGGTATTGCCTATCGTTATGCTGAATCACATGGCACCGACGCTTTATCGGCTGGTATTTTATCACTAGCTAGCTTTTTCTTGGTGACCCCTGATTTAATGAGCGCAGGTAGCACGCCTCAAACAGGAATTTCATATGCCTACTTAGGCGCATCTGGACTATTTGGTGCAATTCTTGTTGCTTTAATTAGCACAGCTATTTTTAACTGGTTTGTCAAAAGAAACATTCAAATCAAAATGCCTGACGGTGTACCACCAGCTGTAGCTAATTCCTTCGCAGCTTTAATTCCCGGCGCTGTCATCTTAATATTTTGGGGACTCATATACGCTGGCTTCAAAATGACGTCATTTGAAAATATACATCAAGTACTTCAAGTACTACTTGGACGACCCTTAGGTGCTTTTGGTGGTTCGTTAGCAGGTGCAATTATTGTTAGTATTATTACCTCGTTACTATGGTTCATTGGTATTCATGGTGGTAATATCACTGGTGCAATTATGAGCCCAATCTGGTTAGCACTGATGGGTGAAAATTTAAAAATTTATCAAAACAATCCTAATGCAACTATGCCTCATATTGTGACACAACCATTCATGGATTTCTTTGTTTACATGGGTGGTGGCGGTGCAACACTTGGCTTGGTCTTAGCTATTTGGTTAATCGCTAAATCAAAACGGTATACCACGTTAAAAACGTTAATTACGCCACCTGGTTTATTTAACATTAATGAACCCACAATGTTTGGTACGCCCGTCGTTTTAAATGTTAGTTTGTTTATTCCGTTTATCTTAGCACCTGTTTTAAATGCCATCATCACATATGTGGCGATGACCACAGGTATTGTTCATGCCACAGTTGGTGTCGTTGTTCCTTGGGTGACACCACCCATCATTTCCGGATTCTTAGCAACAGGTTCGCACATATCGGGATCAATATTGCAAATAATCTTAATCGTGCTAGATATTATCATTTATCTACCTTTCGTCAAGAATATTGATAAAATCGAACTCAAAAACGAACGATAAATTAAATAAGGAGTTAATCATGAGTGAATTAGGCATTTCAATTTATCCATCTAAAAGTTCCTTTAAGGACATGCAAGCTTACCTTGATCAAGCTCATCAATTAGGATATAAAAAAATTTTTACATCTTTGTTAGAAGTCGCAAAAGATTCGTCTACTGTCATTAGTCAATTTAAACAAATCATTCAATATGGCAATCAACTGGATATGCAAACCTGCATCGATATTAATCCTAAATTATTTAAACAGCTTAATATTGATTATTCTGATCTAAGCTTTTTTAAAGAATTAGGTGTCACGACTATCCGTTTAGATGAAGGCTTCACAGGATACGAAGAAACCAAAATGACTTTTAATCCTTGGAATTTAAAAATAGAAACCAACATTTCGCGTGGCCAACACTATATTGACATGATTTGTGATTTCGGTGCCAATACTAATAATCTGACTGGCTCTCATAATTTTTACCCTCAGCTACGTACAGGTCTTCAAGCGGATTACTTCATGGCAACCGCAAAAAAATATAAAGACCATAATCTTGAAACATCAGCATTTATTGATGGCACCACTGGCAAAATTGGTCCATGGCCGATTGCTAATAAAATGGTGTCAATGGAAGCACAACGCAATATGTCAGCTGCGAGTCAAGTACAACTAATCAAACAAACTAATTTGATAGATAACATCTATACAAGTAGTTCTATGCTTGATGTATCAGAATTAACAGCTATTAGAGACGCATTTCTAAGTCCTTATCCTGTATTAGAAGTAAATTTGAATTCGAATATATCTGATGTTGAAAAACACATCACATTAGATGAATTACAATTGTATAGAGGTGATTATTCGGGATACATGATTAGATCTAGCCAATCACGTATCAAATATAGTCATGCTGACATGACACCGAATAATTTATCTGACATTGTTTTAGGTGATATTATTATTGGTAATGACAGCTTTGGACAATACAAAGGCGAATTACAAATTGCCTTACAACCTTGGGAAAATGATGGGCATTATAATGTTATTGGTCAAGTAGACAGTACTAATTTGGCTATTCTCAACACAATTAAACCTTGGCAAACATTTAAATTAGTAACTAGTAACTGAATAAAGGAGAAATATTATGTCTGAAAAAATTATCATGTTGGCCTGTGCTGCTGGTATGTCAACTTCATTGCTGGTACAAAAAATCCAACAAGTTGCCGAAAAACAAAATAAAAATTACACAATTTTTGCAAAATCCACCTCTGACATTGATACACAATTAAATTCTGACAACATACCTAATGTGGTACTTTTAGGTCCACAAGTATCCTATTTAAAAGCAGAAGTGCAGTCTAAAACCGATGCCAAAAATATTCCAATGGCAGTTATACCTATGGTCGACTACGGCATGATGAACGGCGAAAAAGTACTTGAACTTGCAGAAAATTTGATGGGAGTTGAGTAATATGGACGATCAGTATATGAACGTCGTTATGGGTATCATTATGAACGCCGGCAATGCTAAAGGACTAGCTCATGAAGCGCTTGAAGCGGCGAAAAAAGATGATTTTGAAAAA
Source organism: Leuconostoc inhae (assembly GCF_019656015.1). Classification (GTDB taxonomy): domain Bacteria; phylum Bacillota; class Bacilli; order Lactobacillales; family Lactobacillaceae; genus Leuconostoc; species Leuconostoc inhae_A. The sequence goes on along the minus strand of NZ_BPKW01000008.1, from coordinate 52,748 downwards.
GCTGATCAGTTCATGACACAATCCAACCAAGCATTGAGCGAAGCCCATCATATTCAAAGTGATATGTTAACGAAAGAGGCGCAAGGCGAACATACCGAGGTTAATTTGTATATGGTCCATGCACAAGATCACTTGATGACCGCTATTACCTATCAAGATCTTATAAAAGAATTTATCACACTATATAAGAAAAATGTCAGTGAATCTTGATCACAGACATGCCCCAATAATATTACCCACTAAATTGATAAAAAATTCAATATGATGTTACTTTAATTCAAAAAGTAACTAATTATTGAATTTTTTAATGTGCCACTATCGTCAAATTTGTCCCTTTATTTTAACAAATTCTTAAACCTCACCTCAAAAATCACAGTATTTGGCGGCATGAATTTTATTCTTATCGCAAAAAGTGGTATGCTTTTAAGCATATGTCACGGAGGACACATGGACACACATCATAATAAAAAGATCGGTCTGTTTCAGCTCATCATGCTAGGTCTAGGATCACTTATCGGATCTGGTTGGCTATTCGGCGCTTGGGAAGCCTCAAAGATTGCCGGCCCAGCTTCAATTATTTCTTGGGTAATTGGCGGAATCATCATTGGTACAATTGCTTACAATTATATTGAACTCGGAACAATGTTCCCACAATCAGGTGGGATGAGTAAATATGCGCAATATACGCATGGCTCGCTGCTTGGCTTTATTGCCTCTTGGGCTAATTGGATATCATTAATTACATTAATTCCTATCGAATCAGTTGCTGCTGTACAATATATGAGCTCATGGCCTTGGGCGTGGGCTAATTGGACACGAAATTTCATTTCAAACGGTTCAATTACAACAACTGGTTTACTCGTTGTCTTTGCTTTTATTGTTGTTTTCACGTTACTCAATTATTGGTCTGTCGCACTATTAACTAACTTCACAAGTGTGATTTCCATTTTCAAAATTGGTGTTCCTATTTTGACGATTGTCATGCTGACATTATCAGGATTTCACCCAGAAAATTACGGGACCAACCTGCACGAATTTATGCCCTATGGCACAGCACCTATATTTGCTGCAACAACCGTATCAGGTATTATCTTTTCATTTAACGCCTTCCAGACAGTGATTAATATGGGGAGTGAAATAGAAAACCCAAAACGTAATATTGGACGTGGTATCGCCTATTCTCTTATTATCAGTGGCATTATATATGTCTTACTGCAAAGTACTTTCATTACATCACTTAATCCAGCTATGATTGCTAAGAGCGGGTGGCATGGTATTAACTTTGCTTCTCCTTTTGCTGATTTAGCTATTTTACTGGGTATTCATTGGTTATCAGTGTTACTCTACATGGACGCTTTCATCTCACCATTTGGTACTGGCGTATCGTTTGTAGCATCTTCGAGTCGAACTTTGGCAGCAATGGTGTCAAACAATCACATTCCAAAATTTGTAGGTAAAATAAACCAAAAGTATGGTACACCCCGCATTGCTATGGTTGTCAACGCAATTTTGAGTATGCTCATGGTATCTATCTTCAGGTCTTGGGGCACTCTTGCCAGTGTGATTTCAACGTCTACACTAATTGCTTACTTAACTGGCCCGGTAACTGCCGTCTCATTGCGGCAAATGGCGCCTGAATTTACACGCCCTTTCCGCGGCAAGCTACTCAATTACATGGCACCTTTATCTTTTGTTCTTGCATCCCTGGCTACTTACTGGGCGATGTGGCCAACAACGATAGAAGTCATCCTAGTCATTCTACTAGGCTTACCTTTTTATTTTTACTACGAATGGCGTAACGGTTTTAACAAAACGAAACGTGCTTTCAAAGGTAGCTTTTGGATGATTGGTTACTTGATTTTTATTTCTATCATGTCTTACATCGGATCAAAAGAATTTAATGGTCAAAATTGGATTCACTATCCTTTTGATTTTATTTTCATTATTGTTGGCTCTCTAATTTTTTTCTATTGGGGAACTGTTAGCTCGGTTATGACAAAATACTTTAAACAAGCACAGCGTGTTAACGCAAAAGTTAAAAAATAACCAGACATACTAAAATACCGGACAGAAGAAAATCTGTCCGGTATTTTAGTATACGTTTGCTTATGATCCTAAATACTATATATCACATCATACCATTATACATGTGATATATGAGTCCTCGATTGCGCAGACCCTTGTCCATAATAAGCATTAGCACCATGTTTACGATAGTAATGTTTATCTAATAAATACTGTGGCACGTGGATATCTGATCGTGTTGACTGTAGTGCATGATAACTAATTTCAGCTGATACTTCTAATACTTTAGCGTTATAAACTGATTTTTCAGGTGTTGGTCCCCAGGAAAATGGCCCATGCTGACTAACTAATGCCGCTGGTGTCGCATCTGGATCTATGCCTCGCCGTTCAAATTCTGACACAATGACGGCCCCTGTATTCATCTCATAGGCTGAGCGAATTTGTTCTTCATTAAGTGCCGGTACACATGGAATATCACCATAGAACGTGTCAGCATGTGTTGTACTCACCGCTGGAATATCCATTTTCGCTGCTGCAAAGGATACCCCCCAAGGCGAATGCGTATGCGTAATGCCACCAATATTTTCAAAATGACGATACAAATAGGCATGTGTTGGTGTATCACTTGATGGATTTAAATCACCTTCAACAACCTCGCCATCTAAATTAATCACAACCATATCAGCAGGTTTTAACGCCTCATACGCCACACCAGATGGTTTAATAACAAACAATCCCTTTTCACGATCAATACCAGATACGTTGCCCCATGTAAAAGTGACAAGCCCTAATTTAGGCAATGACATATTGGCATTGTATACTTCTTGTTTTAGTTTTTCTAACATCATTATCCTTCCACTAATAAACCAGCTTGCGTTAACAAATCAACAATGAAATCATGGGCAAAAATAACTTTGCTATCGGCATCAATATCATTTTCTGACCACATTTCAATGGTGAAAGTCCCTTGGTACCCAACACGCTTTAATGCTTTAAACAAACCGAGAAAATTAACATCCCCTTTACCAAATGGTACATCTTTGAATTTTCCAGACGTCTGTTCAGTTACAGCTAACACATCTTTTACATGAATAGCAATAATGTTATCCAAACCTTGTGTCAAATCTTCTATTGGTTTATTATCTGGCCAAGCTGAAATATTTCCTAGATCAGGATAAGCTTGTAACCAAGGTGATACAATCGCTTTTTTAACATTTTTTATTTTAGCAATTGAATTAATGAAACAATCATCCATTGTTTCAATAGAAATCATGACTTGATGTTGGGCTGCAAAATTCACGACGCGTTGCAAATTTTCAATAAAATTTTCGTGAGTCAATGGTGTTTTTGAGCCATAATACTCATCATAACCTGCAATTTGAATATTACGTATACCGAGATCTTTAGCTAAGACAATCGCTTTTTGACACATGTCGAACGATTGGTCATAAATATCCTTGTTTTCTGAACCAAGTGGAAACTTTCTAAGTGCTGATAACATCATCGTATCAATGGAGACACCAGATTCATAAATATCTTTGACTAAACTAAATCGCTGTTCTCTATTCCAATTTAAGCGCGCTATACGCGCATCAGTTTCATCAATTGACAGCTCTACAAATGAAAAACCTCGCTTTTTAGCAAACTTTAATTTGTCCAACCATGACATCGTGGCTGGCAATGATTTTTCATTAACTCCAAGTTTCACCATTATTATGACCAGTACTTTTTAATTTCATCTTGGAAGTCTTGCGCAGCTGCAGCGGGATCTGCTTGACCAGTAATCGCGCGACCAGCAATAAATGTATAAACCGGCACGTCTTTAAATAGTTTGATTGTGTCTAAATTTAAGCCCCCTGTTACAGAGACTTTAAATCCCATTTTAATAAATTTCTTAACAATATCTAAATCTTTTTTACCCCATACTTCTCCAGCAAGCAACGCATCGCGACTTTGATGATAAATAACTTGTTCAATGCCAATTGCTTGCCACTTTGCTGCTAAATCCCAATTCCATGCTGAGTATAACTCGACTTGAATCCCATCTAACACTGATTTTGCCGACTTCATCGTCGCAATCGTTGCAGAATCAATCACCGTCATCAAATCAGCACCAGCATCTTTAGAATTTTGTGCAACTGTTGAGCCAGCATCGGCACATTTTGTGTCAGAAGCAATGATTTTATCCGGAAACATGGCTCGCAGCACGCGGATTGCATCTTGCCCTGCTTGTAGTTCTAAAATCGTTCCTACTTCAACAATGTCAACAATGGCTCCTGCTAAATGTGCTATTTTAACTGCGTCTGCTAAGGTATTTTGGTCTAAAGCAATTTGTAAATTAGGTTTTGTCATTTTTCTATCCTCACTTTTTATATTTTTCTTCAAAATTAGTTTCATCAATAATACGTTGTGTAATTTCTTTATCACTCATAACGTTTTTCACACCAACAACTGTCACCCCTTTTTTAGCAACATCTGCAAACATGTCGACAAAGTTTAGTGGCGTAAAAACTGCGTCATATTGGGCAGCCGTTGACTTACCCTCAGCAATACTCGTGTGATTAATCTTTGTGACTGGAATGCCTAATTTTTTCATTGACTTTTCGACACTCTTCATCATCATTAAACTGGTACCAGAACCGTTAGCACAAGATACTAAAATATTCATTATATTTCTCCATTTCTATTTGTGTAAAAAGTATGCTTAATCAATACCTTTATTTTTTTTATACGCTTCATAATCTTCAACCATCAAAAAGTAGTTTTTAGGGTCTTTACGGTATTCAAGTTGTGGAATAATCAATAACAATGCAGCTATAACAACAACCCCAAAGTAACCTAAATATTTCAAAATAACTGCAAATCCTGGCCAAACAGTGTCCCAATCGAACATGCCTAAGTAACCACCAAATTTTGACATGCCAATCCATGTTGAGATTAACGCAGCGCCAAACACTTGGATGATCCCCGAGAAAAATGGCAAAATCATAGCAGCTTTGGCACCTGCACGATTATTGGCAATAACACCGAAGACAGCGTTATCAAAGAATAAGGGAATAAAGCCAGCAATAATAATCGTCGGTGAGTGGAAGACCATCAATGCACCGATCGCTAAGAATTGTCCTAATGCACCAAATAAAAAGCCGATTGTTACAGCATTTTGCTCACCAAACGCAAATGTGGCTGCAACATCAATACCGGGAACTGAATTGGGTAAGATTGTATCACTGATACCAGTGAAACTTTCTGTTAGCTCACCAACGAATGTTCGCACACCTAGTTGCAAAATAGCTAAATTAACCGCAAATCCCAATGATGTCGTCAAAATATAGAAGAAAAAGCTTGCACCACTAGCCAATCCAGATGCCCCATTACTGGTAATAAATACTTGATGGAAATAACTTGGTCCTAAGACAACCATGATAATTCCGAAAAACAAAAACATCAAAATAGCAGTTGCGACCATATTTTCATTAAATATTCTCAAAAATCCTGGTAAAGTAACATCTTCCAAACGTTTTGATGGCTTATGATCCTTTTTATCGGATGATTTTTTCATTTTGTCAGAAATCCAAGCCACCAACGCTATACCAAACATTTACTGATGGGCAATAGCGAATCCACCACCATCAGTTAATTGCTGTATTGGTTTAATCGTCATGTTTGACCCAACAGCCCAGTACAAACCGAGGATAACACCCATAACTAACAATACTTCAATGCGTCCTAAGCTCGGAATGGCAAACAATAAAATCCAAAATGCAGTTGCTGCTTGTTGTACTTGGACATTTCCAGTTGTGAAGACGGCACGCAACTTCGTGTATTTTGAAAAACGAACCAATAAAATGTTGAAAACAAAGGCAATCAATAATAGGATCATGACATCCCCAAATGAGCGACCAAATGTTTTCTCTAGACCATCTGTCACAGCATTTTGACCAAAGTACGGATCAATCACTGTTGCTGTTAAATGAAATCGGTCCTTCAAGCCAGTTAATATTGGTCGGAAACTTGTAACAAGTCCAGTGGAACCAACCATCAAAATCATATAACCAATCGTTGCTTTCAAAAAACCAGCTAAACTTTCATACCAAGGTTTCTTTTCTAACATATAACCAATCAACACAATGAACCCAATCATATAGGCTGGTTGTGTCAAAATATTGTTGGCAAAAAATTCCCAAATGTTCAATATTCCTGCAAATATATTACTCATTATTCTCTCCTCACTGCTCTGCAGGGGTATTTTCAAATTGACCCATCACTTGAACAAAATCTGCCATCGTTTCAATATCTGACAACGCTTCAATCATGCCATCAGTCATGAGTAACGTCATTAAATTTTGAATATTTTCCAAATGTTGGGTTTCATCCTTAGCCGCCAACGTAAAGAATAATTTGCCTTCTTTATCTGGATTGCCCTCTTCAAATGACACTGGTTCACTAAATTTAGCAAAACCAATACCTGTTCCTAATACACCTGGTCCCGTCGCCAATGCGTGTGGCATGACAACTCCTGGCGTTATGACAATGTAGGCACCATTTGTGTCGACATTTTTGATGATTTCATTAACATAATCATCGGTGATGATGCCTTTTTCTTTCAAGTTTTCACTAGCAACACGTAACGCTACTTGCCACTGTTTAGGCGTTTCATCATAAATACGTACTAAATCATTATCATAAAAATACTTAAGCATTGTCATTTTCTACTCCTTATAGAAATGAAGGGAATGGCACGTCATTGTCTGTTGAAAAGACATCTGAGAAGCCTCGGTCATAGTGATATTGGACGCGATCTTTATCTTGTGGAAAAGTATAACTACCGCCAACCTTCCAAATAAATGGATGGAATTTATAGTCCAGTGTATCCTTTTTCATTTCCCAAATTTTTACAATTTCTTGAGGATCAGCATCAAAATTAGACCAAATATCGTAATGCACTGGAATAACAACTTTTGTTTTCAAGTCTTCTGCCGAACGCAAGACATCTAATGATGTGACTTTGTCAGTAATACCACGGGGATTTTCACCATAGTTAATGATTTCAACATCAACATCATTTTCATTACCATGTTTGGCAAACATGTTTGACATATGCGAGTCAGCCGCATGATACAAATTACCGCCTGAAGTTTTGAATAGGTAGTTGACCGCAATTTCATTCATATCTTGAGGCAATGAATCTTTAATTTTAACCTCTGAATCTACTGTCAAAAGCGCCGTACGATCAAATGCTTCCAATGCTTTAATGGTTACTGACTTAACTGTGACTTCGTCACCGGGATGCACAACCACTGTGCGTTCTGACGGTACACCCCAGCTTTCCCAAATATCAACCACAGCCTGTGGCCCAATAAACTTTGTTTCTGGACCACTATTTTGTAAAACAGCAGCAGCTGTATTAATATCTAAATGATCGGAATGAATATGCGTTACAAGTAAAGCATCAACGTTTTTGACGGCATAAGGATCAATAACAAACGGTTGTAACCTTAAGTTAGGTTGCATTTTTTGGACACCACTCATTCGCATCATTTGATGTCCTTTTTTCATTAATCCTGAGCCATGGGTCTGCTTTCCTGTCCCATTCCATAAGTCTACTAAAATGTTTGTATTTTCGTGTGTTTTTAACCAAACACCATTATTGGCTAACCACCACATTTTGAAATTTTTATCAGGCACATTTGCCTGCTCAATTTCTTCGTTCAACCAAGTTCCCCACTCTGGAAATGTGTTCTCAATCCAATTTTCACGTGTTGCTTCTTCAATATTTGTTGCTTTTGCCATGATGCTATCCCTTTCCAATTCTAAATTGTTGTTTTAAAATGTATGCGCTTACATTTTTTGGTACAATTATATTATCTGTTATCAAGATCTAAAAAAACAGTCTCATTGTGCCACAATAAAGTTGCCCCAATGAGACTGTTTTGCGCATACTCTACGTTGTACAATAATGATGAACACCAAACAACATTAGTTGCGTTCATAAAAGAAGGGAATACTGCTATGCAAGTATCTGGTATGAACTATACAAAATTTATCAATTACATTTCTACACAACAGCTATTGCCAAATGTGCAAACAATTGCAAATCATCTCAACTTATCAAATCGTAAAATTTACTATTTATTACAAGCAGCTAATTCTGAATTGCGCTCCGTGCACCAGCCTTTTTTAGTTCCCAATTTCGAAATCACGGCGCAGCAAGTGTCTGTATTAACCACTCAATTATCAATTGCTACTACTAATGAATATATCAATTCTTATGATCGCCAACTCATTATGTCTCTTTGCATCGCATTACCTTTAAAAAAATGGACGTTATCTGAATTTCAATTGTTGTTTGATGTGTCTCGTAATACTGTTTTACGTGATATATCAGAATTAAAAAAGAGAAACAAATTTAAACCTGAATTTTCTAAAAAAAATGGTTTTGAATTTAAAGAATCGCTATTTGATTTGTTAGTTAACGTGTATAATAATTTAACCTTATTACAGTACCATGCTAGTGCTTTGGAACATTTCATTCACACGTTAGATTGCCAACTTTCTTATTCCAAAGTTTTATTAGTCAGCGATAAATTGAAAAACATGTACAAAAGTACGCTAAAAAAACAAATATCAGCTTCCAATGCTATGACACTAACGATTTTCAGCGTCGTCGCATCCTTATACAGTAATTATCATCCCAAGGCGTCTGTTTCAGCACTTTTTAATAAAACAGATATTGACTCCTTTAAGAAACGTCAAGAACACCTTGTCATCAAAGACTTTGCATGCGTGATTACAACCAATTTTGCTATTACGATACCAACATTTGTCAAATTATTTTTAACGTTACAACTCCTTAGTGTGACCAAAGAACAGGATGAACATTTTAGTTCACACTCTTTTCAAAGTTTACTAATACTTAGTGAGCACATTGTGAACTCATTTATGGTCATTACTCATATTGATAGCACGCCTTCTGAAAAAAAGGCGCTTACGCGAGACATTCAAACACAACTCAAACCCTTTTGGTATTCAGTTCGATACCAAAGTATTACAGTATATGATTATCTCTATCACGATCCAATATTAGAAAATGACGTTGAAAAATCATTAAATAGCTTACCCGACCAAGCATTGTATAATCGTCTATTTCCCTTTGGCTTATTGCCAGACCAAATTACAATTCTTGCCATGATTTTTTATAATTTCAATTTACAACATCAAGAAGTGCCACGATTGCATATTCTCATGCTTACTTCATTACCAATATACAGTCAAAATTTATTTCAAACATTCATTGAAAAAAATAATGTGACACCTTGTGACTTAACGATTAAGCAATTAACCAATACTGACAAATCTTCAATTGATCGTGATAATTTTGATTTAATTATCACTGAATCAACGGATATCGATACGAAATTACCCACTTTTTTAATTGATAGAGAATTGACAAATAATGAGTTTGATCGTCTAAAAACAGTCTTAGCCCAACTTTAACTTATGGAGGTTACAAATGACAACTATTCAAATGATTGCTTTAGATATGGATAATACCCTGCTATTGCCAAACAAAACACTCTCTGAAAAAAGCACTCACGTGCTCAGAAAATTACATCAAAATGGTAAAAAAATTGTTTTAACAACCGGCCGACCATTTCCTAATGTCAAAAATTTTGTTACACAATTAGGTTTAAATCAACCAGACGATCACGTTATTTTGTTTAATGGCGGTTTAATTAAAAATATCTACACTGACCAAAATATTTTAGATAAACACTTTATTCTCGAAGATGTGACTGATATATTTAATGTCATTGCTAATTTGAATTTATCTATTGATATTGTGAGCCACGATAGCGTTTTTTCGATTAAAGATTTTGGCAAATCACATTATGTTGATTTGGTAGGCCAATTAATTCCTTATTTCGAATCAACATTAGACCAATTACCACAAGCAATAACATTCAATAAATTCGTGGTTTGTGCGACGGAATCCCAATTAGATTATTTAGAAACCGTTCTGCAACACACACCACGTCTCACGCAAAACTTATCTTTTGTTCGTTCAAGGCGTATCTTATTAGAGTTTATCCCTCATGGCGTTAATAAAGGCACTGCTTTATCAAAGTTACTGACCCATTTTTCGTTAACATCAGACAATTTGATGGCATTTGGTGATGAGGAAAATGACCTCACCATGCTTAAATTAGCAAAAGTTAGTGTCGCTATGGACAATGCTATCCCAAGTATTAAACAAGTTGCAAACCATACGACTAAAAGTAATCAGCAAGATGGTGTCGCCGTGTTTTTGGAAAACTATTTTTAATGCTTGTAAAATACCATCGTATTTTATAGCATACCCTGTCTACCAAAATGCCCTAACTGGTCATTATTTTGCTTTGAATGGTCAAAAACTGAACTGCTGATCACTGTTTAAAAGCAGGTACTTTTGTCGAGTAATCCACAACTTAAAAGTTATTTAACTGATTAATTTATTTGTCATAGCCCATCTTTGTGAATATTTTACTTTTCTGTTTTTATCTTGTATAATAATAATTTGTGATTAAAAAAACAAAATTATTAGGGGAAAATCATGACAAAAACACGACATAAGCAACATATTATTGTTGCACTTACCATATGTATCGCAACACTTGGCCTAACACCTTGCATTAACGCAGCAACAATTTCTGACAATTTGCAAAAAGTTTCACGAGAATCAGCAGACGCTTCACAAGGCTTTGCTGCTGGCACAACGGGCGGTAGTAAAGCTGATAGTTCACACACTTATCAAGTTAGTAACCGCACACAGCTACTCAGCGCTTTAGGAAACGAAACAAACCAAACGAACAAAATTATTTATGTTACTGGTACGATAGACATGAATACTGATGGTAATGGCAAAACCTTAACTGCTAATAATTATGCTGATGGGACGGGTTATAATCTCACTACTTATTTGAAAGCTTATGATCCCAGTACTTATGGTAAAAAATTACCTACTGGCTCGCAGGAAACAGCACGTAACAAAGCCCAAAAAAATCAGGCTAAACAAGTTCAATACAAAGTACCATCTAACACAACGATTATTGGCACTAACAATGCTAAAATTACCGGTGGTAACATGATTATTAACAGTCAAAATGTGATTGTCCGTAACATCATATTTGAAAACGCTTATGATTTTTTCCCACAGTGGGATCCAACAGATGGCACTAGTGGCAACTGGAATTCCCAGTATGATAATCTAACGGTCACTGGTGGATCAAAGGTTTGGCTAGATCATAATCGTTTTTCTGATGGTACACAAACAGATAATCAAAATGGTTCATACTATGGCCGAGAGTACCAACATCATGATGGTTTAGTAGATATTGTTAATGGTGCTAATAACGTTACACTTTCATACAATATGCTTCAAAATCATGACAAATCAATGAACATTGGTAATAGCGATAGCAAAACAAGTGATGCTGGTAAATTACATGTAACCATGCATCATAATCGTTTTGATAACCTTGTTCAACGCCAACCGCGCGTCAGATTTGGCCAAGTTCACATGTATAATAACTACTATTCAGCAACCAACTCATCTGTCTACAAGTTTATGTACGCTTTTGGCGTTGGTAAGCAATCTCAAATTTACGCACAAAATAACATTTTTGATATACCAAATCTTGCGACAAAAAATATTGCTAAAATATTCGGTGGATCAAATCTAACTGATAGTGGGACATTGCTAAACAGTCAAAAAGTAACAGGAATAGCAACAAGTAATAAATTAAGTCCTGCATCTTGGACGCCAAAGTATCAAACGACATTACAAGATCCCTCTGTGGCAAAAACAGCTGTCTCTAACAGCGCGGGTCCCATATTAAAATAACAAACCATTAAAAAATGCGTAGCCTTCCTCAGTGAGGAAGGCTACGCATTTTTATATACAACCGCCATTTTTTAAATTTTCACATGATGTTACTTAGTGGTTATGCCCTTTTCAAATGATACTGGTACAACAGTTGCCTCCCCCAACAAAGTCTCTTTATTTTGTGATTCGATTTGTGATAATAGTTTTTCAACTGCATATTTTGCAATATGAGCAGTTGACTGTTTGATTGATGATAGTGTAATTCTTTGTCTAGCATACACGCGTGACCCATCAAAGCCAATAATTTGTACTTGGTTGGGAACCTGAATACCTGCCTGAATGAGTATATTGTAGAAATCACTTGCATATTCATCAGAATCAGAAAAGATCCCATCATAAGGAAACTGGTGATCGACTAAATTATCCTTAACAAATCGTTTAAAATCACTAATAAAATTTATTTTCTTTCTAGCTAGAAAAACTTCAGCAGAAATGTTATTTTCTTGGCAGTAATCTAAAAACCCTTTTTCTCTTACTGCAGAAATGTTCCTCACTGGCTTTTTAGAAACAAATAGCAATCGTTTTGCCCCCAATTTTGTTAATGTTTCGCCAGCAAGTCTACCGCCCATATAATTATCTGATATAATTAGCGGTACATTTTGAGATACACGCTTTTCTATAGAAACCAATGGAATATTAGTATCAACTAAGTTAGCGGCATTAGCATAAGACATCGTAATTAACCCAGCAACTTTTTGTGCGTTAGCCATCTGTATATACTCAATTTCTTCTTCCGAGCTATTGTTAGAATTACATAAAATCATTTTATAGCCGTGGCGTTGTAACTCTTGTTGCATATGATAACTTAATTCCGAGAAAAAAGGTGAATTCACTGTTGGAACAATAAATACAACGAAATTTGACTTACTTGTTTTTAAGGCGCGTGCCATTGCGTTTGGAACATACTCCAAGGTATCAATAGCTGATTTTATTTTAGCCTGTGTACTTGCTTTAGTCTTTTGACCGTTAATGTAATTAGATACTGATCCTCTTGAAACACCAGCTAAACTAGCGACATCATTCATATTTACCAATTTCAGTGACCTTCTCTAAATTAATGATTTAATAAAAAAATGCCTAATCGGCATTTTTACAATAATTATGGTGTAAATCTTCCTGATAACATTTTATCAAATAAATCTAACATTTGCTGTTGTTTCATCTTACCAAGTTGGTCAACTTCCAAATTGTTAAAGTCTTCTATCAAAAAATATGCCTCAAGATACAGCGTTAGCTGTTTTTTAATAAACGTTTGATTAGTCATATTATCAGTTTTTTTGGCGTCTTTGATTAATCCCATTGCAAATTCATTAGGATCAATCCTTATTTTTTTATCAATCATCTCTTACCCCTCTATACTATTTGCAGCTGCTAGCTTATCTTCTGAATCTTCTCGAGCATGCTTTGCATTAATATAACGTGTCATTTCTACTTCTTTTTCGGGCGTTAAACGATAAAATAATATTAAGATAAATGATAGAACTAACGCAATCAATGGCACCCAGACATAATTTGCTTCAATACTAAATAATGCTGCGGCTGATTGCATTTTATTAGGTGTGTAATGTCCTATCGATAGTAGCATACCCGTTATCGCACCGCCAATACCCATACCAAACTTCGCAGTGAAACTAGACGCAGAAGTCACAATTCCTTCCGCACGAACACCGTTTTTCCATTCACCGTAATCTACAGAGTCAGCTAACAAAACAGCAATTAATGCTCCGACAAAGCCATTACCAAAATTACCAACAATTGTGCCAATAATAACGAGCGGAATACTCAACATTTGTGCGCCAACACCTAAAATGAGTTGTCCGAAAATACTTAATGCCAATCCCGATAATATTGTCCGCTTTTTACCAATCTTCATAACAAGTTTTGGTGTCAAAAAGACAGATATTAATCCTACAGCATTAAAGAATAACGCAAGTGACGCAAGACCTGGCTTGTCCAAATTATATTTGAAAAAGTATATTGTCACCTGACCTTTTGTTTGCATACCTAGCCAGTAAATAAAATTCAAACCAACAACGATAACCCAAGGCCAATTATTTTTGAGCGCTTTTAGAGACGTTTTAATCGGCAATGCTTTTTGAGACTGTCGTGTTTGCACATGCTCACGTAAATTAGCAAAAACAACCAAATATATAACGAAAAATACCAACGCAGCCATGACAGCTAACCAGAAGAAACCACGCCGAGGATTATCAGTACCACCAAATAGGGCTACCAATGGTAGTGCTATCACAGAGATTAATGTGCCACCAAAATTAGAAAATAGAGAACGAATTGTTGATAGTAAGACACGTTCATCTGGATCCGTTGTCATACTTGGTAAAATTGATGTCAAAGGAATATTGACTGCGGAATACAAAACATCTATGCCGATATAGGTGACGTATGCCCACACAATTTTCCAATTCATAGGTAAATCCGGTGTTGTAAAACACAGCACTGTAAATATTGTAAATGGTGCATTAAACCACAATAAGTAGGGCCGACTACGTCCCCATTTTGTGTGGGTATGATCGATCATGATGCCCCAAAATGGGCCATCAAGAGCATCAATCACACGGGCAACCAACATCAATGTACCAACAGCTGCTGCTGTAATACCAAAAACATCGGTATAAAAGTACATCAGATAAGTACCAATCAAACTAAACGTAAAACTACATGCGAAATCACTGGCACCATAGCTTAATCGCTCATTCCAAGGTAACTTACCCTGGCCTGTTTTTATTGTCATTCCTGCATTATCAACCATCTTACTAACTCCCTTCTTTATACAGATTCATCTTTTTGATTAGGAAACAGATAAGCCCTGACTTCATATGGCCTAAGTGATGAACTTGTCACATCTGGATAATTTTGAATCAAAAGTTCACTATTGTGCGGTATATTATAGTCTCGACTGACAGATTGCGCAGTAAAATTGGCTATCACCAATAGTGCTTCTGTGTCATTTTTTCTTGTGTATGCAAATACGGATTCATCTTTTTCATTGTCTGTGATGAGATCAAAAACACCATCAGTAATAACAGGTAGTTCATGACGTAACCTAATTAATTTTTGATAAAAGTAAAATAATGATGTTTTATCTCTTAACGTTTCGTCAACATTAATCGATTCATGGTTAGCATTAACCTCTAACCAAGGCGTGACATCACTAAACCCTGCATACGTTGTGCTATTCCACTGCATTGGCGTACGTGAATTATCTCTTGAGCGTGCTCGCAGATAATTCATCATCACGTCAGCCGGAATTAAATGCTCTTGTTCAACGAGTTCATGATAGGCATTGATTGACTCAAGATCTTTATACTGAGCCATTTCCTGGAAGTTTGCATTTGTCATCCCAATCTCTTCACCTTGATAGATATATGGTGTGCCTTGCATAAAATGCAATAATGCCGCAAGCATTTTACCAGACACTACTCTATACTCAGGCGAATCGTTTCCAAATCGTGATATGGCACGCGGTTGATCATGGTTGTTCCAATATAAACTGTTCCACGCCTTGCCAGCTAATGCTTTTTGCCACTTGACCAAATTGCTGCGCAGTGCCATTAATGACACATGCTCATCCGACCATTTTCCAAGCGTTGGATTATGATTACCATCTAAACTTACATGTTCAAATTGGAAAACCATATTGAGTTCTGTCCCATCCAAATTAGCATATTTTTCGGCTTCAGTTGTTGTCACACCAGCTGTTTCTCCCACAGTAATCCAATCATGCTTTTTCAAAACTTGTTTGTTCATTTCACTCAAATAGTCATGTACATGCGGTCCATTAGCAGATGCATCCCCAGAATTACCATATAACGCACCTTCTGGAATTGGTGCGTTTGGCAAGCCCTCAGGTTTTGAAATTAACGAAATGACATCCATTCTAAAGCCATCAATACCTTTAGCAGCCCACCAATTCATCATGTCAAAAATAGAATTTCTCACCGCTTGATTATCCCAATTTAAATCGGGTTGCTCCTTAGCAAATAAATGCAAATAGTATTGCCCTGATTTTTCGTCATATGTCCATGCTGGACCTGAGAAAAATGAGCCCCAATTGTTTGGCTCATGCCCATCAACAGGGTCACGCCAAATGTAATAATCACGATACTTGTTATCTTTACTGTCATCTTGCACACTTTTTTGGAACCATTCATGTTCAAACGAGCTATGATTAACCACAAGATCCATCATGATTTTTAAACCCTTTTGATGCGCTTTACCAAGCAGTTCTTCAAAATCTGCCATATTACCAAAGGTAGGATTAATTTTCTGATAATCTGAAATGTCATATCCACCATCAATGTTGGATGTTTTATAAATTGGGTTTAACCAAATAACATCAACGCCTAATTGTTTAATATAATCTAACCGATTGATAATCCCACGTAAGTCACCCACGCCGTCATTGTCACTATCTTGAAAACTTTTGGGATATACTTGATAAACAACCGCATTTTGCCACCACATTGCTTCTGCCATAATTTCTCCTCTTTTATATTTGGAACGTTCCATTTCTATACAGCAAGTATAAAACAATAAAAAGTAAAATGCAAGCGCTTACATTTTACTTTTTATTAACTTTAATCCTTTAGATAAAAAATTAAACACTACCGTAAGAGCAGTTATATGTTGTCCCAATCTGCTTTTTAAAAAACATGATGACAATTCATGCTTGCTTTACTATAACTCCCCGTGCTGCTTTCCAACAAGTACATGTGCCACATGTTGCTTGGTAGAATCAATCACATTCAAAATATGTGGATCGTTTAATTGATATAAACTTTTTTTGCCGACTTTTTCTGAACTCACTAATTGATGTGCTTTTAAAATAGCTAATTGATGAGACACTTGTGGTTGTGTAATTTGAAGTTGCTCCACAATGTCATTGACACTTAGTTGCTGATTTTCGAGTAACACTAAAATATTCAACCGGGTTGGATTACTCAATAATTTGAAAATACGTTCCATTTCACTTTGATAACGTGCATCGTTATTTTTTTTCATTATATGTTGACTCCTTCATATGTTAATGATAACATATGTTTATACTGATATATCTTAAGTATATCATGAACAGGAGAAAGAATATGCCAGACCTATCACTCGTAACAATGTTATTTATTGGCGTTAATTTAGATTTTTTTGTTATTTTATTATTTTTATTACAGAAATATCGTTTCAGAGACAACTTCATCGGCTATGAATTAGGCATGCTCATTGTTTTTGCTATCAGTGCCCTCGCTGGTCAGTTAATTCAGACTATGATTCCTACATGGGCTATCGGCTTTCTTGGTTTACTACCAATTTATATGGGCATCAAAGGTGAAGATGATGATGATAATTCAAAGTCTACGTCAAAAAAAGGAATGATCGCAGTGTTGCTCATGTACTTGGTCAGTTGTGGCGCTGATAATATTGCTGTCTACGTCCCTGTTTTAGCCACAATGACGACAACTGCTATTTTAATAACAATGATCTATTTTATTATTTTGACTGCTATATCGTTAATATTAGCTTATCTCTTTGGGCAAATTCCAATTATAAAGGACGTTTTTGAACGTTGGGGATCACCAATAAGTCGCATCATTTATATTATAATCGGACTTTTTGTGATGTTCGATACAGGGCTTATTCAGTTTCTTTTCAACTTAGTTTGAATAACTAGTGTCATAGTTTCACATCAACCCCTGCCTTTTATAAACTCTTTACTGAAATAAAACCCCAAAATTGACGCTTTATTTTTCGTATAACAAACACCCTCAAACTGACATTAACAGATTCATATTATAACTAATGGGAGACTGTAAAAAAGACTGAACACTTGCATAAAAAAGCTGCAGACGCTTTATTGGTAATTGACTAAAATCAACCATAAAGGATCTGCAGCTTATGTCTTCTATTTTATCTTGTATTCATTTTAATCAAGTTCTGGTTTAGAACCAGATAAGTTCTCCCCTGCAGTAAGAATAGTCTTACAGAAAGAGTTTACCGTCAAGTGATTGTCAAGTGTCACAACACGACCATCTGGAAGAGAAATCGTTCCCGTCATTGTTGAAAGGAGATAGCAATACATCCGTGTTCCTGTCGCAACTGGCCAGTGACTGTATGAACGACCATGCGCAGCGATTTTGACATCCACAACGCAATCATCCTTTTCCATCTTCAATCGCCACTTAACAGGCATATATACACCGCTTTTGGGATCTTCCCACTTTTCAAGTGTTTCATACTCAATTAAACCATTATTGGGTCCAAAATCAACTTGCTTATCACCATATTTTACGAAACCAATTTTGTTAGGACCTGGTTGGAAAAAGTTTACTTTTACGTCTTCTTTAATTGTGTAAAGCCACCACATCCAGTTAGGTACAGGAAGATTTTTTACTGGATCATTTGATTGCCCTGTAATAATGTGTTCACGAACACCATATCCGTTCTCAATTTTTAAATCATGTTCCGCTGTACGAATTGTGCCGTTTACATTAACAAATGCATCATATCCAGCACGGTCACTTTCATTCGCCTTTGCGAATGGCCCCCAGTTCCAAAGAGCTGTACCAATTTGTTCGTACACAAGATCCAATTCAGCAGCTCCAGCTTTACCTGAAATATTCCATGTTGGTGGCGTTGCTACAAATTTAAGTCCGTTAAAATCCCAAGTAACTTTATCCGCGGCTTTTGTAACCTTAAATTTATCACCATGCAACCGCTCCTTAGGTGTCCATCCAACACGTATAAAATTATTGTCTTTCATCGTACCACGTTGAGATTTGGGCACAACAATTAATTGGATTTCTCTTTCTGCTGACTGACCGGGCCCCCAGATGCCTTCCCCATTTCCAAAAAGCGCATACCCTGCTGCCCATAGCAAAACATCATAATCTCCTGCCTCTGCAACAACTCCTGCAGCAGTTTCTTCCCAGATGTCAGTTTTTGATGAGGGGACTGAAAGCGATTCGAAATGCGTCGTTTCGTCTTCTAATGTGATATCCTCATGAGAAGCCTTAATGCTATTATACTTTTCATTGTAATTATTTTCATTTGCCATAGTTTTATTTCCTCCTTGGATTTGTTAAGCTTTGGCTTATGCATAAAGTATACAATGAACTTTATAAAAATAAAATCACTTAATCGATTCAGTTTAACACTCAATACATACATAATTAAAAAAGTTATTGGCACTCGTATGAATTCAAACTTTACGCTAACAATCGAAAATTATGTTCAGTAAAAAACAAAAATTTGCTCAAACGATTAACCAAAAAATAATAATTAATGATTGTACATTTTTAATATAGCTGTATCATTATAATTAATAAAACACTTTAACTGTGTCAATTACTACCTTAAATCATTATTAATTAAAAAAGGAATGGTGTCGTTATGGAATTAAGGCAATTAAACTATTTTTTAACAGTAGCTCGCTTTCTACACTTTCGCAAAGCCGCCGAAGACTTACATATTTCAGAACAACCATTAAGCTACCAAATAAGAAAATTAGAGAATGAATTAGGATTTAAACTATTTGAACGAACGACACGTTCAGTCAAACTGACACCTGCTGGAATAGCATTTAGGAATAAAGTTACAAGCGCGCTAAATATTATTGAGCAAGGTGTTCATGAAGCAAAAGCAATTGCTAACGGTCAGGTAGGTGTTTTGCGTATTGCATATAATAGCATGGGCTTGCATAATGTGATGCCAACCATTGTTCATTCTTTTCGGTCTGAGTTTTCTAAAATTAAAGTTGAACTAATTGAAAAGGACTCACCTTCACTGGAAAAAGCGGTAATAAATAATCAAGTGGATGTAGGAATTGTTGCTTATTATGATAAGTCATTCGACAAATTAGATTACCGTACAATTTACACTGACTCAGCCATGATTGCTGTCGCTAAAGGTTCATTATTACCTGTAACAGGTAATAATGATATCAATCTTGTAGCTCTAAGTAATATGCCATTTATCACTTACTCTCGAGAAAGACGTCCTTACTCATATGATCAGCTAATTACTGTCTGTCATAACAGTGGGTTTACACCTAACATTATTCAAGAAGCAGATACCGATTTAGCTTTATTGGGATTGGTTGCTAGTGGCTTAGGAATTGCAATTGTACCAGGAAGTTTTATGGATACTTTAAGTAGCGCAATTAATTATTATCCTCTCAAAAAGCCAGAAGTTACAGTTAAAGAGGCTGTTATTTGGAAAAAAGGAAATAATTCTCACATAGTTTCTAAATTTTTAAATAATTTAAACGTGAACGATTAGTGTTAATTTCAAAAAACCTATTGACAACTCATCAAATTCTTAGTATCCTTAACCTATAAATAACTCGGAGATAACACATGCAAAAAGTAGTAGCACAACTTAACAATGCCTGGTGGCGTCGGTAAAGTCGGCTTTTCGGTAACGGATAAAGCTGATGTTTAAAACATTTGTTTTATCCATACCGACGCATTTTGTGTAGCAATCGAGTCTGTATGGGAATATGCCATGCAGACTTTTCTTTTGACCTTGGAAAGCCTTGTATGGCCGTCCAAGGTCAATTTTATTTTAGGGAAATTTCGGAGAAAAATGATGAACAAACGTCTTATATCTACCATCGCCATTATTGTTGGCTTTCTAGCAGTTGCCTTTATTGTAACAGGTAAACCTGCCCAACAAACCAAAAACAAAGATTACGTGCCAACAGTTGGTATACTACAACTCGTGACGCACCCTGCCCTTGATGAAATCCATCGCGGTATCGTGGCTGGGTTGAAAACACAGGGCTATTCGGGTAAAAAAATTAAAATTGATTATCAAAATGCCCAAGCTAATCAGGCTAACCTCAAAACAATGTCGCAAAAATTTGCTAACGAGAATGCTGATTTGACACTTGGTATCGCAACACCGGCAGCCTTATCTTTGGCTAAAACCGCTGATGGTAACAGCCCAGTTATTTTAGCTGGTATCACTGATCCAGCCGGTTCTGGATTAGTTAAAACCGCCCAACGGCCGGGTGCAAATATTACTGGTACATCTGGTGATTCTCCCCTAGAGCAACATCTTAGCGTCATCAAAAAAGTTGTCCCTAAGGCTAAAAAATTAGGTATCATCTATACCACATCTGATCATGGTGGCGAATACAATGCTAAGAAAATGGCACAACTTGCCAAAACAGCTGGCTACGATGTGCATATGTATACGATCTCGACAACAAATGATATGCAACAAGTGGCCGAAACAATGTCCAGTCAGGTGGATGTCGTGTACGCGCCACAAGATAATGGTGTGGCCAGTGCCATGAAGACACTCATTAATATCACTAATAAAGACAATATCCCAGTCATTCCAGCTGTTGATACAATGGTAAAAGATGGCGGTGTGGCAACAATTTCAGTTAGTCAATATGATATTGGTTATCAAGCAGGCATTATGGCAGGGCAAGTGTTAAAAGGCAAAGACACTGCAACTTATCCCGTCAAAACAATTACCAAGGGTGACATGGTAATTAATTTAAAACAAGCTAAACTACTTGGTTTGCGATTACCAGCAGACATGATAAAAACAGCAGAAACTAAAGGCGAGGTGTTCAAATGAGTATTATTGTATCTAGTATCGGACAAGGGCTTCTGTGGGCTGTACTTGGGGTCGCCTTATTTCTCACATTTAGAATTTTAAATTTTCCTGATATGACTGTTGAAGGTTCTTTCCCCTTAGGTGCCGCCACCGCAGTTGCCATGATTTCTCATGGTATTAATCCCTATTTAGCAACACTCGCAGCTTTTGTTGTTGGTGCGATTGCTGGTCTAGCAACCGGCTTGCTCTACACGAAAGGCAAGATTCCAATCCTATTGGCTGGTATACTCGTCATGACAGCTGCACTCTCGATTAACCTGCGTATTATGGGTTCAGCCAACATCTCATTACTTAATCAAAAATCAATTTTTTCATCCCCATTGCTACAGCATTTACCCAAAAACTTTGATTCTGTCTTTGTTGGCTTTATCATCATCACAATCATCACATTGGCACTCATATTTTTCTTACAAACAGAACTAGGTCAATCGTTCATTGCTACTGGTGATAATGCGAATATGGCCCAATCAATTGGGATAAAAACAGATCGTATGACAATCATGGGCTTAATGTTATCTAACGGCTTAATTGCATTTGGTGGCGCAGTCATTGCCCAAAATAATGGTTACGCCGACATTAACATGGGTATTGGCATTATTGTTATCGCGCTAGCATCAATTATTATTGGTGAAGTCGCTTTTGGCGACTTGTCACTTAATGGTCGTTTGGTTGCCGTCATTGTTGGTTCAATTCTATACCGTCTTGTGTTGTTAGCCGTACTCAGTCTTGGTTTTTCAACAAACGATTTGAATTTGATTTCAGCAATTGTGCTAGCTGTTGCTATGATGCTCCCACAATTACGTAAAGCACTGAAGCTCGATACAGTAATCAAGAAAGGTGTGGCTACACATGACTGAACCTGTTTTCTCACTTAAAGATATTATTGTCACTGTTGGTGACAACGTACAAATCTTAAAATCACTTAATCTCGATATTTATGAAGGTGACTTTATTACCGTTCTTGGTACAAATGGTGCTGGTAAATCAACTTTGTTTAATACGATTGCTGGTAATTTAGCCATTGATTCTGGGAAATTGCTACACCACGGTCATAGTATTGCGCATGAATCTGCTGTGACGCGTACAAATTATATCGCGCGTGTTTTCCAAGACCCCAAAATGGGGACCGCACCACGTATGACTGTTGCTGAAAACCTGTTGCTTGCTGAAAAACGTGGTCAAAAACGTACATTACGTAGCCGTGGTTTGACTAAAGAAAAAATCAGCGAATATGCTAAAATCACACAAGTGATGGGCAATAATTTAGATACACGTCTGAATACGGCCACTGGTAATTTGTCCGGTGGTCAACGTCAAGCACTTAGTTTTCTCATGGCAACCCGCGTAAAGCCTGAACTGCTACTGTTAGATGAACACACAGCGGCACTGGATCCCAAAACTTCTGAACAATTGATGCTAGCAACTAACGAGCAAGTAACTAAAAATCAATTAACAGCTCTAATGATTACACATAATTTAGCCGACGCGTTGAAATATGGTAACCGCCTCATTATTCTCAATGCTGGTGATATTGTGCTTGATGTACGTGGTCAGGATAAATCAGCCTTAAATGAAGCAGACATTCTCAAATATTTTATTGCTTAATCTTCATAAAGGGCATCGTAATGTTTCACGTGAAACATTACGATGCCCTTTATTTTATTTTCAATATGTGTATAATCTAATTAAAGACACATTTTATACTAACGAGGTAAAACATGAGGAAAATTGGTGTTGTAGGTATTGGACATGTTGGCGCAACGGTTGCCCATATTATTATTGCGCAAGGTTTAGCTGATGAATTAGTTTTAGTAGATAAAAATCCAGATAAAGTAGCAGCAGACACCTTAGACTTTCGTGACGCTGCTAGTTTGCTTAGCACACACGTGACTGTTCATGCAGGCACAGCCGATGACTTAACAGACGCAGATATTGTTATTTCGGCTCTTGGCCATATTGATTTAATCAAACCAGGTGGTGATCGTTTCACTGAGCTCAAAGCAAACACACCTGAAGTACAACAAGTTGGCGCTGATTTGAAAAAAGCAGGCTTCAATGGTGTACTGATTGTGATTTCAAATCCCGTTGATGTTATTACAGGTATTTATCAAAAAGCAACCGGATTGCCTACCAATCAGGTATTTGGTACTGGCACTTATCTTGACACAGCACGTCTCAAGCGTGTTTTGGGAGAAACATTACACGTTGATCCTCGTAGTGTGCAAGGTTATATGTTAGGTGAACACGGTGACTCACAATTTGCCGCTTGGTCAACCGTAAAGATTCTAGGTCAAGACATTCAATCCTTAATTGCGCAACACCATTTAGACCTTGATAAAATTGCTAACGATGCCAGAGTTGGTGGTTTTACTGTTTTTAATGGTAAAAAATATACTAATTTTGCCATTGCACATGCTGCCGTCTCATTAGCTCAACTTGTCTTATCTGATGCACGTAATGAAGCCATTGTGTCTCACTATGATGACAAGTTCAAAAGTTATATCTCAACACCAGCTATCATTGGTCGCGGTGGCGTTGTGCAGACATTTGACTTGCCTCTGACACCAGATGAAGAAATCGCGTTACAACAATCTGCTAATGCTATTGCTGAAAAAACAGCGGATTATTTGTAATTATTATCTAAGTTACTCAATATATGTCTCCCACTACTTTCAACAACCATCACATGACTCATTAAAATAAACAATGCCATATACGTCAAAAGTAACGTTAACTTACGAAGTGTATGGCATTGTTTTTATGCCCTAATATAATGACTTTCCTATTTCCCCTCCCAACTAACTAACGTTACTTTGCCGATCATATGCCCTGACTCGACATCAGCGTGCGCTTTTTCCATATTTTCAGCATTAATTGGATGGTAAGTTTTTGTTGCAATGGGTTGTAACTTGTCTTCCTCATACAACTTTGCCAAATGCCTTAAAATGTCGTGCTGACTAATCATATCTTCAGTCTGATAGTATGATTTGCTGTACATCCATTCCCAACTGAAAGTCACCCGCTTTTTGGTCAATTTTTGAAGATCAATTAATCTGTGGTTTTCTGTCGTAGCAACAACCTGCCCATTTGGCTTGATTAATTCAGCAATCTCATGCCAGTGTGCATCTAAATTGTTCAAATTTAAAATATAGTCAACATATTGATGACCAGTTTTGTGAACTTGCGTGATTAAGTCTTCATGATGATCAACAACATCACTTGCACCTAACTTTTTAACCCATGCCACTGATTCTGGTTTTGAAGCAGTGGCTATGACAGTTAAACCAGCTAATTTTGCAAGCTGAATGGCTATAGAACCCACACCACCAGAACCATTGATAATTAAAATGGTTTTTTTAGTATTGTTCCCAGACCAACTCATATTAAGCTTTTCAAATAAAGATTCGTAGGCAGTTAACCCTACTAGCGGTATCGCTGCTGCCTGTGAGTCGTCTAAATTATGAGGGGCTAAACTGGCAATTCTTTCGTCTACCAATTGCTGTTGTGCGTTACTACCTGACTTTGTGAAATCCCCTGCGTACCACACGCGATCACCGATATTAAAAAGTGATACGTTATCACCTTTTGCAATAACTGTCCCGACAGCATCCCAACCAATAATTTTTGGTTTGATTAACTTATTTTTTCGGCCACCTTTACGCACAAATGTGTCAACAGGATTAACTGAGACACCCTCAACTTTAACGAGAATGTCATGCCCACTAGCATTTGGTGTATCAATTGACACGTCTTCAAAACTATTGTTATCGGTAATTGGTAAGTGGCGATAAAAACCAACCGCCTTTACTTGTTTTATCATTTTCTTGCCTCCTGACAAGACTAATGATAGCCCTTTTAAAAAAATTGTTAAGACGTGAATTTAATGGCACTAAGTGCCTGAATATAGACTAGGTGCCTTTTAATTCACCTGATTTTTCTACCTGATACATGCTATGATAAAGTCAGTAAAAATTAAAGGTGATCTGAAAATGAAAGAAATTTATGATTGTGACTTAGGCTGCCCCGTTCAGAACACACTGAAATTCATATCTGGCAAATGGAAAAGTGTTATACTTTATCATATTTTTAAAAATGATGTTTTGAGATTTTCAGAATTACAAGCAAAGCTACCTTATGTTTCGAAAAGAATGCTTGCAAAGCAATTATCAGAATTGGAAGCAGATGGCATATTAGATAAACACGTTTATCCAGTCATTCCGGTTAAAACAGAGTATCGGGTTACTAAATTAGGCAGTAGCCTCTATCCTGTTATTGAAGCGATGGAAATATGGGGTGCTCACTATAATCAAATGGTTAAGTAAGTATTTTTGATCAGAAAAGTTAATGTCATTTTTTAAGCGTTCAAATCAATTTATTGATATTTATTCTAGGTCTGGTATAATTAAGGCATAAGAAAAGGCACCTACTTGTAATAGGTGCCCACAACGTTACTATATCAAATAGTGACTATCATAACTGTTAATTAATAACCGTTATTCGTCAAAGTTAAGCGGTTATTTTTTTGTGCTGTTAATTATCAATATTATAAGGCTTAGCAAAGCAATGATAAACATACCAAAACTGAACATAAGTCCTATAGCTGAAGCAATAGACACAAGGGCTTTTCCTTTCCTAGAATCTGATACACCGGTTTTAACACCATACGCACCACCGCCATTTCAGGATAGCCACCACTTAACTTATAACGCTGTGTTACTAGTATACCATATATACTTTTTGGCTTTAAAATTATAAATTATTGCACGCACTAATGTATTAATTGATCTGAGTTAAATCGAATGTTTCGTGACTATGTCTAACAAAAACAAGATAGTATCGCGTTGCCTTATTCAAAATCGGTGTTGTCATTTCGATTTTATTGCGACCTAAAGTCAATTTTTTACTATCTTCCCTACCATTAATTTTAAATTTCAGAAAACTATTTGGCGCATATGGTTGCCCGCTTTTTTCAGAATATAATCGAAAAGACTCAACTGGGAATGTCATATTGGGATTTGTAACATTGACTGTTAAATTTGCCATATATAAATCAGCATTTTCATCAACGCCGTGCTTGATTATTTTTTGTTGGTTCTGTAATAAAATAATGTTTTTATTTAACACAAAATCAGATTTTTCTAGATTGACACTGGTTTGATTAATCCCAAATCCAACATATTTTTTTTGCATTTGCGACCTAACCATAAGCAATAGCACTAATAAACAAATGATAACTATTAATACATACTTTTTCATAGTACTTGTTCACCGACAATAGTGCCTTCATTAAACTTAAAAATATGATCAGAAACTTGATTCAAAAAAGTTTTATCATGGCTGGATATCAAAATCGTCTTACCCTTTAACTTTAAATCGTTAACCAGCGCAACAAGAAATTCTTGTCCCGAATCATCTAATGCGTTAGTCGGTTCATCAAATATTAAAATATCATTATCATTTAAAAGCGCAACCGCTATTGATAATCTTTGCTTCATACCAAGTGAATAGTTCTTAATCTTATCGTTATTGTGATGGTCCAAACCAACATATGACAATAATTGTTGCATACTCATATCAGATGTCTCTGCATTATTATTCAACATATTGAGCAAAATTAGATTTTCTGTCGCTGTTTTATCTCCTAATACGCCATATTCTTGCATTGAAAAACCAATATTTTCAGCAAACATCGTATCTTTTCTTATTCGTTTACCTTCAACAATTACTTCACCATTGGATGGTTTGATAAACCCTAATATTGTTTTGAATGTCAGCGTTTTTCCAGCACCATTGGGACCACTAAACCCATAGACCTTATTCTCATAAACCTTTAAATTTATGTTATGAAGCACATGTTTCCCTCTAAATTTTTTATTAACATTGCGTAGTTCAACAACAAGTTGTGTCATTTTTATTTCCTTATCTGTGTAAATTCTATCAATCGAATGCAACTAAACAGTATAATCACGATTAAAATCAAAATAACTGTGTTAATCAAGTTAACCATTAAATTTGAATCAAACCGGCTAAGCATAAATTGAGATAGTATTGGCAAATTATTATCGGCAATTGTCATCATTGTTAACAGTATAGCTATAAAATATACAATAGCTGGTGGTAAAAACAAACTGATTAATGAGAAAATGAATGTGCCCAAATTGACATTTAAAAACAAAATCAAACTAAACCAATAATAATGATTACTTCCAGGTATTAGAATCCATAATAGCCAAAACATAAACAACATTTCAGCTATGATTTGAAATATACTGAAAACATACATGCCCAATCCCACACCATTCAATAAGGGATATTCTATTTTCACTAATTGATTGAAACTGTCACCAACAACAATACTCGGCAATAACATCATTAAAAACCATTGAACTGGCATGACGAAATCATTTGGTGCTTGTACGACACCATAAAAAATGCCATAAAATTGCTGCTGATACCTTCCTTGTAGCAAAAGCATCACGTAAACAAGCGTGACAATTACAAACTTGAGGCGTATTTGCTCCCAATACAAAATACGATTTCTTTTTAATAATAAATAATAGTGCTGTAGCTTCATAATTTTATACCCACTTTTTCAATCAGCTTATTTGAATGGTAGATACAATATAAATATACTGAAAAAATAAGAAAATTAAAGATTAGTAAGCTATTATAACTTTTAGGATCTATCCACAAACCACGAGAAAAAAATAACGTGACATGCAGATTTGTGAATAAAAAATTTTCAAAAAAAAGTAATATGAATCCGAACGTTAGCCCAATTAATTTACTGAATAGAACAGTTATAAAATTTAACAATAATACTAAAGTGAATATACTCAGAAAATATAATACTAAAAGTATCAAACTGAAAATAATTGTACTCTGCTTGATAACATAGTCATGATCTTGAATCAGTACATAAAAAATAAGTAAGGCTGTCATTGATCCCCATAAAAACAGTAAAGCTATTTTAAAAGAATAGCGCCATATAAATTTTCCCAAAGACTTATTATTAACTAAACTATAAATCTCATGTGCCGTAGGCTTAATGAACATGATTAAAGCCATCACAATCATTAAAGGTATGCCATACTGCAATTGATTTCTAGGGTTTTGAATCGCAGTAAAAAAAAGTTCGAATAAATTATGTTCAGATTTTAAATGACTAGTTGCACTCAAAATACCCAAAAGACATAAAACAGTCCACGTCATAAAAATTAACAATCCCGCTATTCGTTGTATGCTCGTTTTTTTTCTAGCAATAAATTTATTGATTAACATGACGTCTGACTCCAAATATGATTGCTATAGAGATAAATAACATTGTAATCAGATAGCTAGAAATAACCCGCAGAAAGTTTGGTAAGTAAACAGGACTGGAAGCTATGGAAATTAGGTTTGGCGCATAAAATATATCGGGTAAAATTCCCGATATGACAGATAGTACAGATATAACTAGAAAACTAGCTGTGACACTTAGGAATTTTTTTCCTGTAAAACTTGCAATCATAGTCGAAAATAAAGCATACATACCGCCAAAAAATGACGGCAGTAAAATATAAAAAATTACAAATAATACTGGCTTGGTGTAATATGTATTAGCAAAAAAAGTTGTTGCATTTAATACGGTTAAATTTTCGTTAACAACTAAATTCGGCAATAAATACGGTAGAAAAAACCATAAAATAACAAAATCTATTAACAGTGGGATAAAGACAGTTATAAAACCACTCAAAAAAGAAATGACTTCAATACTTAATATATATTTTTTTAACGGTCTTTTTTGAACAACATGCCAAACGAAACCAGATTCAATATCATCAATATATATTTGACTACCTGATAAACAACACAAAAGTGGTAAACTCAAAAATAAAAGTAATGTTATTGGTCCAGAATCAATTGAAATCCATTTTGTAAATGGTGTAAATAAAAAAGGTGATTGATCGAAAAATGACCAAATGTTTAAAATTGTTGAACCAGCGTGAAAAATAACAATAGCTATAGCAATTGTTATGCCTATAAAATATTGTTTTAATTTGAATCGATGCATCCAAAAATTCATTTTACTTCCCCATGTATATCATTATTAATCATAAAAAAAATCCATGAATAGAATTCACAGATATTTTTGCATCAATCCGCGTACCAACTACCATCAGCACTGCCGTTATTTTGGGAATACGCATTAATAAATGCGTTATTCCCAGTACCATACCACTCCACTAACTTATTATAAAGATATATATTGCTATATGGCCTAACAACATAGCTTCGTCCTTCAGAAACATCAGCGTTCCCAGTACGACCAGCTAGATAAGAATGTCCCCAAGCTGTGGCTCTATAAGATGGCACAGACATTTTTGTCGCATATAATTTATATGCTGATGTCGTCCATTTTTGCTGGTTATAACTCCAATCTGTCGGGCTATTCCATCTAAATTCTTGATGACCAGTATAAATATTCTCTGCTGATACATTAACATTTGGTGATGTTACTAGAAATCCCGTAGTCAGTATTGCAGCTCCCAGCGTAGTTAAACAAAGTTGTTTCACTCTATTCATTAAAAATCCTCCTTTTCAATAGAAATATAATATTACAGGTTAATATAAAACTTGTCAATGAAAATTAAATTTTTAATTAAATTATTAATAAATAATTCAATTTTGAGCTTCGTGAAAATATTTACAATTATAATTTTTACCACTCACTTCTTCGTAAATAACTACGTTATTTAAAACGTGCAGTATTTGATTTTACTCAGAAATCCGCGTACAGCGTCTATATAAATGTGATAAATTATATATAATTTTAATAATATTAACTTAGTGTAATACATATAAAAAATAAGGCACAATAGTTTTGATTTACTGATCAAAACTATTGTGCCTTATTGCAATTTTTTGTTAAAAAGTATAACGTCTTTTAACTCACATACCAACAACTAAGCTGCCTTAATATAATTCACACCATCCGCCTTAGGTGCCCGTGTCTTTCCAAAGAAGAACACAAGCACAATAATTGTTAGGATATAAGGTGCAATTTGTAGCCATATAGATGGAATAGTGTTCAATCCTGGTAATTGTGCACCAACCACTGCTAATGATTGTGACAACCCGAAGAAAAGTGAAGCAAATAGCGCCCCGATCGGATTCCAACGACCAAATATCATGGCCGCCATTGCCATAAACCCTTGACCAACAATGGTGCTGGCTGAATAATTTAATGAGATTGATTGCGCCACAACGGCACCACCAACACCGCCAAGTAGCCCAGAAATCATCACACCTGAATAACGTAACCGTGCCACGCTTAATCCAAGTGTATCAGCTGCTTGTGGATTTTCACCAACTGATCGTAAACGCAACCCAAATTTTGTTTTGAAAATAATATACCAAGAAATGACCGCAACAAGTATTGCTAACCATGCGGGTCCAGACGTCTTTTCAAAAAACAATTGTCCCAAGAAAGGGATTTTTGACAAACCTGGTACCGACGCATAACCAAAATCTTGTGCAATGGGTGCCGTTTGGCCTTTTCCGTAAAGTACTTTAATTAAGAACACACCCAACGCTGGTGCCATCAAGTTAATCACTGTTCCGGAAATAACATGATCAGCACGTAATGTGACTGTCGCAACTGCGTGCAGTAACGAAAACAATAGTCCGACAACTGCACCAGCTAGTAACCCTAACCAAGGTGTTGCAGCGCCTAAAGTACCTGCAAATGTCAGGTTAAAGACCACGGCGGCAAATGCGCCCATCCCCATGATACCTTCCAAACCCACGTTAACAACACCAGCGCGTTCGGAAAAAGTACCCCCAATTGACGTGAAAATTAACGGTGCAGAATAAACTAATGTACTAGAAATAATAAGTGCTAACATCGCCATTAATGTCATATTTATTCACCGTCCTTCTGATTACTGTCGTTTGTCGAACCAACAGTTGCTAATTTTTTAGCTTTAGTTGTTTGGGCGGCTTTTTCATCCATGGCTTTAATACGTGCTTGCATGAGCTTAATCAAATAACTGGCACCCACGAAGAAAATAATCGATGCCGTCACAATATCAACTAATTCAAATGGTACCCCAGAAGACATTGGCATACCCAAACCACCAATTTTTAATATGGATAAGATAGCCGCAGCGCCAAGAATACCGAGGTATGAGCCGCCACCTAATAAGGCAACCGCCATACCATCAAATCCAATAGCTGGCGACCCATTTTGTGTAAAGAAGTTCAGATAATTACCTAGACCTTCAATTGTGCCGGCTAAGCCAGCCAAACCACCAGAAATAGCCATGGCGACAACTGCATTGCGTTTAGCTGACATACCTGCGTACTTTGCTGCATCTGGGTTCAAACCAACTGCACGAATTTCAAAGCCAAGTGTCGTTTTTGTCATGATAAACCACACCACAACAATCATAATTAATGAAATGAAGATACCCGCTGAAATACTAGAACCTTGGGTTAAATCAGTTAACCATTTCATTTGCAAAGAAGCATTTGCCCCAACTTGTTTTGTGGTCTCAGCAGATTCTTTAATGCCTTTAGACATCGTATTTTGTAAAATGTTATTACCTAAAAATAATAGAATATAATTCATCATAATAGTAACAATCACTTCACTGGCACCAAATTGTGCCCGTAGCCAACCTGGAATAGCCCCTGCTAGGGCACCTAAACCAGCACCTATAATCAAGGCACTAGGAATCATCAGGTAAACTGGCATATCTGGAAAACTAAGACTGTACCAAACAGCGCCAACCCAACCAGCTAATGCTTGACCAGATAAGCCGATATTAAAGAAGCCAGCTGTTTGAGCCACTGTGAAACCTAACGCCGTTAATATTAATGGCGTCATTTGTGTTAAAACACCACCAATATCTTGCATCGATCCAAAAGCAGAACCAAGTAATGCCATATAACCGGCGATTGGATTATAACCAAACACTAGCATAATGATAGCCCCGATAATGAGGCCAAAAAGAACAGAAAATAGGGCAACTGAAAGCGAATTTTTTTGTGTTGTCATTAGGCATTCACCTTTTCTTTAAGTGCTGCACGTGCATCTGTTAAACTCATTCCCGTCATTAACAACCCTAATTCTTGTTTATTTGTATCTTTTGCATTAACAATACCAACAATTTGACCGGCATTAATCACAGCAATACGATCTGATAAGTTCAATATTTCATCTAACTCAAAGCTGACAACCAAGACTGCTTTGCCTGCATTTCGTTGCGCAATAAGACGTTGATGTATATACTCAACAGCACCAACATCTAATCCACGTGTGGGTTGGGCAGCAATGATAAGGTCATTGTCACGATTTAACTCACGTGCAATAACTGCTTTTTGCTGATTACCACCAGACATTGAGCCCGCAGTCACTTGGATACCAGCTGAACGCACATCAAATTCTTTAACTAACTTTTGAGCTAATTTATCCATTTCAGCTGGTTGTAGCACCCCAGCTTTTGAAAGTGGTGATTTGTAGTACGTTTGCAATGCTAAGTTTTCGGATAAAGTCATATCAACTTCCATACCAAAACGTAAGCGATCTTCTGGGATATGCCCAACACCCGTTTCAGTAATTTGACGTGGTGTTTTATTCGTCATATCTTTACCATGTAACAGCACAGCACCGGATTGCACTTTCGTTAGTCCAGTAATACCTTGGACTAATTCAGTTTGACCGTTGCCATCAATGCCGGCAATACCAACGATCTCGCCCGCCTTAACTGCTAATGAGAAATCTTTAACAGCCGCAACACCACGCGCATTTTGGACTTCAATTTTATCAATTTTAAGGATTGTTTCCCCAACTTCGACTGTCTCTTTAACCGTTTTAAAATGCACTTCGCGACCGACCATGAGGTCAGCTAACTCCTGTGACGATACACCAGCAACTGGGAAGGTCTCAATTGACTTGCCTGCACGAATAACCGTCACCGTATCCGCAGCAGCACGAATTTCATCGAGTTTATGTGTAATTAAGATAATTGACTTACCTTCTTTGGCTAAGTTATGGAAAATTGTAATTAATTCATCAATTTCCTGTGGCGTTAGCACAGCAGTTGGTTCATCAAATATCAAAATATCAGCGCCACGATATAGTGTTTTTAAGATCTCAACACGCTGTTGTTGACCAACTGAAATATCTGAAATTTTAGCATAAGGGTCGACTTGTAACCCATACTGTTCAGACAATTGTTTGATTTTTTGGGCTGCCGTTTTAGTATCAAGCGAGAAACCCTTAGTAATTTCTGACCCTAACATAATATTTTCTGTTACGGTAAAAGCATCAATCAACATAAAGTGTTGGTGTACCATACCAATCCCGAGCGCATCAGATTTTGATGGTGAATCAACTGTCACTTGTTTACCATTAATCAGAATTTTTCCTGACGTGGGCTGCAACAAGCCTGTTAGAATGTTCATTAATGTTGATTTTCCAGCACCGTTCTCACCAAGTAACGCGTGAATTTCACCTTGTTGGACTTGTAGGTTAATGTCATCATTGGCTGCAAAATTACCAAATTTTTTGATAATATGTCGCATCTCAATGACTGGTGTTAATTCGGTCATTATATTTTACCAAAGCATGAGTCGTGAGACGACTCACGCAATTCCACTTTCTAAAATATTTTTAAAAAAGCCACGAACACACATTGTTCGTGGCTTTTTCGTTAAAGAATATTATATCATGTTTGTTGCGGTCCAATTGTTTCAATTAATTTACCGGACAGTTGTTGTCCCTATTATTAAATCAAATAGTTAACACGTTTTGTATCAGGAATTTTTTATTTCTCTCTTGCTGAATTCATGGCATTTAACAACATATGTGATAATTCTGGCACACTCACATTTTCTCTATCAAATGCTAACCATTGACTCAGCACATTCCAAAAACCACCAATACCGTATCTTATTGCATACACAATATCTTGCTGATTTTTTGATGCGATCTGCCACGGTGCACCAACAGTCGGATATAGATCAGGCAGTACCTTGTTACTTGTTTCCACAATAATTGAAAATAGTCCTGCTTTTTGAAAAATCGATAATTCGTCCGCATACTGCGTCCAAAAGTTGAAGAAAAAAACGACCAAATCTTCAAATTTTTCTGGATGACTTTGCTTTAATTCTACAATGTATTCATTGATCAAACTGGTGATATAGGTTGTCAAGATTTCTTCTTTAGATGCATAATAGCGATAAAAAGTTCTACGAGAAATACCTGCCTCATCACTCAATGTTGCTATGGTTATCATCCCTAGGTTCTGTTCTTCTTTTAATAATGTCAACAAAGCATCCCTAATTCTACGCTTAGTCTGTACCGCTATTCTATTTTTCATGTTACTCTCCTTTGACTATCCACACCGTGAGACACACATTTTTAAAAATGCGTCACTAGTTAAAATAGTATTCACATAACGTTTTCTTCACTATATTTAGCGTACACTATACACTGATGTCACACAAGTGACAAAAATTATGACACCTATGAGGTTGTCAAAAAGGAGGAAATAAACAATGTTATTCAAAAAGGCAGGGATTTTTCATGAGTAAAACAGGAAAAATATTGGGTTTTGCAGGTCTGATTATTGCCACGTTTATGGGCACGCTTGATAGCACAATTGTCAACATTGCCTTGCCGAAACTCATGACAGAGTTTAACACTAATTTATCTGGTGCGAGTTGGGTGGCAACAATTTATGCCTTGGCGTTGGCTGTATTTATGATTTCAGCAACTAAACTCGCTGACAAATTTGGTCGTAAAAAGGTCATGTTATTAGGGTTGGCTTTCTTTACCCTCTTTTCTGCAGCTTGTATGTACGCCAATTCGTTGTCCATGTTACTCGTGTTTAGATTTTTCAAAGGCATTGGCGGGGCAATTATCACACCACTTGTTCTACCCATAGGGATTAATCTTTTAGGAAAACAAAACATCTCTAAGATTGCTGCGGTGGTGGGTGCGTTTACGGCGCTATCTGCTGCTAGTGGGCCTGCTGCCGGCGGTATCATTCTTGAATACACCTCATGGCATTGGATTTTTGGATTAAATGTCCCAATTGGTGTGATTGCTTTCCTACTTGTACTCATCTTTACAAGGGAATCTTATGACGACACCTTAGTCGGAAAATTCGACATACTAGGTATGCTCATGTTAACACTGACGTTAGGCGGTTTGACATTTGGTCTACTAGAGGGCAGAGAATATGGTTGGACTTCAACCCTAATTTTATCAAGTTTTGGTGCTGGTATCGTTGGTCTCATCCTATTTATCTTTGTGGAACTAAAAGTATCATCCCCTATCGTTGAATTCAATCTTTTCCGTGAAAAAACATTCACGGCCTCAAGCATTGTCTATTTAATCACTGGTTTTGCTTTAGTTGTTCCTAGTGTTATTTTCAATTATTATTTGCAAAACGTTTTAAATTATACGGCCTTGCATGCCGCATTAACAATTATTCCTGTATCTCTAGCAATCGTTGTCGCCATGCCGTTAGGTACAAAATTATCCGATAAAGTTGGCGCTAATCCCGTCAATTTTATTGGTATATTACTCATATCAGCGAGTTTTCTGACACTATCATTAATCACCACAGAGACTTCTCGAACCGTGATGATCGTATTCTTAATTATTAGTGGTGCCGGATTTGGTTTTTCCACCGTGTCTTACGTATCCTCAGTTAAGCATCTACCACAAGCGAAAACCGGTACCGGATCTGGTATTGCCAATTCTGCACGTCAAATTGGCATGTGTTTAGGGATTGCCGTATTGGTGACCATACTTAATGCCAATGTTGCGACTGCTAAAAATGATATTAGCGACACCGCGATTGCAACTGTTAACAGCAAAAACATTTCTGACCACACGCGTCATGTCGCAACCACTGAAATTAAAACGCTCTTTTCAAAAGATGACAGTAAAAATACGGATTATGCCGCAAAACAAAAACAGCTCACTCATAAACTTAAAACAGCTGCTTCAGATCAAAGTCATCTACCTATCCCTGCAGCAAATACAGATTATAGAACACTCTACGACGCCACACAAAAACTAAGCGTAGGCACAAATCAATTAACCGAAGCACTTCAAAAAACGAGTCATTTAACAGCTTCAAATGCACAAGCAACGACAATTATTAACTCGCTAATGAGCGGTAGCACCACGCTTGAAAAGGGTCAAAACAAAACGTCAACCGCAGTTCAACTTTTAGCACAGAAAGATGAATTGCAAGACGCATTACATCAAATTAAAGTACACAAAAATACACAAATGAGCCAAGCCTTTAGTAAGACCTATCTCATCTGTGCCATAATATTAGTGATTTGTTCGCCTATTGCTTTATTTTCAGATAGGCGTGTGACGGATTAATCGCATGAACATGACATAAAACCCGATAACTTAGACTACGTAGATGTCTAAGTTATCGGGTTTTATTGTTTTAAGTATGTGCTTTGATATTGTTGATGATGGCATGAGCCCATAAGATCACTCTTTTGCCAGTGTAAAAAGAAAACATGATCAGTAGACTATCTACGATTGCAATGACCCACCATATGTCTGATTTTAGCATGGGTAATAAAGACAACGCAAAAATAATGGCTGTCATTAAAAAGCCCAAAGAAGCGAGCCACACAATCACAGATAACCAAAATTTAAAGCCAAAAGGTTTTTTATCGTCCACATCAAATAGCTCATCAGCAAATATGACAATCATTCCCAATAAATCAATCACATTAACTCAATCCACCCATTTTTCTTAATTTTACCTTGCTCATATATCTTGATATTAATATCAAAATCATTTTTTAATCTCATAATTGTGTCGCCATTTACCCTCATAAAAGAGCACGCTCTGAATAATCATGTCTACGCATTAGTTTATCAGTCATTTTAATTAATGACACTGTAGGAATCATACTTACTCGAATGCTTAACTATCTTTATCCTTTAAAAGCAACGCAAATTATTTTGTTTTTGTCTCGTATAATGATATAATTTGATTATAGAATATATAGGTCTAGGAGTTCACTAGCCCTCGAGTTCGTCGCCTGCCAGCGATGAACTTTTTTTGTGAAATGAAAAGCCCCGTCCTGCCAGACGAGGCACATGTATTTAACGATCGTGATCGTTAAATAACTTCTGCAACCAGATTACCGTTATAGCCACGAATATCTGCCATAACGAGGCTTGGAGCTGTTGCAGTGAAGAATATATAGGTTCCAAAGGAGTCCACCTCCCTTCTAGCGCTTAATCTCAACGCTTATACTATCATAACAAATATTTGGCTTTGAATATTATTTAATTTGATGTGCATTCGATATTACCATTAACTTAAATATAAGAGCTATGATACAATTTAGTCCCTTTTAAGCACGTTTCACTTGAAGTTTTCTAGAAAAATAAACAGCAAACAATCCAAAAATTAGTATGGACAAGACCACTGATAACCAAGAAAAATGCTGTAAACCATTAACAGCACCATATTTTGCTTGGAAAAGTGCACCGACAGTTGTTCCGAGTGCCCCCATAAACATTTGTAAGGTCTGCACAATAGCCGTCGCGTCAGCCTTTTGAAGGGCATCTTCATCTACAATAACAGCAGTTTGGGCGCTTGTATATGCCATGTTGCGGCCAATAATAAAAAGAATGTAAAGGATAATAATTAAAGGTAACGATAATTTTGGAATCCATAAAGTCATGATAACGATGACAACTGTAAAAATACCATTTCCTAAATATAATGGTAATTTAGGACCTCTTAGATCATATAAACGACCAAATAGTGGTGCTAAGAGCGCGCCAATCAATGCACCTGGGAGCAAAGAAAATCCTGCCCAAAAACTTGAAGCGTGTAAAAAGTACTGTAAATAAGTCGGAATAATAAGATTTAAACCTAGTAAAATGAACATATACAAGGAAATAGGTATTAACAACGCGATGAACTTTGGCTGTACAAATAGCTTGAGGTTTAAGAAATTAGCTTTGGAAGTCATCCCCCGAATAACAAATATAATTAGTGTGACAATCGCTATAATGAACCATGTCCAATCAACGCGCCCACCCTCTAGTTTATTGACTAACAGTAAGGCACTTGCTAAAAATAGGGCTAATGCTAAGAAAGCCAATCCATCAAAGGCGCCTTGTACTTGATGGCGCTTTATTTCATGCACTGTTTTCCAACCTAACAACAAAGATATTGTTGGCGCAATCAACAAAATAAAAAAGATCGACCGCCAACCAAATGTATCGGCTAAGGCACCACCGTACGTTGGTCCAAAAGAGGGGGCCAAGCTAATTATCATCGAGGCTAGACCCATCCAAGCGCCAATTTTTGCAGCTGGTACTGTTGCCACAACAATATTAAAGACTAGTGGCATGGCAATACCAGCAGCAATACCTTCTAATACGCGCCCTAAAATTAAGAACGTCAAATTGGATGAAAATCCACAAATTAATGTGCCAATTACGAAAAAAGCGATACTAACCAACCAGAGATGACGGCTACTATAACGTTTAATAAGATAAGAACTTGTTGTTACCATGATCGTCACAGCAAGTAAATAAGCAGTGGTCACCCACTGGATGGCATTCAAGTCAGTATGAAATTCTTTTGATAAGACTGGAAAAGTAACATTCATTGCTGTTTCTGCCATGATTCCTGAGAATGCCACGAGGGCTACTGACACAATATTTAAAGTTGTTTTTAACGACGTATTTTCTTTCATAAAATGAGTTCCTCTATTCAAAAAATAAAAACTGCTCTCCCTAATTTGGTCGTTCAGCTTTGATACAGGCTATAATCATTATTTAGTCCAATATCAACTATAGATGAATTGGCATGAAAGTCAATAATAAAACAAGCCATTCATCATTTTACCTGAATCACATTTAATTTTTTGGTAACTTGTTGTTTTATAAACAACAAGTTGTGCTATAATACTTGTATAGAAAACAGAAAAGGAAAAAACACCATGAAATATGCAATTACTGCTGCAACAGGTCACTTTGGCCAATTAGCTTACCATTATCTACAAGAATTAGTCGACGTTAAAGATATTGTTGTCATTGCTAGAAACTTGGAAAAAGCGCAAGAATTATTTGCCGGTGCTGATGTCCGCCAAGCTGATTATGACGACACCGACGCAATGACACACGCCTTAGCTGGTGTCGATCGCGTCTTGTTTATTTCCTCTCAACCAGGTGGCCCAGTACCACGTGAAACACAGCATCAACATGTCGTTGATGCTCTAGTCGCTAGTAAAGTCTCTTTTGCAGCCTATACAAGTTTCATTCATGCAGATCAGTCCGTTAGTGCTCTAGCAAGTGATCACTTAGCGACTGAAAAAGCCTTATCAAAATCAGGTCTCTCACATTCACTACTAAGAAATAATTGGTATCTCGAAAATGAGATGGGCTTTATCACCGCTGGTGCCAGTCAACATGCTACATCTTATTGGGCAACCGGTCGTGCTGGATGGGCTTTGGAACGTGAATATGCCGAAGCTGCTGTCAAAGTGCTTGTCAGCGATGCACCAAAAGCCATTTACGAATTCTCTGGATCTATCAATGATTATGAATCACTTGGTTTAGCTTTAGCTCAGGCCACAGAAGAAAAAATTACAGTAACAAAAGAAACACTAGATGACTATATTGCCACACTTGAAAAAAGTGGTTTGTCTCAGGATTTAGCAACTTTGTTTGCCTCATTCCAGTCACCAATTGACGAAGGCTCATTAGATGTGCCTTCACATGACTTACCTGATGTTTTAGGTCGCGAATTAACACCACTACCTGAAGCACTCAAAGAAATTTTAGCTCGCAACTAAACCGGATAAAAGGCATCCCCAATAAGATGCCTTTTTTATGTGATAACTATGCTATAATGCTTGAATGACTACCTGATAGAATCGAGGATACGACTAATATGGGACTTTCATATAAATTAAGCGATGCGATACACATTTTAGCTTACATTGAAATATTGAAGCAACAGGATTTATCCAGTAAATCGATTGCAGCTAGCATTGGTGCAAACGCTAGTGTTGTGCGTAATTTAATGCTTGACCTCCGGTCGGCCAATCTACTCTCAACGCATCAAGGTGTCGCTACACCACAACTAGCAAAATCACCAGATGATATTAGCATTTATGATGTTTATTGCGCGATTAACATGACACATAATCTACTCAATATTGATCCCAAAACAAACCCAAACTGTTTAGTTGGTGGCCATATTCAAGAAACATTAAATCACTTTTATAGTGACATTGAATCCGCTGCGTATAACCAAATGAAAACAATTTCACTGGCTAACGTGATTCAAGATATTTTAAAATAAAAACTGCAGAAACTCGGGGTTATTGTTGACAATAACCTTAGAACTTCTGCAGTTTTTAGTTGTATCTTACAATATCTCTACTATCGTTGTTTTTTTAAGTTAATAATAGCCGTGTGTTTCAATAATACATAAGTAACTATCGTTTGCACAATAAGGCTAGCAATCATTTTAAATATTCTTGTTGTCAATAACAACTCATAATTCAAATGGTAAACATAGGCAATTAAGCTCGTATTCAACAAAAAACTGACACCTATGACAACAACAATATTAACCATAAAAATACGAAGTAAAGATGGTTGGTACAATAAACCGTACGTTGCCCCTGCCAAGGCTGCCGGTATGACAAACCAAAATGAAAAAGCACCACTACCCATAATCGTAAAAGCCAGCAGATTAGCTAAAATTGCAGCCAGCATTGTTAGTTTGACACCATATAAATAGCCAGCTAACACTAACGCAACAAAACCAAAATTAACAGCAGCAAACGCTGGACCAATACTAATTTTTCCCAATATGATGTTGATTGCAATTAGCATTGCAACCCCTGTTACTTTTTGAATCGATAAATTCATGAAGTTAAACCCTCTTTCTTTAAAATGACGCTTGTGTCATTTCATAAAATGAATTATACTACATAATGACATCTGTGTCATATTAAATTTAGAAAGCGTGTGTGTATGAATAAAAATGTTTCCAACAAACGAAGTGAAACAAAAAAAGCAGCGATTTTAGTCGGCGCTCAAAAAGTATTTTCAAAAAAAGGCTTTCTGAATGTGACCATGCAAGATATTATTGATGCCTGCGATATTAGTCGGGGTGGTATTTATCTATATTTTCATACACCTGACGACATTTTTTTTGAAACAATAACGCAACGTTCTGTGCGCCAATTTGATGATATTCGTGAAGCTGTTAAAAATGAACCACTTTTCGATGACCTACTCGACGCCTACCTCAGTGAACACAAAAGTCGACTAATCAATCATATACAGGGTGCCCCATCGCTACTCCGCGCCATGTATGAGTATTCTTTTACTCATCATGATGCTCGTGATAGCCATTTAAAACAAAAACAAATGAATGCCACAAAGGCGACAGTGAGATCCATTTTAGATCTTGGTGTTAAACAACATAAAATAACAAATCACAATACCAAAACACTTGCTGATAGTTTCATGCTGCTCATTGAAGGTATGAGTATCATGGCATTGACTGGCACACTAAAAGAGCAACAAATTGACGACCAATTTCAGATATTTATGCATCAACTCACTTGATAATCAAGATTTAAATTTAAAAACGATGTGCCGTGAGATCAATCAACAGTTCTATAACGTGTATAATGAAATAAAGCATGTTAGAATGGTTAAATCCCCACTTTTGATATAAAGGAAGTTAAATTACACAAAATATGTCACGGAAAATAGAACTCCCTACTGAAGCAGAGATGAAAAAATTTCATAACCAATCTCAACGACGCACATTTCTGTCCCGACTCTCTATGCCACAACGTTTGACGTTAGGTTTTTTATCTGTCATTACGGTCGGCGCATTATTACTCATGCTGCCTTTTAGCTATAATGGCGATATGGGCCATTCGTTCATGGATGCCTTGTTCACAGCTACGTCAGCAGCCTCTGTTACTGGCTTGACCGTTGTTAACACCGCAACACATTGGACGACTTTTGGCCAAATTGTGATTATGTTTTTAATTGAAATTGGTGCCCTCGGATTTATGTCATTTTCCGTACTTCTGTTCACGGCAACACGTAAAAAAATGAATCTGCGCGATAAAATGTTGGTACAAGAAGTCTATAGTTTAGAGAGCCTTTATGATACACGAGCTGTCTTTGGTTATGTCATTAAATTATCGGTTATTATTCAACTTGTTGGCGCCGCACTATTAACGCCATTTTTCATTCATGATTTTGGTATCAAACGTGGCCTATTCTATGCTGTTTTTCACGCTGTTTCTGCTTTTGGAAATGCTGGTTTTTCCATACTGCCAGCTGGTGATATGGCTTATGCCAATCAGCCTTGGATTTTATTAATCATTGCCGC
Organism: Leuconostoc inhae; assembly: GCF_019656015.1. Lineage (GTDB taxonomy): Bacteria > Bacillota > Bacilli > Lactobacillales > Lactobacillaceae > Leuconostoc > Leuconostoc inhae_A. The sequence continues at coordinate 9,731 of NZ_BPKW01000008.1, read as the reverse complement.
TTTGATTATTGCTGGCTCCTTGGGATTTCTAGTCTGGCGTGATGTCCTACTGTATCATCATTCACATAAATTGACCTTACATTCAAAGCTCGCGCTTATGATGACTGGAGCACTAATTGTTGGCGGTTGGTTATTATTTGAATTAACTGAAAGTAATTTAGCAATTGCATCACATTTATCTGGCTTTAATCGCGTTGCCAACACTTTATTTATGTCAATCTCATATCGAACAGCCGGTTTTTCGCAATTTAGTTTCAGTCAAATGGCCCCCGCTACAATTCTGTTAACCATTATGATGATGTATATCGGCGGTACACCAGGGTCAACGGCTGGTGGTATCAAAACAACAACATTAGGTGTTTTATTACTCAAGACGCATGCTGCTTTACGTGGTAAAAAAGACGTGACTTTTGCTCATCGTCGATTAACAAACGAAAACATTTCACGATCGCTCTTACTTGTTTTTGTATCCTTACTTTTCTTAGGTGTTCTGTCATTTTTACTGATGCTGACACAAGGCACTGATTCCAAATACGGGTTAGAATATATTGTTTTTGAAGTTGTCAGTGCCTTCGCAACAGCCGGATTGACACTCGGTCTCACGCCACATTTAAATGTTTTTGGACAATGTGTTATCATGTTAACGATGTTCATTGGTCGTGTGGGTGTCTATACTGTCATGTTTTCAATTCTAAACGTACATGCCGATCACGCACCTTATCAATACCCAGAAGAAACAGTTATTATCGGTTAGCTTAATCACTATATCATACAAAATTTAGGAGAAATTCATTATGCGTCAAACATATGCTATCATTGGACTCGGCCGTTTTGGCGGTGCGCTACTCGAAACCCTTATTGCTAATGGTCAAGACGTGCTTGGCATTGATATCAGTGAAGAGCACGTTAACGAATATCGTGATATTGCGACTCAAGTGGTCATCGCTGATGCACAAGAAGATGATGTTTTGCGAAAACTCGACATTGCAAGTTTTGATCACGTTGTGATTGCTATTGGACATAATATGCAGGCCAGTATTTTAGCTACCATCAATGCAAAAGACCTCGGTGCTAAAAATGTTATTGCTAAGGCCGAAAATCGTACCCATTTACGCGTCTTAACAAAAATTGGTGCTGATTTGGTTGTGCAACCCGAACGCGAAATGGGTGAACGTATTGGACGTAAACTTCTAGCACCAAACATGTTAAATTTCATCGAATTATCTGATGATTACTCAATGGCCGAGGTACAAATTGTCAATCCTACCTTTACTGGAAAAACTATTTCCGAATTGAATATTCACAAAAAATTCGGTCTAAATGTCATTGCCGTACGCCATGACGGTGAAGTGATTGTTGCGCCAGATTCGAAATATGAGATACACCATAAAGATATTTTATCCGTTGTTGGGCCAAAAGATATGGTTGATGATTTTGATCAAATGACTAATAAATAAAAAATACGCGACACATGTTTTAAAACATGTGTCGCGTATTTTTTATGACTTTTAATTAATAATTACCCCAATATTTTTCCATGGTTGTCAAACCAACACCTGGATTGAAACTATTGGTTGGATCATTGCGCTTATAATGGTTCACTAACGTTGAAGCAGCATGATATAAATGGCCAACGTTATGTTCGGCAGGGTAAATAGCCCCACGTTTATCAAGCAATTTCAACATTTCTAATTTCAACTCATGTGGATCTACACCTGGCTTCAAAATATAATCCTGATGCATCACATGATCAAGAAAATGACCATAATATAACTTATGTTCAATTTTATCCTCGATTTCCTTTGGCAGATGTTCAAACCAATCAAACTCATTACGAGGTAAAGCGATATCTAATGGTAAAATATCCAACTTTTTACTTTGGAAAACTTCTTGATATCTAATAGCAACACCAGCTGTAACATAACGATGCGTTGCCGCTCTGTCTGCTTCTGAAGGCGTGCATTCCAAATAGTCGCCTGACTCCGTTTTGAAAAATTCTTTCAAGTATTGACGTGCTTCATCAATGCCTTCACCCACCATCTTTAATTGCAGATAATGTTCATATTTATCGCTATAAGCTTCAATTCTTTTAGGTAATTGATTGGGAAATACTTGACCTACATGTTGCAACATGCGATCAGGGAAGTATGGTTTAAAGGTCGGAATATGAGCTAATATACGCTCAGCTGTTGATTTCAAGCCAAACAGATAAGGTAACATGTTCGTACCAATTGTATCAATGACGAGCAGTGAATCTTTCCCATACTTTTTGGCCAAATCGTAGGCCTCTTTATGCATATATTCCCCAGATACGGGTAAATTCTTAAATTCAGATAGAATATGGCGGCGCAATCTTTCTAACACCGCTGGCTCATTCGTACCGATATAAAATACTTGTGATGCACCCTCTTTTGGGAAAGTATCTAAGCGAACAGCAAACGCTGCTAATTTACCTGATGAACCTGAAACTTCATATAGTTCATTGGGATCAGCATTATAACGTGTTGGTGTATGTGAACCAATATTACGAACACGCGCCTCATAATCACGATTATGTCCGACACGTTTGTCATCTTTCTGAACCTTGTCAATATCAAAATTTCGATTTTCAAGGTTATTAATCATTTCCTCAGGTGTATCTCCTAAGTCAATACCCAAATGATTCACAAGATGTAATTCGTCATTGGCATCAATTTGGGCGTACAATGATAATTCTGTATATGCTGGCCCACGTTGGATCAATGCACCACCAGAATTATTGTTAATGCCGCCAATAACAGACGCACCCAAATTTGATGAGCCAATAACTGAGTGTGGTTCTCGATTAATCGCCTTTAATGCGTTTTCGAGTTTAAATAGTGTCGTCCCTGGAAAAGCCAATGCTTCTTCGCCATGGTTAATCAATTGTACCCCTTTAATTCGTGTCCCATTAACCACAACACAGTCACGATCGTAACCCGGTGCCGGAATTGAACCTTCAGTTAAGCTGGTATTAGAAGCTTGCATAATAATAATTATGTTATGAGCATGCAGTACTTTCAATACTTGCCATAACTCCATCATATTACCAGGCAGTACAACCGCCAATGCATCCCCCTGCCCACTACGGTATCCACTGCGATAGCGTAATGATTTTGCAGCTGAAGTGATGATGTGATTGTTACCAACAATTTCTGTCAATTCTTGAACAGTTGTCATAATAAACCCCCATAAAATTTATGTTTTGAAAAATTTTCAAAGCATAGTATATTTACACTATACCACTTTAATTTTAAAAAAGTCGATTTTAAAAGACTTAGGGCACTTTTATGACATGAATTGCAATTTTAAGTAGATATTTTATCATTTTGTGAATGGTAGCACAAATTTTTAATTTTGATATAAGACCTTTAAGCGATTAACATCCACCGTTTGAATACCATATTCAGATCCTTGAGATTGCATGACAGATTCACGATCATCTGTATGATCCAAACCAAGCGCGTGTCCCAGTTCGTGTTCGGCCGTATTGACTTTACGCGTAGCAGAATAATAATTCAAATAATGCTTATTTAATTTTGCTACGACATGTGTCATCACTCTTTTACCAGTTATTGGGTTAACTAAGAATTGTGTTTCCGCGACCCCTGCCTGTTGCGTGTCACTACGATCTTCCGTCGTCAAAACAATGTCTGCTTTAGATTGATCAGTAACAGCCACTAAAGTTAATACACCAACAGCATTCCAACGATCAAATGCACGATGCCATGCTTCAGAATACTCTGGCATAGTATTCGCCGACACGTCAAAATAAACATTAAGCGTTTTTTTAGCCCAAATTGCCCCATTTAAATGCGTCGCATCATGGCTACCAGATTCTTGTACTGTGCCACCACTAGTTGCCGTAGCTGTTTGTTCTGGTGATCTATACTGATCACTCTTTTCATCAAGTAAAAATGCCCACTGTTGCACTTTTTGACCAACCCATTCGCGCCCCTGTGTGACTTTGTCAGGATTTTGAAAAAGATAGGTCCCCGCAAAGACTATGATTATTAGTTTAATTATTCTAGAAATTTTCACGTGATATCCTCCGCCAATTTAAATGTTAATCAGCAACTAAATTATACACGCGTCATATTAAATTGATGTTAACTAATTTTAAGTAAGTAAAAAGCAACTACTTTTTGACTAGTTGCTTTAATTTATTGCCTGATTAAAATCAAATTCATCGACTAATACAATATGAACATTCGAACTGCCCGATAACAATTTAGATACTGGACAGCGCTGCGCAACAATTGCTAACATATCTACCGCCTCTTGACGATTGACATGTGGCATTTTCACTTGTGCTGTTACAAAAAATTGAAAGCCTTTCTGATCCCGTGCCATGTCAATGCCAACACGCACAACGCTTTTATGCGCTAATTGTCGTCGCTTTTCTTCAGCTTCGATTGTCGCATTCAAACAAGTCGCTAGTGATGCCCCCAACAATTGCTCTGGATTAGTGCCCGGTTCGTCACTTAATGGGCCACTGGTCTGAACACTTAAATCACTGGTTGTAACCGTTTTGACGCGACCAACTAGACCAGCTGTATTTTCAATTTCAGTATGATACAAGCTGCCATTTATCATAATATCTCCTGACTGACAATATACTTTTACAAGATTATTGTAGCAGGTTAGCATACTATTTGCTGACTATTGATTTGATTTCACTGCTTTTTTTAAAACGGCTAATGTCGCTGTGTAATAAGCAATCCCATAATCAAACGTTACCTTTTGTCGCTCGGTCATGCCATTTTCGATCCATGTTGCCAATTGTGCTTGTAACGTCACCAGCTTAACTTCCTTACGTGCAATTTCTTCTTGAAAAAATACGGTTACCTGATCCTTTGGCAAATCTTGACTAAAATAAAGATGCATCAAAAAATCAGATTTAAGAATTTCATCCGAAGTCGGTGCACCGATGGCTTTTGAAAATTCTGCTTGCCCTACTTCTGTAATTGTATAAATATTCTTATTTGGTCGATCAGTTTGTGATATTTGTTGCTTAGTCACTAATTTTTCGGCTTCCAACTTTTTTAAAGTCGGATAAATCATGCCAAAAGTGGCATCAAAAAAATGACTTAATCGTGTCTGTAAAATGTCATTAATTTCATAACCAGTATGCGGTCCACTCTGTAAAATACCTAAAATTATCTCTCTACCCTTCATTGCCATCAACATATCCTCCACTTGTTTGCTATCTTTATTATACACGCCATTAACATAGTCTTCGTTAATATTCTTATTTATTTGAATAAATAAACATGCTTTTCTAGGCACAATATATGCCTAGATGAAAAGGACCCCCTCAGTTAGAGAAATCCAACTGAAAGGGTTCTTTTTATGATTATATATAACAATTAATAAAAAACGTGACAAAAGCCACGCTGTCAGTTTATCTTATAATTGTCCCCAAGTTGCCATGCCAATCGATGGGAATAAATGAATTAATCGACCAATTTTATCTGGTCCAAATTCAAATTCAATGGCTGGTAATAATGTATTAACGACATTTTCAGCTTGTTCACTGACTTCAGTCACACCCACCAAATGATGTTGCTTGTCAAAAATCAAGATGTTATCAGCGATTGTTTCGTTGTCAACTTGGCGATACCAATCTTTGGTGAGGTCAGTTTGTTGCACATCATAATCGCCTTTTTCAGAATCTTCTACCAAAACACCTGCTTGTGCAATTCTTGGTGATGTAAAGACAACTGATGGTACAACAGGATACTGAATTGGCGATTTTGTTTGACCAGAGAATTGTTTGAAAAGATACGTTGATTCAAAAATAGCTGTTGGTGTTAACTTGGGTTGCTTTTTATCAAGTACATCCCCTGATGCATAAATGTTCTCAACGTTTGTTTGCAGATAATCATTAACAGGAATACCTGATTGATTATAAGTGACGCCAATTGTTTCTAAACCAATGTTTTCTACATTAGGAATTCGCCCTGAAGCATCCAAGACCCAGTCAACTAACAAAGACTGACCATTACTATATGCCACTTGCGTTTGATTGCCATGTTTTTCAAAGGCAGTAACATCAGCATTTGGAATAAACGTGACACCGCGTTGTTCTAAGTCGGTCACGACTTTGTCAACATAAGGGGCGTGAAATTGTCGTAACACACGATCACCATGCATAAGCACAGTAATGTCGGCACCAGCTGCATTCGCAATAGTCGCAAATTCCATGCTAATATAACCCGATCCAATAATGGCTATCTTTTGTGGCAAAGTCTTCAATGCCATAAAATCACGACTTTCATGTGCCAATTCCGTACCAGGAATATCCAGACGATGTGGGCGTAACCCAGTTGAAATGACAATCTTGTCAGCAGTTACTGCCTTACCATCAACAATGATTGTATGATTATCTTCAAACACGCCACGTCCGTGAATCACGTCGATACCAGACTGATCTAATAACCCACCAATCATATCCGGCAAGCCATTAATAACGGCTTCTTTATGGGCCTCATTCTGCGTCCAATCAATTGTCAGCTTCCCCTGAACAATACCAGATAGTCGCTCGGCTGCTCGCGTTAGTGTTACAGGTGCATCAAGTGTGATTTTAGCATTGCAGCCATAATTAGGACACGTACCACCAATCATATCAGCCTCAATGATGCCAACCTTGACACCTGATTGTGCCAACGGAATGGCGCCATCAAAGGTACCATGCCCACTACCAAGATATAACACATCATAATCATATTGCTTTGTCATTCATTAACCTCCAATGGCGTACTAGGAAATCGCGCTAAACATCAACTTGTTTAGCGATCACGTTACCTATAGTATAAACCGCTTTGGGTGAAGTTACATGAATTAGCTTTGGGGGTGGTTGTGGATAATTTGGTATCGACCTATATTAACCTTAATTGTTTTAGACTATTTTTTAGTAAGAAAACCGTCTGTGCTTTCAATATAGCAACAAACGGTTAGCAAAAAATGAATATAAAATATATTTTGTCAGGTTAATTTTGCCTTTAAAATTACTGTCAAAGAAAGTCTACTAATCTGAAATCAGTCTTGCTAGTTAATATTTGGAATATAGTTCGATAAAAATTTCACTGCACTAACCTTATTGTACTTATCCAAATTTAGATCAACCATATTGCCTTTTTCATCAAAAAACTGACCACTAATCTTCTCAAATTCTTTACCTAAAGCCAGTAATTTACCTACTGGCACTGATGTATTTGTCAAGGACTTTGTATAATCCATCAAGTCACTTCTAACATCTCCAGGAAAAAAACTGTTTATAGTAGTTTTGTTATTTCTCAATTTGTCGACAAGCAATTGGACTAACAAAGTTTTATGAGTGACAACCCATGCAGCACGCATCATTTGATTAGATTGTTGCTCACAAATTGGAGCCATATTAACAGCTTGCGGATTACCCGTAGTAATCAACACACGACTGCCATTTAGAACATTTAAAAGGTCCACTGTCAAATAATAATGTGCTAACAAGTTATTGTCTATATTATCCCGACTATTAACTGGATAAATTCCCGCACTATGAATCAAAACATCAATTTTATTTGTATTTTGTAAAATATAATCAACAACTTTTTTGCGTCCAAAAGTTGTTGACAAGTCTCCAGTTACATAATTTACATTGTCTCCAAGCATTCGTTTCGCTACTTGTAATTTATTTTCATTACGACCAACCAGAATTACACTATTGTTTTCTGATAAATCTCTCGCTATGGCAAATCCTACCCCAGACCCGCCACCAGTTATCACAATTTTTTTCATGTTATTTATTACCTTTCATAATTAACTGTTGTTTCCCATGCGTAAACCACCATTAACATCCACCACTGATCCTGTCATATATGTATTAAGCGCTACTGCCATAACAATTTGAGCTACCTCGGATGCATTTCCGAATCTTTTCAGTGGAATTTTGGATAAGGCATATTTTTTCATCTTCTCTGATAACTTATCGGTCATTGAACTAACTATCATACCAGGGCAAATTGCATTAATTCTGATTCCTTCAGATGCATACTCATGTGCGTAAATGTGTGTAAAATCAATAATTGCCGATTTTGAAGCAGCATAGTTTGCTTGACCAACGTTTCCACTCTCAGCAATTGCTGAACTAATGTTTATAATCGATCCCCCCCTTTGTTCAACCATTTTTGGAATTAATTGATTCATGATATTGACGGTTCCCAAAAAATTTGTGTTTAAAACATTAGTAAAATCAGGATGAGTCATGTTCACCAAAATAGAATCATTGGTGATACCAGCGCAATTTATTAAAATATCTATAGCTACATTTGTGGACAAAATTCTTTTTATTTCTTTGGACATTGTTTTACTATCCGTAATATCAAAAATTGCAATATCTAATACATTATTAAATTGACTCAAAATCTTTTCAGAAAATTCATGTCTAGCATGTAAAATTATATTATAACCCTGTGAATCGCAATACTTAGCTATCCCGTAACCGATCCCTCTGTTAGATCCAGTAATAAAAACAGTTTTTTTATCACTGGTTGTTCTTCTTGACATATTTTTTACATCCTTTACAAATGATCCAAGTGTTTTACTGTTAATGTGTAATCGCCCTTCTAAAACATTTATTACTGCATAAAAATAGTTTGTTTCCTGATAATACTCTAGAAACACCAAACATATTTCACCAAGTATTACTTTAGGTCTTGGTTCATGCAAGGAAAAGTGTCTCATAATTTTCCTTTCCTAACTACTCACATATCTAAAAAAACGCCGTATTTATCATAATATCGTTTTGCATCCAGATTATTACCAATGTGTTTATAACACTTAGAAATTAATAATGAGTATTCAGCCAGCATAAAAAACGTCTCTTTTTTGACAACATCGTCAAAACCCTTTAAGAGAACAGAGAGAGACTCCAAATACCTTTCTTGTTTGTACAAGAAAACACCATACTGGTAAGAAATCACATTTAAATTTTCACTGTTTTCTTTACACTCTAAGAAGGCATTATAGGCTATATCGAAAAGATCAAAACTTTTTTCAAAAAAACCAAAGTCTACATTCACAACACCCAGTGCGTTAACCAACAATATTTCGATTTGATTTTTAGGAGTATACGGTTTTTTAAGCGTACAAGCTACAGCAATTTTTAGATATCTTTCTACTTCATGCAAGCTTCCTTTTGTCTGATAGAGGGCACAAGCATAGTAGTAATAATAAGTTTGAAAGTCTCTGTTAGACTCAAGCTTATCCAAAATCTTACTCGAATCCATATACTCTATCATTTCTTTATATTGATGATTTTTACACAAATGAAAAACTTACTCAGAAAAATTCGATGAAGTTTCAAAGTTCAATATTTCTTTTAAAAATGAACTTGTTAGCGTGACATCTAGTTTTTCGCATAATTTATAAAACAAAAAAACATTAGGCATGTCACGCCCACTTTCAATACTACTAATCATAGCCTGAGAACAAATTCCATCTGCTAAATCGGATTGCGTCCATCGCTTCTTTTTTCTATTTGATTTAACCAGTTCGCCAATGCGTTTGGTTGCCTCGTTAAGTACATCTTGCATATATAAACCCACCTTCAAATACAGTATCTCGTTACTATTATCTTACCATTTTGATACCAATATGGTGTTAGTCTAAAAACATGGACACGGTTTCTACTACGATATAATAGACGTAGGAGAATAACCCATGACGCAAAA
>NZ_BPKW01000007.1 GCF_019656015.1 Leuconostoc inhae | reverse complement strand
CACCAGCACCTGCTGCATCAACACCAGCACCTGCTGCATCAACACCAGCACCTGCTGCATCAACACCAGCACCTGCTGCATCAACACCAGCACCTGCTGCATCAACACCAGCACCTGCTGCATCAACACCAGCACCTGCTGCATCAACACCAGCACCTGCTGCATCAACACCAGCACCTGCTACATCAACACCAGCACCTGCTACATCAACACCAGCACCTGCTACATCAACACCTGCTGCAACACAAAATGTACAATACATTGGCGCTGCAGATACTAACAAAGATGGTTATATGACCGCAGCAGAATATGTTGCTTATCAAGCTAATGGTGGTCAAAATCAAGCAACACCTGCACCAGCACCAGCTAATAAAGTAACACCAGCATCAACAAATAATGTTGCACCAGCGCCTGTAGCAGATTCAGTAGCACAGACATTGGTCAACTCTTTGAACGCAAAGCGTGCTACATTAGGATTGTCACCTGTATCATTGGACGCAAGCTTGTCAGCACGTGCTCAAGCACGTGCCCAAAACGGTGTTGCTAATGGTGGCTTACCAACAAATCATATGAATACTAATGGTGAAGTAGTTGCTATTGGTTGGAGTACTGGGTCTGTTATTGATGCATGGTACAATGAAACTAACATGATAACTAATGGTACACCTGGTCATCGTATGTGGGTTGCTAATGCTCGCGCAACTTCTGTAGGCTTTGGTATCGTTGGCAACACAATTGTTGCTGAATCAAATGTCGGACAATACTAATAATTTATAAAACGCCCGCAAGGCGTTTTTTATTTTGTATAATAGTAATAGAGGATAATAATGTTATGACGCTACATTTTACTGAATTATCACCAGATGAATATGCTGTTTTTGAAAATCAGCACCCTTTAGGCACGTATACACAATCAATTGAACAATATAAATTACTCATTAAACGTGGACATGAGCCACGTTTATTGGGTGTTAAAAATGATGACTTGGTAGTCGCTGCTTCTTTGGTGATGACTGAATCAACACGACTTGGGTCAGTTTTTTTATTTGATCGTGGGCCGTTATTAGATTTTAATGATACACAGTTATTGGCTTTTTTTGTTCGTGAAGTACGTCAATTTGCAAGAAAAATTGGGATACTCTATATACAATGGGAACCTAATATCACTTATGTAAAAACTGATAGTAAAGGTAATTTAATTGAAACACCAAATGATATGTTTTTAAATTTAATGTCACAACGTGGATTTGAGCATCAACCATTTACATTTGGTATGTCCACAAATGGGTCACCGACTTGGGAATATGTTAAAGACTTATCTCATTTGACTGACAGCACGTTGGTTAGCAAGTCTTATGGTAAAAATGTGCAATACTATCTTAAAAAAAATCAACAGTTTGGCGTTAAGTTAAGAGAATTATCGCGTGAAGATTTACCAGAATTTAAAACGTTAACGCAAAAAACAGCTGATAGATTACATTACCACGATAAAGACCTATCTTTTTATGAAATGGTTTATGATACTTACGCTAACGATGCAACATTTATTTTTGCAGAATTAAATTTTGAAACATACATTACTGAGGAAAATCAAAAAATTATTATCTCAAATCAAAAATTAGATAAATTACAGATAAAAATCAATAAATATCCAACGCAAGATAAATTTAAACGCCAATATAACGAATTTGATGATCAAAAACAGCATCACATTAAACGTGTTGAAAAAGCAACACAACAAATGCAAGCAGCAGGTCAATCTGTGGTAGTGGTAGCTGGTGCATTATTTATTCAACAACCTCAAGAGATGACATATTTGTATTCTGGCACTTACGAGGCATACAAAGATTATTATGGACCTTATCAAATTCAAGATACACTGATTCAAAAAGCAGTTGCCAATGGTATCAAAAATTACAATTTTTACGGTATATCTGGCAGATTTGATGGCTCAGATGGCGTGTTAGGTTTTAAAACTGCTTTTGAAGGCGAAGCAAGGCAACTAGTAGGTAGTTTTGTATTGCCTGTTCAACCAATCAAGTATAAAATGTATCGACTTTTGAAAAAAATAACGGGTAGACAATAATTTATTGAGATGTCATGGATTTTGGGTATATATAGAGAATCACTTAATTTTTAATGGTATAATATTGATTATTAACTGGGGGAAACTATGGATAACCAAAATCTGAGTCGCACTGCGCGACGTGAACAAAATGATAGTAATCAAACACCATCACAAGGGCCTAAAAAACCGAAGCCACCACACAAACGCAAGAAGATTTGGCGATGGCTATTGCTAATTATTCTTATAATGACTGTTGTTGGTGGCATTGTATTTGCCAAAGCATTGAATAATATCCACAAGTCAGTCGATAGCATGCAACGTAGCGCAGATATCACTAAAGCACGTGATGTTAAACAAGTCATTAAGGATGGTAAGCCGTTTTCGGTACTGGTTTTGGGAACGGATACTGGTGCATTGCAACGAGATCGTACTGGACTAACAGATTCCATGATGCTAGTCACTATTAACCCGAAAACCAAAACAACAACCATGATGTCAATACCGCGTGATATTATGATGGCTATTTCTGGTGCTGAAAACACTTTTCCTCAAAAATTAAACGCTGCTTTTCCAATTGCTGGTGTAGGCGCAGCAATGATGACTTTACAAAATTATCTTAATGTGCCAATTGATTTTTATGTGTTAGCTAATATGGGTGGATTAGAAAAAATGATAGATCAAGTGGGCGGCGTAAAGGTCGCATCACCTTTGACATTTACTTATACACCAGAAGCGGACACGACCCCGGAAACTTATAAATTTGTCAAAGGACAAGAAGCATTTCAGTATGCAAAGGATGGTAAGAATTTTAAATCCTTTACAACTATGAATGGTAATGCAGCATTGTCATTTTCACGCATGCGATATGATGATCCACAAGGTGATTATGGGCGACAGTTACGTCAACGATTAGTATTAAAAGCGATGTTAAAAAAGTCGGCTAGCCCTTCAACGTTGTTCAATTCGAAGTTTATGGCATCTATTTCAAAAAACGTTGAAACAGATATGAGTTATAATGAGATGCTCAACGCTGTAAAAAAATATATGTCTGCTACAAAAAATCAAAATTCTGATTATTTGCATGGCAATGGTGATATGTATGATGGTGTTAGTTATCAAATGGTACCTGAATCAGAAAAGCAACGTGTAACCAACAAGTTGCGACAATCATTAGCATTGCCTGAAAAAAAGACGGGCACACAATTTGGTAGTGCCGTGCCATCGTTATCGTATGGCGTAGCGGAAACAAATTTGAATACAATTAATGAAACATTAGATCCACAATAATAAGTTTTGGCAGATTAAAAAATCGATTACTTAGTAATCGATTTTTTTACGTTGTCTAGATAAAATATTGACACAACCTAAATATTTTATCGATAGAATGGTATTATTGGAAGGGAAATGGTGTAGTGAGTATGCAATTAACAAATAACGATGTTCGCCAAGCGCAAGACAAGATTGGAAACGAGACTCAGAATATTGATTTTAGGACAACTGATCAGGAAAAACAGGCTGTCCTAATTTTCCTAGGAATAGGGCTACTATCATTATTGATTGCGACATTTTTTGATAGGAATGTGACACAAGCGGTTATGAATCAAAATTCAATTTTTGGTAACATTTTTCAAAATTATGCTGATCAAGGTGCGCAAGTTGTTACGTTTGTCTCAGCAGAAGTCATTGCCTGGTATATTTGGCGTCGATTGAATGATCATTTGATTAAGTATATTATGACAGGTGGTATGCTATTACTGGCATTGAATCAACTATTGTCATTGCTACAAGATGCACTGAGTTATACATTTTCGATGTTGAACAATTTAAATAATGGTGTGCCAATGGGTCTAGCAAACAATACAGCGGCTGTTCAAAATTATCCAGAAGTATTGCGCTGGTCACTTGCAATTCTTTTATGGATAATGTTATCGTGGCTATTTGCTAATTGGTTAAACAAAAAATCAAACGTAGATATGAATTATCTTATCATTGTGGCTGTGGTCGGTATTGCAGTTGTCTTTATTGCTCAAACAACGATAGGTGATATGAAAAACTTGTGGGGCCGGTTTAGACCCTATGAAATGACAACAGTTTCAGGGCAAACAATGAGTGAATTTACACCCTGGTATCATATGAATGGTATAAATGGGCATAACTCATTTCCTTCAGGCCATACGATGTCAGGTTGGTTATTCTTATATTTGGATTTCTTTGTACCACGTGATAATATAGCTATGCAAAGAAAAATGGTTATTTTTGGCCTAGCCATGGGAATTTTGACAGCTATGAGTCGTGTGAGAATAGGGGCACATTGGTTGAGCGATGTAACAGTATCAAGTATTTTAATTGGTTTGTTAATATTTGCTGCTAGTCGCTTGATTGGTGCACATTTTGTAGAAAATCATGCCATTAAATGATAAATGTTAAAAAAACGAGCGCGCTCAGTTAAATGAGTGCGCTCGTTTGATATTTTATGTCAAAGAAATAGCCACCGCAACAGCAGTCATGAGGTAACTTATGATCAAAGATAGTGCCATTATCATATTGTAATATGTTTAAATACCCGTGTTGGTGCTTTTTTTGATATACTAGTAAGTAATAACTAACATCTAGGATGCCAATATGAGCTATTTAGCAATTGTCGATCTTGGTAGTAATTCAGCTCGTATGGTCGTTGAAGAACTACATGATGACGGCACATACACGGAATTAATCCGTGAAAAACAGGATACGCGTATTGCGCAAAATATGGGAGATGATCTCATTTTAAAGGAAGTACCTATTGCTCGCACAATTGCCGCATTGAAGTATTTTCAAACGAAATATGCCGGTTTTAAACCAGAAATTCGAGCAATTACAACGGCTGCGGTCAGAATGGCTGTTAATCAGGCCGAATTTTTGGCGCGGGTAAAATTTGAAACTGGCATTGAATTTCAAGTTTTATCTGGTGAGGAAGAGGCGCATTATGACTATCTTGGCGTAATGTCTACCTTAAACATTGATGATGCTGTGATATTAGATACTGGTGGTGCATCAGTAGAAATAATTGCTGTTGCAAATGGTAAAAGTATTGCTGATGTGAGCTTACCTTTTGGTGCAGTTTCCTTGTCGGAACGCTTTAATTTAGCAAATGATATAAATCAATCTGATATTAAGTTAGCTTGTGATAGTATTTTAGCACAGTATGAAACGTTACCTTGGTTATTTAAAAATCAGCACAAACCGGTGATTTTGTTAGGTGGTGCTAATCGGTCATTAGCACGCATGGGGCGTACAGCCTTGGGTATAATGTCGGTAGATCATTTTCATGGTTTTAGTATGACGATTGAGCGCGTGGCAGCTATTTTTGAGACGATTCGCTACATGACAAGATTGCAACGGGAACACATTGCTGGTTTAGAAGTAACAAGAGCTGACATTATCATTAGTGGTTTGTTACCATTATTAAATTTGATGTATACGATTAATGCACCAAGAGTAATTTTCTCAGAAAGTGGCGTACGGGAAGGCTTAATTGCCGAAACTATAAAAAACAATGGCTAAAAAATACTATGAGTTGACGCCAGATGAACGTTTGGCGTTTTTGAATTTAACTGATCAGGCAAAAACAGAATTACAAGCTAATCAAAGTGACAGTAATGCACAAATTGTTGAAAATTATATTAGTGATTTTCGTGTGCCTATGGGTTTGTTAAAAGATATTGTTATTGATGGACGTCATGTTAATGTGCCTATGGCAATCGAAGAACCAAGCGTCATTGCAGCGGCAAATAATGGCGCTAAAATGTTAAATAGTGGTGGCGGTATTGCAGTCAAAATGCCAGAACGCACGGTCATGATTGGTCAAATATTGTTTCATAATGTTGATTTTGACACGCTTAATCAATTTGTGAACATACATCAAGAAACATTGTTCAAAATAGCTAAACATGCGAAACCATCTATTTATAAACGTGGTGGCGGTTTAGTAGCAATTAATGTCCGCCCAGTAGCTAATGATGATATAAGCGTTGATTTCAAAATTGACACAAAAGATGCTATGGGTGCAAATATTGTGAATACAATATTAGAGGCAGAAGTAACCTTGTTCACCGAATTTGACACACATTTTCTGGGTGCGATTCTCACAAATTATGCAATGGGTCAATTAGTGACAGTCAGCGGAAATGCCACTTTTGAAACAGTAGGTGGTCGAGAAATAGCTGAAAAAATTGTTGCACTGAGTCGGTTTTCTAAAAAAGATGCCTATCGTGCGACAACTGAAAATAAAGGATTATTTAATGGCATCGGTGCCGTTGTGTTGGCTACTGGCAATGATTGGCGCGCTGTAGAAGCCAGTGGACATGCTTATGCCAGTCAAGAGGGCCATTATCGGTCATTGACACATTGGACGATTAGTGATGAACAATTACATGGTGAATTGACAATGCCAATATCGGTAGGGACAGTTGGTGGTGTGATATCAGCAATGAATCAGGCTAAAAATGCACTTGATATGATGCATGTGAAGTCTGCTGATGAACTACGTGGTATTATTTTAGCAGTTGGGTTAGCACAGAATCTTGCAGCTTTAAAAGCAATTGCAGCCGGCGGTATACAACGAGGCCATATGCGGATGCAACATCGGGCACTGGCTGTACAGGTAGGTGCATTGCCACAAGAAGTGCCAATACTTGTGGCAAAATTAAACACATTATCACAAGTCGATACAGAAAAGGCCACTGAAATATTAATGGAGATGAGAAAATGAGTCCTAAAATTGAAACATTATTAAATGCAGTGAACGACATATATCCAGGAAAAGTTATGACACGTGTATCTGGTGAACAAACCGGCGAGTTACATGTTGATCGTGTCAGTCAAGAAATATTAGGGGACAGATTATTAATAGAGTTAGCAGAAGGGACACAGTCTGATTTTTTGTTTGGTAATGAGTTGTTGAAAATGTTACTTACTTTAAATGGTGTGGTACCACAAATATTTTTTGCGTTAACTTTTGAAGACGACACACTTGATCAACAATTAATTCAAATTGCAACGCGTATGCATCGTACTGTGACGCATACAATTACATATCGTGAACTTAAAAAACAAGGCGTTTTAACCACTGACACGGCAGTAGCTTATTTAGCAGGCGTAGAGTCAGAATTGACACTTGAAAATGGCGAGTTAGATGATGAAAGCCTTTGGCGTTTATTGACATTGTTGGATGCGCTAGTATTTGCTGATGCGAGTGGGGCAGATTTTTCTGAGTTAGCAGAAAAGTATCCTTTGGCCTACACAGCAGCAACGAAACTTGTGTCGCCAATTCTAACGGCTGATCTCAAGCAATCTCGTCATATTCGTCGGCAAACGACACAGTTGTTTGCGAATGTTGACAACACGTTAACGGAATGGGGAAAACCAACAGTTAATGCAAAAGAATATGTCACCTTGACAAGTGTACTGTCACAGCGCCAATTAGAGTTGCCAGTTAGTCAAGTATTTACAATTTTTCATTCCGAAATGACTGATTTTCAAACTAAAAAAACAGCTTATGTTGGTTTGAGTCAAGTAGATTCACAAAATAGCTTTGTGATTACAAAACCAGATAATCAGGATTCAGCAGATTTTTTTAAGGCACTCTATAAAATGAAGGTTGGTGAGTTGTTTAAACAACTAGCCTTACCATATATTAATAGAAAATAGATTAGAAGGAAAATATGTTAGTTACACCAAAAATTCAAGAACGCTTTGATTCAGCAAAACAGATTGTTTTTATGACGGGGGCAGGTATATCTACTGCCTCAGGTATTCCGGATTATCGTTCTAAGAACGGTATTTACAATGGTGTCAATTTGCGACCAGAATATTTATTATCTGCAACGGCTTTTCATAATGAACCAGAAAAACAATACCAATTTATGATTGATAATATGTATTTTCCGACGGCAAAACCTAATGTCATTCATGATAAAATGGCGGCATTGACACAACAAAACAAAGCTAAGATCATCACACAAAATGTGGATGATTTACATGTTAAAGCACATAGTAAATCAGACAATTTAATACGTTTTCATGGCTCTTTGTATGATATTTATGAACCGAGTGATGGTAAAAAAACGGCTATCACGACTTATCTAAAGTCCATGACACGCATAGACGGTGCTGTTTTACG
Organism: Leuconostoc inhae; assembly: GCF_019656015.1. Taxonomy (GTDB): domain Bacteria; phylum Bacillota; class Bacilli; order Lactobacillales; family Lactobacillaceae; genus Leuconostoc; species Leuconostoc inhae_A. Next base: position 50,647 of record NZ_BPKW01000007.1, on the reverse strand, counting down.
GCCTAACATAACTTTTTATGAAGAAATGCCATTTGATGTTGATAAATCAGTGTTGTGGGTTCAATCAGCAGACTTAATTGTTGTTGTTGGCACAAGTTTTCGGGTTTATCCGTTTGCAGGCCTGTTAGACTATGCTAATACAAAAGCAACAATCATGTCGATTAATCTTGAACATATAGAGACATCGTTTAATGTTGATCAAATCATCGGGGATGCAACAGAATTTTTTAATGAATTGAATATTTAACCAGCATATGCTGGTTTTTATTTTGAAATTAGAATTATTCTAATTTTATTAAATACCATAGCCATTAATAAATGGCTATGGTAACATTATATTAGATTGAGAATTATCATCTAGTTGTGTCAGCCAAGAAGCAACCAGATGATAGTTCATCAATTAAAAAATAGAAAAATGTTACGACGCACTTATTTCGATTGTAGATTTTAAACGCGCCATTTTTGCGTAACAGAAAGTTTTGGCTGAAGCATTCTAAATTTAAAAGGTTACACTTGAGTTAATGCTACTAGCATTAGGAGAGTATGAGCAATGATAAACGTGCGAAATATGACGGTAGCCTACAGTGGCGCACCGATATTTACGGACCTATCAATTACATTTGAGCCGGGGAAAATTACTGGCATTATTGGACCAAACGGTGCCGGTAAATCGACAATGATTAAAGGTATACTAGGGCTGATTCATAAGCAAAGCGGGCAAGTGACTTTGCATGATAAACCAGTAAGTAAGCAATTAAAAAACATTGCTTACGTTGAGCAACGAGCAGCACTTGATTTGACGTTTCCAATTAATGTGTTTGATACTGTCTTAACTGGAACTTATCCAAACTTGGGGTTGTTTAATGTGCCAGGAGCCAAAGAAAAAGCGGCATCTCAACAAGCACTTGCGGATGTTAATTTATCAGAATTTTCACAACGACAAATTGGTGAATTATCTGGTGGTCAATTGCAACGTGTTTTCGTGGCACGCGCCATTGTACAACAAGCAGATGTGATTATCCTAGATGAGCCATTTGTTGGCATTGATATGAAATCAGAAGCTGAAATCATGTCAATTTTAAAACGATGGCAAGAAGAAGGTAAGACAATTATTGTTGTTCATCATGACCTCAATAAAGTCACTAAATATTTTGATAATTTAGTGATTATTAACCGTGGAATTGTTGCTTCAGGGACGACTTCAGAAGTCTTTACCAAAGAAAATATTACAACGGCCTTTAGTGGCGATTTGTCAAAGATATTATTCTCAGATAAGGAGCCCGAACATGCGTAGTATAGGATTATTTATTGATGGTTTGATGCAATATAACTTTTTACAAACAGCCTTAATTACCTCAATTTTAGTGGGAATTATGTCAGGTATTATTGGGTCATTCATTATTTTAAGAGGTATGTCGCTAATGGGGGATGCCATCTCTCATGCTGTTCTGCCTGGTGTTGCTGTGGCGTATATGTTAGGGATTAATATTTTATTTGGTGCCTCAGTATTTGGTATCTTAGCGGCATTATTAATTGGTTTAGTCGCATCAAAATCGAAGTTGAAGAATGATACGGCTATTGGTATTGTGTTTTCTGCCTTTTTTGCTTTAGGATTTATTTTAATTTCATTAGCAGAATCAGCAACAAATCTACACCATATTTTGTTTGGTAACGTATTAGCAGTATCTGATAACGACCTAGTCACAACAGCCATTGTTTTAGCAATCGTTTTGATTTTTGTGGTGGTATTTTACAAAGAGTTATTGATTACGTCATTTGATAATACTTTTGCGCAAGCATATGGATTAAAAACACAACTTATGCATTATGCCTTGATGTTGGTGCTAACGTTGGTAACTGTGACTGCACTGCAAACTGTTGGTATCATTTTGATTGTGGCGATGCTTATTACACCTGCTGCAACAGCTTATTTACTCACAAATCGTCTGTCACACATGATGATTGTTGCTGCAGTATTTTCAGTCATTTCATCTGTCATTGGTCTATACATGAGTTACACATTTAATTGGGCATCAGGTCCAGCAATTGTTTTGACAGCAGCAGTATTTTTTAGTTTGGCATTCTTGTTTTCACCAAAACAAGGTATTATTTTTAAGAAAAAGATAAATTAATTCGAGTTTCAAAGTTAAAATAAGGCGGAGAAAAAATTATGATTAAGCGTTTAAGTATTATTATTGCTACAGTAGTTGTTGTTTTGGGTGGTGTACTATGGTTTGTGAATGGCACTCATGGTGGACAAACTAAAAAACATACTAAGCTACATGTAGTTGCAACCAATTCAATTATTGGTAATATGGTTGAGGAAGTTGCAGGAGATAAGGTAGAGTTATACACAATAGTTCCTCGTGGTACAGATCCACATGAATATGAACCTCGTCCGCAAGATGTATCAACGACCCAAGAAGCAGATGTCTTATTCCACAATGGCCTTAACTTGGAGACAGGTGGTTCAGGTTGGTTTAAGAAAATGTACCAAAATGCGGGTAAGAAAAACAATAAAGAAGTTTACTCTGTTTCAACAGGTGTTGTTGCTAAGCATTTGACAGATGCTGGAAAAGAAGATGAGTTAGATCCACATGCTTGGTTAGATATCCAAAATGGTATTAAGTATGTTAAAAACATCGAAAAGGTATTGATTGATAAGGATCCTGACAACGGCGACGCGTATAAGAAAAATGCACAGGCTTATATTGCAAAACTGACTGATTTAGATAAAAGTGCTAAAACAAAGTTTAATGATATACCAGAAAATAAAAAAGTATTAGTGACTTCAGAAGGTGCATTTAAATACTTCTCAGCAGCATATGGTGTTAAACCAGCATTTATCTGGGAAATCAACACGGAATCACAAGGTACACCAGAACAAATGAAACAAGTATTGGCTAAAATTCGTGCGAGCGAAGTGAAGTCACTCTTCTTAGAAAGTTCAGTATCACCTAAGGCAATGGAAAAGGTTTCAAAGGAAACAGGGTTGTCGATATATTCTAAAATTTATACTGATTCACTTGCTAAAAAGGGAACCGATGGGGACACTTACTACAGCATGATGAAATGGAATTTGGATAAAATCGCTCAAGGTATGGCGAAATAAATGCAAAAAGTCATCAATTGATTAATTGATGACTTTTTATTATGTTTATATATGAAACAAAATTCATTTAAAAGTGGTATATTTATTATATAAAAAAGATTGTGAGAAAAAAACATGACACCGATGAAACAAAAACCTTATATTATTGGGATTATATTGAACTTAATATTCGTTCTAACAGAAATCGTCTTTTCTCAATTAGCACATTCAACTGCCTTGTTTGCTGATGCCTTTCATAATTTGAGTGATGTATTAGCACTTGTTATTGCTTGGTTAGCTGTTGTTGTATTTGGATTAAAGGCGACAAAACGACATACATATGGCTGGCATAATTTATCAATATTGGCCAGTATCTTTAATACGATACTGTTGATATTTGCGGTAGTTATTATTTTCTATGAAGGCATTTCAGACATTATTAATCCACCATCAGTATCAACAAGTGGTGCCACAGTTATGATTGTTGCTGCAGTGGGTATTGGGATTAACTTCTTCACTGCAATGCTATTTAAAGCCAGTGGTGCCCCAGACGAACATGGGCATCATCATGAACAGGATTTAAATTCAAAAACAGCCTATATTCATTTATTAGCTGATGCTGGTGTTTCTGTTGGTGTGATTGTTGGTGGTCTGTTGATCCAGTTAACAGGTTGGAATATTATTGATGCAATTATATCGATGATTATAGGCGTGATTATTATCGTTACGTCATGGCCAGTAATGGCTTCCACCTTTAATTTGGCAATTAACGGTGTGCCGGATAGTGTTGATGAAGAGGCAATTTTTAATTATTTAACGACGCATCAAAGTGTGTCCAATTTACACGATTTACACATTTGGCCACTATCTACGACAGAAACGGCATTGACAGTGCATTTATCCACTGCAAAGAATGCTGATTCTCAGGATTTGTTAGAAGATATTGCCACGACGTTGCGTCAAGATTATCATGTTGATCACGTCACAATTCAAATTGAAAAAGCAAAAGTTGCCGAGCCATGTAATTTAATTTGATAAGTAACACAAATGTAACATTCTCATGAAAGGGTTTACAAAAACTGGTAATATTGATTTTTTTCACATTTAAAGTGAGTTAATACTGCAAATAGAATTTAAAACAAAATTCTCTGGATATTTTGTGTTGACGAATAAATAAAAAAGTGTAATATGTATTATGTATTAGGGTAGAAATAGCCGAGTTAGATACCTTTCATAAGCTTTCAACAACCCAGTTGAATGAAATCCTTTATGAAAATTATTTAGCACTATAGTACGTGTTTAGCTCACCGTTAAGTAGCTTAAAAGTGATAGGTAAATGCGTATTTTAGTGAAAATTCGTTTGTTTTTGTCTTGAGGAGAAATCTAAAGGAGAATTAGGATGGATAATTCTAAAAAAAATGATCATCACATCGTTCAAGATGCGACTGATAGTTTAAGTTTGAGTGATGTCAACAGCTCAATTGAAGCACCAAAGAATGGGTCGTTCTGGCGCAAGTTATGGGCTTTTTCAGGTCCAGGAGCATTAGTTGCTGTTGGATATATGGATCCAGGTAACTGGGTAACCTCTGTTGCTGGTGGTGCGCAATATCGTTATACGCTCTTATCAATTGTGTTGATTTCTAGTTTAATTGCAATGGTATTACAGTACATGGCTGGTAAGTTAGGTATTGTTAAACAGGAAGACTTGGCACAAGCAACACGTGATCGTACGAATAAAGTAGGCGGAATAATATTGTGGCTGATGACAGAAGCTGCTTTGATAGCTACTGATATTGCTGAAGTTATTGGTGGTGCTATTGCTTTACATTTGTTGTTTGGTTGGTCAATGATTGCTTCAGTTTTGACAACGGCATTTGATGTGTTACTGTTGTTGTTGCTAATGAAATTTGGTTTTCGTAAAATTGAAGCTATAGTTATGACATTGATTATTACTATTCTAGTTATTTTTGCTTATTTAGTTATTTTGTCAAAACCTGAATTAGTATCAATGTTTGGTGGCTACTTACCTCAATTGCAAACTTTAAGTGGCAATGTTCCAGTTGGTGGCGGATCTTCGCAACTGACATTAACATTGGGTATTATTGGAGCAACAGTAATGCCACATAATCTGTATCTACATTCTTCAATTTCACAAACTCGTAAAGTTGATCGTACAGATAAGTCGGCGATAAAAGAAGCTGTACGTTTTATGACATGGGATTCAAATATTCAATTATCATTAGCTTTTGTCATTAATTCATTGCTGTTAATTCTTGGTGCAGCATTGTTCTTTGGACATGCTAATGAAGTTGGCACATTTGGAACAATGTATGATGCTTTGGGGAATAAGACAATTGCCGGTGCAGTAGCGTCACCAGTATTATCAACATTGTTTGCGGTTGCACTGCTGGCTTCTGGTCAAAATTCAACAATCACTGGTACGTTGACAGGTGAAATTGTTATGGAAGGATTTTTGCACTTGCGTATTCCAATGTGGCTACGTCGAGTCGTAACACGTGGTTTAGCATTAATTCCAGTTGTAGCATTTACATTGATTTATGGTGGAGCAGAAGATAAACTAGACGTGTTGATGGTGCAATCGCAAGTGTTCTTGGCAATTGCTTTACCATTTACTATGGCACCATTGATTTATTTCACATCTTCTAAGAAGATTATGGGGGAAGAATTTGTTAACCCTAAATGGTTAATAGTTGTCGGATGGATTGCATTTGCAGTTTTGACAATTTTGAATATTATGAGTATTTATCAACAGTTAACAGGATCTTAATTTAGATAAGGAGATTAATCATGAGTGAATTAAATTTAAACATTGAACCAATGCAATTTAAGAATATTGTTGTTGGTGTGGATGAATCAAAACAAGGATATTTTGCTTTAGCAAATGCGATACATCAAGCGCATGAAGATGATGCAAAGTTAATCATTGCTTCTGTTTTGGAAATGGGCGATTTATCTACAATTGATGCCTTACATTTAGATGTCATTAAAGAAAAACGTGCTGAAGTTGAAAGCAATTTAGCTAAGTATAAGGCTTATGCTGAGTCAAAAGGTATCACAAATGTCACCACAATTTTTGCTGATGGTGCCAAGGCAGGGGAAGCATTATTACAAGATGTTGTTCCAAGGGTTGATGCTGATTTGATTATTGTTGGTGCCCATTCTCGTGATGGTTTCTGGGACTCATTAGGATCACAAGCAGCATACATTGCACGTCATGCCAAAATTTCATCGATGGTTGCTCGTAGCGCTAAATAATATATTGTTAAGTTATTAAAAGTCGTCTGAAGACGACTTTTTTTATATGAAAACACGAAACCCTGATGGTCGTATAAAACCATCAGGGCATTTTTAGTGAGAGTTTGGGAGGGAGTTTTGAAGATTGGAAAAGAAATATACCCATCAGGTTTCGTGTGCAGAATTATTGATTCTACAAATAAAAATCATACATTATTACCTGCCTTTCTAAAACATGTCGTTGTTTGAGATGACTTGTTTTATTGTTGATACCAATATAATCTTCAAAGATTAAATTAGTATAAAACTTAGCATATAGTGATTTGCATGGAGATACGATAAATTAATTGTTCTAACTGTTATAATAGAATTATGAAAAAAGAAGTTATCATTGAATTAGAACAAATTTTTAAAGTCTTAGGCAATAAACAACGGTTAATAATTCTTGAATTATTACGAGATCGTCCGTATACAGTGTCTGAAATTATTGCACGTTTAGGCATGGAACAGTCTGCTGTTTCGCATCAATTAAAGGTGTTACGTGAGGCAAAACTTGTTCAAACGACAAGAAAGGGACGTGAAGTTCTATATTGTTTGAGTGATTCTCATATCTTAATATTATTAGACAACGCATTAAAACATGTGGCCCACGCCTTTCAACATGAAGCTAATTAGAATAATAAAAAGGTTGACGCTGTTGCATATTTTTGGTATTCTTATGTAGTTGTTTAAATTAATAAACAGCATTCGGATATTTGCCGTTGTGGCGGAATTGGCAGACGCGCTGGACTCAAAATCCAGTGGTGGCAACACCGTGTGGGTTCGACTCCCACCGACGGCATTAATTAAAAGCACTATGAACTCAGTTTAGAACTGAATGCATAGTGCTTTTTTGTTGTTTAGAAGTAATATCATATGGTTTCTAAAAGATAAAAGGAAAAGTACATAAAAGTGATTAACGTCTATCAATTTTATGTAAGAAAAAGACGCTTACATTTGTAAGTGTATGTTTCAAATATTATGGGTTAATTAAGCTAACCAACCATGTGTTTGGAAATCGGTTAAAATACGATCAAATTCTTGGATTTTCATGTCATTATCCAATTGATGCGCGTTTTGAAAATCGTCCCATAATTGTTGCACACGTTTAGGAACATGTGTCAGTTCTATATCACCAGTAATTTGGCCGTATACTTCACGACGCCATTCTGAAATAATATTATATTCTAATCCGTTCATGATAATTATCTACCTTCAATGATAAAATTTTAGTTAGATATCTAATATAACACATAATTCAATATTCGCATATATATTAGCTATCTAAAAATAAAAAATGAGTTTTTGTAAAATAAATTATAATGCATGGTCAATCTGACAGAGACTTCAATGCCTATGTAACAGTATTATCAAAAAATAATAAGTGTAATATTTAAAAAGTATTATATTATTTTTTGATGAGAGATAAATGGGCTTAAAATAAACTGTTTAATAAGAGTGGCACAATGAAAAAATATTGTATGGCAATGTTTTGCTATAAATTAACAGTAATAAACAAGGGAAGAACTGCCTCATTGTCTGTTTATTGCTAAAAATTAATATGAAAAACCACGATACGATTTGTATCGTGGCCGATGCAATCGCAATGACCGCTTTTCCGTTAAGCGGCCAAAACGATTGAATTTGATTCAATAGAATAATTCAAAAGTTATGACCCCCTTTCCTAGATTAACTATATTATATAACCACAAATATTAAAAATCAATTGTTTTGTTTCTAAACATGATGCGACACGTCACGGTTTAGAAACAAAATTTTAAAATAAAAGTGGTTGTTAATTTTGATAATAATACGTTAAAAAACATACCTATGTGGGGAAAGATAGCAAGAGCTTACTATTAGAACAATTATCAAAACAAATAATGATATAATTAAAGCGTCAAAGCTTGAAAATTGGGCTTTTTTCAGGTATTCTAATATTAGTTGTAATTGGCGCTTTTTGTGCTGAACAAACTTGAAACGGAGCAAAAAATTGACAGTCGAAGAGTTTATTTTAGCAGTTAAAAACGCGGGTATTACGTTAACAAAACATCAAATTCAGCAGTTTGAAGATTATTTTGACATGCTAATAGCCACAAATGAACATGTCAATTTAACGGCTATCACTGAAAAAAATGATGTCTATCTTAAACATTTTTATGATTCACTAACGGTTTCATTTTATGAACAAGAGTTACAGACAGGTGAAAAAACGTTAATTGATATTGGAACAGGCGCTGGTTTCCCATCATTGCCACTAAAAATTGTTTTTCCACAGTTAAAAATAACAATGGTTGATTCTCTTCAAAAGCGCATAAACTTTTTACAAGAAGTGGTTTCTGCCCTAGATTTAGCTGGTGTTGAAGTCATTCACGGTCGTGCTGAAGATATTGGTCAAAACTCAAATTATCGCGAATCATTTGATTATGCTACCGCACGCGCAGTAGCTCGGACAGGTGTACTCGCTGAGTATACATTACCATTTGTTAAAAAAGGTGGTAAGTTTATCGTTATGAAGGGTGCTGCTGCACAGCAAGAACTGGTGGACGGTAAAAAGGCTTTAGCCACATTAGGCGGGGTTTTGCATGATGAATTTGAATTTACGTTACCTAATGGTGATGCGCGTTATATTCAAATTGTCAATAAAAATAAAAAAACACCAAAACAATATCCAAGACAGGCGGGAACGCCTAGTAAAAAACCAATCGGATAACGAGCATGCACATGACGAGTGAACATGTTGATAGAAAGGACGTCAAAACCATATGGCACAAATAATTGCATTAGCCAACCAAAAAGGTGGCGTCGGAAAAACAACGACAAGCGTTAATTTGGGCGCAGCATTGGCACAAGCTGGTAAGCGGGTGTTATTGGTAGATATAGATGCACAAGGAAACGCCACAAGTGGCTCAGGTGTCGACAAGTCTGAGCTAGAGCGTGATAGCTATGATGTTATAGTTGATCTTGTACCAATAAGAGAAGTTATTGTGCCAACAGATAATTATGATTTAGTACCGGCGACAATTCAGTTGTCTGGTGCAGAGATTGAATTGGCAGGTCAAGAAAAGCGTGAATATCGATTAAAAAAAGCGTTATCAGAAGTAAACGATGATTATGATTTTATTTTGATAGATAATCCACCGGCTTTAGGGTTGTTGACTGTCAATGCTTTTACAGCTTCTGATGCTATTCTTATTCCTGTGCAAACCGAGTTTTATGCATTAGAAGGATTGGGACAGTTGCTCAACACGATTGAACTTGTTCGTCAACAGTTTAACGCTGAGTTGGATATTTCAGGTATTTTACTGACCATGTACGATGGCCGTACAAATTTGGCTAAACAAGTTTCTGAAGAAGTACGTAATTATTTTGGTGATAAGGTTTATACGACTGTTATTCCTCGTTCTGTACGTTTGAGCGAAGCCCCTTCATATGGACAGGCAATTATTGATTTTGATCCGCGATCAATTGGGTCGCAGGTATATAGTGAGCTCGCACAGGAGGTCTTAAAACAATATGGCAATTAAAAAAGGTGGCCTTGGAAAAGGCTTAGGTGGGCTGTTTAATGCGAATAATGTGACTGAAGAAGCTTTAGAACACACAAAGTCAGTTACAAAAAAAGCGACAGACGGTGAAAGTATCGTGTTGATTGAATTGCCTGATATTCAAGCCAACCCGTTCCAACCACGTCATCATTTTAATGGTGATAAGTTGCAAGAATTATCACGTTCTATTAAAGACAATGGTGTATTAACACCAATCATTGTGCGTCGCAATAGCAATAAGTATCAAATTATTGCTGGTGAACGTCGTGTACGTGCCTCTAAGTTAGCCGATTTAACACATATTAGTGCTATTATACGAGATGTCGACGATGACACCATGGCTGCTGTTGCTTTAATTGAAAATTTACAACGGGATGATCTAGATGCTATTGAAGAGGCGCAAGCTTATGATGGCTTAATGAAACAGCTAAAGTTGACACAAACACAAGTGGCTGAAAAAATTGGGAAAGATCGTACGACTGTTACAAATGCGTTGCGTCTGTTAAAATTACCACAAACTGTACAAACATTAGTAGAAGCTGGTGATCTCTCGATGGGTCATGCGCGGGCGTTGCTGGGTTTAAAAAATAAAACACAAATAGAAAAAGTAGCACAATCGATTGTTACCCAAGGTTTGAATGTCCGTCAAGTTGAATCACTGGTTAGAACTATGAATGACGGTAAGACAGATAAGACAGTTAAAGTAGTCTCCCCATTCGCTATGTCGGTAGCAACTCAGCTTGAAGAAAAATTTGGGACAAAAGTTAAAATTAACTCTGGTAATAAGGGCAACGGTAAAATCGAAATTAATTACATGTCAAATGATGATTTAAGTCGCATTTTAAATTTGCTTGATATTGAGGTTGATTAATATGGTAGAACCATTAGCTTATAAATTAAATGATATTGTTGAGATGAAAAAGCCACATGCTTGCGGTACTAATGCATGGAAAGTAACACGTGTCGGTGCAGATATTAAATTGTTATGCATAAATTGTGGACGGGGCATTATGATGTCACGTTTTGATTTTAATAAACGTGTAAAGAAAATTTTAGTATCAGCTGAGGCTGAGTAATCTCTTTTAACTAGGAAAGGAAACGTGATTTAAATCGTTTTAACACTGTAACTTATTATTTTGTCAGACCATTTATAATTAATAATCAGTTGCCGGTATTAATATGATTTATCACATAATTTTAAATATGGCACTTACAGCGGGAATTGTCGGTCTGCCAAACGTCGGCAAGTCAACATTATTTAATGCAATAACCAAAGCGGGGGCAGAGATGGCTAATTACCCGTTTGCTACAATTGAACCTAACGTTGGCATGGTTGAAGTGCCAGATGATCGGTTAGCTCGTATTCAAGAAATAGAGCCTGCAGACAAAATTATACCAACAACGTTTGAATTTACTGATATTGCTGGTATTGTAAAAGGTGCCTCACAGGGAGAGGGACTTGGCAATAAGTTTCTGGAAAATATTCGCCAAGTAAATGCCATTATCCATGTTGTACGCGCTTTTGACGGGGATGATATTATTCATGTTAATGGCGTTGTGGATCCATTAGATGACATTGATACGATCAATACTGAATTAATCCTAGCTGATCTTGAGACGGTGGATAAACGATATGCTAAAGTAGTACGTGCAGCTAGAGGCTCAGATAAATTAGCTAAAGCAGAACTAGTAGTATTAGACAAAATAAAGCCTACATTAGAAGCTGGTCAATCTGTTCGCTCAATTAGTTTCACTGATGAAGAACAAAAAGTCGTGAAGGGATTATTTTTGTTAACGAGTAAACCAGTGCTTTATGTTGCTAATTTGGCAGAAGATGATATGGCTGATCCTGAATCATCACGTTATTTTAATGACATAAAGGCCTTTGCTGCAACACAAAAAGCAGATGTGATTGGTCTATCAGCTAGCGCTGAAGAAGACATTGCCCAGTTGGCTGAAGAAGACAAAGCTGAATTTCTAGAAATGGCTGGCGTAACGGAACCAGGCTTAAATAAATTAATTCGGGCAGCATATCACCTGCTTGACCTAAGAACCTTTTTCACGGCTGGTGGAAAAGAGACGCGTGCTTGGACCTTTAAGTCTGGTATGAAGGCGCCACAAACAGCTGGGGTGATTCACTCTGATTTTGAACGTGGCTTTATTCGTGCAGAAACAATTGCTTTTGACGATTTGAATACACTTGGATCTGTTAAAGCAGTGAAAGAAGCCGGAAAGTTACGTTCAGAAGGAAAAGAGTATGTTGTCAACGACGGGGATATCATTGAATTCAGATTTAATGTGTAAATCACTTGGTGACTAAAACAAGGGTCAATGTACTAAAAAATAGTTAAGCAGATTAAACTCTGTGTACATAACTTCGGAGGAATCACAATGTCAGAAAAAAAAGATCAATTAACGAAAAAAAATGAAGATTTTATTTTTCGTTTTAAAAAACTCATGCTTCAAAACAGCCAATTATCTGCTGAAAAAATAGAAGAAGTCACAGACGAAGTTGAGCACAAGCTAATTGAAGCTCAAGGAACTGGCCAAACAGCAGCACAACTATATGGCACACCAACTCAAGCTGTACAACAGTTTTTAGATCCTAAAAAATTGGCAAAAAAGTTGCATGATTATAAATTTTGGAACTTAGCAGCAGATACATCATTAGCAATTTTAATGTTATTCTGTGTCGTGTTTGGTTTGTCTTTGTTCTTTTCAAAAAATGCCAACAATCAAGGTGCTGGAGTTGTCTCGTTACTCTTAATTGCAGTGCTTGGTGGTTCGATTTATACGGCGGTTATTTTAAAACTTACACCTGACCCAAAGAAAATAAAAAACGGTGGTCAGAAAAATTATCGATGGTTATATTTGATTGGTGCTGTTGCGGCCTGGATTATTGGTTTCATTGTTCTTGGATTGTTACCGCCAGTTATTAATCCAACTTTGCCACCAGTAGCTTATATTATTTTAGCTATTGTAGCTTATGCTGCGTTCCGATGGAATCGCAAATATTCTGGTTTGAAAGGCGGATTTTTAGCCATTAGTCAATTATCACAACAAGCACGTTTGGAAGCAGCACAGGCCAAAAAGTAGAAGGAGCTGAAAATGAAAATTTTAGTTGTCGACGATGATATTGAAATTGCTGAATTACTTGAGATTTATCTTAAAAATGAAGGTTATGAGCCTGTTATGGCAAGTGATGGGAAAGAAGCCATTTCTAAGTTAAATACCAATCCAGATATTGCGCTCATGGTTTTGGACGTTATGATGCCAAATATGAATGGTTTAGAAGTTGTTAAAATTGTTCGAAAAGATAGCCGTATTCCAATATTAATGCTGTCAGCAAAGTCTGGTGATATGGATAAAATTCAAGGATTAATCACTGGTGCGGATGATTATGTGACGAAACCTTTTAATCCACTAGAAGTTATGGCACGTGTTCGATCACTATTACGACGTGCAGAAAATTCGGTTCAGGATCAGACACCAGATGTTTTGGATATAGGCTCGTTGGTGATTAATAAAGACAGTCATGAAGTAAAAACAGCCGACGGTGATTTAGTTAATTTAACAGCTTTAGAATTTGGTATTTTTTACTTATTAGCATCTCATCCTAATCGTGTTTTTTCAGCTGATGATATTTTTGAACGTGTTTGGCAACAAGAATCAGTTGTATCGGCTAAAACAGTGATGGTTCACGTGTCTCATTTGCGTGATAAAATTGAAGAAGCAACAAACGGTGATCAAGTGATTCAAACTGTTTGGGGCGTTGGTTACAAGATCGAAGTCAACTAATGAAAAATTTTGCGTTGTTTCTTAAGCACAATCGCACAAAAATTTATTATGCGGTAGTGACAATTTTGTTGCTGCTGTTTTTTAGTTGGTTCATAATAATAGGAGTTACTAGGTTACAATTATATCGCCAGTTAACACCGGCTATTGGTCAGTGGTTATTAATATTGCTATTTATTATTGTCAATATAACAATTCTCATTTGGCAGTATGTTCGTTGGCGACAAGCAGAGAGTTTGAGTCGTTTCATTCATGATATGAACCGTATAGCACGTGAAAATTCTGATAGCATGATTGAATGGCGTGTTGCGTATGCACCAAAAACGCAAGCCTTAATTGACGTGTCTAATCAAATTGCTAAAAATACACGTCAAATTCGTGAAGAGGAACGTGAGAGTGAACGATCAAAAGATGAAATGATTACTAATATTTCCCATGATTTGCGCACACCTTTGACGGCCATTATTGGTTATCTCGGATTAGTTGAAATGAATGCTGATACATTGAGTGCAGCCGAAAAAGCGAAATATATTCATACAGCATATGATAAATCTAATCAGATGAAGGTTTTGGTCGAGGATTTATTTGTTTTCTCGCAAACACAAGCACACGATGCGGTTCTTAATATATCAACATTAAGTCTTGGCGATTTATTTGCTCAGTTAATTGCAAGTTATGCAATTGAAGCGCAAGAAAAGAAAATTGAACTAACACAAATTACTAATCCAGAAATAATTATGTTAGAAGCTGATTCAGATAAATTAGCGAGAGTTTTAATGAATTTAATTACAAATGCTATGAAATATGGTGAAAGAGCAACTTTTATAAAATTGACTGCACAAGTTAAGAAGACAGATGTTGAAATTCGTGTTGTTAATGATGGCGTTAAAATTCCAAATAAAGATATTGGGGACATTTTTGGGCGATTTTATCGCGTGGAAAGCTCACGCAATAGTAAGACAGGTGGCACTGGTTTGGGATTGGCAATTGTTAAGGGGATTATTGAGCAACATCAGGGGTCAGTATTTGCGACATCAGATGATGAACTAACATCATTTATTGTAACAATACCGTTAAAGCAACATTTGGGAGAAGAGAGAGAATGAAACAGATTAAATTTTTTGGGGCGATTTTTGTCATGCTTTTTCTGATGACAACAACGATTTCGGCAAGCGCAATAGCTAAACCACTACAAATAAAGCAGGATGTCAGCTCAGCTATTGTTATTGATGCTAGTACTGGGCAGATATTAGCAGAAAAAAATGCTGATAAATTGGGACCAATTGCATCACAGTCTAAATTATTGACGGCTTATGCAGTCTTAAAGGCTATTGATTCAGGAAAAATAAAGTGGTCAGATAAGGTTACGATATCTAAAAAAGCTGATTTATTTAAGCAAGATAGTCATATGTTTTCTCATTTAGCTATTAAAACAGGCGATAGATTAACCGTACGTGAATTGTATAATACCATGATTACTTTGTCAGCTAACGATGCTGCATTTGCACTAGCAGAATACCTTACACCAAAAAAAATGACTACTGCACAAGCTTTACAATCTTGGGCTGAAGAACTACAGTTAACGAAATCAAAATGGTATAATTCCGCTGGTCAAGTTAATCAAGATGCCTTTGACAATAAGGTCGCCAGTGCGTCTGATGATGCTGCAAATTTGGCGACGCCAAAACATGTTGCAACAATTGCACGAGAAATATTGAAATTAGATCCAAATATTCGTGAATTAGCAACAAGCACACATGTTTCATATCATTTAACAAAAAATTATGTTGTTAATGAACCAACAGAGATGACAAAAAATTGGCCTTACTTAATCAATCCAAATCATCTCACTATTGAAGGATTAAAAACAGGATCCACGCCAGAATCAGGTGCTGCTTTTACTGGAATCATTAAAGATAATAGTGGACATGAATTTATAACTGTTGTTAATGGTGCAGCTAGTTATATGGATGAGGTACAAAGGTATCAAAAAACATTGAATATTGTTAATGAGGTCTTAAGTGCTCAAAAAGCGACAACCTTTAAAAAAGGAAGCGTGCTACCTTATGCTAAGCAGGCTGATTTGTCGCGTATGAAGCAGTATCATATGCCAGTGATTGTTGGAAATACAAAGACAATCTGGATTAATAAGGCATCTAAACTGTCCCCAAAAATGACGACGCGTGATATTAAAGGCAAGTTGGTGAAAAAAGGCCAAGAAGTTGCGGTGGTTAAGTTCAATTTAAGTGAGGCACAATATTTACCAAGTAGTGATGATTTTGATAAATCAGTGCAGTTGGTTGCCACACAAAAAACAAGAAAGACTAATTTTATCGTCCGTGCATGGCGTACAATTGTGCATTAATAATCGTTTTTTTAACAACTTGAAAAGGTTGTTTTTTTTAACTTTTCAAAACGGGTGAACTATGTTATTATATTGGTATAGACCAAATTGGTATAGACCGATTAAAATGGAGAAAATTATGAAAATTATTAAAGTTAAAAATCCCGCAGAAGGTGCTAAAAAAGCTTTTGATATCTATCAAACAGCGTTAAGTAGCGGAGCTAAAGTACTTGGATTAGCAACAGGATCGACACCAATTGCCTTATATAAAAAATTTACGGATAGTAAGTTAGATTTTTCAAATATAACATCTATTAATTTAGATGAATATTTAGGTTTAGATGATGATAATGATCAAAGTTATCGTTATTTTATGAATCAGCATCTCTTTAACAAGAAGCCTTTCAAAAAATCATATGTACCTAATGGCGTTAGTGAAGAACATGACGTAGCAGCTGTTCAATACGATAAAATTATTTCAGAGCACCCCATTGATTTACAATTATTAGGCATTGGACTAAATGGACATATTGGATTTAACGAACCTGGAACTTCATTTGATTCAACAACACATATTGTTGATTTGACGCAATCAACAATTGATGCTAATGCACGTTTTTTCGATAATTCCAAAGATGTACCAACTCAGGCAATTTCTATGGGAATTGCCTCGGTTATGTCTGCAAAAGCCATTTTGTTAATGGCATATGGTATTGATAAAGCCGATGCTATTGCAGCTATGGTTAATGGATCTGTAACGGAGGCAGTACCAGCTTCCATTCTACAAAATCACAAAAATGTTACAATTATTATTGATGAAGCAGCGGCGACGAAATTGTGATAGAATAATCTTGTAAGCGCTTAACATATATTAAGGAGGAAAGCATTCACCTGTTAAACTTCAACAGGCGAAATTGCGGGTAATACTATGGCACATATCACATTTAATACAAAGAACATTGAAAATTTCGTGGCTGATCACGAATTTTCTGAAATGCAACCATTAATTACAATGGCTGATCAACAACTCCGAAATCGTACAGGGGCTGGGGCAGAGTATTCTGATTGGGTGACATTACCAACAGATTATGATCACGAAGAATTTAGTCGTATACAATCGGCAGCTAAAAAGATCCAATCTAATTCAAAAATTTTGGTTGTTATTGGAATCGGCGGATCATATCTTGGTGCTAAAATGGCTGTTGATTTTCTAAACCCTGTTTTCAATAATGAGTTGTCTGATGATCAGCGTCAAGGGGTTAAAATCTATTTTGCTGGAAATTCAACTTCTGCATCATATTTGAATGATTTAGTACGCGTTATTGGTGATCAAGACTTTTCAGTAAACGTTATTTCAAAATCTGGGACAACAACAGAACCTTCAATCGCTTTCCGTATTTTTAAACAGTTACTTGAGAAAAAATATGGCGCAGATGAGGCTAAAAAACGTATCTTTGCAACGACTGATGCTAACCGCGGCGCATTACATGATGAAGCTGCTTCAGCAGGATATGAAACATTTGCAATACCTGATGGCGTTGGTGGACGTTTCTCAGTCTTAACGGCCGTTGGTTTGCTACCAATTGCTGCGTCAGGCGCTGATATTCAAGCATTAATGACAGGTGCAAAAGATGCACAGATTGAATATTCAGACAACGATATTACCAAAAATGAAGCTTATAAGTATGCTGCGGCTCGTCGTATTTTGTACGATAAGGGCTATACAACAGAATTATTAATTAATTGGGAACCATCAATGCAGTATTTATCAGAATGGTGGAAACAATTAATGGGTGAATCTGAAGGTAAAAACCAAAAGGGTATTTACCCATCATCAGCTAATTTCTCAACAGATCTACACTCACTTGGTCAATATATTCAAGAAGGCCGTCGTGATTTGTTTGAAACGGTTGTGAAACTTGATAGTCCAGTTTCAAACCTAGATTTGCCACATGAAGCAGGTAATAATGATGGTTTGAAGTATCTGGAAGGTATTACGATTGATGAAGTGAATACAAAAGCTTCTCAAGGTGTGACACTAGCACATATTGACGGTGGGGTGCCTAACTTAGCTGTCCACATACCAGCACAAGATGCCTACTCATTGGGTTATTTGATTTATTTCTTTGAAATGGCTGTCGGCGCTTCTGGTTATACATTTGGTATTAATCCATTCAACCAACCAGGTGTTGAAGCCTACAAAACAGCAATGTTTGCTTTATTAGGTAAGCCTGGCTACGAAGAAGCAACTAAAGCATTTCGTGCACGTTTAGATAAGTAAATATAAGTAAATATAGGTTAATGTAATATATTTAAAGCAAGCTCAGAGAAATCTGGGCTTTTTTTTGTGAGAAAAAACGATCATGGACGTATGATGTTATGTGATTCAGAAAGGTGTTAGTATGAATGAAATTTTAAATGAAGCAATAGCGCAACAAGCCAATGATATTTATATACTGCCAATTAACGAGGCGAAATATGTGATTAAATTCCATGTGGATGGCAAATCTTATGTGTTTAAAGATATCAGTGAAGAAGAAGCTCAACTGATGGTATCTGCTATTAAATATCGTGCAAAAATGAATATTTCTGAGCGACGTCGCCCGCAGTTGGGACGATTCCAATTTGATGATACTTGGATTAGAGTATCCACGGTAGGTGATTTTTTAAACCGCGAAACAGTGGTGTTACGTATGATTTATCAACAGCAACAAAAACAACAATGGTTAGATTTTCAACAATTTCAACAATTAGAGTCATCCTTACCAAATTCAGGATTGCTTGTGATTTCTGGACCAACAGGATCAGGAAAGACAACCACGTTATACCGATTATTAGATAAGATATCAGATAATAAATTAGTATTAACAATTGAAGATCCAGTAGAAATACAACAACCTAAATTTATACAGCTTCAAGTTAATGACAATGCGGGTATCGACTATGACGAATTAATTAAAGTCGCTTTACGACATCGGCCTGAAGTTTTACTAGTAGGTGAAATTAGGGACGGCACGACAGCAAAGGCAGCAGTACAGGCAGCTCTAAGTGGTCATTTAGTATTGAGTACGGTACATGCAATGTCTGCCCGTGATGTTATTTTGAGATTGCGAGATCTTGGTGTGGATAAGAATAAGTTGGCTGTAGCGTTGTCTGGAGTCGTATATCAACGCTTATTACCTACGCGTGATAATCAACAAGCAGCTATTATAGACATGCTACAGGCTACGGATATTAAGCGCGTATTAGATGGCGAACAAGTCCCAAAGTTCTCAAAAAATTGGCAGGAGGTTTTACATCATGCAATTAAAATTAACAAAATTTCAAAAGAAACGTATCAAGCACTTTAAAACAAGTGAACAAGTATTGTTTTTTCAAGAGCTAGGGGAATTGTTACAATCTGGTTATAGTATTTCACAAAGTTTGGATATACTAGCCAGTGCCCATACGAAATGGCAACACTGGCTGAAACGTGTTGTAAAAGATTTGAATCGGGGGATCGCATTACATCTTATTTTAAAGAAGGATGTCAGCAATCAAATCGTATTGCAATTAAAATTGGCCGATCAACATGGTAATTTAACCGAGACATTGGTAGCGATAGGTCAAAATTTAGCCAAAATTCAGCAGCAACAAAATAAAGTGATGCAAGTTATGCGTTATCCAATAATTTTGTTAGGCATTCTCGCAACGATGCTTGTTGGATTGAAATATTTTTTGTATCCTATCTTGAATCAGTGGCAGGATACATCGGTAATAGCGACTAAGGAAAGTCATATTTATTTATATCTCATTGCTGGTATGATTATTTTTTTCTTGTTATTGATAACTGCTTTTTGGCACAAAAAAAATCCACGTCAAAAACTTATTTTATTATCATATATGCCCATTATAGGCATTATCGTCAAAACAATTGTAACTTATCAAGTGACTCAACAGTTGGCGACACTTCTCTCAAGTGGTTTAACTATACCAGAAATTTTAGATGAAATTAGTCAAGGTGATGAAAAAAACAATCGTATGACGATTAATTTGGCGAATCATGCGCGTCAACATTTTCAAAAAGGGTATACAATTGAAAGTTA
Organism: Leuconostoc inhae; assembly: GCF_019656015.1. Taxonomy (GTDB): domain Bacteria; phylum Bacillota; class Bacilli; order Lactobacillales; family Lactobacillaceae; genus Leuconostoc; species Leuconostoc inhae_A. The sequence continues at coordinate 30,493 of NZ_BPKW01000007.1, read as the reverse complement.
CATTTTAAAACAACCCTACTTTAATCGTTCATTAGCAGGCTATTTTTCTCGGGGACATGAACCTAAAGTGTTAGCGGATTATTTATCTTATTATGCGAAAACGCAATTTCAATTACTAATGCAACAAACAGATCGTTTGATTGGCACACTACAACCGTTATTTTTTGGTGTGGTTGGTGTGGCAATTGTTGGTTTATATATGTCGATGTTGTTACCGATGTACAACGCTATTGGAGGATTATATCAATGATAAAGTTTAAGAAAAAGCGCCAAGGATTTACTCTGATTGAAGCTGCCATTGTCCTGTTCATTATTAGTTTATTGATGCTTCTTATTTTGCCTAATCTGGGTTCACAACGTCAAAAAGCGGTTGAAACACACGCAACGGCAATGGTATCTACTGTACAAACTCAAATAGATTTGTATGCAAATGAACATCCTGAAAGCAGGTCAATAACGATGAATAATTTGGTAGCAGATGGTTATTTAACAGCAAAGCAGGCTCAAAAAGTAAAAGAGCTAAATATCACAGTTGAACATAATGAAGCGCGTAAATAGGGCATTCACTTTGTTGGAATCTTTAATTGTACTCAGTGTTGTGGCAAGTATGCTACTAATCAGTTATACAATAAAACCACATCATCAACAAATGACGCAATGGGAACCAACGTTTAAATCGCAATGGCAGCAGGCTAGATTGACAGCGCAACAAACACAAAAAAATGTGACTGTAACATTTGATAGAGATGCGGTAATATTTGATCGTGATAGGTTGAAGTATCCAAAAGGTTATAGCAATAGTGTATCTACACAGATCAAAATATTGAAAACAGGCTACGTTGCGCCGGGGACAATTACGTTAACAACTGGTAAACAGACAATTAAAATAATTTTTAGTTTAGGAGGTGGGGAATATCGTGTTGAAAAGGCGTAAATCAGGCTTTGTATTGGCAGAAGCGTTAATCTCTCTCTTACTAGTAAGTACGGCAATAACATTTGAATATGAACAGGTTAGAAATTTTAAACAGCAGGACAAACGTTTAAGAATACAATATCAAAACGTTTCTCAGCAACGCGTTGACGCGATAAAAGCATGGCATGATTATGTTGAAAAGTAGTAGCGCTGCATTTACCTTATTAGAGTCATTAATCGCTTTAATGGTTACGGGATTAGTGTTCATGACAATTCAATTTAGTCTATCTTTGTTAAAAACTCAAACACAAGCACCGTTAGACATTACATTACGTGCTGTAACACGACAAATTGAAGTACAAAAATATACTTTTGTATCGGCTCATACAGATCATGTTATCTTAAAAAATAGTGAAGGAAAATTGATGGATTTAACGGTTCACAACAACAAGTTGCAGTTATCAGCTTCAGGTGCTGGTCAAATTATTATGGCACAAAATATTAGTCAATTAATGGTTTTTGACCGAACAACTCATTTAGAATTGGAAGTCGTTAATTATCAAGGCCAAAAAGCAAATGGTTTACTCTATCTTCAAAAAGGAAAAAATCATGTTTAAAAAAAGGCAAGCATCAATTGTAGTGTCAGCATTAATGCTTTTGGGTTTGCTTGGGGGTGTTGTGATTTTACAAAATATAGCGTTTAATGCGCAGTTAAAATCAAGATCTCAAATGATTATTTTAACAAGACTTGATCAAATACAGCTACAGGCAAGTTTAGCTTATCATAAAAGTAATTATCAAAATCAAAATTTTGGTGATGTTCAAACAACGGTGGTGAAAGACCATATTGTCATTAAAATAGGAAATGAAACTTATACAAGAGAGTTACTTGTGCAAACATCTTGAAAATAGTATGAAAAAAAGCTAAAATAAGTCTATGACACAAGAAAAAATAGCAACATATTTTGAGGCACTAACAACCAGCACACAAGCATTAGCACAAGATACAGATAGTAGTGTGATTGATGCGTTAATTGAGGTACTGGAAGATATTCACGTTGGTAATGTTCAGCATGAATTAGACAAGCCAACAGCAGAAATAACCGATAAAATACAAAGTTTGATCAATGAATTTGATTGGCAAAATATGTCACAAGCAGACTTAAGAAAAGTACTGCAATTAGTTATTTTGAAAGCTAATCGAGACGATAAAACGCCTGCTAACTACCAATTAACACCAGATGGGATTGGTTATTTGTTGGCAGATTTTTTGTCACAGACAGCAAACTTATCAGATGGTGACACGATTATAGATTTTACGGTCGGTACAGGTAATTTGCTTAATACAATTAACGATGTGTTAAGAATGAATAATGTAACAATCAATCGGATCGGCATTGATAATGACGAGACGCAATTGGCCTTGGCTTCAGCTGTAGATGATCTACTTAATCAAGGAAAAACTGATTTTTACCAAGAAGATGTCATTGCAACAAAGGATGTTCCTAAATCTAAAGCGGTTATTGCAGATTTGCCAGTAGGTTATTATCCAATACAACCAGGGGATGATTATGATACACGTGCGACTGAGGGTCGATCATTTGTACACCACTTGTTGATTGAAAAAAGTTTGGAATTTGTGACTGAAGATGGTTGGATCTATTTAATTGTACCAGCTGATATTTTAAATGGTGACAATGCTAAAAGTTTATTAAAATTCGTGGCCCAAAAAGCGCAATTGAAGGCGTTTTTACAATTACCAAATGAATTTTTTAAGGATCAGCGTGCTGCTAAAGCTATACTTGTGCTCCAAAAAAAGGGTGTCGGAACAAAAACTGAGGTGTTAATGGGGCAGTATCCAACTTTAAAGGACATTGATGCTTTGAAAAAATTTTTGCAAGAAATTGCTGCTTGGGTTAAACTTGATAAAGAACAAGATAATATATAGTATGTCAAAAAATATAAGGCGCCCAAATAGTATTTCTTATTAAAGAACCCTATGTTTTAAATTGTAGTAGATCAGAACACATTCAAGAAAGACAGGTAAAAATTAAATCATGGCTAAGACAATGGCTGTTAATGCGGGTAGTTCATCATTGAAGTTCCAATTATTGGAAATGCCAGCAGAACAAGTAATTGCGCAGGGTGTTATTGAACGAATAGGTATGGATGATGCCATTGTAACAATCAAGTATGGTTCTGAAGTAGAACGTTTGATTGATGATTCGGAAGATCAGGAACATATTACCTTTTCTAAAAATGGTAAGGGCAAAAAATATGAAAATGTGCTTGCCATTAAAGATCATCAACAGGCCATTAATTTTATGTTACAGAAGTTAACAGATCTTGGCATTATTGAGGATTTCAATGAAATTACAGGCGTTGGTCATCGTGTTGTTGCCGGAGGTGAGTGGTTTAATCATTCTGTTGTTGTGAATGATTCAGTTCTGGAAAAGATTGATCGATTAGCAGATTACGCACCATTACATAATCCTGCCAATGCTATGGGAATCCGTGCTTTCCAAAAATTGCTGCCAGATGCTTTGTCAGTTGCTGTATTTGATACTTCTTTCCATCAATCAATGCCTGAAGAAAACTACCTTTATTCATTACCATATGAATACTATACGCGTTATGGGGCACGTAAATATGGCGCACATGGTACGTCACATCGTTACGTTGCAATGCGTGCAGCAGACATGCTTGGAAAAGACTTGAAGTCATTAAAGTTAATCACACTTCATTTGGGTGCAGGGGCTTCAATCACAGCTATTAAAGATGGTAAATCACTTGATACATCAATGGGATTTTCGCCACTAGCAGGTGTCACCATGGCTACGCGTTCAGGTGATGTTGATCCTTCACTTGTGTACTATATTCAAGAACGTGAAGGTTTGTCTAATGATGAAATGCTTAATATATTGAATAAAAAATCAGGGTTACTTGGCTTATCAACTATTTCTTCTGATATGCGTGATTTACTCGATGTTCAAGATACGAATGATCATGCCAGATTAGCAGTTAAAATTTTTATTAATCGTATTATTAAATATATTGGGCAATACATTGCCGAAATGGGCGGTGTTGATGCCATTGTATTTACCGCAGGCATTGGGGAAAACTCAGTCCCAGTTAGACAAGCAATTATTGATAAATTAAATTATTTTGGTGTTGCATTGGATTCTGAAGCTAACAATGTGCGTGGCAAAGAAATTGAAATTTCAACAAAAGACTCACGTGTAAAAGCTTTACTCATTCCAACAAATGAAGAATTAATGATTGCCCGTGACGTAGAATCATTGAAGTAACGTTTTTTAATCTTTTGCGTCAACAAATATGATAAAATGTAAAAGGCGGTTAGTATGAAATATGCTAGCCGCTTTACTATATGACGCAAGTTTAGAGGGTAAATTATGGAATCTAGAAAAAAAAGACATCAACACGAAATTAAAGCTGCCGAGTCGCTAGACGCAGCACAAAATAAACCAGCTAATGGTAAAAGAAACAAAAAACATGGTAAACGCAATCGTATGATTGCAGTAATCTTAGCTATCTTTGTCATCATAGGCGTTGTATTTATGATGAGAGCTTTATTAACAGATAAGAATGCAGCATTAAATCCACAAGATACAACTTTCAAAACTGTTAATATACCAGCTGGCTCAACGGCGTCACAGATGGGGCAAACGTTACAAAACAAAAAAGTAATTAAAAACGGTAAAAATTTTTACAAGTACGCTATGTCTCAAGGTGCTGAAAAGTTACAAGCGGGCACTTACCAATTGTCACCTTCACAAACAACGCAGTTAATTTTTGCACAAATGACTAGTGGACCAGGTGCGGCGCCAAAATTACCTAAGGGTTATGTGTTAGTTTCTGTTGGACAAACAGCTGATCAAGTAGCGCAGCATATTGCTAATGAAGTTTCTGGTCTATCTGAACAAGACGTGCTGGCAGCGTTAGATAGTAAACCGTTAATTAATCAAATGCATAAGAAGTACCCTGATTTATTACGTGGTGTCGATCAGTCAAGTACGAAAACGGGTAAATTATTAGATTATGTTTATCCACAAGCATTTGATGTGAGTAAAGATAAAACAGCGAATGCTGTTATTTCTCATTTGCTAGAAGTATCTAATAAAACGATGCAACCATATTACGGTACGCTTAAGGAAAATGGTTTACCAACACCAAATGTCATGGCCTTACTAGCTACTTCTGGAAAATCTGAATTTGAGCGACGCCTAGCATTTGTACGTAAAGTGGCCCCTTATGCGCAAGAATTATCGAAAAAGTATGGCTTATTGGCGTCAGTATCTATTGCGCAAGCTGCGCACGAATCGAACTGGGACAATTCTAAATTGTCTTCAAAATATAATAATTTCTATGGTGTTAAAACACAAGATGAAACGCCTGGTAAATCGGTTGTATTAGATACGACCGAATATGTTGACGGTAAACCAGAAACACAACAAGCAAGATTTGCAGTGTATGACAGTTGGAAAGATAGTATGCGTGAACATGCTGAAACCATTGTAAATGGTAACACGTGGAATCCAAATCAATTTAAAGATGTTATTGCTGCAAAAAATTACAAACAGGCAGCTAAAGCACTTTATGATAATCATTATGCAACTGATGTTAATTATACAAAACTATTAATTAATGTCATTGAGACGTGGAATATGCAACGTTATGATAAATAACTAATCTACTTATATAGAAAAAAACATCAAGAAATGTCATTTCTTGATGTTTTTTTAATGTTTTGCTATCATGAATTATTTTTTAAATGTCATTAGCTATCATAAATTATGAAAACGTTTACAATTTATGATAAAAATTTGTGTAAACGTTTTCATTCAGGTACAATAGTCTTTGTTAACAAATCATGTAAAATAACATGATCAGGATAAGGAGTTGTAAATAATGAACATAGCATTTCTTTTGGCATTGGTGCCAGCATTAGCGTGGGGGTCTGTTGGACTCGTTAATACAAAAATGGGTGGCACAGCCGGTCAGCAAACATTGGGAATGACATTTGGAGCATTGATATTTGGTGTAGGCACAATGGTTTTATACGTCATACCAAATCATGCATATATAGGTCCTGAAATATGGACTGTTGGTATTGCTTCAGGATTAGTTTGGGCAATAGGCACAGCGGGTCAATTCTTGGCAATTAAAGATTTAGGCGTATCACTTGCTATTCCATTATCAACCGCTGGTCAAATAGTGACAAATGCATTGATGGCAGCCATTGTTTTGGGTGATTGGAAGACGGGTAAAATGTGGCTTGTGGGTATCATTTCGATTATTGCTGTGGTGATTGGTGCAACATTGATTTCTGCACGCGACAAGGCATTGAATTCGGGTATAAGTGATCCTGTAAAAGCTAAAAGTATGACTAAAGGGTTACTGTATTTGGTAATTTCAACTGCAGGATTTATGATTTACTTTGTACTACCAAATTTTTTGAATAAAATTAATTATATTTCAGATGGTATTAAGAATAAAAATAATGGCGTTGATTATATGACCGCTATCGTTGGTCCGCAAGCTATTGGGCAAGTTGTTGGTGCATTCTTAATTGTTATTTTTGTTCTAAAAGAAGCAGACAAAATGTTTGGTAAGCCAACTTGGAAAAATATTCTGACAGGACTAGTTTGGGCTATCGGTAATATTTTTATGTTTATTTCAGCCGCAAACCCCGCTGTTGGTCAAACTATCGCCACAACATTTTCACAACTTGGTATCATTGTAGCAACCTTTGGCGGTATTTATTTGTTAGGGGAAAAGAAATCTAACTATCAAATGAAACTAATTACCGTTGGGACGATTTTAGTTGTTATTGGCGCTATTATTATTGGTAGCATCAATAAGTTCGTATAATCTAACGAGTTTGATTTTTAATCGCTAAAGGCTTATTCATAATAGTGTAAATGATTAAATTATCACATCAAAAAAGACTGACAGTAGCAGGCAATTAATATCTTTAGATAAAATAGATTCTAAGATATTAATTGCCTACATCACTGTCAGTCTTTTTTTAGCTATTATTTTTCAACTTTTAAAATCTCAACACTAATGTTATCGCCACTAGGTAATGGGACGTTGACTTTGTCGCCAACTTTTTTACCAAGTAGCGCAACAGCCATTGCTGATTCGTTTGAAATTTTGCCTGCTAGAGGATCAGATTCAGTTGATCCAACAATAGCATATGTTTCAGCCTCTTCATCTGGTAATTCTTTAAACGTTACAGTTTTACCAAGTGACACTTCATCTGCTGCTGTTGCATTGGGGTCAATAATTTCAGCATTTTCAATCATTTTTTTCAAAGTTTGAATGCGACCTTCAACGAAAGCTTGTTCATCTTTTGCAGATTGATATTCTGAGTTTTCTGATAAATCACCATATGAACGTGCAATTTGAATTCTTTTAGTAATTTCTGGGCGTTGCTCTGTAATGAGATTTTCCAATTCAGCCTGTAGTTTGTTGCGTCCTTCAGCTGTCATTGGAAATACTTTTTCTTCTGACATAAAACAAATTCCTTTCAATTTTGCAATTTTATTGCAAATAATAAGCAAAAAGAGCATATCATGTGAAACGTTTTCTTGCAAGTTTTTTTTTGAGTATAAAGCCTAGTATTAAAATAAGAGCGGCGAATAGTGACATAAACAATCCTGACCAGAACAGTGGCGGTGTATATTTAAATTGAATCGTATGTTTACCGGGAATTGTCTTAACAGCAATAAAATAGTTTGCAACTTTGCTGGGTGATACTGATTTTCCGTCTAAAGTGACATGCCAACCTGGTGCATCAGGAATTGTTGTCATAATTAATGGTTGTTTTTTAGTTGTGGTGATTTCACCTGATATTAAACGTTCATTTCGCTTAGTGATTTTAATTGGATGTTGCTTTAACTGATGATTATTTTTCTGAAATTGCGTATTATCGACACGATAAAGTGTGACATTGTTCAAAACAAGAGATTGTGTATTTTTAAAACGGATAGTGACTGTTTGGGTTTTGTTTTTCACTCCTGTCGCTAAATTCACTAGAACAGTGTGACGATAGGAGCTGAATTGGGTAATGACCTTACCATTGATCAACAAATCAAATTCTTTAATAGGCAATCCTGATCCGAGTGTGAGATAGTAACTATCATTTGTTGTGGGGGTGAACTTTAAGTTCAACTGGGCAGGCTGTGTTTTATTTAGTTTTGTTAATAGGGCACCTGTAATTGCAGTTGGCGCATTAACATTATTTCCGATGGATTGCTGAAAATTTTCAACATGAATGGGGGATGTTGCGTCATCAGACAGGTTTTGCCAAAGATTACCTTGATTTTGTAGGGGGTTATTATGCAACATGGTTGTTTTTAGCGCTTTTGAGTTAGCAGAAAAAGCAATAGGTAAGGCATATGGGTTCTTTAGAACGTTACTTGTGCCCTTAGTTGACTGTAAGGTATATTTGGCTGTATCTGGACGGTAGCCAATGAGTTGTGTGCTAGGATCACCAGCATGGCCATGGTCTTCGCCATTTGGCGTCAGAATATATTTCATACCAAGTAAAGCATCTGACAAAATACTACCGTTGCTGTAAACAACGTAATTATCCCCATCCGGCTGTCCAAAATCACCAAAAAAATTAGGGGTTGTTTTTGGTAGAGCCGAGCTAAAGTGTGAGCCACTATAATAATCAAACATCATGGCATCCCCACGCGTTCGTTGAAATGTCTGCGCTACACGATACCATGAGTTATCTTTTTTAAGCGTTTTATCAGCTATATTGAGAGATTTGATGCTGTTTTGATATTCTGTGTTGGTAAGATAAGAAAAACGATTGAGTGATAATATAACGTTTGAAGCCAGTGATAATGTTGTTATAAGAAGGAGAATTGGTAGCCATAATCGTTGATGTTGTGGAAACATAAATAGTGCTAATGTTAGTAGAAAAAGACTAACAAAAATAGCTATGCTTTGTTGATTAATATAGGCAATGTGTTGGTTCATTGTGAGTGCATAAATGGTAAAAGCAACTAACATCAATAAAATAATGGTAATGGTACTTATATTTGGGCGCCAATTTGGCCGCCAAGAGAGTGCAGCCAAATAAATCATGAAAAAACTGATAATGAAGCTGAATCGATAAGGATACCAAACAGGGTATTGAAAGCCATGGAAGAATAAAGTTAATGGGGCCCACGTTGTCGCCAAAAATAACAGAATGAGAATAATAGTGCCACCAAATTTAACTGTCCAATTTAACGTTTTGGTGGTAAAAAAAGTCAGTAATACAATTAATATAAATGAAGAAACATAAAAATTTGCTTGTCCTGTTTGCATTTGATTGAAATCAAAACTACCGGGTATAAGCTTTAATAGTAGTTTTAGTGGATTGTTATCGAATTTCAAAGACCAATCAGAATTGTATTGTGCCTTACCCAGTTTGAGTTGGTAGTAAGTTGGCAATATTAACCAAGCACTAAGGCTACCACCAATAAGGCTTCCGATTATAAAGCGTTTGAAAGTTTGCCAACGCGGCTGTATTTGATTTGGCCAAGTTATTCGCCATATAAAATAGGCTGTTATAAAAATAACAATCATGTAGGCAATATAATAGTTACTAATAATCGTTAAACCAAGAATAAGTGCATACCGCCAATAAGTGGGACGCTTAAAAAGTTGTTCAAGATACAAAATAAGAATTGGTAATAAAATTGCTGCATCGAGCCACAGCAAATTAAGATCGTTAGCAATAAACCAACCGGAAAGGGCATAATTAATGGCGAATAATGAAATATAGTAACCTTGTTGTAGCTTTAAACTTTTTAAAAGATAAGCCATTGATAGCCCAGCAGCGCCAAATTTTAAAACAGTGACGATTAAAATAGCTGCTGGCAGTTGCATAAGTGGGACAACTAAATAAATTAAATTAAATGGGCTCATTAAATAGTAGGCCCATTCACTTATCATATCACCACCTAAAGCGTTACTAAAAGAGTAGAAAAAACTACTTGGGTGAGATAACAAAGTGTGTTTGAAGGCAGCAAATTGATCAATATATTGTTGACCTAAATCGACTGTCAGAATAGAACTTGTGCCAAATGGGGACATACCACGATACATGAAATAACTAAGCATGACTAATAATGGTAACCAAAAGCTCAGTGCTAATGGTGATGTGAAGATATTTTTTTTATTCATAGTACTAATATACCAAATTTTTTTGGTATTTTTAGCGATAAAATGAGATTTGTGGTAATCTAGATAAGTAGTTTATTGATGAAAATGGGGTCAAACATGCAACGTAATCCTTACTTAGAAGATCGTGACAAAAAAAACAACGCGAGTGCCAATTTGCCTGCGCGTTTAAATATCCTGCTTGGTATCGCATTGACCTTAATGATTGCACTGATTGTTCAATTAGCTTTTTTGACGATCAAGCAGGGTGCTTATTATCAAAGCGAGGTTAATCGTAATGACGAAACCATCGAAAAGGGTAACACACCTCGAGGCATGTTTTATGATGCGACTGGGCGTGTCATTGTTGGTAATAAGGCACAAGCAGCGGTCACTTTTACACGTGGAACATCAGTGACGTCAACAACCATGAGTAAAATAGCAACTAAATTGAGTAAGCTTATGACAATTGATACTAAGCGACTCAGTGAACGTTCGAAAGTTGATTTCTACTTAGCAAACCAGTCAAATAATGACAAAATAACTAAAATTATTACCAAAAAATATAAAAATGATAAATTATCATTAACTACTGAACAAATTAATGCTTATGAGGTGAAATATGTACAAAAGCATGACTTAGCAAAAAATGTCGATCCAAATGCTGCTATGATCTTTCAACGTATGAGTGGCGCCTATACACTATCCACAACATTTATCAAAGAATCAGATGTGACCAATACTGAGTTAGCTGAAATTGGTGAACGGTTAAGTGAGTTCCCAGGTATTAAACTTGGCACGAGTTGGTCACGACAGTACCCAGAAGGTAACGAGTTTAAAACCCTTGTCGGTAATGTTACTAATGAAGCAACTGGATTACCAGAGGATCGATTACATACACTGCTTGCGCAGGGCTATTCACAAAATGAACCAGTTGGTAATTCAAGTTTAGAAAAAGATTACGAGTCTATTTTGAAGGGATCAGCTTCGCAAACGCTTGTTAAAACGGGTAGCGGTGGGCAAATCAAATCTTCTCAAATTAAATATAATGGGCAGGCTGGGGATAATGTTAAGTTAACAATCAACGCGCGTTTCCAAAGTGCTGTTCAAAAAATACTTGAAGATAATTTGCCGGGCGGTGATGTCGAAGGTGCGTACGCTACTGTTATTAATCCATATACCGGTGGTATTTACGCAATGGCTGGTGTTGATCGTAATCACGCAACGGGACAAGAGACCGCTAATCCATTAGGTAACATTAACCATGCAATTGTCATGGGATCAGTTATCAAACCGGCAGTATTGGCAACAGGTTTTCAAAAGGGTGTTATTTCACAAAATAATACCGTACTAAATGATCAGGCAATCAAAATTCAAGGGACGCCGTCAATTACATCTTATTGGAACCAAGCAGGTGTACCAACCCCAATTGATGCGGAAACAGCGTTGGAACGATCATCAAACACGTATTTTGTACAGTTAGGTATGAAAATTGGTGGACAAACTTATAGCCCTGGATCTGCATTAGGATTACGTTCGGATGCTTTTCAGACTTTACGAAACGGCTTAGGACAGTTCGGCCTAGGGACAAAAACTGGGATTGATATTGATGGCGAAACAGCTGGTTATCGTGGTGCAACAACTGGTGAATCACAAGGTAAGTATTTATATGAAACTTTTGGACAATATGATTCATATACGACGCTTCAATTGGCACGCTATGTATCTGTGATTGCTAATGGTGGTTATCTTGTAGCCCCCCATATTGTTGGTGCTGTCACACAAGGTCAACCAAATAGTGATAAACAAAAAACTGTTTGGACTGCCACACCAAAGATACAGGGACAAGTTAAATTAGATGCTGGTGAGTGGGATACGATTGAGAATGGTATGAATCGTGTCGCTAATGGATCTGATGCTTGGAACACAGGTGGCGCAGATATGCATAAATTAACGCCAAAAGTGCATGCTAAGACAGGAACTGCAGAAACAGTCACTAATGGGAACCAAACGTATACAGAATCGATGGTTGCCTATACACCAGGTCAGCCATTTGCAATAGCGATGGCTATACCAGGGATGAATAACTATCTAGATGGTACCAATGGTAAAATATCTGCTAAAATTATTGATGCTTATTGGCAATATGTTGAAGCAAAGCCAGATGCAAAATAAAAAAGTTCAAAACTATGTTTTGTCACAATAAAAGGGCTCCAAGTTAGTTAGATTTATGTCTAACTTTCTTGGAGCCCTTCATTGTTTGAACTTTTTTTATTTTGTTAATTTTTCTGAAATAGCAACAGAGTCGCCAATGTAAGATTCTGGATGTAAAATAATTTGTGTAATGAACGCTGCGACACTGGTTCGTGTAATTGGTCCACCAACTATTTTTGTGTCACGTATTGTCTCAACATTGAGTGATTGCATGACATTATCATCAATTAATTCATTGGGACGCACAATGGTATAATCAAGTGCAGACCGTTCAATGCGTTTAACAGCTGCGGCTTGGTCACCCATATACGTATTTTCATTGTCAGTTGTACCAAGAATATTGGCCCATAAACTACGTTTATCATCAGGTAGCTCATTATGAACACCAATGGTAGCGACCCAGATCAATCGTTTGACGCCTACATGATGCATAGCGTTGACAACACTATTAGCCGCAGTTTTTTGACGACCTTCCGCACCAATATTGGCATAAACAATATCGACGTCTTTTAGTGCTGTAATCATGGCATCTTCGTTAACGGCATCAAGTCCTTTAATACCTTTTTCTGAACGTGCATGGAGTGAAGTTAATTTGATTTCTGTATCGGTATTAGCTAACATAGGGACAACAAGTTTTGCAATTTGACCGTTAGCACCGAGAATTAGTAGTTTTGTCATACTTTTATTTTAGCATGAAACGCTGAGAAGCGGTAAAATTGATATAAGAAAAAAAGAGGGTATAAATGTCACTATCATATCAACAACTATTAATTGCTGTACCATTGGTCTTACAAGGGGGGAATGTCCCAACTATTGTTGGTGAAGCAGGTATAGGTAAATCAGCTTTAGTATTTGATGTTGCTAAAAAATTACGTGCTAAGTTATTTACAACTGTTGTGTCTTTGTCGGAAAAAGGCGATTTGGCTATTCCGATTCCACCATTAACGGACTCAGCTTTTTTGATGACAAAGAATTATGGCCGATTAGCCGATGTGAAGTTTGGTTATACACACACATTGATTCAAATTATTCAACAAGCAGAGTTAGCACCGAAGCAACCGATAATTTGGTTTTTAGATGAGTTTAATCGTGGTTCGCAGGCAGTTCAAGGTGAGCTTATGAACCTAGTGTTACAACGTCAAATTAATGATTTGATCTTACCAGATAATGTGAATCTTATTTTAGCAGAAAATCCAGATGATTCGATGTCTGGTTTTGAAAACTCAGATTATGCTGTGCAAACATCTGATGCGGCAATCAAAGATCGTACCACACGGTTAGTCATGTCTGTGTCAGTCAGTGGTTGGTTATCATGGGCAGGGAAAAGTGATAATAAACGTCAAAATATACACACCATAGTACGTCAGTTTATTGCTGAAAATGCTGAACTATTGTATCCAGAGACACGTGGTATAGATTTGAATCCTACCCCGCGTGCTTGGCAACGTGTATCAGATAATTTATTTGAATTACAAGCATTACCGATTAAAGATCAAAATGACTTACTATTTGACTTGGTCGCTGGCGATTTAGGACAATTGGTTGCTACACAGTTCATGAGTTACGTGAAGCAACAAACGGCGAGTTTAACAGCAGTAGATGTGTTCGAAACACATCCTGATGGGCCAAAATTGCCAAGTGACATCCAAAAAAAATTTCAAAACATGCCCGAAATTCAAAAATTAACGGTGATGAAAACATTACTTTTAACGGCTGATATCGTTTTGAATAATCATGCTAGTCGGTTTAGTCAGTTACTAACTATGGTGGCACCCGATGGTCAATATGCACTTGTCAAGCAAATGACTAGTGCCCCCATTTTAGATGATTTATACGCTTCTGAGGCGCATTATGCTAATGTTTTGTATCAACAAATTATGGATATTGCCACACGATGAATGTTAATGAAAAAGACAATTTAATTGTTGACGGGATTAAGACATTATTGGATGAATCACCATTATATGGCAATATTGTGATGAATTTAGCCCGTGAAAAAGACCTGAATTTAGACCATGCTTTGGCACTTAAGTGGCATAATCATCGCTGGTTTTTAGTGATGAACCCTGATATATTAACACATTTGTTTACTAATCATAATCAAATTGCTTTGGCTTTGGCGCATGAAGCACTCCATGTGATATGGCAACATCCATTGCGTTATGCTAAAAAACAACAGGACTCATTGATTGACTTAGGAACAGATCTTGCTGTCAATCAATATTTACCAGATCAACTAGGTGATCTACCTGGTGCCTTGACGTTGCAAACAATTTTTGAGATGTACGGTAAAATGTTACCGGCCAATGAGGATTCAGAAGTCTATATTTCACGCCTGTCTGAATTTGTAGACCAAATACCATCACATGGTCATAACAAGTTGGATAGTCATAGTGATTGGTCTAGTGCTGAGGGCGCCTTAGATGAGGCTAAAGCAGCGCTTGATATGGTCCTTAAAAAAGCAACTGAGGATGCCAAGCGCTCAGGTCGTGGGCAACTATCACCTATCGTTCGTCAGCATATTGATGAAGTGATTGCACCTAAACGTAATTGGCGTGCGGCCATACGCACTGGGTTAAGTCAACAGCCAAATAAACGACGTGAATCACGTGCCAGGTTTAACAGACGGCAAGCATACAGATTAGACTTAGCTGGTGAAATTAGTGTGTTTAACACACAGCTCGTTGTTTTTATTGATAATTCAGCATCCATCTCTGATCAACAAGCTGGTATGATGTTGGCAAATGTTTTAGAATTAACGAAACAGTTTGATGCTAGTGTCCATGTTTTTTCTTTTGATACACAAGTATATGAGATAAAGAAAATCAAGGAATGGGTGCGACATACAGGTGGTGGTACAACTTTTCAAAGCATTTTTAATGCATTAAGTGATAAAAAATTTAATCCGAAGCAAACAATTGTTGTCATTCTAACAGATGGTGATGGTGAAAAAAATGAACTGCAAACATCATTTAAACAAGTTTATTGGTTGTTGCCAAAAGATAAAAAATTGAGTATTAGTCAACCATTTGGTAAAGTTGTGGTTGTATAGTTCTCTAGAAGGGGATACGTTGATCAGTCGCGTTAATAATGACATGATGAATAATAAGTTACAACCAAATGAATTACGTAGTTTTATTAATAAAGATAGCCGTTTTAAACGTGCAGAAGCGCTTCTAAATGATGACTGGGAATCATTATTATTGCCTGAAGGTTGGGGTGTCAACATGATGACATTATCCGATATTGCTTTTGCAAGATACTTAAATCAAGTGAAAGCTGTTCCGACAACGATTGATTTGGTAACATTTGCAGGCGTCAAAAAATTTATTAGAAATAATTCATCACGATTATCACCGGATGTTGTGAAGCTATTAGAGGAGCCTTTCTTATGAAAATTAATTTAATATTAGCACCTGAACAAGCACCTGCAGAATTGTTAGCACTGCAAGCCCGCAATCCAGATAAGTTTTTCTATTTGGGTAAAGAATCGCAATTAGCAGGGACGAATGTATTGATTGTTGATGCACCTGACATGGTGGCCCATTTTAAACGGCCGATGGTATTTAATAGTGTTGTGACAGTTGGTGAGTTAAGTGGTGACGTTATCCATCAAATTGCTTTTCAAACTAAGGATCGCAATGATGAATTAATCGCACAACTTGTACCTAAAGATGCAGTCCTTGCACAAAATAGTAATGGCAAAGCAGACTATATATTGTGGAGTTTTTGGCCTGATCACACGGCACTAGGATCCTTTTTAAATAGTGAAAAGTTCAAGCAAATGAAAAAGCTTATGAAAAATCCTTACACAACAAGTTATATTCATGTTAACTCTGCACAACAATTATCATTGACACATCAAATGCGCGATTTTGATGATAAAACGTGGTGGGGATGACCATTATCTTGCAATATAGGTTATTTTAAGCTAAAATAAGCTCATAAACTAAATAGATATATCTGGGGTGCCATTTGGCTGAGAAACACCCATTGAACCTGATCATGGTAATGCGTGCGAAGGGAGATACATTTTCGAATACTAATTTTAAGCGCTGTGTGCCTATTTTTGTAGCCGTTGATTGATTTTCCTTTGTGGATTCAATCAACGGCTTTTCTATTGTTTTTAATATTGTGACACCAAACGTTATAAGGAGAAAAAATTATGAAGCTATCAGAAATAAAAATTAAAAGTCCACTTGTATTCAATTATGCAAATTATGTCACACCGCAATTTGTGGCTAACGTTGTCAATGTCATTGGTGGGTCACCCATTATGGCCCGCGAGTTAGAAGAATTTCCAGACTTAGTTGCTGCAAGTGATGCTGTGGTTATCAACAGTGGTACTTGGCGACGTTCAGAATTACTTGAAACTATTAAACTAGCGCAATTAGCAAATCAAGCTGGCAAAGTTGTTGTTTTGGACCCAGTGGCTGTGGGCATACCTTCACGAAGCTTGCCTGTGTCAGCACTTATGGCAGATGCACAAGTTGATATTATTCGTGGCAACGCAGCTGAAATTGCTTGGTTTGCTGGTGTTGATTTTTCTAGTCAAGGTATTGATGCGACTGGTGATGGGGACGTTAGAAAAATTGCAATAATGGCTGCTAAAAAAACAGGTGCCATTATTGCGTTAAGTGGTAAACAAGATGTTATTAGTGATGGTCATACAACGCACACGATTGACGTTGATGTGCCACTTTTGGCGACAAATGTTGGGACAGGTGATGCGCTTTCAGCCTTAATTGGCACTTATAATGGTGATGGTATTTCAATTGAGAATACAGTGCGAGCAATGGCAACGATGAAGTTAGCTGGTGTCAAAGCCAATAAAAAAGTTAAAACACCTGGCTATTTTGTGAACCAATTATTAGATGAGCTTTATTTGTTAACAGAAGATGAACTTGATGGTTTTATTAAAAGCGAGGTGGCTCATGATTAATAATACACCACAAGTTTTAACAATTGCTGGCACGGATTCAAGTGGTGGGGCTGGTGTCTCGGCAGATTTGAAAACATTTATGGCACAAGGCGTCTATGGTGGCAATGTGATTGTATCAGTTACTGCACAGAATACACGGGGTGTTCAGCAGGTACAAATGATACCACCTGCTGTTATCGCGGAACAAATACAGTCGGTTGCTGATGATTTGTCTATTTCTGCCGTGAAAACTGGTATGTTAGGTGACGTGCAAACTGTGCACACTGTTGCAAAAGCACTAAAAACTTATGATTTTGGCAGTTATATTTTAGATCCTGTTATGGTAGCCAAGGGCGGTGCAAAGCTATTGTGCGATGACGCAATTCTAGCATTAAAGACGCAATTATTGCCACTTGCGACAATGGTGACACCAAACATGCCAGAGGCGGAAGTCTTAACGGAAATGACAATTCAAACACATGAAGATGTTAAGGCAGCAGCCTATAAGTTACAATTATTAGGTGCTAAAAATGTCTTACTGAAAGGCGGACATGGTAGTGACATAGCTGTGTATGATTTTGCGCTACTTGCGGATGGTAGTTATTTTTGGTTAAAAAGCCAGCGTGTTGACACTGAAAGAACTCATGGTACCGGTGATACGCTTTCGGCAGCTATTGCGGCACAACTGGCTCTTGGTCTGGATATGAAGACTGCCATTATAAAAGGCAAAGCTTATGTCGATGCCACTATTAGAGACGGTATCCAAGTGGGACATGGACATGGGCCATTGAATCATCTGGCAGTGATTGCAAAAGAAAATCAACCGGAGGTTATAGATGATATTTAATCGTACAATGTTAGCACGGTATTTTATATTAGGCACGCAAAATGTTATAGATGAACGTAAGTTTTACAATGTGTTAGAGAAAGCGTTAAAGCATGGTATTACCTTGTTTCAATACCGTGAAAAAGGTTCTGGATCCTTGAGTGGTGCTGATAAACTACGTGTTGCACAACGTGTAAGGGAACTCACCTCATCTTACCATGTACCTTTTGTCATTGATGATGACATCGCTTTAGCGCATATGGTGCACGCAGATGGCGTACATTTCGGTCAGGGGGATGGTAATATTGCAGCTAATATTACTGCAAGTCAGGGCATGTTTGTTGGTGTGTCAGTGTCTACTCAAAAAGAGTATGAACGTATGTCATTATTGTCAGGTATTGATAATATCGGCATTGGCCCAGTATTTGAAACTAAAAGTAAAGCAGATGCGAAGCCAGCGATTGGTTTAATAGAACTTAAGAGACTAGTCGAACAAAGTCGCTGGCCAGCAGTTGCAATTGGTGGGATCAGTCAGGATAATTTAGCAGCAGTGTTAGCAACAGGTGTTGATGGTGCTGCTGTGATTAGTATGATTAGTACCAACTCAAATATTGAAAATGTATTAAAGTATTGGCAGCAATTATAATTGCTGTTTTTTTGTTGAAAAACAATACTATTTTCCGTATAATATATACTATACAGAAAATAGTATACTAGAGGTTATAATATGATGATACAAACACCAACAGTGCTGCTTGACGGGACTGTTTTGGCTATTTTGGATAAGCAAGATTTATACGGTTATGCATTGACTAAAAAGGTAAAACAACATGTGATTGTTTCTGAATCAACGATGTACCCTGTCTTGCGTCGTTTGGAAAAGGGTGGCGAATTAACAACTTATAGTGAACCTTTTGAAGGACGAATGCGAAAATATTATCAATTAACTGATAATGGTCGGGAACACCTGAGTGGTATTAAAGATGCTTGGCAAGATTTTTCCATAGGAATTAACGCAATTTTAGGAGAGCAAATATGAATTACTTAAACGAATTAGAGGCACACTTGCATGTACTGCCACGTGATGAACGTGACGATACAATGGCCTATTATGATGAATACTTTACTGATGCTCATTTAAGTAATGCAGATGCACACAAACAATTTGGGACACCAAAACAATTTGCGCGACGGTTAATTGCTGATTTTTATATGGATGCTGATGACGAGTCAGAGATTAAGCCAAAGCAACAATTGCGCATGATATGGGTCGTTATTTTGGGATTATTGGCATCACCTGTTATATTGCCGGTTGCTTTGATAATGGTAGTGCTACTAATCTCAGCATTAGCCATTGTGTTTGCTATGGCAATCACAATCGTTTCAATTGTAGTGGCAATAATCATTACAGCGGTTGTTAGCATTGTTTCTGGTGTTGCAATTGTGTTTAGTTCACTGAGCGGTGGTCTATTCTTCATTGGTGTCGGTGTTGCTGCAATTGGCGTTTTGGTATTGATTGGGCCACTGATGTTCTCACTTATACGCATGTGCTTTAACGGTCTTGTTAACTTAATTAAAGCTATTGGTCGGCGATTTATTAAAAAAGGAGCAAGTTATGAAGCGTAAAACGATTATTGGCTGGTCTTTATTGGCAGTTGGTGTTGTGATGGCAACTTCAGCGGCATTGATTGAAAAGCCAGGAACAGTTATTTGGGACAATGGGTTTTCTTATCAAAAAGAAGAAGCTGTTAAAACTGATGATTTATCCCATCAATTACCTAAAAATGCACAAGATATTCAAAAAATTACGGTAAACGCTACTGATACTGATGTTTATGTTCAACAAGGGGATACGTTTGCGGTAACAGAAACACACGGTGACAGTAAAAATAAAGCAAAAATTAGTTTTTCAAATAATGAGTTAAAAATCGAAAAAGAAACAACCGGTTATCGTAGTGTTTCTTTTGTTTGGGGCCAATTTGATGAAGACGCCTCACCACGATTGACGATTACGGTGCCAAGACATGTTAAACTTAATACGGTTGCTGTTACGCAAAGTGATTCTGATGTCACGATGGCAGACGTGAGTGCTGACACGATTAATGTCAAGTCAGATAACGGTGACGTGAATTTAGTACGTGTGACATCACAAAACACAATGGCAGATGTACAAAATGCAGAGGCTAATTTACACAATGTGACAATTGATAAGTTGCGGGTTAAGTTAAATAATG
Source organism: Leuconostoc inhae (assembly GCF_019656015.1). Lineage (GTDB taxonomy): Bacteria > Bacillota > Bacilli > Lactobacillales > Lactobacillaceae > Leuconostoc > Leuconostoc inhae_A. The sequence continues at coordinate 10,199 of NZ_BPKW01000007.1, read as the reverse complement.
ATGATTTAACGTTAGCTGGTAGTTCTGTGAAAACACTTGAAGCTGATTTGAAAAATGGTGATGCAGATATTGAGCATAGCAAAATTGAAATTGGTGGGCACATACGTAATCAAAATGGGGATATCTCCATAGAAACAACACAGTTGCCCACATTTTCAACGCACAATACTATTGGTGATGTTGAGGTGTCACCAACTTTAACAGGGCAACAGCAAGGAAATGCTGCTCTTGTGATTCAGAATCAAAATGGCGATATCGAAATTGAATAATACCAAAATTGTTAGAGTGAATCATGTCAAAGCGTATATTGTCTATTATAATCAAAAAATTAAAAGTTATCGGCGACTTAACCTCAAGCGCGGACAACATTTAAGTATGCGTAAAAGTAGTTTAATCATTAAAAAAAGACGCATGATTCAAAATTTAACAAAAATTATTGGTATAATAGGACTAATATTAACAGTCGTTGCTGGTTTATATTTATGGCACGCAGGTTTGTTGACCAACCAAGCACTATTACGTCAAACAATTCATGAGTTTGGTGTCTGGGCTCCCTTGGCTTTCACTGGTGTACAAATTATCCAAGTTGTTATTCCGATTATTCCAGGGGGCGTGACACTTGCTGTCGGGCCAATGCTTTTTGGCACATGGTTAGGATTCGTCTATAATTATATCGGCATTGTGCTAGGTTCTTTGATTTTGTTTCGCATTGGTCGTGTATTTGGGTTGCCATTGGTTGAGGCGATTGTGTCAAAAAAAATACGCCATAAATATATGAATCGGCTCAACAGTAATGGCTGGGTAAAATTATTTACTTTTTTAATGATCTTACCAATTGCACCAGATGATGTATTAGTTCTGTTAACAAGTTTAACAAAAATGTCATTTAAGCAATTTTTCTGGATTTTGATATTAAGCAAACCAGTGGGTATTGCTTGTTATAGTTTTATCGTACTATATAGTTTTGATTGGCTTATTAAATTAATTGGAATGTAGGAAATTATGAAAAACGACAGTATTAAAAATTGGTTGACGCGCTTTATTAAAGGTGTTTTCATTGCCTTAGGATTTATTTTACCTGGTGTTTCCGGTGGTGTATTAGCAGCCATACTTGGCCTTTATGAGCGTATGCTAGATTTTATGGCACATGTTCGTCAAAATTTTAAACGTGACTTTTGGTACTTCGTGCCAGTAGGACTAGGTGGTATTGCTGGTATTATTTTATTAAGTAATCCACTAGAGTATCTGTTAACGACTTATAAAGCGATAGTTTTGTGGGGGTTTGCAGGGGCAATTGTTGGGACTTTACCATCACTATTTAGAGAGAGTGCAAAAGAAGGCCGTACACGATCTGATTGGTACATTTTTGTTGGTACAGCGGTTTTGGGTGGCTTATTTTTGTACAATATGACAGCGATTTTTGGTGAGATGCCAGTTAATTTCTTCTCGTGGCTATTGGCTGGTGGCTTAATTGCATTGGGAATTATTGTACCTGGATTGAGCCCATCGAATTTATTACTGTATCTTGGTTTATTTGACCCGATGATTAAGGGATTTAAAAGCGCTGATCTCGGTGTTTTTATACCCATGGCAATTGGTGGTTTAATAACGCTCATGCTTTTATCAAAAGTCATGCATTATTTACTACAAAATTTTCATGCAAAAGTTTATCATTTCATTCTTGGTATTGTTGTTGTATCAACGCTATTGATCGTTGTGCCACCAGTTGCTGACTATTCAGGTTTTACGGTTTTGAGCATGCTGGTTAGTGCGTTTTTGTTTATGGTTGGCATTTGGTTAGGTTATTGGATGAGTCATTTAGAACAAAAGTATAAATAATAAGATCAAAAAACGAGCGATGCAACACACAACATATGGTTGTGTATTGTACAGCTCGTTTTTATGATATGTTTAGACAATTAAATAAATTGTTCGGATAAGTTTAAAAATTCATTAATATCTGCTTGAATAAGATCAGCGCCGGCTTGCCAAAAGTCGGGTTGTGTGAGGTCAACATTAAGATGTTTTTTGGCTAGTTTTTCAGATGTCATATTTGCTGTATCGCGAAGCAAAGCAATATATTTGTCCTCAAAGTCTGCGCCGTCTTTTTGTGCTTGGGCGTATATACCTGCTGAAAATAAATAACCAAATGTGTACGGGAAATTATAGAAGGGAACAGAATCAATGAAAAAGTGAAGTTTAGAAGACCAAAAATGTGGATGGCGTACATCAAGAATACCGTCAAACGCATTTTTCTGCGCGTCGTCCATGAGTTCGTTTAATCGTTGAGGTGTCACAATGCCATTTTTGCGTTCACTGTAAAAAGCATCTTCAAATAAAAAGCGTGCGTGTATATTTAAAAACATAGCAATCGGATTGGTCATTTTGGCATCAAGCAACACGAGTTTTTCAGCGTCAGATTTGGCACCAGCTACATTAGCATCATTGACAATGAGTTCTGCAAACGTTGAAGCGGTTTCTGCAACGTTCATTGCATAAGCGTCTCGCCATAACGGCAAATCAGTCAATTGCGCTGAGTGAAAAGCATGGCCAAGTTCATGAGCAATAGTCGCTGCGTCATTAACAGAACCTGTGTAAGTCAAAAAAATACGAGATTCGTGTAAATCGGGGACAGATTCCATATAACCACCAGGCTGTTTACCTGGTCGATTTTCTGATTCAATCCAGTTGTTTTCAAAGGCCATTTTAGCAAATTTGGCCATTTTAGGTGAAAATTTGCCAAATTGTTCAATGATGAAAGCTGCCGCATCATCGTATGATACTTCTTTTGGTTGATAATCACCAATATGCGTTAATGGTGCAACCTGATCTTGCCAGCCTATTTCTTTTAAACCAAGTAATTGTTTCTTACGGTCAAAGTAAGGTTTAAACATAGCTTTGTTAGCGTCAACAACACGCCACATTGTGTCTAAAGTAGCTTGAGACATACGATTCATTTCAAGGGGTTGTTCTAAATGAGATTGACGACCATGAGCATTTTGATTAGTTAAACGAAAACCAGCTAAATGATTGAGTGTATCGGCTGTTAAATTTTCAGCATTGCCCCACATTTTTTCATAATTACTCATGATATTAGCGCGCGTATCGTTGTTGGGTTCACCATCAAGCATATTTAGAGCTTGACCAGCGGAAATATGACGTGTCTTGTTGTCCTCAGAATCGGTGTAATTCATGGATAGAGAGGCAGAAATGGTATCATAATGTTGCGACCATGCTTGCTGGCCGTCTAAATCAAACTGATTGATTAAAGCTTCAGTTGCGTCATCAAGTAATCGTTTGGCATCAGTGCGTAATTCTGTGAGATAAAAAGCAATCGGTTCAAGACGTGGCGATTTAAGTGCTTGTGTAAATGATGATTCATCTAAGGACAAAAGTAGTTTTTGAAATTTATTTAACGGCGCTGAAAAGGCAACAAAGAGTTTACCCAGTTTATTAAATTGTGGGCTATAGATGCTATTACCATAGTCGACTGACGCTAAGCCATTGATAAAAATGCTTACAGTGCCTAAACCTGAACCAATAGTTTGTGCTAAATCAGCGAGGTCAGCAATGTTCTCAGCGGTTGGTTTAGAGGCTAGGATTTGTTGGTTAAAATTTTTAATTTGATCGTCAATTAATTGATATTTTTGTGCTAGCTGAGGTGAATTGATGCCACCAGGGTAAATACTATCTAAATTCCATTTTTGTGAATAACTCATAAATCATCCTTTTTTATTTTTCTTTTAAGTATACCATTCTTCATGGTTTCATAATGACAATTAAATGAATTTTTTATAATGATGAACCGCAAACGGTTTTGTTGCTACAATTCTTGAGTTAGTGTAAAATTATTATTTTAAGGGGTAAACGAATATGCACAACTTAGTCAAATGGCTGATTGGTTTTATTATAGTTGTTACTATGATTTTACTTGTGGCCGGCATGTATTTCTTTCATGTTGCTCAGGTACGTGATCCAAAAGCTAACCAACCAGACGCTTTGCGCACAAAAAAAAATCCGCTCTACCAATATGAGCATCAATTTTTAGCACGAGACAAACAAACGTGGCATGAAACAACTAAAGATGGCTTAAAGTTAGACGCATGGTATGTCGAAGCTGACCAAAAAACAAATAAAACGGCCATTTTGGCGCATGGTTGGCATAACAATAAAACAACTATGGCTATTTATGGTGAACTTTTTCATGACCTTGGATATAATGTTCTCATACCAGACAATCGTGCACATGGTGACTCACAAGGTAAAATCATCGGTTATGGTTGGCTTGATCGACGTGATTATATCCAATGGTTACATCAAATTATTGACAAGAACGGTAAAAATTCAGATATTATCATGTATGGCATGAGCATGGGAGCTGCGACTGTCTTGTCAGTTTCGGGTGAATCAGACTTGCCGTCACAAGTTAAGGCAATTATTGCTGACTCATCATATACCAGTCTACTAGAAGAAACAAAACATGAAGCAGGTAATATGTATAATTTACCATGGTTTCCACTTGTGAATATTACGTCTGCCATTTCAAAGGTACGTGCAGGTTACTTCTATGAAGAAGCAAGTCCGCTAAAACAAGTGGCTAAAAGTACGCGACCAACGTTCTTTATACATGGTGGGGCAGATGATTTTGTGCCAACTAGAATGGTCTATCCTTTATATCACGCCTTAAACGCACCGAAACAATTATGGATTGGTAAGGGGTCAGACCATGTGCAAACTTTCCATGATCATCCCATTGCATATCGTGATAAAATTCAATCTTTTTTGAACCAATATGATAAATAACTCATATAAATTTGATGACTTAAATGACATAATCTATTGCTTGTAACCATGATTTTCATGATATAATAATGGATATTCAATGAGGGAATCATTAAACAACAGTGTATGACATGTATTTTGAATAATGATTACATCATGTCATATAGAATTTGGAAGAAAAAATTATGCAGGTAGTGTCAAAAAAAAGTAATTCTGCCAATGATTGGCGACGTATAGTGATTAAAGTTGGCACCAGCACGATTGTTGATACATCGGGTGAGATTAAATATCCGGTCATTAATCGTTTATCACAAACACTGACACAATTACAAAAATCTGGATATGAAGTTATTCTAGTCACTTCCGGCGCAATTGGTGTCGCTTTGCAGCAAATGGAAATAGTGAAAAGGCCAGCAGATATCCCGTCTCAACAAGCGTTGGCAGCTATTGGTCAAAGTTACTTAATGGCTATTTATAATCAAAGTTTTGCTTTTTATCAACAGCATGTGGGGCAAGTATTATTAACTTATGATGTGTTTAATAACAAGCAAATGTTACAACATACTATTGATGCGATTGAAGCCATGTTAGCAAAAAAGGTGATTCCAATTATTAACGAGAATGATGTTATTGCGGTTGATGAGCTAGACCATCAACATTCATTTGGGGACAATGACCGTTTAGCAGCTATTGTCACACATGAAACAAATGCCGACGTTCTCATTGTATTAAGCGATATTGACGCGTTATATACTGATAATCCTTTTGTTAATCCAAATGCTAAACAAATACCACTTGTCACGCAAGTCACGCCAGCATTAATGGCTGGTGCAAGTGGTTCATCAGATTTAGGGACAGGTGGTATGGCAACAAAGCTTTATGCTGCTGAATATTTAATTTCAAAACAGCGCCAAATGATATTAATTAATGGTAAAAATCCAGCTACAATACTAGATGTTGTAGCCGGCAAAAAAATGGGTACATTATTTAAAGGAGTGTAATATGGTAATAAGTGTACAAGAAATGGGACAACGTGCTAAAAATGTCACGAGTCAAGTAGCGATGTTGTCACTTAAAAAACGTAATGCCCTGTTACAAGAAATGGCACAGGCATTATTAAATCAGCAAGAAGATATTATATTAGCTAATCAAAAGGATTTATCAGAACATGAACAGACGTTAAGTGGCCCCATGCAAAAACGTTTAAAGTTGGATGCAACTGCCATTCAAGATATTGCAGGTTCTTTGCGAGCAGTAGCTGAACTACCTGATCCACTGGCTGGACCTTATGATGAGTGGCGCACACATGTAGATTTAAAAATTATTAAAAAAATTGTGCCACTTGGTGTTGTCGCGATGGTGTTTGAGGCGCGACCGAATGTTACGGTTGATGCGGCAGCATTGACATTAAAATCAGGTAATGCAGTTATTTTACGTGGTGGAAAAGAAGCGAGTCGTAGTAATGCGATTTTAGCAACAATTTTACGACAAGTTTTAACTGATAATCAATTGAATCCAGACATTATTCAACTGATAACTGATACTTCTCATGAATCGGTTAATACTTTGTTGCATATGAGAAAGTTTATTGATGTATTGATTCCACGCGGTTCGGCTAAGTTTATTGATTTTGTTGTGGCTAACGCAACAGTACCGGTGATTGAGACTGGTGCGGGAAATACACATATTTTTGTTGATGCATCTGCTAATCAAGAAGAAGCTGTACGAATCATTCATAATGCGAAGACGCAAAAGCCTTCGGTATGCAATTCAGCTGAAAAGCTGCTCATTCATGAAAGTATTGCTGCGGAATTTTTGCCCAAAATTGGGGCGAAATTAATAGATTCTCATGTTGAATTACGTGGTGATGAAGCCAGCCGTCAAATCGAATCACGCATTTTACCTGCTACAGATTTGGATTGGGATACAGAATATAATGATCTCATCATGAGTATTAAAATAGTTGCAGATACGGATTCCGCCATTGATTGGATTAATGCACATACGACACATCATTCTGAGACAATTATCAGTGAGACAACAGAAAATGTCGTTAAATTTATGAACGCTATTGATGCAGCAGTTGTGTATCAAAATGCATCTAGCCGTTTCACCGATGGCTTTGAATTTGGATTTGGTGCTGAAATTGGTATTTCAACACAAAAATTACATGCACGTGGCCCAATGGGACTATCAGCGTTGACAACTATTAAGTATGAAGTTTTTGGCGAGGGTCAAATTAAAGCTTAATATCAATGTAAAAAGCAGTAAACATATTTAATTTTTAATATGTTTACTGCTTTTTTAGTTGTTATTTGTTTAACACAGAAAGCATCATTGCTTGGAAATCAGAAACAAAACGATCAGTATCTACTAAGACGGCTACTTGTGTTGTTGTTGGTACGAGTAGCTTGTCCTTATCACCAATTGTACGACCATAATCACCGCTTTGTTTATCATAGGTGACATGCATTGCTAGAGGCAAAGTGGTAACGTAACTGGGGTCGATACCCACAGCTACGGCAAGTGGATCATGTAATGCAGCACCTTTTTTATCAATACCAAGATTTGAATAAGCATCGATATAAAAATCCATTAATTCGGCAAATTTATCAGCAGCTGTCGTATTTAAGGCACGCCAAGATGCGGTTTCTTTTTTAGTCAAGAGTGTCCGCAATGTGACATCTAAACCAACCATTGTTAAGTTTTTTTGACGAGTAAAGGCGTAGTCGGCGTCTTCTGGATCTTGATGAATATTTGCTTCAGTAAATGGTGTCACGTTGCCAGGTACCGTTAGTGCGCCACCCATTAAAGTTGTATGCCCAATGAGCGTGGCCACTTCCGGATCTTTTTTAATGGCAGTTGCCAAATTAGTGAGCGGACCAGTGGGAATAAAGATTAAATCATCTGCATATTGATGAGCAGCGACAATCAAGAAATCAACGCCAGACTGTGTCTCAACCGCACGTGGTGAAGTTTCCAAAACAACCTCGCCAATACCATTTTTACCATGAATGAGCTGTGAAATGGGCATCACATCAAAATGATCAGTGGTTGACGAATGACTTTCACCAATAAATACTGGCACATCATCAGCACCAAGTAAGTGCAATAAGTTCAGTGAATTTTGTGCTGCTGTTTCAATTAATGTGTTACCATAACTTGAAATAATACCAATAAGATCAATAGTTGGATCACCAATAGCATAGGCTAATGCCAGTGCATCATCAATACCGGTATCGAGATCAAGAATCATTTTTTTCTGAGCCATATTTTTTTTGTGTTTAGGTTAATACCTATAAACACATTCCCTCCATTTAATTAATAATTCTATTATACCGACTACAGAAAAAAATTGTATCAAAAGCACGTGATATAATAATAAGGTAAAATAGTGCAGTTGAAAGGATATGTGTTCTCCCTTATGAAACAAGAAGTATATGATATTGCGGTTATTGGTGGTGGCCCAGTGGGCATGTTCACGGCTTTTTACGCCAGCTTACGTCACGTTAAAACGGTGTTAGTTGAAAGTTTGGCAACGTTGGGTGGCCAAGTCACGGCACTTTACCCTGAAAAAACGATTTTAGATGTTGCTGGTTTTTCTGGTATTAAAGGGTCAGCATTTATTACAGAACTAGATAAGCAATTACACTTATTTCCAGTCGATATTAAAACAGAAACGACTGTGGTTAATGTTGAACAAACTGGCGAGTTATTCACAGTAACGACGGATATCGGTAAACCTTTTCAAGCTAAAAAGGTCATTATAACAACTGGCAAAGGAGCGTTTGAACCACGTAAAATGCAAGTTGATGGTGTCGATGAACTGGTAGGTCAAGGTGTGCATTATTTTGTGATGCACAAGCAAGATTTTGCTAATCATCATGTCGCAATTGCTGGTGGTGGTGACTCTGCTGTGGATATGGCAACGATGTTGAACGATATTACCAGATCGACTACAATTATTCATCGCCGTGATAACTTTCGTGCGATGGAACAAAGTGTGCTGGCGTTAGAGCAGTCAACAGTCATACAAGAAACCCCCAAAAAAATAAGTCATATTGAAAAGCAAAAAAATGGGCAACTAAAAATAACTTTAGCGCAAGTAAAAGATAATGATATCGTTAATAATATAGTGGTTGATGATTTAATTATTAATTATGGTTTTATTTCGGAAAGTAATACAATTCAAGGCTGGGCCATCCAACCAGAAATTTCTGGACAAGTCTTTAAGGTAAATCAAGAGATGCAAACTAGTGTACCAGGCATTTTTGCTGTCGGAGATGCGAGCCATTATCCTGGTAAGTCTGATTTAATTGCTATTGGATTTGGTGAAGCACCACATGCAGTGAATGCAGCGATACGACAGTTTGATCCACAACGTGGGGGGCCTGGTCACTCAAGTTCTATGGTACTAACAGATGGTATAAGCAGGTAACAAGAAGCATTAAATATATCACAGCTTATCAGCATAGTGTTGATAAGCTTTTTTCATTTCTGGAGATATGGTTGTTTCAAACAAATCTTTCTTTAACAAATCGTAATTTAAGGATTCAAGGTTTGCACGATGGGGCTCTGGGTAAAGTGTCAAAACTGCTTGACGAAACTCTGCATACATAGATTGATATATTGGTAAATTTAATAAATACTGCTCACCAATTGTTATTATTTTTTGTGATGCGAAATTATACAAGGAAAGCGGTGTATAACAGGCACGGGTGTTTAATTGTATCACTTGAAATAGCAGTGGCACATATTGTTGCGCCTTTTTAGCAGATGTAATGCTTGATAAGGCACCAAAAGCAAATCTGAGTCCAAGTGACTGATTAAAATAGATAATACTTTGTTGAGAAGCAGATAAATCACCAAAAGAATTGCTGTCGTTAATGCTTTTCTTTAAAGTAGCCAATAGATTGTGCAAGACATTGATAAACTCTGACTCTTTGAAAATAACATTATCAAATTTTAATTTAAGTAAAACTAATAAATTAACTTCTTCCAAGCCATATTCGCCTTCAAGTAGCACTGATTTTAAAGCATAACGTAAATCACCGGGTATATCATAGTTAAAAGCATTTTTTGAAGTCATGCGATAGAGCCTGACGGCTGATTTTAGACGTTCGATGTTGTGTGTTAAATAAAATTCAGTAAGTGGTATGTCATAAGTTATTAATGCAGGTAAAGTGGTGGTTGATTCGTATAATTGTAAATTTTTATCTACCATTGTTTTCATATGCGCGACTTCTGAAAACGTTGTCCGTAAATAACGCACGGCATCAAGAAATTGCAACGTTGTGATATCGGTCTCACCTTTAACATAACGATACCAAGCAGAATTTGACACGTGAATGAAATCTAAAAGACTTGATAATTTAATGCCTTTGTTCTTGCGTATTTCATTTAAAAGGTGTCCAATG
>NZ_BPKW01000006.1 GCF_019656015.1 Leuconostoc inhae | reverse complement strand
GTTTGGTTTGGTTTGGTTTGGTTTGGTTTGGTTTGGTTTGGTTTGGTTTGGTTTGGTTTGGTTTGGTTTGGTTTGGTTTGGTCATTAGTTGCCCACTATTCTAAAGATGATATGTTTAATATTCATTTTAATATATTATGTTATGAAAAGCACCCCGATTTTGGGACAAAGTCGTTTAGGGGTGGCTAGAGTGTTATCCTATTCAAGGAACTAATTGGGTTAGTGTATTTTTGACACAATAGTTTGAATTGGTGTTTCTGTAAGTGATAGTTGGCTAAGTTACTTGTAGAGAGTACGGCGCCGACAGATAGAAAGTGGTATTAAACTTAGTATATCATCTCGTCATGTTAACTATGTATAGCCAATGTTCGAGACTGAAATAAAGGTATATTGGAGGGGATGTGTAATGAAAGATGAAACCGGTTTCCCACAAAGTGATTCTGATACGAAGGGTGACATGAGCAGTGAAGCCATTAACGATTTAAAAAAAGAAGTGGATAACTTAAAAAAACAAGTTGAAGCAAATAAAAATTCTGAGAACTTTTTTCAAAAAATTAAAATTAATCGCCCACATTGGGTTAAAGTTATTACATTTATAGAAAAAAGTGGTCTCACTTACATGACGTTTATGGTTAGTGGTCTATTACTGTCCGGTATAGGTATCCAAATCTTTAATATAGCAATAGTGGTATTGCTTGTAATAGTATCGTATTTTTATCCTCTTTTAACGAATCGAGAGCAGTTTATTTGGGAACCGAGAATTAAAGAAGCAATGATGAATGCTTCTACTCATGCTAAGAAATACAAAAATTTAGTCAATGATGCCGTTGACAAAAGTTCGTCTCTGAAGAACAAAAAATTTCAGACACGGGATAGTCATATCACTAATGTTAGGAATGAATCAAGCACTCATCTTATGGCTATGTCGTTTGCTAAGATAGTTGGTATGCTGTTGGGAGTTTTTAATGTGTTTGCTTTTTATAATTTGCCTTTCATTGAAATTCATATTCCAATAATTGGGTCGAAATCAACTACGTTATCATCTCTTTTGCAATCTGCAACTCACATTTCTTCTACACTTTATATGGACAGTTCATCAGTTGAGTTCGTTTCTTTTCTGTTAGTAGCGATTCCTGTAGTGTATGTCATTGTCACAATTTTTTCTAATAGTATGTGCCGTATTTTGGCTATCATTACTTCAGGTGCGAATTGCATTTTAATTCTTGTCATGTTAGTTAAAATAATGTCCCAAATAAGTCAAATTATGGGTAATTTTTCATCTACTGTAGATTATAATAATGTGGCCAGTTACCTAGGTGTCGGTTTTTGGATTGTTATTCTAACGCCATTCATCATGTTTGTTTTTAGTTTGATTCGAATAAACCAAAATAACTAATGATTAAAATCATGACACGCAATAAATATAGATAGGAAAATTTTGATATGAATGTTCTACCACTTTGTTTAATAATAATTATTATAGATGTTGTTATTATTGTAAGATCAATCATCACTTTAGTAAGGAATAAAAATAACCAGGGAGATACCCATCGCAAAATAAAATCCCGCGCCATAATTTCTTTATCGATATCATCTTTATTGTTACTTGTGTTTATGAGTTTGTTAGGGTTAGCGATTTCCGAGTCAGCAAACAATAAAAAACATGATGCCAACAGCAGTAGCTCATCAAAGTCATCTGCCACATCTTTGCTTAATTCGTCTTCATCGATGTCTTCAAAAAAATCAACTGACAATCATGTTTCTGCATCTGACATGAAAGCACACCCACAACTTTCGGGTGCGGTTATCACTTATTATGGGGTGCATATGTTAAAAAGCAGTTCATGGCAGGCGCTACAAAATAATATGAATGATAAGTTTGGCATTGAAGTGATGAGCACGAGTGATGCGACCAAGTACTTTATCAATTTAGGAAACCAAAACAACGGGATATATTACTTATTAGTCGGAACGGATCATGATGAAGTCGCATTCTACGATGAAAACAATATTTTACTTAAAAAGGTTTCTCTCAATGATGTCGTTGGGTATGTTAATGACAATACTTCTGAGAGCACCATTAACAGTATAAGAGATAATGTGACTGTTTCGGTTGGAAATCCAAAAATTGATTTAGTCAATGATGCTCAAACAGATTCAAAAAAATATGCAGAAGACATCATGGCCTATGTAGAAAACGAAAATATAGCAGACTCATTTACATATGGTCTATGGCATAGCATTGATCCGGAAAGTCTTAAAAAATTGTATAACGGATCCTATCATGTTAGTTTTGACGGTAATAGTACATATGGTCTTGATACTCAATCTGGTGGGAGCGCGCAGTTCACGTCACCGGTTGCAGGTAGTGTGTCATTTATAGGTCAGGGTGGTGTTTCTGCTAAACCGGTAGATCCTGAAAAGCTTAGAGTATCTGTGTCAACTATTGAAGATGTATTAAACAATTTAGATGCATCACAATTTCCTGATGTCACTGTGTCGGAATAATTAACATGCGACATGAACTAAAGAAAGAAAAACTTGGAGGGTTATGATAATGACGACATTAACAACGGACAATACACGAGTGAAGAACGCATTAAAAAAGAAGAATTTACGTACAAAAAAGATACTGACAATTGCTGGTGCAACTGGCATGGCGATAGTGGCCTCTACAACAGGTATCATGAAAGTTAACGCTGATGAGGTTACTACTAGTACAGTTGCAACAACATCGTCTGTCACTGATAACAACAAGAATTCAGCAGCAACAGCTCAACAAACCACTGTTGCTAATGCTCAAACTGACTATAATGCAGCAACAACTATTACTGCTAATAAGCAATCGACAGTAAATACAGCAACAACTGAAGCTGAAAATGCAGCTCAGACTACTTCTGAAACCACTACAAAAGTTAATGAAGCAACTCAGGACGCTGATTCAGCTTCGTCAGCCGTCACCAGTGCTACTTCAAATGTCGCTGATGCTACCAATGCTGTAAGTGAAGCACAACAAAATACGAACACTTCAACTAATGAAGCTGCTAAGTCAGCTGTTCAGACAGCAACTCAGGCCGCTGACGTTGCTAAAACAAATACTAATGTAGCTAACACAACTATTACTAACGATAAAACTGCTGTATCATCTGCAACGAAAAACGTTGCTCATACAACTGCTGCAGTTGACCAAGCTCAAACAAACGCTGATGTAGCGACCGCAAACACGAAGCAAGCTCAAGCGAATGTGACTGATGCTCAAAACGGCAGTGATTCAACAGTAAAAGACGCACAACAAAAAGTTGCTACCGCCACTACTGCAGTCAATACATCTGAAAGCAACGTTACTAATGCTACTCAATCAGTTGCTGCTGCTAATAATGACGTATCCCAAGCTACAACAGCTGATAGCAAGGCATCATCAGCAGTTAATCAAGCTAAAACGAATGTAGCAAATGCTAAAACTTCAGCAGACAAGGCTCAAACAACAGTTAATAATACACCTTCCACTATTACTACTAAGGTTCCTGCTGCTAATAACACTGTCAAGCCCGGTGGATTCGTGACTGGTGCGATTATTGACTCAACTGATAAGCTTCCTTTAACTTTGGAAAAGCCATCAGACGCAGATCAATACGCAGGAGTTTCAGGTGTATGGGAATGGAGTTGGTACGAATACGCAAGTACTCACGATACTTCTTCGAAGATTGACAATAATACACTTACTGCGTCTCAACAAGCTGAATACACTTCACACGTTCTTGCTTGGATCAACGACTTTCGTTCTAAGAATGGTCTTCCTCCAATGATTGCTTCTAAAGCTTCTAATGAAATGACTTCTTCAGAAATCGCATTGATGAACGAAAAAGGATTAGGTTCTCTAGAACATACAGATGTGTCTTCTAAGATTACTGATCAAGAAAATTATCAAGCTACTGTTGGTCAATTGAACGGTGCTCCATCTGATTCTACTAACGTTGATTTGTTCGATCAATTCGAACACGGCCAGGATCTAGGACAGCTTCCATTGAGTAATATGAATACAATGTTACAACTTTACGTTTACACTTTGTGTACAATTACACAACTTGCTTACGCGGATGCTGGTTCAGCTTGGTTACACAGAGCCGCGTTACTTACTGATGGTTCAAACGTATTTATGGGAGTAGGTGCACGAAACGTAGATTCTTCTACTCACACAGTCGTTCTTGACTTCTGGAACGTAGATACTTCTAATTTGAATTCTACTACGACTTCAATGTACAATGATTTAAAAGCAAATCAAATCGCTCAAGCTGAGTCCGGATATACAACCGTAACTTCAGCCAATCCAGTTTATACTTCAGCTGTTAACGCGTTACATTCAGCACAATCTAACTTAACCAACGCGCAACAAAAGTTAGCTGAAGCTCAAGCTTCTAAGACATCTACTGCAGCGAATCTCGAGAAAATACAAGCTAGTTTGCAAAACGCGAAGAGCGATTTGAACAAGGCGACTCAAACAGCCACAGAAGCTAAAAATAACTTAACAAAGGCGCAAGCTGAATTGAAGCAAGCTATAACAAGCACTTCAAAGTCTCAGCAAGAGCAGATTAAATTAGCGCAACAGAAGTTAACTGAAGCAAATTCTGCGTTAGTTGATGCTAATCAAAAGTTAGCTGCAGCAAAGAACAATAGCGATCAATCCAAGAATGCCTTGCAGCAGGCCAATAGCAACTTGAGCGCAGATGAGACTGTTCTAAAAAATGCTCAAGTTGAGCAAGCTAGTAAAGAACAAGCTTTAGCTGATGCCAAGCAAAAGGTAATTGATACTGATCCTGCAACTGTGCAACAAAAACTGCAACAAGCAACAGAACAATTATTAGCAGCAAAACAAACATTGTCTGCTAAGCAAGCAGCATATATTGAAGCGCAACAAAAGCTAACAGCAGCAAAACAAGCGTTGAAAGACGCGCAGGCCAATGAAATGACTAAAACAAGTGACTTAGCTAACGCCACTTCAGATTTGAATCATGCTATGAGCTTGGAACAAACAGCAAAGTTGAAATTAGAAGCCGCTAAAAAAGCGTTAATTGATTACACAGCTGTTCAAAAACAAACTGAAGAAGATGCACAAAAGCAAGCCAATAAAAATAATGTGCCTGTTTCAGGAGCAACCGTTGCCCCTACCACAGCCAACGCTAGTTCAAATAAGGGTTATGGGAGCAAGGGTACGTTGACCTTTGTTAATCATGATGGACAACAATATGCTACTAGACCATTGTCTACCATAGCTACTTCGACTAGTACAACAACCAATGAGGCAGTTGCCAGTTCAAATGCGACGACGACATTAACACGCACTAGCAGATATTCAACTTCAAGCGTATCGAAGAAGGGCTATTCATTGCCAAAGACAGCCGTGAATGCCTCAACTAATGTTATTTCAGCAGTGATTGTAACATTACTTACTGCATTAATGGTTTTCATACCCAAGAAGAAACATTAAGGATAGTTTTGGGTCTTCAATTGTAGTTGAAGATAATTACACTGAGCGTAAATTTGTTTGTTCTGCTGTTTGCATAAAAAATATCAGAAATGATTAATTATGAGGTAATGATATACTTTTTTGACTATAGTATTTTCTAAAAAAGATGGCTATAATCGTTGATTAGATGTTGATGAATTTATAGATGAGGCAGATTACAAGTTTAATTCGAACGATCCCGAAAAATAGTTAATAGTGTTTGGTAGTCAATCTGACTAAACAGGGTTTTCTTTTGGAAAAACCAGTGCAGTTTGCTATTAAATAATTCATTCCGTCCACGTTCCCAAGGTCAATAGGCATGACAGAAGTAAACGATGATGTCATGTTTCTTTTGTAAAATTAGGCGCTGGTATTGCCCAGAGTAACCTGGTTTACCGTTCAGCAAAAGTGACTAGACAAGCCTTATCTTTGTCGCGACTAGAAAGCAGCGTATCAATAGGTGCGATCATTAATGTTGGCAGGCCGTTCTTCAGTAATTGGATCAATTTGAAACGTGCCTGCGTCTCGTTTTTTCGATGTTGAAGGACATGAATTTTGAAAAGCTCATCGTATCGGCAATTTTTTGTAGAGAATAACCTAAATTGACTAATTTTTCAATGGCCCCGCGGTCAAAAGATGATAAATAGAATAGCTCAAAGAATTTCTCCTGATGGTTTGTCTAGTAACTACCATTATATGAAATTCTTTGGGTTTTTTGTTAGTTATCGTTCGACTTAATTATAGGATCTGCCAATTTTAAAAAATTGCTTAACGTTAATATTTATATTACAATAGTTAACGTATTGATTTTAATTAAAAAGGTAATTATAGGGAGAAAGTACATGGCAACAAAGAAAGAATGGACAGAATATTTTGAGCTCATCAATGATCGTCAGCCGAACGCAGAAGAGGTTTTGGCGGCAGTTGAAAGTGGCGAGATTTCAGTGCATACCAATGATACCCAAACGAATAGCACAGCGCCTAAAGCAGAATTGTCTGAGGACGCCAATCGCGTCTATACAAATGCCAAGCAACATGCAGGCAATTATTGGACGTGGATTAAGCCAATCGTAGCGCATCCGAGTGAGCAAGTTAATGTTACTAGCAATATTTTCTTGTGGTTAACCTTTGCTATTGCAACGATTACAGGTGCCTTTTCCGTTTCAAACGTTGTGCGACGTGGTTTAAATGTTGCCTTTCAATCATACTCATCATTTAGTGGTAGTGAGGCTGCTACGGTCCACCAGCAATTAAGTTCATTTAACATACAGTTATTTTTCTATATGGTTGTGGGGTTTGCTGTTATGTATTTAGCTGCCGTTCCGGGTTTGTTATTGATTAACCGAAATGTTTTTAATTTAAAAAGTATTTTAGAAAAATACTTAAAATGGTTTGCACCATTAGCATTGGTTAACATTATTGGTGCCATTTTATCATTTTTGGTACCTATTCCATCGATTTCTATTTCCTCATTAGATGATGTCTCATCAATTATGCAAACAATTTTTAGTTCATTTGGTATTATTGCTGTGATTATCATCATCGGTATTGCAATACTGACTAGCGGACAACAATTTATGGTGGCTGAGGCGCATCAAGGGAAACAAAAAATTGATGCGTTATGGTTAGTATTAGGCCAATGGATCATTACTATTATTGTTATCGGTATTGAATTGAAGTATATTGTCGGACCATTGTTAGAAACATTATCAAAATCAATTGGAAATGTGTAAGGTGAGATAAAATTAACATGGATCAGAAAAAAATTTGGTTGGCAGCGTTTAAAGAAGTTAATCATCGTAATCCAACAATAGAAGAAGTCACACATGCTGCTAAGAACGATTTTACTTTACCAC
This sequence comes from Leuconostoc inhae, assembly GCF_019656015.1. Lineage (GTDB taxonomy): Bacteria > Bacillota > Bacilli > Lactobacillales > Lactobacillaceae > Leuconostoc > Leuconostoc inhae_A. Next base: position 119,511 of record NZ_BPKW01000006.1, on the reverse strand, counting down.
TTGATGAGGAAATAGTAGCTAGTCAAGTTAAAGAAACAGTAGAACCAACAACGCCTTTAGTCACACCGGCAACAGCATGGCGTGAAAAATTTGCCTTTGAAAATGGCCGTGTGCCTAGCCTTGATGAACTGCGTGATGCTAAACAAAATGGTTTTCAAAGTACAAAACCGTTGACACAAGTGGTACCGGAAACTGAGAATAGAACACCAAAAACACCCATGGCACGTGGTAAGAAAATCGCTTTGACGATTGGTATTGTTGTTATTGTAATTATTATTGGTCTCTTTGTTTGGGGGAATAAATATTATGCTAAATCAGCTACAGCTAATCGTACGTTAGCCGTATTGAAGTCTGGCAGTGCCACAAAATATGCTAAAGATGCAGTTTGGTCTGACACCAAAAAGGACATTAAATCAAATGACTTAACACCATTTGTTGATTACATGAACAATGATGGTTGGTCAAAGCAACGTCAAAATAATGTCTATGACCAATTGATGTCTGGTTCGAGCTCGGACGGCTACGCTTTCACACAGGTGGGTAAACACTTCTTATTTTTCCCTAATTATAAGCTTACAATCAAGCCAGTTAATTTTGATGTGGCAACCAATAATAAAGACATTACGCTCAAAATGAACGGTAAAACAATTGGTACATCTGATTCGGATAACTATTCAAAGCCATTAAAACGACAAGTGAGCGGTTTGTATAAATTTGCTGCTACCGGAAAAATTAACGGTCAAGATGTGGCAACTAGTGATGAACGCACAATTAGTAGTAATGCTAATGTCAACTTAGCAATTGATATGATTAGCTTTGATGTCAACTCTAACTTAACTTCAGGTGATTTATATATCGGGAACACTAAAATTGACACTTTGAAAGATGGGCTATTGCAAGTTAAAAAAATGCCTATTAGTAAAGGCGCAACAGCCTATGTCGAAGCTAAATTTGGTGATCAAACATTGAGATCAAACAAGATGAGTTTGAAAGACTTGTACGATGGCGAGAGTATTGATTTAGATGCCAAAGGATTAATGACTGAAAGTGACGCTGATAATACGATTTCATCTATGTACAATGCGTTAGGTTCTTACGCGTCAAATGAAGAAGATAGTGATACACTGACGATGTTTAAAAATGGTGCGAACAATAAAGCTTACCAAGATTATAAACAGATGATTCGTCACAATTTACATGATGCAAAACGTAATGCTGAATCTGTGTCATTCAATACACCAGATGTTAAATCTGTTAAACAGACGAGCATGACAACAGCTGATGCAGTTTATCAAGTGAAAACTGATTTTTATTATTCTTCGGATACTGATAAAGATGGTGATTCATATGGTGATTTAACACAAACTTATGAGTTAACGGCTCACATGGTTTATGATAAACGCAGTGACACATGGCAAGTCGATACGCTTGATTCTGATCAAAAGAAAATATCAGAAGATAGCACAGTTGATTAAATTTAGTGTGTTGTAAATCACAAAAAGCCACGATACGTAAGGTATCGTGGCTTTTTGCGATTATTTATTTAACACTACTCGAAATAACAACTTTAGCTGTATGATAATCAATTTGAATACCTGGCTGAACATTGAAAATCCAGTAGTTTAAATCTAATGTTTTGCCATTATCTTGGACAGATTTAGCCATATAGTGGACACCACGTGCGAGACGATCATCGCCAATATAAAGCGGTGTCACTTGCCCTCTAATTGAGATTTTTGGCTGTTTATTGATGGCGTTTCGAATGTCGTCTTCTGGAACCAGTTGTCCAGGATAGGCATTTTGAACACGCGTACCTGTTGTCATGTTTTCGGTCACCATGGTTGGCATACCGAAAAATTGGTAACCGACAATATGAGATTTATTCCAAAGTGCCTGCTTGCCATTTCCTAGTTTGACATTAGGGTTGTTATGATAACCACCAACCCATTTTGTGCCATCATATCGATCGTTGATAAACCAGCCAGAAGGACGGACATCGTATGATATGCGATCTGGACGGCTAGTCACTTTGTTAATACTAGCTTGGCTGGCAATAAAGTTACCTTGCTGTGATCGCCCTTGGCTATCTAACGGTGACAAGCTGAGACCATCGACTGGTCGCAATTTTGAAGCTTGCGATGGAAAAGTCTGCTTTAATTCAGATTCGGTAAAAGTGGCTTTATTGTTATTAATATGTACAATGTCGCCGTTAAGTGTGCCGTCCCATTTTAAATCTAATAGTGCTTGGTTATTAGTAGCGATTGCTTTGGTGTATTTTGAAGCAGGTTCAGATTTTTTTTGCTGGTTTTGCTGACTTTGCCAAAAATAAAAGCCAAAGACAGCCACCAAAATTAGCAAAGATAACAATTTGTTTTGTGGTTGTTTTTTTCGTCTGTAAGTACGTTTTCTTGCCATATTATTCTCCATTAAAAGCTTTTAAAAGCATACCATTTTTGATGGCAAATAAAAACCAGTAAGCATGATTTAACGCCTGCTTATTGGTTCAATCGTATTATTTCAATAGATCCCATTCTGATTTGAACTGTTCAAGAAAATCTAACATGAATTGTTGACGGCTTGTTGCAATTTGATGAGCTGTTTCAGTATTTAAACGATCTTTGATTAATAGTAGTTTTTCGTAAAAATGATTAATCGTCGTACTATCATCGTTTCGGTATTCAGCTTTGTTTTTGGCGGTGCGTGGGGCAATACTAGGATCATAAAGGACGCGGTTTTTTACCGCACCATAAGTAATGGCACGTGTAATGGCAATAGCGCCGATGGCTTCCAAACGATCGGCATCTTGTACAATTTGACCGTTAATGTCAAGTGGTTCGGCATGGCCTTCGAGTGATTTAGACCATGACATATTATCGATAATTTGAATGATTTCCGTAATTGATCCAGGCGAAACTTGAATAGTTTTCAAAAAATTTATTAAGTCCTTTTTTGCTCCTAATGCCTCTGCTTCAGTGGTAAAAAGTTTATCATCATAGACATCATGTAACAGTGCAGCGGCACGAACAATAAATGGGTTAGCCTTGGGTTCATCACGCAATATTTTGTCAGCCAATGCGACCACACGGTTAATGTGATCAACACTGTGGCCAGTGTTGTCTTTAGCGAGTGCGTGCTGCATATAATCAGTAATTTCTGTGAGTTGTGTCATGTCATTAATCCCCTTTAATTAGTAATGAATACATGCTTAACTGTATCAGTTTTGAGCGGATTGTGAAAGGCCTAATGATGTCTTGAATCGCTTGTTGTATTTTTAATTTTTTTAGAAAAACTATGAAAATAGCTTAAAATTCGTTATAATTATCTTATAAAGCCCGCCTCATATGGCAAAGAACATGTGTTGTGATTTCAGCACGTGACAGAAAGAGAGACTCATATGTCAGAACCAAATAATGTCCTTTTTAATACAGCTAATCTTACAGATTCGGCAGTCGTTTATGATAAATTTTCAAAAGCAGAACAACAATATTCTGTTAAGAAAGATAAGACTTTTTATATCACGACACCAATTTATTACCCTTCAGGAAAGCTACAGCTTGGTAATACCTATACAACGGTTTTGGCTGATGCGGCTGCGCGGTATCATCGTTTACTAGGAGAAGATGTTTATTTTTTGACCGGAACTGATGAACATGGCCTTAAAATCCAACAAAAAGCAAAAGCTGAAGGCATATCTGAAATTAGTTATTTGGATGGCATGGCGAAAGGCATTAAAGATCTTTGGAAATTGATGGATATTTCATACGATGACTTTATCCGCACAACTGAAGCACGACATGAAAAAGCTGTCCAAAAAATATTCACGACATTACTTAAAAATGGCGACATTTACAAAGGTGAATACGAAGGTTGGTATTCTGTCTCGGATGAAGAGTATTTTACTGAATCACAGTTGGCAGAAGTTTATCGTGATGCAGATGATAAAATGATTGGCGGTAAGGCGCCTTCAGGACATGATGTTGAGCTAGTCAAAGAAGAAGCATACTTCTTCAAAATGAGTAAGTATGCAGATTGGCTGCTTGATTATTACAAAACTCATCCAGAATTTATTCAACCTGAAGCACGCATGAACGAAATGATTAATAACTTTATTGCGCCTGGATTGGAAGATTTGGCGGTAACGCGTACAGCTGTAGACTGGGGAATCCCAGTTCCTGGCGATGAAAAACATGTTATCTATGTTTGGATTGATGCGTTATCTAATTATATTACTGCATTAGGTTACGATTCAGATAATACAGATTTGTTTAAAAAGTTTTGGCCAGCTAATGTCCAATTAGTTGGTAAAGAAATTGTACGTTTTCATACAATTTATTGGCCTATCATGCTACATGCATTGGGCATTGACTTACCAAAAGCAGTTATTGGTCACGGTTGGCTAGTGATGAAAGATGGTAAAATGTCAAAGTCTAAGGGCAATGTCATTTATCCTGAGGTTTTAGAGGAACGCTATGGTTTAGATGCTGTGAGATACTACTTGCTACGTGCCATGCCGTTTGGTAACGACGGGGTATTTACACCCGAAGACTTTGTTGCACGTGTTAACTTTGATTTAGCTAACGATTTAGGTAACTTACTCAACCGTACAGTGGCGATGATTAATAAGTATGAAAACGGTGTTATTCCAGAATTGCGAACTGGTAAGACTGACTTTGATGAAGATTTGGTGCGTACAGTAGAGGACGCCATTACCGATTATCATAAAAATTTCCAAGATATGCGAACTGCCGATGCATTAGAAAATATATGGACAATTATTCGACGCGCTAATAAATATATCGATGAAACCCAACCATGGGTTTTGGCCAAAGATGACACGCAAAAAGTTGTCTTATCAAATGTCATGGCACATTTAGCAGGAGCATTACGTGTTGTCGCTGTCTTATTGCAACCTGTTTTGACCAAAGCACCTAAGAAAATTTACGAACAACTTGGCTTTGAGTATCCAGAAAATGGTGTGCGCATTGCTGGATTAACGTTCGGCAAGTTACCAACTGGTGGGACAGTCGCTAAAAAAGGCGAACCTATTTTCCCACGTCAAGATGTTGCAGAAGAGGTGAGCTTTATTTCGAGTTTGGTGTCAAAAGATACAAAGGGTAAGGGCCGCGCTGTTAAAGAAGAGGCTAAGAAAACTGCTGTAACAGACGAACCTGCGCGTGAACTCATTGTCTATGACGATTTTGCTAAAGTTGAAATTTTGGCTGCTAAAATTGTCGCTGGTGAAATTGTTGAAAAATCAGAAAAGTTACTTAAATTCACACTTGATGATGGTTCAGGTAAACCACGACAAATTCTATCAGGTATTCGTAAATGGTACGCTGATCCTGCCACGTTAGTTGGTAAGACGGTTGCTATTGTGGCTAATATGAAGCCACGTAAAATGGCTGGTGAATTATCAGAAGGCATGATTTTATCAGCTGAAAAAAATGATATTGTGACGGTGACTATTTTGCCGGATTCAATCGAACCTGGTTCGGGTATTGAATAAAGTTGTTATAAAATAATGTTAGATCAATCACAAAGATGAATGTTATTTCGTCGCTTAATAGCGGCTTTTAAACAATTGATGTGTAACAAAAACGTTGATTGATTAGGCATATCCGTTGTAATTTTGCAAGTGTGATTTTAAAAAAAAGCAATCACGTGCGTTCGCTCAAGCATTAACTTTGTGCTATAATATGGTTGTTGACAAAAGTCAAAAACAAAATCTTTGGAGGATCTATACACATGACTGTTAAGATTGGTATTAACGGATTTGGACGTATTGGCCGTTTGGCCTTCCGTCGTATTCTTGAATTATCAGACAAGGCTTCAGATATTGAAGTTGTTGCAATCAACGATTTGACTAGCCCTGATATGTTGGCATACCTGTTGAAGTATGACTCAATTCACGGTACTTTGAACGCTGAAGTTTCATCAGATGATACTGGTATCATCGTTAATGGTAAGCACTACTCAGTTTATGCAGAACGTAATGCTGCAGACTTGAAGTGGGTTGCTAACGATGGTGTTGACTATGTATTAGAAGCAACAGGTTTCTATACGTCAGCCGAAAAGTCACAAGCTCATTTGGATGCTGGTGCTAAGAAGGTATTGGTTTCAGCACCAGCCGGTGCTGTTCCTACAGTTGTCTATGGTGTTAACCAAGACATCTTGACTGCAGATGACACAATTGTTTCCGCTGGTTCATGCACAACGCAATCATTAGCACCAATGGCTAATGCATTGAACAAGGAATTCGGTGTTAAAGCTGGAACAATGACAACAGTGCATGCGTACACAGCTTCTCAAGCTTTGCAAGATGCACCTAAGTCAGGATTTGCTAAGCGCCAACAAAACCGCGCTGCTGCAAACACAACTTTGCCACATTCATCAGGTGCTGCCAAGGCTATCGGCTTGGTTATCCCTGAATTGGATGGTCGTTTGCAAGGACACGCATTCCGTGTACCTGTTATCGATGGTTCAGTAACTGAATTGACAGCAACTTTGGACAAAGAAGTAACTGTTGATGAAGTGAACGCAGCAATGAAGAAGTACGAATCAGAATCATTTGGATATAATGGTGATGGTTTGGTATCAACAGATATCATTGGCGACACACATGGTACAGTATTTGACCCAACACAAACTGAAATCACTACTGGTAACGGTTCACAATTGGTTAAAATCTCTGCTTGGTATGACAATGAATATGGTTTCACTTCAAACATGATCCGTACATTGTTGCACTTCGCGACATTGTAAAAAATATAAAGCTATACTAAAATAAAAACCTGCTTCGGCAGGCTTTTTTAGTGGCAATCTTTTTTTAATAAAATATGCTATACTTTATTTATCTATGTGGAAAGAGGTTCCAACAGTGAAAGTTGCATTTTCATCAGACAATCATTTTGACTTAAATAAGATTGATGTCAAACGTGCTATGCATGTACAGGCACTTTATTTATTGAACCAATCTGTTGATATTTATGTTATTGCCGGCGATTTGTTTAATGATTTTCAAAAATCATTATCATTTGCACGTGATATGCAAGATGCATTGGGCGATAAAATGATCATTCGATTCATTGCCGGTAATCATGATATGGGAAATGGCGTCACCTATGATGAATTAGAAAGTGATATTGATCCACTTTATTTTCATAATAAGTTTATTGATTTGACACCTACAGTGCGATTGATTGCTAACAATGGTTGGTATAACTATGATTTTGTTGGTGACGACTATACTGAACAACAAATTCAGCAATTTAAAAATGCATTTTGGTATGATCGACGGATTAAGCAACCTGTTTCAGATAAAGAACGTTTTAATCGTAATATGGGACAGTTACAAAAACAATTAGATGCAGCTGACCATAAACAAACCGTTGTTGTGTCACACTTTGTGCCACGTAGTGATTACATTAAACGCTTTCCAAATGGCGCATCACGCTTGGACATGGCCAATGCACTTTTAGGCAGTCATAGAATCGGCGAAATTTTAGATAATTCTTATACTATTGCGACAGTTACGGGACATTTACACTTACATCCCGCGCCATTAAAAGTCGGCAATAACATATACTACAATGCTGCAGTAGGGTACAACACAACACGTGTGCATGAGTGGGTGAGTGATGATTTTATAACAGAGTGGCAAAATCATCTTATTATATTAGACTTTTAAGATACTGGCGACAGTATTTTTTTATTTTACGACAATTTAGTTTGACTATCGAAATAAATCATGAGATAATTTTGTTATTATATATTTCGATAGTCGAAGTATTAGACGAAAGGAAATGTGTGTTGTGATTTATAATTATCCTATTTATAAGGTCACTAATCACGCTTACAAATTATGCCAGTTCTAACAACAACAGAAATTATGGATCTTATCCCAAATCGTTATCCCATTCTTTACATGGATTATGTTGAAGAAATGGTACCAGACGAATCAATAGTTGCGGTTAAAAACGTGACAATCAACGAGCAATTTTTCCAAGGGCATTTCCCAGGAAATCCTGTGATGCCTGGTGTATTAATTATTGAATCATTGGCACAAGCAGCGTCAATATTAATTTTATCATCACCACAATTTAAAGGTAAAACAGCTTATATGACAGGCATTGATAATGCCAAATTTAAAAAAATGGTTGTACCTGGTGATGTATTGAAGTTACATGTCACTTTTGGTAAATTACGTGCGAATATGGGGAGCGTGATTGTTGAAGCTAAAGTTGATGGGAAGACAGCGACATCCGCAGAACTGATGTTTGTCGTTTCTCCAGATAAAACAGATGAATGACACATCAACACCGTATTTCGAAGAATTAAATGATGAGCTTGTTGTCGTGTTTAATAATGTGATGTGGATTGAAGAAGCCGCTTTAAAGCAAAGTTATTTTTCTGATATTACATTAAAAGATATGCATACAATTGACGCCATCTCGATGTATTCTGAAAAAAGTGCATCACAAGTTGCTAAGATGATTCATTTAACCCCTAGCGCAATGACAACAGCTATTGATAGGCTTGTTGATAAGGGATATATTGAGCGAAGACGCTCAGACAAAGATCGACGTGTTGTGCGTTTAGGTTTGACACATAAGGGCCGTGTTGTTTATCGTGCCCATCAAGAGTTTCATCGAGATTTGACGCATAATTTGTTAAAAGATATGCAAGAAAGTGAAATCCAAACGGTGAGACGTGCCATTCATAATTTGGTGAGTTATCTTAGGAACGTACGAAACATTAAGGGGGAGCCATGGAACATTTAAAGATTGTAGCCTCAGCACGGCAATTACCAGAACACCAAGTAACCAATCAAGAATTAAGTCACATTATGGATACGAATGATGATTGGATATTTAGTAGAACGGGTATCCATAAACGCCATATTGTGACAACTGAAAATACAAGCGATTTAGCTACCTCAGTAGCTAAACAATTATTAGACAAGTCAGGTATTGCAGCAGATAGTTTAGATTTTATTATTGTTAGTACGATGTCGCCTGACAGTTTGTCACCAAGCACCGCAGCAATAGTTCAGGGGGCAATTGGGGCCAATAATGCTTTTGCTTTTGACCTAAGTGCTGCATGCTCAGGGTTTGTCTATGGTTTGAGTGTCGCTACCAGTCTCATATCAACACGATATCGACGTGGGCTTGTTATTGGGTCAGAAGTGTTATCAAAATTAGTAGACTGGCAAGATCGTACAACAGCAGTACTGTTTGGCGATGGCGCAGCCGGTGTGCTTGTTGAGACAACAACAGAAAATATTGGGCTACTTGGCGAACAAATGCGTACGTATGGTAATAAGGGGGATAATTTAGTAGCAGGTCAATTTGCTAATAAAAATCCTTTTGCTGGAGAAATTAGTCCAGTTGACCCATATTTCCATCAAAACGGCCGTGAAGTTTATAACTTTGCTACTCGTGAAGTGCCCGATGTGTTACAAGATGCTTTAGAAAAAGCAGACGTTGCAGCTGATGATGTGGATTATTATTTACTGCATCAAGCTAATGCTAGAATTGTGACATCAATTGCTAAACGCTTTGGACAACCTGCGGATAAGTTCCCGACTAATATGGTCGAAAATGGTAATACGAGTGCAGCAAGTATCGGCTTATTATTTGATGAATTAGTTGTATCTGGCAAGGTTCATGCTGGTCAAACAATTGCTTTTGTTGGCTTTGGCGGCGGTCTAACTGTCGGCGCTCAAATTTGGAAAATTTAAAAACCGGTGTAGACGGCTGCACCGTAAAAATCTAACGAAAATACATAAAACAGATATCAGGAGAATAGAATCATGACAGACACAGAAATTTTTGACAAAGTTAAGGAAATATTAGTAGATCAGTTTGATTTAGAAGAAAATGAAGTGAGTTTGACAACAGACTTAACAAACGATATTGATGCTGATTCATTGGACTTATTTGAAGTTTTGAACCGCGTTGAAGACGATTTTGACATTAAGTTGGCTGTTGCCGAAGATATCAAGACAACACAAGACTTGGTTGACAAGGTTAAGGAACAATTAGCAGCATAAATGTTACAAGTGATCAGTTTATGGTCACGTACATAGTTAATTTAAAGGAAAATATAATGGCAGTAATTGTAAATAACCCGCTTTTTAAAAAATTGGGAATGAAATATCCAATCGTTGAAGGCGGTATGACATGGGCAGGAACTGGCGTTTTAGCAGCAGCAGTTTCCGAAGCTGGTGGCTTAGGATTCATCGGTACAGGTTACTGGCATGGTGAAGATGTTCGTCGGGAAATCAAACGTGTCAAATCATTAACTGACAAGCCTTTTGGTGTTAATGTGATGTTGTTGAGTCGCCATATTCGCGAAGTTTTTGACGTTATCATTGAAGAAGGCGTCGCTGTTGTAGCAACTGGTGCTGGAGATCCTTCACCATTTTTGGCAGAATTACACGCAGCTGGAATCATTGTTATGCCAGTTGTACCTTCGGTTTCATTAGCACAAATGATGGAGAAAAAAGGCGTTGATGCTGTTATTGCTGAGGGTATGGAGTCTGGTGGACACATTGGCATGCTAACGACAATGACACTTGTACCACAAGTTGTCGATGCTGTGAATATTCCAGTGATTGCGGCTGGTGGTATTGGTGATGGCCGTGGCGTTGCTGCAGCATTCATGTTAGGTGCGGCCGGTGCGCAGATGGGAACACGATTCTTAACAGCAACTGAATCTGAAGTTCATCCAAATTACAAGGCTAAAATTATTAAGGCCAAAGATATTGATACGATTGTTACTGGTAATATATTGGGTAATCGTGCACGTGTTTTGAAAAATAAAATGGCAAAAAGTTTCGTTCGAAATGAAGTGGACGAATTACAAAAAGAAAAGCCAGATGCAGCCGCAATGGAAAAGCTTGAATCAGGCACATTGCGTCGTGCAGTTCAAGAGGGTGACAAAAATGGTGGTGCGTTTATGGCTGGTCAAATATCAGGATTGATTCAAGACGAAAAGCCAGCAGCAGATATTTTGTCAGATATTTGGAAACAAGCAACCGATGTGATGGGTATTGATAATACAACTTTGTAATGTCAACCAATTGTTGTTGGTGTGACTATAGTGAGATAATAGGTGGGGTTTAGCAATATGAAACTGGGAATTTTATTTAGTGGCCAAGGGGCACAAAAAGCTGGTATGGGACTTGATTTATATCAAAACATACCAGAATATAAAGCGACAGTTGATCAAGCGTCTAAGATCTTAGGTTATGATTTACAAGAAGTAGCAAATGATGACGTGAAAATTAAACAAACATCATATGCACAACCTGCTATTTTAACAATGAGTTATGCGATAATTAAGGCATTAGGTGACGCATTACCAACACCAGTAGCGGGACTTGGATTAAGTTTGGGTGAGTATTCTGCATTATCAGCTAGTGGCGCATTAAACTTTGATCAAGCGGTTGCTATTATTAAAGATCGTGGTCAATACATGCAAACTGTTGGCGATGCAAATCCCGGTAAAATGGTTGCCGTAATGGGAGATAAGCAGCAGCTTGTTACAGATGTTTTATCAACATTACAAGCAGAAGGTAAGCATGTCTATCCAGCTAATTACAATACCTTTGCTCAGCTGGTTATTGGCGGCGTATCAGAGGATGTTGATATTGCGATGACTGCGTTATCTGAAGCAGGTATACAACGAATGGTAGAGTTACCTGTATCTGGCGCATTTCATACGCCACTACTGACTGATGCCGCAACACAGTTGACAGAACGCTTGTCAGACGAAACATTTAACGATATGCAATATCCTGTGTATTCAAATACAACAGGGAAGCAATTTACAAAAGAAACGTTGTTTGACACATTAACTAAACAAATTATTTCACCAACATATTTTGCGCAAGCCATGCAAAATATGTTAGATCTAGGTGTTGATACATTCTTAGAAGTGGGTCCAGCTGATACCTTGATCAAATTCGCTAAGAAAATCGCACCAAAAGATGTGAAGCGATATGCGATTAGTGATTTAGAAAGCTTTAACATGGTCAAAGAGATGTTGTTAGCAGAAGGAGAAAGCATTTAATGATGATGGATTTTACAAACCAAACTGTATTGGTAACTGGTTCTTCACGTGGCATTGGCTTAGCAATTGCTAAAGCGTTTGATGCAGCCGGTGCGCATGTCATTTTACATGCACGTTCAGAAATAAAACCAGCTATTTACGCAGATTTCAAACAAAAACCTCAAATTCTACAATTTGATATTGCAGATGCAGAAGCAGCAGAAGCAAGTTTGAAAGCACTTTATAAGCAAGAAAATTTTGCTGGTGTTGATGTGTTAATTAACAATGCTGGCATTACGAAGGATCAATTGGCCATGGCTATGGCGCCAAATGATTTTGCAGAAGTTGTTAATGTTAATTTGAATGGTACGTTTAATGTGACACAACCTGTGTTCAAAAAAATGATTCGCCAAAAACATGGGGCAATTATTAATTTGAGTTCAGTTGTTGGGTTAATGGGTAATATGGGACAGATTAATTATGCAGCTTCAAAAGCTGGCATTATTGGTTTGACTAAGAGCTTGGCTAAAGAAGGCGCTCGTCGGGGTATTCGTGTTAATGCTATTGCTCCTGGTATGATTGTGTCTGACATGACCAATGTATTATCAGAAGAGACACAGGCTAAAATTTTAGAAAATATCCCATTATCTCGATTTGGTGAAGCTAATGAAATTGCCGAAGCTGCATTATTCTTGGCTGGAAGTGCCTATATCACAGGACAAACCCTCAGTATTGATGGCGGGCTATATATTTAATTAAAGGAGAATCACATGTCACGAGTAGTAATTACAGGTCTTGGTGCAGTTACACCGCTTGGTAATGATACAGAAACATTTTTGAATGGTATTTTTAATGAAAAAATTGGTATCAAACCCATCACTAAGTTTGATGCGTCAGAAACTGGCATTACAGTAGCTGGGCAAGTTGATGGATTTGATCCAGCACAACGTGTTGGTAAACGCGATGCACGTAAAATGGATTTATTTTCCCAATATGCTGTTGATGCAGCTGATCAAGCTTTAGAAAATGCTGGTTTAAAGTCGGCAGCAGGTTCAGAAAATCCAACAACTGTTGCAGACCCAAATCGTTTTGGTGTTATCTTGGGTAATGGTATTGGTGGTTTAACAACGATTCAAGAGCAAGTAATTAAGATGCATGATAAGGGACCACAACGTGTTAGCCCATTGTTTGTACCAGAATCAATTCCGAATATGGTCTCTGGTAATGTGTCATTACGCTTTGGTGCAAAAGGGGTTAATTATACCATTGTTACAGCCTGTGCTTCAGCAACTAATGCTATCGGTGAGGCATTCTGGCGTATTCAATCTGGTAAAGCAGACGTTATGCTAACCGGTGGTGCAGAGGCAACAGTTAACGAGATTGGTATTGCTGGTTTTGCGGCATTAACTGCTTTGTCAAAAGAGGAAGATCCAGCACAAGCTTCAAAGCCATTTGATAAAAATCGTCATGGATTTGTTCTTGGTGAAGGTTCTGGTATTTTGGTTATTGAAAGTTTGGAACATGCACAAGCACGCGGTGCTAACATATTAGCTGAATTAGTAGGTTATGGCTCATCATCTGATGCTTATCATATGACTTCGCCTTCACCTGATGGCGAAGGTGCTGCACGAGCAATGGTTGATGCGCTACAAGATGCAAACTTACCAGCAGAAAAAATTTCATATATTAACGCACATGGTACAGCAACTGGCGCTAATGATTCTGGAGAAGCACATGCCATAGCAACTGTCTTTGGTGAAAATACACTACCAGTATCATCAACAAAGGGTATGACCGGTCATCTATTGGGTGCAGCTGGCGCAATTGAAGCCTTAATATCAGTTGGTTCACTTGTTCGTGGCGAATTACCAGTTAACGTTGGTAATGACGAGCAAGATGAAGACACTAAAGTCATTAATTTGGTAACTAAGGCCACACAGAAGCAAGCACCCGAATATGTGTTGAGTGCAAATTATGGCTTTGGTGGTCATAACGCGGCTGTTATTTTCAAGAAATGGCATGAAGAGGCTTAAATCATGAGTTTAAATATCGATGAAATCCGTAGTTTAATGTCGGATTTAGAAAATAGTTCATTGCGTGAATTTAAAATTGATGATGGCGATTTTAGTTTGCTGCTATCAAAAAATGATCATACAACAGTTGTTAATACACCGGCAGCCCCTGCACAAACACAAGTGCAAGAACAAACGGCTACATCAGAAATAGCAGAACATCCCTTAGCTAAACCAGCTAAGGTTGGCACAGAAATTGTTGCGCCAATGGTTGGCACGGTATATTTACAACCTAAACCAGATGCACCGATGTTTAAAGCAGTTGGAGATAAAGTATCTGTTGGTGAGACAGTTGCGGTTATTGAAGCAATGAAACTAATGACTGAAATTCATAGTGATGTTGCAGGTACTGTGTCTGAAATTTTGGTTGAAAATGAAGAAGTGGTAGACTACAATAAGCCATTATATATTATCGTACCTGATTAATACATGCGGATTTTCCGCGTACATACCTGAATAGGAGGAAAAGCATACAATATTATATAATTGTATGCTCTAGCAAAACTAATGAGCATTTTAAATACCCAACAAATTATGGAAATTATTCCGCACCGCTATCCAATGTTAATGCTGGATACCGTTGAAGAATTAGTACCTGGTCAAAGAGCAGTTGCTTATAAAAATGTCACAATCAATGAAGAGATTTTTCAAGGCCATTTCCCAGGAAATCCAACTTTTCCAGGTGCATTAACTGTTGAAGCATTAGCACAAACAGGTGCTGTAGCCTTATTATCATTACCGGAGTACAAAGGAAAGACAGCTTATTTTGGCGGTATTAAAAAAGCGCGCTATCGTCAAATGGTACGCCCTGGCGACCGATTACGATTGGAAGTAACTATTGAACGTTTACGTGGCCCAATTGGTACCGGTAAAGGTATCGTATGGATTGGTGATAAAAAAGCTACCACAGCTGAACTGACATTTATTATTGGAGATTAGTAGTGTTTAAAAAAGTATTGGTTGCGAATCGTGGCGAAATAGCCGTTCGCATTATCCGCACATTAAAAGAAATGGGTATCGCATCGGTTGCTATTTATTCAACAGCTGATAAAGATAGTTTACATGTTCAAATTGCTGATGAGGCAATTTCGGTAGGCGGCCCTAGACCAAAAGATTCATATCTTAATATGAAAAACATCTTAAGTGCAGCATTACTTTCAGGTGCAGAAGCGATTCATCCAGGCTATGGTTTCCTTGCAGAAAACTCATTGTTTGCTGAAATGGTTGGTGAAGTTGGCATAAAATGGATTGGCCCACGACCAGAAACAATCGAATTAATGGGAAACAAAGCTAATGCTCGTGAAGAGATGCGTCGTGCCAATGTTCCAGTAATTCCTGGATCAGAGGGTTTTAT
The DNA here is from genome assembly GCF_019656015.1 of Leuconostoc inhae. Classification (GTDB taxonomy): domain Bacteria; phylum Bacillota; class Bacilli; order Lactobacillales; family Lactobacillaceae; genus Leuconostoc; species Leuconostoc inhae_A. The sequence goes on along the minus strand of NZ_BPKW01000006.1, from coordinate 104,031 downwards.
CCGTAATTTTACTGAAGCAAAAGAAGTTGCTAACCGTATTGGTTACCCATTACTGCTTAAAGCAGCAGCTGGTGGTGGTGGTAAGGGTATGCGATTTGTGTATGGTGAAGATGAATTGTCTGACAAATTTGACGACGCGCAGAATGAAGCACGGTCATCTTTTGGCGACGATCATATGTATATCGAAAAAGTCATGGAACGTGTGCGACATATTGAAATGCAGGTCTTTCGTGATGAAAATGGGCATGTCATCTATTTGCCAGAACGAAACTGTTCTTTGCAACGAAATAACCAAAAAGTTTTGGAAGAATCACCAGCAACTGGTGTAACGCCAGAAATGCGTGCACATTTAGGTGATATTGTGACGCGCGCTGCTAAAGCATTACGTTATGTTAATACTGGGACAATTGAATTTTTACAGGATCGTGATGGTTCATTTTACTTCATGGAAATGAATACGCGTATTCAAGTGGAACATCCAGTATCCGAGATGGTAACAGGATTGGATTTGATTAAGTTACAAGTTTCAGTTGCTGCTGGCGAAGATCTACCTGTTTCACAAGACGATGTAAAAGTGAATGGCCATTCTATCGAAGTTCGTTTGACTGCAGAACAGCCGGAAAGACACTTTGCACCTAGTGCTGGAACGGTTGACTTTGCTTTTCTTCCTACAGGTGGTCCTGGTATTAGAATTGACTCAGCGTTATTTACAGGCGATAAAATTCAACCGTTTTATGATTCAATGATTGGAAAATTAATTGTACATGCTGCTGATCGTTCGCAAGCTATGGCTAAAATAAAACGTATTATAGATGAAACAGTTATACGTGGTGTGGATACCAGTCGTAATTTTCAAAAAGCATTGTTAGATGACCCCCAAGTACAACGTGGGGAATTTGATACGCGTTATCTAGAAAGTGAATTTTTACCACGATGGATAGAAAGTTTACCCAAAAGTGAGTGAAGCACAATACCGCGTATGGCAAACATATGCGGTATTGTTATATTCAGCGCAGAAAATATTTTATGAAAATGAAGAGGAGGCTTGTGCTTACTACTGATTGAGTATATTGTCATTTTTAAAGTTATAAATGGCATGAGATATGAATAATCGGTGTTTCAATGAGTGAGCGCACTTTACAATATGGATTTATATAATAATCAAAAATCAACCTCAAAAATTAAGCGAGATGCGTCAGTCAATGATCGCATACCGGATGGTTTATTTCTAGCTTGCCCGTATTGTGGTGTGCAAATGTATAATAAACAACTTGGGGCTTTTCGTGTGTGTGACCACTGTGGTTATGGATTTCGTCTTCAGGCGCGAGAACGTGTTGAACTTTTGACAGAATCATTTGAAGAAATGGATTCAGAAATTGAAATGATGAATCCGGATTTTCCTGGGTATGCCGACAAACTTGCACGAGCTAAATCTCAAACAGGATTGGGGGAATCAGTCTTAACAGGGGTCGCAAAAATTAAAGATGAAAAAGTAGCACTAGGTGTTATGGATTCATACTTCATGATGGGATCTCTTGGTTCAATGACAGGTGAAAAGATCACACGTCTCTTTGAATATGCTACTGAAAATTTCTTGCCTGTGGTGTTATTTACCGCATCTGGTGGTGCACGAATGCAAGAGGGTATTAACTCGCTTATGCAAATGGCAAAAGTTTCCGCAGCTGTTGCAGCACATCAAGAGGCTGGGTTATTATACCTTGTTGTCTTAACTGATCCTACAACAGGCGGTGTCACAGCCAGTTTTGCTATGCAAGGCGATATTACTTTAGCTGAGCCACACGCATTAGTTGGGTTTGCTGGTGCTCGTGTGATTGAATCAACTATTCATGAAAAATTACCGAAAGATTTTCAACGCGTAGAGACATTGATGGCAAATGGTTTTGTGGATCAAATTGTACCACGTCCAGAACTGAGCCAAACAATTGCAAAAATAGTGAAACTGCATCATGTGACGGAGGTTTAACATGGTAAATATTGGATTGAATCTCTTTAAACATGAATTAACGCCTGCAGAAGTTGTTAAAAGATCTCGAGAAGATCGCTTTTTAGCACGTGAAATAATTGACGGGATTTTTACAGATTTTGTGGAATTACATGGTGATCGTTTAAGTGGCGATGATATGTCCGTAATAGGTGGAATTGCTGCACTAAATGGTACACCCGTCACGGTAATTGCAATTGATAAGGGTATTGATATTCATGATAAATTAAGTAAACGTAATGGTTCACCAGAACCATGGGGTTATCGAAAAGCACAACGTTTAATGCAACAGGCTAACAAATTCCATCGGCCAATTATCACGTTTATCAACACACCCGGTGCTTTTCCTGGAAAGACAGCAGAGGCACAAGGGCAAGGTGAGGCCATTGCAAAATCTATTTTGGAGTCTATGAAGCTCACTGTACCAATGATTGCGATTATATATGGTGAAGGTGGTTCAGGAGGGGCATTAGCCCTAGCAACAAGTGACCAAGTATGGATGTTTCAAAATGCAACGTATTCAATTTTGTCTCCAGAAGGGTTTGCTTCCATTTTATGGAAAGATAGTAAACGCTCTGATGAAGCAGCAGCGGTTATGGGGTTAACGCCAAAGGATTTGTTAGCTAAACAAGTCATTGAATATATCATTCCAGAATCACGTAGCCATGCACGCGTGTTTAACTTAATGCGTAAACGTTTGGATGATGAATTTAAGCAGTTAAATACTTTATCACCTCAAGATTTGATCAAAAAAAGACGTGCACGTTTTAGAGCGTTTTAATATGGTATAATTAGTTATTGACAGTTGTCGATAACTTTTTTATTTATGAGTTAATAAAAAAATTGTTATATGGCAGTATCATATTTTGGGGTCGTTTTTTGGAATTCGACAGGTTGCTTAGGGCATGGACTGCGTTTCGCCATCCGGGCGTTAAAACGGGCAGACATTTTAACTGCAAAAAACGAAAACTCTTTCGCAATCGCTGCCTAAAAACCAGTGAAGCGTAACTTAATCTTGGTTGCTGACATCTGGGATTAGGTCATAAAAGGTCAGATCGCAAATGTGCTTACATCTGGAACATATTTGTCAAAATAATCAGGTTAGTGATGTGTAGCAGCCTTGTGTTGTGGCGTAACATATCATGAAATTTAAATGACAACACTATAAGCGTAGAAGTTTATGTACCGGGTGGTTTGGACAGGGGTTCGACTCCCCTCGGCTCCACTAAGCATTTCATGGCGTTGCATCAGGTTTCAAAAAACTTGATGTAGCGCCTTTTCTTATGAAAAACGTTGCACTGTATTTCATAGCATTTCACACAAAATGGGAAACTTTTTGGGAAACATTTTAAATAAGCAAGTAAGCAGTGTAACGGCGTTTAAGCCGTTTTTTATTTGCATAAAAGGTACAAAATAACACATTAATAAAAATGTGGTACATAAATAGTATAATATTGATATCACACTAAATTGGAGAGCAAACTATGACAAGTACATGGACTAATCGAGCAATATTACAACGTTATTTTAGAGGATCGGTAGACTTAGAGTGTGAGCTGATTGAACAACAACCAGAAATCATTAACCAATATAGACGTGAGAATGCAAATTTTATTCAAGAGATTAAGAGAGTGCTAGATAAATTCTGCGAACAGTTAACACCAGAGCTTAAAGATATGTACGTCAGCAAGTACAAAGAGAACAAGCCATTTATAGAGTTTTATAATGTCGTAGCGCCAACAAGCCAAATTATGGCGTTAAATAAAGAATTGAATGTATTAGTGAGCCGTTTAGAACGACCACAGGAGCGGTTGTATGCTTAGTCGTCACAATTATAGTGATCAACTATAAAAATACCCCCACCCTATGTTGTTTGGAGAGAGCGTCACTAAGTGGCGTCCTCGTTTTCTGCAAATGTCGAAATCAAAACTTTTTACATGGGCTATTTTAAACATTAAACGTTGATATAAAAGCATTGCTAACCAAAAATAGCTGTTTAGGGGTACCACAAACATTCAAATAGGCTTGTCGATTTTGATGTTACATGTGGTAAAGTCATACCTGCTAATTTTTAGAATATATTAAGTTTACTGGTTTACACTTTAAAAGCTTTTTTTAATCTGTATAGTAAGGTATCAAAGATAAAAGATTGGAAAAAAGTAATGAAGATAACTATTTTAGTAGATAATAACACATTCATTGATGAATATTATTTTGGTGAACCTGCTTTATCTATGATGATTGAAAATGAAGATGAAAAAATACTTTTTGATATGGGATATAGTGACATATTTTTGAAGAATTCACAAACTAAAGGTATTAATTTAGATGACGTCACTAAAATTGTGTTTTCACACGGTCATAACGACCATACACGTGGTATGAGTTTTCTACCAGAGTTATCAGGACTTTTTGGTAAGCTAGTTTATGCACATCCACTTTTTTTGAACTCAAAACGTTTTGAAGAATTGGATATTGGCGCACCAAAAAATATAGATTGGGTAGAGAACAAATTTGATTTAAATTTACAAAAAGAACCTGTTAAACTAACAAATAAATTATGGTATTTAGGAGAAATTGGCCAGTATACTGACTTTGAAAAACGTGAAGCGATAGGAGAAAATTTTGTAAATAACCAATGGCAAGATGACTATGTAATGGATGATACAGCAATGGCTTATGAAACTAAAGAAGGCTTATTTATTATCACAGGATGTTCCCATAGTGGTATTTCCAATATTTGTGAGCATGCAAAAAAAGTTACAGGGAACAATAAAATACTGGGTATTATTGGTGGCTTTCATTTATTTGACTTAGATGAGCGATTAGAAAAAACTGTTGAATATTTCCAAAATAACAATATTACCCACTTATATCCTAGCCACTGTGTCTCTTTTAAAGCAAAGGCATATATAAATCAATTTATTGCTGTTGAAGAAGTTGGCGTTGGATTAGAAGTTAATGTATAAAGTTGAGGGTAATTGGCTTATCTTAGTGTAATTGATTTAAGTTCGTTTAAAACGTTAATTAAAGTAAGAGCTACATTTTTAAGTAAAACTAATATGAAAAATTACTTTTGGTAGTTTCATCCCTGCATATGAATTGATAGGCTCACAGCAAAGAAATAACAGGCTAAATTTGAACGTTAAATACAAAATAGTGTATTTTACCATGAATAACTAACAAAGCTTAAAACGCCTTCCATGACTTTAAAACAGACACAATAAAAGCCACGACCTAGATTAAACTGGATCGTGGTTTTATTGTGTTACAAGTTAAGTTAGCAAAATTAGTTTAAAATAAGTACAGAAACTGATAGATATGTAGCGAATAACAACCATAACAAGTAAGGGACTAATAGTAGTTTAATGGGTCGCTTATCTATCCAGATAATGGCAATAACTAAAATATCCATTGCCACGATCATTAGTGTAGCTAACAGAAAATTTGAAAACGAGAAGAATACGACGGTCCAAAATATATTTAATGCTAGCACGTACATATAGGTATAGAGTGCACGTCGATTATTTTTCACAAAACTCAGGTTAGCACAATAAATGCCAAGTAAAATATAGAGTAAGCCCCATGCTGGACCAAAAAGCCATTTCGGTGGTACTAGTGGTGGTAAATTAAACGTGCCATATATGTCGCCTATCGACACACCACGTATCCATTCCACACTAAATGATGATAATGTGCCGAGAACTAAAATAGTCACAATAAATGCTATAGCTGAACTGAACCCCCTGAGTTGGAGCAAATTAAACTCAGGGGGGGTTCAGTTCAGCAAACGTTTTATTTTATTAACTTATGGGAACTTACTACTAGAAACATACCTAAATGTATAAATTATTCTAACAAATTGCTATCATTTTCAAACTTTTGCAATCTTTTTTGATTTTTAGCAAATGTAGCTAACTGTTGTGTGGCCATAGTATTTAACAGCTGAGTCCTTTGTTGTTGTGAAACACCTGATTTTATTAATTCAGCATTCATACTTTCAATGTTAACCAAGACCAATAGTTGTGTTTTGGTTGCATTATCACGCATGTTGCCTTTTTTAGTAGGATTTTTTTGTTTCCATTGCTTTGCTGTTAATCCAAATATTGCAACATTTAAACGATCTGCTTCACTGGCAAAGCGCCACCCATTTTGTTTTTGTGTATTTGTATCGGGTAATAAATTTTCTTTTATTGCCTCTGTATGGAGTTGATAATTAAGTCTACTTAGCTCACGATTTAAGTTCCATTCTACACTTAGTCTGTTAGCGTCACTAAGCTTTAATTGTTGATAATCTTTTATTAGGTATAGACGAAACTCTGGTGAAATCCAAGAAGCAAACTCAAATGCTATATCGGTATGAGCAAATGTTCCACCTCCTATCCCTGATCGAGCAATAATACCCCTTGCGTTAGTATCTTTTATCCATTTTGAGGAAGACATGACAAAAGCATTTGATCCTGCATCATTTTTAAATTGAGAAAATTTTTCTATATTGAAATCATTGTTATTCATTTGTTCCCAGAGACCCAAAAATTCAATGGTAGATTTAGCACGTAACCAATTTTTTATTATATCGGTAGGGGCGTCTGGATTTTTCGTCTTGGCAATGTCGGTCAAACTCATAAAATCATTAGTACCATCTTGACCATTATTTATAATGCTTATTGGCATACCGTTTGGGTGTATTTCTTCTTTGTTAACCATAGAAACCTCATTGTTAGTTATACACATGTTTATCAACAACCTTATAAACAGGTCGATTTCGACCTGTTTTACATATGTGAAGTAGTATTTCGCGTTAGAATTGAGCTTTTTAACGTGAACGCTTGGCACGTATGTACGCACTCTGTGAGTGCTTATAATTGATGATTTAGCGGTTTTGAATCTTGTATGGTCTAAATGTGTTGTGCTTTGTCTCATACTCTTCAATGGATATAATTTTATTATTGTGAAATTTAATTGTTGATATACCATCAAATACATATGTGTTTGCTTCTTTTGCTTGAAAAATCCATTCTACAAAAATAGTTGAATTATCAAGATTGTAGCAATTTTTTATTTCCCATTTCAGAACAGTTTGCTTAAGTAACATGTCGTTAATCCACATATGAATTTCATCCAAACCAACATAAGTGGCACCATAACATTCTCGATAGTAGATACGATCACAAAATATATTATCTAGGTTTGTGAAGTCTCTATCCACCCACATTTTAAAGTAGTTTGAAACAATGTCTTCTCTCATTAGCAGTAAAACTCCATTGTTTAGCGGTATCTTGTGTATACATTTTGGGTGTTGCAACAGCCTCAAAATAGTTTTAAAAACCTATTATTCCAAATATGTTCATAAAACTTTACGGTATTCTGAGCAGTCATATAAGCATTGTCAAATGTCGTACTAAGCCCTTTTTTCATTTGTAAGTCATAACCTAAACCATGTGCTATCTTAATTGTTGTATCGACACAAAACTCTGTTTGGGCGCCACATATTTCGAGGCTTTTAACATTATTTTCATTAAGAATTTTACGTAATTCAGTATGATAAAAAGAATTAGCATGTGTCTTTTGTACGAAACAATCATTGGATTGGGTATTAATTTCAGGAATAATTTTCCAAAGGGAATGACCATATATTAACTCTTCATCATTGTGTTGAATGAAAATGATGAACTTGTTTGTTTCACGGTATGCCGAAATACGATTATTGATTCCAGTTATGCATTCTTGAAGATTAAAAATATTTTTCGGCTCTTTGCATACACCATTTTGAAAGTCGATAACTAATACAACGTCTGCAGTTTGTAGCATGTGTTCTCCTTTGTATGAATTAACCAATGACATCCCCGCCCGTTGTTTGAATAGGGAAGCGACACACAGAGTCGGCGTTCTCGTTAAGATAAACAGTTATTTTTTCGTTTTAAGTCGCTTACTGATAGTAGGTGGCTTTTTATTTATAAACAAAGTAAGTAAGAAAGCTAATGAAACTTGCCACTAACATCAGTATTCCTGCCCACTGGTAATTTTTATTTTTTTCGTCTTTACTTGACATTAAAAATGTTAATCCACTTACTGCCATTGAAAAAGCTATTAATAAATCCATAAAATCCCCCAAAAGTTATATATTCTTCAAAACAGAACTCTCAAGCGACATAGGTATACCAAAGTACGCCATGAAGTCATAGAGTTTGCTGTATCTGTCTGTGATCTAGTCAAAGTAAAAATCTGCTAGCATTTTAAACGCGTATGTTTTGTGTTGTTCGCCATTTAAGACAGTGTTGTAGCTCATGAAACTTTCTAAATGGTAGCGAGAACTTTGTTTTACAGTTAGGGTTGATGATTGTATTGTCAGACGGTAAGGCAACATCAGGATCATATATTGAGCCAGCCATTTCAGCAACTATAATTTTTTCAAGGTTTACTTTATCAGCGTTATAGTGTGCTATCATATCATCAAAATAATCTAGTGGGGAGGTATAGTTGAGGTATTCATACGTTTATTTTCTTTCATCCCCGCTGTCAGACATATTGTGAGCCGTTTTAAGCTTGTTGTCTGTTTTTAGTCTAAAATTCACTATGGTATATCTAAAGTATCAGCAGTCAATGAGGGCATGGTATACGACGGAGATATCTACTTAAGTCGGTTAACCCACGTGGGTTAACTTTTTTTGTTGTCGTTTTGTCAGTATTATATTTCAAGCACTAATAAAAGCCTCCGACGTAATTTTCGGGAAATTTTCAGTGTGATAATATATAAAAGCGGTAAATGTTTTGTATAAAAATCAAGGTCATTAAAATTATTGCAGTAAGAGAAATCCAGAAATAAATTTTTTGTTTGTTGATATAGGAATCATATACCATAGGACCAAAAATAAAAAAGGGCATAACACTTACAAAATAACCAAAGTATTGATTATTAATGAGATGCAGGGCATTACCAAGCCACACTGCGAGTATAATTAATAATATTACCGTTCTTGTTTTAAATAATGTTTTGTTTATTTTCATGATTTTACCTTAACGCCACGGGCTAATTGCCGGAGGATTTTTTATTTTTGGTTTTGAGCGTTACTCTGTAAGTATTTTATTATTGTTTCTTAAAATTTTTAACAATTAAGAACACAACAAATTCAATAAGCCAAATTATAACGAAAAATATGAACAAAACACCCAAGTTTAATAAACGTAGTTCGTTATTCATGATGGCACCAGCACCAGCACCGTCGGTGTCGCGCATCCATAGGAAAATACTGCTAATTAAAAATAGAACGATGCTAGTAATGTTGAAAGTTAGCCATCCTTTATGTCGCATATTGATTTTTTTCATGAATTGTCCACAGTAATTTTTGTTAATCAAAAATTAATTAGGCACTCTGTGAGTGCTTGATGATTAGTAACTGTTGCTATTAGGCATCGACATAATAATGGCACCAATAACTAAGACATACAAAACTATAAAAGTTATAGTTATGATAAAGTATACTAATCCAGCTCGGTTTCATGTTGCTTGAACGGCTTTAAAAGTTTCGATGTCATTATGGTCGCCATCTTTCCATGCCCATTCATTACCTTTAAAGCCACATACAAACATCCAAATTAAGTTAAAACCAGGTATAAGGCATAATAAAGGTAAATAAGTTTTGTTACCGATGCCCCAAAAAATGTTAAAGATAAAGGCGCCCCAGTTCCAACCTTTAACTTCTGTCGGTACAGTTGTGCTATTTTCGTCCATAATCATTCTCCTGAATGCTTTTAACGTGGATCAATACACGTTTATTGTGTGCTTAACTAACAAAAAATATGAATCAAGTTGATAGGAAAACGATTGTTGCAAAAACAATATCTGAATTGATTTTTTAGTCAGGGTGAAATTTTGATACTAAAAACATCGTAACTCGTATAAGATCAATATTGCGCTTTAGTAATTCAAAAAGTTGTTGCGCTATAATCTCACGGCCTAATTATTGTTATTTCTAATGGTTATTCTCGATGCTTTGAATACTATGATATGAGTATGTTATATTCCAAACCAAGTTGTTGATAATATGATTAAACTGGCAATCAAACCACCAATATTTGTTGCATCAAACCATTTTTTATTTTTAATATCATCAACTGAAAAAAATAGGGATATTATAGAAATAATGGTTAATCCAATTTGAGTGAGTAAACTGATGCCACTGATCAAACGCAAAATTGTGAGCAGAAACAGTAGTATGAGAGAGGAGAAAATAAGCCATAATTTAATTTTTTGTGTCATAATCGGTCTACTTTTTTTTATCATTTTTATGCTCTTCGTAGTCTTGGAAAGTTTTTCCACTAGCAAATGCACCTAAAATTGATTGAAAAAAATCGATAATAAGCATGAACATGTGCGACCTCCAATTGCATGTGTGACATAATACTAGCAAGTAATATGCTAGTATATTATACCATTAATTGAAATACCTGTTTAATATGCTAGTCAAGTCATTTATCATTAATCGATAGGTTACTAAGAAATCAAGTGTCAGAAAATAAAAGAATGCGTATCGAAATTCGAAAACCAGAACTAGTTCTTTAGCAATTAAAAAATTAAAACAGCATTAACTCCTGCATGAAGTTAATGCTGTTTTATTTAACAAAGAATATGTCATTTTTTCGGTTGTTACTAATGATGGCATAATAGTTGGTTATTTAATAGTAACAGTTCGCTTTAGTAGGGGACTGGAATTATCAAGTAAAATTTGTTCAACCTCTGATGAAAATTCAGTTCTACTAATGGCGCGTAGATGATCAAAATATGATAAACGCTTAAATTTATTAATGAGAATACCTGGTAAATAAGATGATTGTCTGTCCTTATCAAAAACAATACCTGGATATACCATAAAAGCACGATTCTTTAATTGTTTTTTGGCTAATGATTCGACTTCTAATTTTGCTCTTAGATAAGGTTTCATGAAAAAAGGGCCAGTATTTGCTGAGACAAAAAGAAAGTTTGGTTTTGTTTCTTCTTTCAAGACATCGATTACTAATTTAGCAGGGTTGACACTATTTTTTTGATACGTTTGGTGTTTTAAAGGATTTGGAAATAAGATACCCACGGCATCAATAACCCAGTCAGCATCAGCTACAATCGCCTGCCACTGTTCAGATTTTTCGAGATCAACTGCATGGTAAATTGTTGCGTCATTTTTACTAGGCATAAATGCATGCCGAGATAAACTATGGATTTCAAATAAGTCGGGTGAAAAATTCTTGATGAAACCCTGACCAACAAACCCTGTGCCGCCAACAATAACTAATTTTTGCTTGTTAATAGTTTTCAATTTAATCTCCTTTAGTATTTTTTGATTAAATGGTGTTACTGATATGAAAACAGAAAGATTATTCAGTTAATAGTGTACCGCAATGATGTACTATTTATCTTTATTGATTTCTTCAAATTGACCATCAAAAGTATTTTTGTCTTGGGGACGTTTAGTGGTAGGTTTTTTGATAAATTTCATTCGAATCCAGAAAGCGAGTGAAATTAAAACAATCACGCCGATAACTGCGAAAAAATTTTTAATAATGAAAGATACTAAAAGAACTAAAACAATTGCCAGAACCAACCTGGGTATGATGCCAAATGTATTCGTGAATAATAAAGCAAAGAAATAAATAATCAAAAATAAAATCAGTACTGGTATTAAAAATAGGATTGACATATGATAAACCTCCGTTATTATGATTGCGTTAAGCTGGGTTGAAAAATTTTAATTATAGTTGCTAGCGCTTTAATTTTTCTGCTTTTAATGTATTAGCAAAATGTAATTTAGCAAAATGATTTAAATCAGCGCCTTGTTTTAGTAATTTAGAAGCCACAATGTCCACCTCTTTACCTGCGCCGATAGGCAAACGTATGCCTGCTTCATGGCTTAAGCTGTCAATTGCATCTAATTCAACAACGCGCGCTAAAATTGAAGCTGCAGCAACACTAAGATGATATTGTTCACCTTTAGTTGTGAAATAGACATTTTGTTGTACAATTTTTGATTGTTTAGCATTGTGCAAATATTTGAAATAAGTGCTTTCTTGTGCAAACTGATCAATTAATATGCCATCAGGCATAGTGGGGGAAATTTTGTCCAATACTTTGCCTAAAACGAAATTATGAGAAATGGCTTTCATTTGATTCACATTGTTTTTTTGCTGCAAAATATTGTATTTTTCAGGCATTAAATTAACAACGTGGTGCGGTAATTTTGCAATGATGTCAGGTGCGATTTGTCGCATTTTAGCATCAGTTAGCGTTTTTGAATCCGCAATTCCGAGTTGACGTACCCAACTGATATTTTCTTTGGCAACAAAGACTGCAGCAGTTGTTAATGGCCCAAAATAGGCACCTGCGCCAACCTCGTCGGAACCCAGAACAGACCAATTTGAGAAATTGTTTGGTATATTAACACCAGGCGTGGTTGATTTTTTTCCAAGCACTTTGGCTGCAGTCGAAACAGTGCCATTTTGCCAAATTGCTGCTTCTTGAGCAAAACCTAATCCTTGAAACAATACTTTGCCTGATTTATAGCCAATGATTGATGCACGACTGTTTTTTGCTGCAAAAACAGCGCCATTAGGTAAGTGAGGTGTACTAGCTGATGTGTAAAATGCGACCATTTTTTGTAATTGTGAAGGTGTAACTTGTATGACTTTTTGCATACTATTAAGTATATCAGTTTTGGTTAAAGGAAATATAGTGTATAATTGATTAGATACAATAAGGGAAAAAACAATGGCTATTCAAAACGAAAAAAAGCATTACAAGGCTAATTTGGCTGGCAAAAAGTATACAATTTCAGGCAATGCTAGTTTGCCACATTTTAAAGCCACTGAAACTTTATTCAATAAACAATTAGTTCAAATAAAAACAGTTGCCCCGAATTTATCGCAAGCTGACCAAACAGTATTATTAACATTCAATGCACTTTCTGATCAGCTTTACAAACAAGCTGAAATTGATGAATTGCAAGCAAAAATTGCAACATTAGAGGCCGAATTACAAAATACGCAGAAGCCTAAAAAGGCAGTTGCAAAACGTGAACCTAAAAATGCCATTGGGTCAATTATTGATGATGCCAAGCATGATAGTCAAGCACGTACAACAGATAAGCTATTTAAACAAGGAACAACAAACTTATGATATTATTAGGAATTGCGATACTATTTGTGGCGGCATGGTTGTTGTCTGGCTATCGTCACGGGTTGGTAAATGGTTTATTACGACTAGCATTATGGCTTGTCGTTTGGTATATTGCGATTAAGTTCTCTAAACCATTCGGCACGCTCATATCAAATTTTGTGGATGGTCAATTTATTCGAACGAGTGTACCACAAGATCTCGTTAGTCATGGGTCACAATTTTTAGCTTCAGGCATTAGTTTCAGTATTTTATTGATACTGGGTGGTGCCATTAGTCACTATGTACTTAAGTCTTTAAAGGTTATTCGACACATACCGTTATTAGGCTGGCTTGATGGTGTCCTTGGTGCATTGCTATATGGTATTATTGGCATAGTTGTTGCATTTTTTGGGTTACAATTATTATCAGTTATACCCAATGTTTGGATCCAAGACCAATTTTTAAATACGCCACAGTTGAATGAATTATTAGATCATGTACCGTTTTTTGCGGAACAAATTTATAATTGGTGGCTGTAACATGTTATTGCTGTCTTGATAATTTTAAAATATGAAAGAAATAGCGCGGGTGCGCATAAAATAAAATAGTATGAACAAAAAAGTATTACAAACGTTAGAATATGACAAAATCAAGTCACAATTGAGTGGTTTTTTGTCTACGCCGGTCGGTAAATTAGAAGCCGATAATTTACATCCAGAAACTGATGTGACTATTATCAACTATTGGTTGCTTGAAACTGCTGATGGTGTTTTAATTGATCGTTTAAAAGGTGGTATACCCTTGGTCAAATTGGCTGATATCACACCGCATTTAAAGCGACTCAATATTAGTGCAAGTTTGAGTGCCACAGAATTATCAGAAATTGGTACAGTGTTACGTAATACGACTGCCATTGCTAATTTTTTTGGACAGATGGCTGATGAAATTATTGGTGAATCACTTAAAGTATTGCCAGAACAAGCGGAAAAATTGGCGGTTCTTTCAGATGTCACACGCCAAATAGAAATTGCTATTGATATGACAGGTCGCATCAATGATGAAGCGTCTTTTGATTTAAAAGCAATTCGTGGCAAAATTACTGGTAACGAGCATGCCGTTAAAAATAAAATGCAAAGCTATACACGTGGAAAATCTGCTCAATATTTAAGTGATCCAATTATAACTATTCGTGCAGATCGGTATGTGTTACCGGTCAAAGCTGAATATCGTAATCAATTTGGTGGTGTGGTCCACGATCAAAGTCAAACGGGTCAGACATTATATATCGAACCGCAAGCAGTCGTTGAACTCAATAATAAGTTAAGTGAGCTACGTGTTAAGGAACAAGCGGAGGAGCAGCGCGTCCTTCAGGCACTGTCATCAGCACTTGAACCATACACCAATGAAATCGCACAAAATGTTAATATTTTAGGCCATTTTGATTTTGTCAATGCCAAGGCGCGTTTGGCAGCACGATTAGATGCGATGCAGCCGGTTGTTAATACAGAGAATCATGTTGATTTACAACAAGCTTGGCATCCGCTACTGGATAAAAAAATAGCTGTGGCTAATGATATCGCCTTAGGCGATAAGTACAAGTCAATTATTATTACCGGTCCTAATACGGGTGGTAAAACAATTACAATTAAAACACTTGGTTTATTACAACTCATGGCCCAGTCAGGTTTGTTTATCACAACAAAACGACCCTCAACAGTAGGTGTTTTTCATGAGATTTTTGCTGATATTGGGGATGAACAATCCATCGAACAAAGCTTGTCCACATTTAGCTCACACATGGCTAATATTATATCAATGATTGACAATATTGATGGTAATAGTTTAGTTATTTTTGATGAGTTGGGTGCCGGCACAGATCCAGCAGAAGGGGCAGCATTAGCCATTGCTATTTTAGATAAAGTGGCTAGTTTGGGTGGTTACGTTATTGCAACAACGCACTATCCTGAATTGAAATTGTACGGCTATAATAGGCCTGAAACATTGAATGCCTCTATGGTTTTTGATGTCGAAACATTAAAGCCAACTTATCAATTTTTGATGGGGGTACCAGGCCAATCAAATGCGCTGGCCATTGCTAAGCGTCTAGGCCTTGGTGAAGATGTTATTGGTGCAGCTACTGCACTAACTGATGAATCTGATCAAGATTTAAATGATATGATTGTTGATTTAGTGACACAACGCGATGCGATTAAAAAGAACAATACTGCATTAGAATTACGTTTAAAATCAACTGCGGAGCAGTCAGAATCATTGATAGAACAACAACGTAAATTGGATAAAGAACGTGCTCAAATTGTATTAGAGGCTAAAAACGAAGCAAATCATATTGTTGCATCAACTAAAAAGCAGGCTGAACAACTCATATCTGAAATTCGTAAGGAACGTTTGAATGCTGGCCAGCATACTGGCGGCTTAAGTGAACAAGATTTGCAGGTTAAAAAAGGTCAATTTGATAAATTGCGTCAAAATGATAGTTTAGAAAAAAATAAAATCTTACAAAAAGCTAAGCGCGCCAAGGCATTGACATCCGGTGATGAAATTGTTGTCAAATCATATAATCAACAGGGCATATTAGTCAAACAGCACAGTAATGGGCAATGGGAAGTCGAAATGGGTATTTTAAAAATGCTTGTCGATGAAGATGACATTATTAAAACTGAGGCGACAGCTAAGGCACAGCAAGTTAAATCTAAGCAAAAGAGAAAAAAAGTTGTTAAAAAAACTACGATCGCTAGTACTTCACGTGGCAACGCTAGTGCCAGTTTAGATTTGCGCGGTGTACGCTATGAAGCAGCATTAGCAGAACTTGATCGTTATTTAGATACAGCTGTTTTAGCTAATCTTGGTACGGTTGAGATTATTCATGGCAAAGGAACGGGTGCACTTCGCAAAGGTGTCAGTGAATTTCTTCGCTCAGATCGTCGTGTGAAATCATTTCGTTTTGCTAGTGCTAATGCTGGTGGTGATGGTGCCACTATCGCTGAACTATCATAATATTTGGTTATATCCAATCAGAAGCATCTATTGTGTGAGCAATATATGCTTTTTTTATACGGTTATAGAAAATGGTACAGCGGTAGTGTGGTAGAATTAATACTATACATTTTCATGAAGTAAAATAAACAAAAAACGTTAGCCTTGCTAAGTAAAAACACTTATTTAAGAGCATTTAGGGGGTATTATGCCAGAATTACCTGAGGTTGAAACGGTTCGCCGTGGTTTAGAAAAACTAATTGTTGGTGGCAAAATTATACAGGTTAATTTACCATATCCAAAATTGATTAATGGTGATTCACAAGCCTTTATAACAGGTGTAACCAATGCTTCGTTTACAGCAATTGATCGTCGTGGTAAATATTTGTTGTTACGCTTGTCCAATGGTCATACAATTGTGTCACATTTACGCATGGAAGGACAATATTCTGTTGAACCAATGGAAATAAAACCTTATAAACATACAGAAATTATCTTTGAGCTATTAGATCAGCGTCAGGTATTTTATAATGACACGCGTCGTTTTGGTCGCATGACGCTCACAAACACGCATTATGAGGTCAACGATGTGCCATCTCTTGGAAAACTTGGACCAGAACCAACAGAGAAAGACTTGGATTTAGATTATATGGTGGCTATCTTTTCGCGTTCTAAAAAACCGGTTAAGAGTTTTTTGTTAGATCAAAATCAGATTGCAGGGATTGGTAATATTTATGCTGACGAAGTACTTTGGCAAAGTAAAATTCATCCAGAAAAATCGACAAAAACGTTAACAGTGCTTGAACTGTCCTTACTGCGAAAAAATATTATTGCCGAAATGAAACGCGCTATTGCCCATCATGGCACAACGGTACATAGTTTTAGTAATGTATTTGGTGAAGTTGGCCAATTTCAAAATGAATTACAAGCATATGGTCGTGTTGGGCAGCCGTGTTTACGTTGTGGTACGACGATGATAAAAATAAAAGTTGGCCAACGTGGGACGACTTTTTGCCCTGTTTGTCAAATGAATCATGATAGGAGAACCGATGAAATCAACAAAACCAATTAGTATCCGTGCAGTGAAACGTGAGGCACGTAGTTTATATCATGGTCACTTTAAAACTGCAATTAAGATTAATATTGTGCCAATTATTTTTACTATTTTAAATGTCATTACAACACTCATGATGATGTATGCCATGATCATGGGCTTTAGAGATTTATCACAAATGGCAAGTAATGCCTCTGTGACCAGTGATAACGATAGTGCTTTCCAACAAATTCTTAACATTGTCGAAAGTGTTTTAAGCGATGCAATTCAACTAATATTTATTTGGACCGTTAGTTGGGCTCTAATTGAATGGTATGAAAATCCAAAAGAACTACCAACGTTTAAAGACGCTTTTCAAATTTTTAATCGTGGTAATTTTTTACATACATTATTGTTAACAATAGTTCAGAGTATGTTGATATTTTTATGGACCCTGTTATTTGTGGTTCCGGGCATTGTTAAATTATTTTCGTATTCACAAACTTATTTTGCTTATAAAGTTGATATTGAAAATGGGACACGACAAGGGCAATTAACGGACTATATTAAGGTTAGTCGGCGAGTAATGGCTGGTCGAAAATGGGAGTTATTTTTATTGGAATTAAGTTTTATAGGTTGGCATTTACTAGGCATTTTGACTGGCGGAATAGCTTATATATACGTTGTTCCTTATCTTAATGCAACCCGTGTCGCCTATTCCCGTCACTTATTCACGTTAGCTATGTCTGAAAGTGTGGCAGCATAATGTTAATAGTGGGGTTAACAGGTGGTATTGGAACTGGCAAATCTACTGTTAGTAAAGTATTGCGTGATGCAGGATTTCCAGTCGTAGATGCTGATGTGGTAGCTAGAGAAGTTGTCGAACCAGGAACGCACACATTAGAAAATATAAAATTAACTTTTGGACCTGATATTATTAAAAATGGTACGTTAGACCGGCATAAACTAGGTGATATTGTGTTTAGTAATCAAGCCGAATTAACGCGATTGAATGCCATCATGCAGCCGGTAATTAATTCAGCAATGACAGATAAAATTGCCTTTTGGCGTTCACAAAAAGTACCTGTATTAATAATTGATGTTCCCCTTCTATTTGAGCGTGGTTATGAAAATAATGATTATATCGACAAAGTGATTGTTGTTACTACCAATCTTCAAACTCAAATAGATCGCTTAAAGGCAAGAGATGATTTAGATGATGTCAAAGCTAGTAATCGTATTAATTCACAAATGCCACTTTCAGATAAAGTAGCACGTGCAGATTACGTATTAGATAATAATGGTGATCGTGCATTTTTAGAAATACAAATCAAAAATTTGATGATTGAACTCAAGGAAATTGCCCCCAAATATGGTACAAAATAATACAACAATTGAATTTCATGCGACAGCCGGTGCTTTTTTTAGAAGCGATCATTTAATCACTGTTGATGATTTAGACAGGGTATTTAATTTGTATTTACCTTTTATTGGTGCAACAAGTTACGCATTATATCATTTGTTGGTCAATGAATTACCCTTTACGAAAGATAGCCTCAAGCGACAAGACCATAATTTTATAATAGATAGTTTAAATATCAGTTTGCCAAACTTTGTTAAATGTCGTCGACGTTTAGAGGCAGCAGGCTTAATTCGAACGGTTTATGAACAGGATGCTAGGGGTGAAGTGTATGGATATCGTATTTTAACACCTTTGTCAGCAGATAAATTTTTTAAAGAACAACTGTTATCTGGTTTACTATATAAATTTGTTGGTGAAGAACGATATCTAACACTTGAAAATCGTTATGATGTACAAGGGCAAGAGAAATTAATAGGGACTGATATTTCGGCACGATTCTTACAAGTTTTTCAACATCAAAACGATTTGAGCATACCAACTACACCATTAGTTTATCAAGAAGCGACGTTACAAATTGACGAAAATGATTTTAAGTTTGATGATTTTGCAGCTATGATTCGTGGGGCTAATTTAACAGAAATAAAAAAACATCGCAATTTTTTGGTAGCGATGCACATGACATATGGTGTTGATGAAGTAACATTGGCAGGTTTTGTGAATCAAAGTGTTACACTAGATACACATGAGATTAACGAGCAAGAAATTCAACGCCTCTTGCGGAAACAAGTAACACGAACAGTAGCCATGGAAACGGCTAAACAGCAATCTGAACCAATCAAACCGCAAGACAATATACCAGAAATAAAAAACACTGAAGCACGGGCGTTAATTGAAATTGCAAGCACAACGAATGCGCAAGATTTTTTGGGTTATGTCAAGGTAACGCTGAAAAATGGTCTCGTTTTGAAAAATGAACGTGATTTAGTTGACTATCTCATTGCACAAAGTGCTCTATCTATGCCAGTTGTTAATATTTTGGTACATTACGTTTTGATTGGTCTACAAAATGATAGCTTAAAAGCCGCATTAGTCACAACGATTGCTGACTCATGGACACAAAATCGTGTCGACTCACCAGAAAAAGCGTTAATACAAATTCAACAACGGCAAAAAGCTAATCAAGCGAGACAAGAGAAACGATTTAGTCGTAGTCAAAAGTCAGAAAAAACGACACCAAAGTTTGTTAAAGCAAATGCTAACCCACCGCAAACAAAAACCAAAGTAGAGACAAGTGCTAACAATGATGAAACTGCCGCTGCTTTGGCAAAGTTGAAAAATATAAAGACGAAAAACTAATATGCAAAATTTATCAGATGTACTAAAACAATTTCAACAAAAATATCCCAAAATTGAAGAAACACCATTGGCTGAAATCGTGAAGCAAATTGCGAACGATGAAGATGTTCGCAATTTTTGGGCAGAAAATCAAACAAAACTACGCCAAGACGCTTTTCAATTAAAAATGATGGATCTACATGAATTTGTGCAGCAAAAAGAGCGTATTGCACATGGGGAAAAGTCGCTATATCCTGGGTATTATCCACAATTAGCGATTGAAAAAGGATACCCGCATGTACGCTACGTTGCAGATGAAGGGACACAAAAGCAGTTAATGCAGGCTGAAAAATTGACATCTTACAAGATGCCAAAAGCTATTCGTGATGCTGACTTGCAAACAATTGTCGTTGATTCTGGCCGCGCAAATGTGGTCACGTCAATTGTGGATATTTTGACGCAATTATTAAAAAAGGATGATGCCTATGTACAGGGATTATACTTATATGGTGAATTCGGTGTAGGGAAAACTTATTTAATGGGCGCCTTAGCTAATGCGTTAGCAGCTAATAATATTGATGTTATGCTTGTTCACTTTCCTTCTTTTGCGGTTGATTTAAAAAATACAATTGGCAAAAATAGTGATGTGAGAGAAAAACTCATCATGCAAACTAAAACAACGACTGTACTAATTTTGGATGACTTAGGTGCTGAAAATTTAAGTATGTGGATTCGCGATGATATTCTAGGAGTCATTTTAGAATATCGTATGCAAAATGAACTAACGACATTTATTACCTCTAATTTTGATATGAATGAAATGACAACCTATTTATCTGAGACACGAGACGATCGTGATACAGGTAAGGCTGCACGTTTGATGCAGCGTATTAAATTTTTGACGCGTCTAGCAGAAGTTAGTGGTAAAAACCGACGGTTGGAAAATTGACGGTTATTAAGCAAACAAAAAAATATTGGTTGGTACTCATGGTAGTTGCCATGGCGTGGCTATTTCTGAGAAATGATGCGTTTTTGTATACTAATCCGGTCGGTCAAGTCACGCGAGTTAGCGAAAAAAGAACGCAAAAAATAACAGATGAACATCAAAACTCAGACTTTATTATGACACAAAAACTAACAGTTAAACTGTTAAATCATGATAAAAAAATAATTCACGTGAGTAATAGTTATGCACAGTCACAGGTGATTTCTAGTAGGTATCGTGTTGGTGACCAATTATTATTAGAAAATATTGGTTCTAATAAACATATTTTATCATTAAAACGTGATGCAGTGATGGGTGCGTTA
This sequence comes from Leuconostoc inhae, assembly GCF_019656015.1. Taxonomy (GTDB): domain Bacteria; phylum Bacillota; class Bacilli; order Lactobacillales; family Lactobacillaceae; genus Leuconostoc; species Leuconostoc inhae_A. The sequence goes on along the minus strand of NZ_BPKW01000006.1, from coordinate 82,853 downwards.
GCCACCTTATTAGTTGGTTTATTGCTGATTTATAGTAAATGGCGGGCAACCAGTTGGTTAATGGCCAGCTTGGTGATAAATATCATACTATTTGGATTAACACTTTTCATTAATGTGCACAGTAAAAATGCAAATGTGTTGTTGCTATTTAGCGTACTCGCTATACTATTTGCAACGGCTAGTTTGGTTTTGGTATTAGGTAAAACTTTGCAAATGGGTATTACATTGCTGACAACATTAGTGACAACAACGTTAACCATTGGGTTACTGCTGCTTGTTTTACGCTTAGCTAATAACGGCGGTGTCCATTTTGAAACAATGGCTTATGTCACCCAAGTGCCAGAGACACTGTTTATGGCACAAACGATTATTGGTGTGCTGGGAGCTGTGATGGATGAAGCGGCAGATATTGTCGCGATGCAATTTGGCATGCGTCGTGAAGGCATAACACGCCATTTCAGCGACTATTGGCATGCGGGGATGTCGGTAGGACGTGAAATTATGGGGACACTGATTAATGTGTTATTTATGATATTTATTGCTGAAACCATGCCGATGGTATTCTTAATGTTGCGTAACGGGAATAACTGGACTTACATTTTGGACCAAACTATGAATTTAGGTATATTACAAACAGTTATTTCTGGTATTGGCATTGTTTTGGCCGTGCCAGTCACGAGTGCGTTAGTTGGTTGGATTATGGCAAGAAAGGTGACCAAATCATGAATGCAATCGGAATTCTTGTCATTATTTTATTTGTATTAATGATTGTTGTTGGCCGAAGTCAAGGTGTCAAGGCTTTTTTGGGACTGGTATGTAATTTTTTTGCCATTTTTATTTTAATTATCTTGATTAATTGGCAATTTAATGCTTATATTGTAACAGCCATTATTAGTGTTATTATTTTGGCAGTAGCCATCTACTTAGGTTCAGATAATACTGAAGTAACCAATGTCGCTTTTAAGACGAGTATCATTGTTGTGGCTGTTTTAATGCTGGTAGCTGTTATCTTGCAATATTTTGGTCAATTTCAAGGGTTTACCACGGAAAACTCAGAGGAATTAGAAGGATTATCTTTGACGGTCGGGCTATCATTTAGAAATATTGCCATGGTTGTTATGGTTATTTCAGTTTTAGGTGCAGTTGCAGAAGCCGCCATGGCAATTTCTGCAGATTTAAATGAAGTGATGCAACGATCGCCAAATATGACCGGCACAAGTTTATATGCGCATTCACGTATTATTGGTGGTCAAATATTAGGAACTGCAATTAATACTTTGTTTTTCGGTGTTTTGGGAGCTAATATACCGTTACTTATTTGGTTTGTTCGGTTACGCTATCCAATTGCAATGTTTGTGAATGCGAAATTACTTATGACAGAAATTGTGACGATGTTACTCGGTATGCTGGGAATTTTATTGAGTATTTGGCTTGCCAGTTGGTTTATTGTACGTACTAATGTTAAGCAGCAGAAAGTGAGAATAAAGCATGGAAGAGACGTTTAATCTCATAGAAGAAATCACACGTAATGATAATTCAATTTATTTTGAGCTCGGAAATATTACACACAATGGTCGTTCAGAGTATGCTGCTGAACATGGTTACATAAAAAGTGTCCGTATTTTAAAAATGAATATTGCACGGTCATCCTATGTTGAAAAGTTGGAAAACTATATTAATGAACATTATCAATTATTACCATTAGAGTATGATGGCTGGGAAGAATGGTGTCGTACGCCGGAGATGGATACGAATATGACACAAATTTTATTGGAAAATAAATTAGGTTAATCGTCTGACAATTTGTAATCAATAGACTATCAGGTATAATTAAGGTAGTTTTGGTTGAAAGAAAACCTGCTTATGAACAGACTAGGAGAATGACTTATGCGCTCAGTATTTAACCAACCTGAAGCTGTGGTGTTAGCTTCCAAGCACTTAACAGATGGTACTGGTAATTTACGTTGGATATATCGAGAATTAGCACCTACAACATCACAAGACTCAGGATGGTTGTTATTTGCTGATAATGACACAGCTCAGTGGAACGAAAATTCTGAAAATTTTATGCCACTTGTAATTGAAACGGCACTAGTTATTGAACCTAGTCTAACCTATGTGTTAGATTTACCATATGGTACTGACTTGATGCTTGATAACAGAGTGAATGTTAAAGGATGGTGGGACCCAAAAACACATGCACCTGTTTGGTTATCAGATGGTACAGCAACGCCACATGTTGAAGTTGTCGATGGCGAAGTAATCGAAAATGATTAAAATTAACAAAGTGTTTGTAATTTGAATGATTTTCACATATAATTATAAATGTTGTTGTAATGAAAAAAATAACAGATGATTTATTAAGTGTTTATTGTTGTTACAACATTTTTAATGGTGGTAATATAGCCAAGTGGTAAGGCAACGGTCTGCAAAACCGTCATCGCCGGTTCGACTCCGGTTATTACCTTTAAATAAAAGGATCATTACTTAGAATAAGTAATGATCCTTTTGATATGACATGAGTTGATGTAATGTATCTGTCGTGTATGCGCCACGATTCAAACGCTCAGCAATTTTTTGGTTATTAATTTGCCATAAGTGGTAGTGTTCTTTAGTAATATCAGGTAATTTGAGATTGAGATCAGTTAAATTATTAATGACAAATCCTAGTTTATGATTGACAATAAATTGGCCAATAGCACTTTGAGACCATGCAATTAATGGTAAGCCGGCACGTATATATAAACTTGCTTTGTGTGGTGTATTATAACGCGTGTAGGTTTGATAAGTTTTATCATCGAAATTGCTATCCCAAATGAGACCAAAACCGTCATTCAGGCGATTAACAATTTCTTCGGGATCAAAATTACCTTGATAATTGATATGTGTTGAGAAACTAATAGTTTGCCATTTTTTGGGTTTTGAACCAAAAAGCGTTAAATTTGGGCCAGTGTAATTTTGTAACCAAGGCGATTTTTGAAATGTGCCAGCAAAATTAATGTTGCGGCTAAATAAAGCAGCAGGACGTGGTTGACTGAGATAGTCAAATAAAGGTTGCACAATAAAGGCGGCTTTTATACCATGTGCTTGTAATTGGTTTTGCATGGCTTTAGAATGGACAATAATAACATCGTATTGACTTAGTACTTGAAATTCCCAAGCATCTTGCTTAATCAATCTCAACGGTTCAATGTCGTGAATGACAATAGCTCGATGAACATTGAGCTGTTTTAACTTTTGAACAAATTGTTGTTCAAAATCAGCGCTCATATAGGTTGGAAACTGATGAAGAACAAGGTCTTCAGGACTAACAGTTGTTAACCATTTGGTGATGTTTTGTAAGCGCGTCTCATTGGAGAATCTGGTATCATTGTAGCGCATTAAAGGTAATTCCTGCCAGCCTAAAGCAACCGCGATAGTAGCATAATCCGATTTTGCTTTTAGGGCACCTGCGGGCATCCAAGGTTCAATTGTATGTGTGATGTAGTATGTCATATGAATATTTTACCAAAATCCGAACCATATTTAATAAAAACTTTCAAAATCCGAACGAAAAATTAAATAAAAATATAATATTCGCTTTTTTTGCTGAATTTTAATCATTTTATCATGGTTTCAAAGAGAAAATGACGCATAATGAATATATAACTTTTTGAGAGGAGAGTGTAAGTCAATTTTCTGGGTACTTACACACATTTTTAATTATGCAACGTTCAGCACAAATTGGTATTGGTGTTATTGCAGTCGCAGTCATTGGTGGTGGTATCTATGCTGCTACACGAGGTGGTAGCTCGCAGTCAACGGGTAAAAACAACTACACAGTTGCATTAGTGACTGATGGTGGTGGTGTAGATGATCGCTCTTTTAACCAATCGGCATGGTCTGGTTTAAAGGCCTATGGTAAAGATAATAAACTTAAACAAGGCACACAGGGTTTTAATTATTTTCAAAGTGCTGATACATCGGATATCAAAACAAATTTGCAAACTGCAGTCAAAGGTGGTTATAAATTAGTCTACGGTGTTGGATTTGCTGCAGCGCCAGCAATGAATACAGTTGCTAAAGCTAATCCAAAGACACAATTTGCGATTATTGACTCAGTAATTCCTGATAAAAATGTGGCATCGTTGATGTTCAAATCAGAACAGTCATCATATTTAGCTGGTGTTGCAGCAGCTAAACAAACAAAGTCAAAAACAGTTGGCTTTATTGGTGGTATTCATGGTGATATTATCGATACATTTGAAGCAGGATTCAAGGCGGGCGTTGCAGCAACAGACCCAAATATTAAAATTGTAACACAGTATGCTGATTCGTTTACTGATGCTGCCAAAGGCAAAACTATCGCTGCATCAATGGTAGCTGGTGGTGCGGATGTTATTTTCCAAGCAGCTGGTGGTTCAGGGTCAGGTGTTTTCTCTGAGGCAAAAGCTAATAATCAAAAATTGACAGCTGATGCCAACGATAAAGTCTGGGTGATTGGTGTTGATATGGATCAAAAACAAGACGGAGCTTACACAGCTAAAAATAATGAAAAGTCAAACTTTACACTTGTTTCGGCAGTTAAACGTGTCGATCATGCAGTTGAGTCGCTTTCAAATGATGGTCGTAAGGGTAATTTCCCAGGCGGAAAAACAATTACATATGGCTTAAAAGAGAAGGGTGTTGCTCTAGCTAAGGATTCGGCTTCCGACAACGTGTGGTCAGCAGTACAGTTGGCACAAAAGAAAATTATTGCTGGTGACATTAAAGTACCAGTACATCCATAAATAATCATTAAAGTCAGTTTTTAATAAAAGATAATGTGATAATGGCACACTTCGTAGAATATTAACCAGTACTAACGGTTAATTTGCGAGGTGTTTTTACATCAAAAAACATTAATATTATTATCATTGAATAAGTAAAATAATAAGTGTGTCAAAGAACCTAACATTGAAACGCTTGTAATCATATCTATTTTGGTAAAATGGAGTTATTATGAAAAAAACAGTAAAACTTTTAATTGTCGGACTGCTATCGTTGCTAGTATTTGTTATCACGAGCAGTGATGTTGATGCGGCGCCAACGCCAAATTACATTATTACAACAGATGCAACCTATCCACCATTTGATTTTCAAGACAAGAATAATCAATACACAGGTATTGATCAAGAAATCTTAAAAACTATTGCTAAACGGCAAGGATTTACGTACACATTAAAACCTATGAGTTTTAATGCTGCGACACAGTCAGTATCTTCGGGACAGGCTGATGGTGTTATTGCTGGTATGTCAATTACAGAAGAGCGTAAGGCGGTATTTGATTTTGGCACACCTTATTATCGATCAGGCATTGGCTGGGCGGTCAAAAAGGGGTCAAATATTAAGTCCTTAGATGATTTAAAAGGGCAGACTGTCGCTTTGAAAACAGGTACGTCAGGGGCTGACTATGCGTTGTCAGTTCAAAAAAAATATGGTTTCAAAGTGACCTATTTTAATGATTCTGATACGTTATACAATGATGTAATCAATGGTAATTCACAAGCAACTTTTGGTGATTTACCTGTTATTCAATATGCTGTAAAGAATGGCACGCAATTAAAAGTTATGAATTCAAAATCACCAATTCAAGCAGGCTGGTATGGATTTGGTGTTCAAAAAGGTAAAAATACGAAGTTGTTAACTGCTTTTAATCGTGGTTTTGCAGAGATAAAAAAAGATGGTACTTATGATAAAATTGTTGCTAAATATCTAGGCGCCAGCGCGACTAAATTTACTGGAAGCAAACAAGATAACAGTTCAGTGCTCGGTATATTAAAAGCTAATAATGGCGCTTTCTTAAAGGGTTTGTGGCAGACAATGCTGCTGACTATTTTAGCAATTATCTTGGCATCTATTTGGGGTATTTTACTTGGTGTCATGGGTGTCAGCCAAAACGCGTTGTTCCGAGGAATATCAACAACTATCATTTATATTTTCCGTGGCTTACCACTAATGGTACTAGCATTCTTTATCTATATTGGCTTACCTGGTGTTATTGGTATGAAAATTCCAGCGTTTACTGCTGGATTGTTAACGTTGGTCTTAAATGAAGGTGCCTATACCGCGGCCTTTGTTCGCGGTGGGTTTGCAGCTGTGGATAGTGGCCAAATGGAGGCATCAAGATCTCTCGGATTGTCTTATGCTAAGTCTATGCGTAAGGTGATTGTGCCACAAGGTTTGAAAATTATGATACCAAGCTTTATTAATCAATTTATTATCACGTTAAAAGACACTTCTATTTTATCAGCAATTGGTATTTTAGAGTTAACACAAACGGGATCTTTGATTGTTTCTCGTAACTCACAAGGATTTAGAGTATGGGCAATTGTGGCTGTGATATACTTAATTGTAATTACTTTGCTGACATGGTTGAGTAACTGGGTAGAAAAGAGGACACGTGCATGAGTGAGACAAAAAATAAAGTAAAAGTACATGTTGAAAAAGTTAATAAATCATATGGTGAGAACCACGTTTTACGTGATATTTCATTAGATATAGCTGAAAATGAAGTGGTGGTTATGATTGGTCCTTCAGGATCTGGAAAATCAACATTTCTTCGTATGTTAAATCAATTAGAAACACCAGATAATGGTACGATTGTCGTTGATGGTTTTGATATTTCTGAAAAAACCACTGATATTAATAAAGTACGTGAAAATATCGGTATGGTATTTCAAAATTTTAATTTGTTTAATAATTATACTGTACTAGAAAACATCATGTTAGCACCTGTAGAGCTTGGAAAATTAGATAAAGTTGCGGCAGAAAAAAAAGCACGGGAACTTCTTGAAACAGTTGATTTGGTTGATAAGGCCGATGTATCAGTGAATTCGTTATCTGGTGGTCAAAAGCAACGTATTGCCATTGCCCGTGCTTTAGCAATGGAACCAGATGTGATGCTCTTTGATGAACCAACTTCAGCATTGGATCCTGAAATGGTGGGTGATGTGTTAGAAGTCATGAAGAATTTAGCCGAATCTGGTATGACGATGATTATTGTCACACACGAAATGGGTTTTGCTAAGCAAGTAGCAGATCGCGTTGTGTTCTTCGAATCAGGTAAAATTCAAGAATCAGGCACACCTGATCAAGTCTTTAATGCACCAAAGAATGAACGACTACAAGAATTTTTAAGTAAAGTTATGCATGCGTAAACAAAGTAGTGTATATTATGATATGTGTTAAAATAGATAAAAAAGCCGACCACATGGTCGACTTTTTTGTGAGATATGGGAGAATATCAAAAAATGTTTAAAAAATGTTTACTAGGGTTGGCAACACTTGTTACATTGTTTACATTTGTATCAACAGTTCAGGCAGCTGAACCACATTATACAATTACGACGGATGCAACTTATGCGCCATTTACTTTTCAAGATAAAGATAGTAACTATGTTGGTATAGAACAAGATACTATGAAAGCTATTGCAAAGCGAGAAGGATTCACCTATACTATGCGCCCTATGAGTTATAATTCAGCGGCGCAACTTGTCTCTAATGGTCAAGCTGATGGCATTATTGCGGGTATGTCAATCACACCTGAACGTAAAGAAGTTTATGATTTTTCAACACCTTATTACAAAACTGGTGTGGCATGGATTGTTGGCAAAAACAGTAAAATTAAGTCATTAAATGATTTAAAGGGCCAAACAGTCGCTTTGAAAACTGGCACAGCCGCTTCGGAGTATGGTAAATCATTACAGGAAAAGTATGGTTTTAAAGTGAAGTACTTTAATGATACCGATACGATGTACAATGATGTTGTTGTTGGTAATTCAGCGGCAACATTTGAGGATATGCCGGTTATTCAATATGCTATCAAAAACGGTATGGCTTTAAAGGTGATGAATGCTAATAAACCAGGGAATGCTGGTTCATATGGATTTGCCGTTGAAAAAAATAAAAATAAAATTTTATTAGCTTCATTTAATCGTGGCTTTGCTGCTATTAAAAAAGATGGGACATATGATAAGATTGTAGCGAAATATCTTGGTGCCAGTCAGTCAACTTTCTCAGGTACTAAGAAAGATAATAGCTCTATTTTGGGTATTATGGCATCAAATAAAGCTGCCTTATTAAAAGGTTTATGGCAAACGCTTCAACTCACAGTCATAGCCATCATTTTAGCTTCAGTTTGGGGTATATTATTGGGTGTTATGGGCGTTAGTGAATACCGGTGGATTCGTGCCATTTCGACAACCACTGTTTATATTTTTCGCGGACTACCATTGATGGTATTGGCATTCTTTATTTATATTGGTTTGCCAGGTGTGACAGGCGTTAAAATTCCAGCATTTACAGCAGGAATTATCACCTTAATTCTAAACGAGGGTGCGTATACTGGTGCGTTTGTGCGTGGTGGATTTGAAGCAGTTCACCAGGGGCAAATGGAAGCTGCGCGTTCACTGGGACTGCCATATGGTAGCGCTATGCGTCGTGTTATCATACCACAAGGGTTGCGTATCATGATACCAAGTTTTATTAACCAGTTTATTATTACGTTAAAAGACACGTCAATTTTGTCAGCCATTGGTTTACTAGAATTGACGCAAACAGGCACGCTAATTGTTGCTCGTAATTCCCAAGGATTCAGAGTGTGGGCAATTATAGCTGTGATTTATTTAATCGTTATTACATTATTAACTTGGTTAAGTAATTGGGTAGAGAAGAAATTGAAATAATTATGAAAAAAGCGCCTCCAATTCGTATGATGAATTGGAGGCGCTTTTTTATGATCATAGCACTTAATGATAATCAACAATATGTCAGAGCAACCGATGCGAGTAAAAATCAACAATTTATATGTCCGGGTTGCAAAGAAAAGGTTATACTCAAAAGTGGTGATATCAAACAAAAACATTTCGCCCATTATTCAAAATCTACCTGTGAAACATTTTCAGAAAATGAAACGACACAGCACTTAGCTGGAAAGTTACAACTAGCGGCACAATTACAGCAGTTCGGGGATATCAAAATTGAAGCAGTGATACCAGAAATTAATCAACGACCTGATCTTTTAATGCAAAGTGGGCATAGACAAATAGCGATTGAATATCAATGCAGTCCCATTTCACAGCGAAAGCTTGATCAGCGGAATGCAGGTTATAGCAGTCAAAAAATTGATGTTATTTGGATTTTAGGTCATAACTACTATGTTAAAAATATGACGCAAACAACAATTTTAAAATTCTTAGTGCAAGGACAGTTAACATTTTATTTACCAAATATTGAAAAATTTAGTCATCGTACAAATTTTAAAAAATACGATTTTGAACGTGTCAGTTATACAGAAAAACAGAGTCATCGTTTATTTGAAACAAGTACAATTGATGGTAAATCACGAGTTGATATTCACAAACAAATTTATAAGTTACAAAATTTATTGATTCAAAAACGCATAGATGAAAAAATAGTACGGTATCTTTATCAACATCAACGATTGCTACTTAATGCACCACTTTGGATTCATCAAGGTTATCATTTTGGACTATCTATTCCCAATTGGCATTGGCGCATTATATCGTTACTACTTATTGAGTATATAGGCATGGGAAACGTTGTGCATCAAGATATTTTTTTAACTAAATTAAAAAATTATGTTTTAGGTAATCAAGAATTTAAAACGCAACAAGCTATCAGTCTTTTGACTGAACTTGTACAAAGAAAATATATTGTTCAGAAAAACCAATACCTATTAGTAGCGCGTTTACCCTTATGGTATGAATCTATGCAAGAAAAACTAGGTAAGGTGAGAAAATAGTGATAAAATAAGATATTATATCATGTAGAGGAGAAATGGCAGTTTGACCTTCTAAAGTCGATTTGGCTTTAAGAACGATTGCTGTACGTTAATATTATGGCACAACTATTACGTAATGAAGTACCTGAAGATCTCACTTGGGATCTGTCTACAATTTTTGCTTCTGATAATGACTGGGAATTAGCTTTTGCTGCTGTTCAACAGGAAACGGACATGTTGAGTCGTTTTGTTGGACATGTTGGCGATTCAGCTGCGTTACTACAATCAGCGTTAGAGGCTGATTTGAAAATAGAACGTGCGTTGGAAAAAGTGTATGTATATGCACATCAAATTTATGATCAAGATACAACAAATCAATCATATGCAGCTTTCAACTCACGCGTACAGGCACTTTGGGCTGAAGTAAGTCAGGCAACAGCATATTTCCAACCAGAAGTTTTAAACATACCTGATGATAAGTTGGCAGCTTATTTAAAGACTGATGGCTTACAGCCGTACGCACATTTATTTGAAACATTACGTGCTTTAAAGCCACATACTTTACCTGCCGAACAAGAAAAATTATTAGCTGGTGTGGGTGATATCTTTAACGCGTCAGAGAATACGTTTGGTGCGCTTGATAATTCAGATATAACTTTTGGGGATGTACATACAGAGGATGGTGAAATTGTGCCATTGACTAATGGCCTTTATAGCCTGCTACGTGAATCAAAGTCACGTGATTTACGGCGTGAAGCATTTGAAACACTGTATGACAGTTACATCGGTTTGCAAAACACATTCGCTTCAACGTTGTCATCGCATATTAAAGGACATAACTTCTTAGCTAAAGTGCGGCATTATAATTCAGCACGCGAAGCGGCTATTTTACCACACAACGTCCCAACGACTGTTTTTGATACGTTAAGTCAAACGGTAACGGCTAATTTACCGTTGTTGCATCGTTTTGTGTCATTGCGTAAAAAAATCTTAAATGTGACAGATGTACATAGTTATGATTTGTATGTACCATTGGTGGATGAAGTTGATTTTGACGTCACATATGCAAAAGCGCAAGAAATCGTGTTAGCTGCTTTAGCACCATTAGGTCAAGATTACCTTGACATTGTTAAAAAAGCATTTGCCGAACGTTGGATTGATGTTGTCGAAAATAAAGGAAAACGCTCAGGGGCATATTCGAGTGGTACTTATGATACCAACCCCTTTATTTTGTTAAACTGGCAAAATAATTTAAATAATGTGTATACATTGGCTCATGAAATGGGACATTCAGTTCATTCCTATCTAACACGACATAGCCAAGACTATCATTATGGCGATTATCCGATTTTCTTAGCGGAAATTGCTTCAACAACTAATGAAAGTTTACTAACAGATTATTTGCTAAAAACAAATAATGATCCTAAATTTCAAGCGTATGTGTTGAATCAATATCTCGATGGCTTTAAAGGAACTGTTTTTCGTCAAACGCAATTTGCGGAATTTGAAAATTGGATTCATGAGCAAAGCGCAGCAGGTGTCGCGTTGACTGCTGATAAAATGAGCACATATTATAGTGAACTTAACCAAAAATATTATGGGCCAGATTTGTTTCCAGATGAAGAAATTGCCTATGAATGGACAAGAATACCACATTTTTATTATAATTACTATGTTTATCAATATGCTACTGGTGAAGCAGCAGCGACGACATTAGCAGAGCGCATTGTTAAACATGGTGGTGCAGAAGATTATAAAGCCTATTTAAAGGCCGGTTCATCGGACTATCCTCTGAATGTGATTTCAAAAGCTGGCGTGGACATGAGTCAAGCAGATTATTTAAAGCAGGCGTTTAATGTGTTTGAAACACGATTAAATCAATTGGAATCATTATTAGTCAAGTAACTAGTAAATAGGATATGTTACTGATTCAAAAAGTGCGATGAATAGGATGGTATAATCATGAATAATGAGCAGGAGACAGTAAAAATGACAATGGCGCCACAACAATTAGTTGATGTGGCACTTGAAGCGCTCAATCACACGTATACGCCTTATTCACATTTTCCGGTGGGAGCAGCGTTATTAACGGACGATGATACCATATTTAAAGGTGTGAATATCGAAAATGTATCATTTGGCTTAACAAACTGTGCAGAAAGAACAGCTATTTTTAGTGCCGTTGCTTCTGGATATAGGCAATTTAAAGGATTGGTTATTGCTGGACATACTGATGAACCGATTGCTCCTTGCGGTGCTTGTCGACAAGTCATGGTAGAATTTTTTGAACCTGAAATGCCGATTTGGTTAATTAATGATAGCGGCAAAGAAATCAAAACCACTATTGCAAGGTTAATGCCAGGTTCTTTTAATGCTTTAAAATAGTTAGAAAACATATGAGAACTTATTTAGAATAGTAAGGGAGTCAACATGAAAAAAGTATTAGTATTTGATGAAATTGCGGAAACGGCAATTACTTATTTGAAAGCAAATGATATTGACGTTATTTCAAATAAACAACATGATGATAACGACTTCACTGCACACCCAGATGTGGATGGCATGATTTTAATGATGCATCCGGTGTCAGAACAAGTACTGTCTCAAATGCCAAAGCTGAAGGTGATTGCGCGCTATGGTGTTGGCTACGATAACGTAAACTTAGATGATGCTGATGCACATGGTATTATTGTGACTAATACGCCAGGAGCAAATGCAACGGCAGTAGCTGAAACTGCTGTTATGCACATGCTGATGGCTGGACGTTTATTTTATCAACAACGTCTAAGTATTACTGAAGATGTGAATAACATAAAGATAGGTCAAGAGGTTACAAATAAAACTGTTGGCATAATCGGCTTTGGTGCAATAGGTCAAAAAATTGATCAATTATTGACTGGCTTTAACGTTAAGGTATTGGCGTATGCTAGACATAACAAGGTAGTTGAAAATGGTCGTATGGCGTCACTTGAAGAGATTTACACACAGTCTGATTTTGTGGTGATGGCGCTACCCGCAACACCTGAAACCAACAATATGATTGATAGGGTTGTTTTCAAGAAAATGAAATCAAATGCAGTATTGGTTAATATTGGTAGAGGAACAGTTATTGATGAACAAGCGTTAATTCATGCTTTGAAGTCTGGAGAAATTGCCGGTGCTGGTTTAGATGTCGTCGCTGTTGAACCAATTAGTGAAGATAATGAGTTGTTGTCTTTGCCTAATGTTTTTGTTACACCACATGTTGCAGCAAAATCACGTGAGGCTTTTGATACAGTTGGCTTAACCGCTGCAGAAGAAGTTGTGCGCGTACTAAATGGTCAAGAACCACGTTATAAAGTGAATTAAAAATGTAAAGTGGCAGGCTGAGATCATATTAATCTCAGCCTGCCGCTTTACATTAGGAATTTTTTTATTTTGGGATATACAATGTAACAGGTAGCATATCAGATTCTGTAAACACTTGGTTATCAATTTCGTGAAATAGCGTATCGATTAAACGTTGCGCTGCTTGTTGGATTGGTTGGATAATTGTAGGTAGGTCGGGATGGAGTAATTGAACAATTGGTGAGCCATCGTAACCAACGACGATCGTATCTTCTGGGACACGAACGTTGGCATCTCTCAGCGCATTTTGCAATTGAATAGCCATAATATCATTATAGGCAAATATACCATCAATATTTTCAGAAATGACATAATTGACAATCATTTGAATATCATCTTTTGTTGAAATAACATTAGAACTTCGATTTTGAGTTGCTAAATGACTATGGTCACTCACAGCATCTGAAAATCCTTGATAACGTTTCGTAGTTGGTGAGTTAGAGTGATCATCATCAGACAACATCAATAAATTTTTAGCACCTTTTGATACAAGATACTCACCAAGTAGATAGCCACCGCGATAGTTGTCTTCAGATACAATTGGAATATTGTCTGACAAATAACGATCATATGACACAATTGGTAAGAAAGTATCTTTATAAGTTTCAATGTCAAGATTATGCGAAGATGTGATAATGCCTTCAACTTGGTTTGCTGCCAACATTTGGAGATATTGTTGCTCTTTTTCGACGTTGTTAGCACTAGTAGCAATAATTACTTTGTAACCTTTTTCAAACAAAATTTGCTCTATTTCATTAGTTAAGGCTGTAAAAAATGGGTTTTGAATATTTGGAAAAATCAATCCGATAAATTGTGATGATTTACCTTGCAATGAGCGTGCCATCGCATTCGGTTGATAACGCAGTTCACGCATTGCTGCATGAACTTTATCAATTGTTTTTTTACTAAGTGAACCATAATTGTTAATAACACGCGATACTGTTGTAACAGAAACGCCGGCTAGTTCAGCGACGTCATTTAATTTTGCAACCATAATTATAGGCCTCCAAGGGCAAAGAGAACGTACTCTTTATATTTTTGAGTTTATATAATCCATTATACACTGTTTTCCAACGCATTTTTTAGTATTTTTTTATAGCAGTTAACGCTTGACAAATAAAAATGTAAGGTATAATATTGTCCATGTAAGTTACAGTAATCACAATCAGAAAAAGGAGAATTTATCATGGAAGCATTAGTATTAACAGGCATCAAATCATTAGAGCTGCAAGATCTTAAGCAGCCAGAAGTTAAACCAAACGAGGTTAAAATCCATACAGCATTTGCAGGTATCTGTGGAACAGATCATGCTTTGTATGCTGGTTTACCTGGTTCAGCACCTGCTGTACCTCCTATTGTTTTGGGACACGAAAATTCAGGTGTTGTTGCTGAAATCGGTTCGGCAGTGACAAATGTTAAAGTTGGTGACCGTGTCACAGTAGATCCTAACATCTATTGTGGACAATGCAAGTTCTGCCGTACAGGACGTCCAGAACTATGCGAAAACTTATCAGCTGTTGGTGTCACACGTGATGGTGGTTTTGAAGAATACTTTACAGCACCAGCCTCAGTTGTTTATCCAATTCCTGACAACGTATCATTGAAGTCAGCTGCTGTGGTTGAACCTATTTCATGTGCTGTTCATGGTATCCAATTGCTTAAGGTGACACCTTACCAAAAGGCTTTAGTTATTGGTGATGGCTTCATGGGCGAATTGTTTGTTCAACTTTTGCAAGCATATGGTATCCACCAAGTTGATTTGGCTGGTATTGTCGATGAAAAGCTTGCAATGAACAAAGAAAAGTTCGGTGCTAAAAACATATACAACACAATGAAGGGTGACAAGATCCCTGACGCAGAATATGACGTTGTCATTGAAGCTGTTGGTATGCCACAAACACAAGAAGCAGCTATTGAAGCAGCAGCTCGTGGTGGACAAGTTTTGATGTTTGGTGTTGGTGGACCTGATGCTAAGTTTGAAATGAATACTTATGAAATTTTCCAAAAGCAATTGACAATTCAAGGTTCATTTATCAATCCAAATGCATTTGAAGATTCATTAGCTTTGCTCTCATCTGGAAAATTGGATGTCGAATCTCTTATGTCTCATGAATTGGATTACAAAACTGTTGATGACTTCGTAAACGGTAAGCTTGGGGTTGTCTCAAAGGCCGTTGTGAAGGTTGGTGGAGAAGAGGCATAAAGATATGACCGCTAAAAACGTAACAACTAAAGCGACCAGTAGTCGAGGTCGTACGCTTACGATTGGCGCTTCCTTATCATATTTTGTCTTCTCTTTGATAATCAACGCAGCTGGTAATGTCTTGACAGTCGTTACCAGTCAAAAGATTCACCCAACTTTCTTAGGATCAGCTTATTGGACTGCTGCACAAGCAGGCTTCAATAAAGCGGCTTTTGGTGGGAATAGTGCCAGTTTAGGTTGGATATTCTTTGTTGTAGGTGTTTTGACAGCTATTTTAAATGTTTTTTTGCAAGGCCACTTTAATTGGCGTAAATTTGTCGGGAATGTTGCTTTCATGGTACCTTTCTCGCTATTAATTAGTTTTTTTGCGGATATGTTTTCAAAAATACTACCAGATGCACATGGTATTGCTATGACAATAGGTTATACTGTTTTGAATTTTATCGGTGTGATTATGATTGCACTGGCCATATCAATTTACCAACGTGTTAATTTGATATTGCATCCAGCAGACGATTTGATGCAGATTCTACGATTTAAATACTTTAAGGGTTCTGCAGCAAAGGCCATGTGGGCGTCTTATATTCCACCCACAATTATTGGTATTATCGCTATCTTTATGCTACCTGACTTTTCAAATTATGGGTTAGGAACAGTATTTGCCTTTCTATTTCAAGGTGGTATAACAGGTTGGGGAGACAAGTTTGTATTTCCTGGTCTAAAGCATCAAGGTATTTGATTCGAAAGTGGCGGCTCAAAGTAGTCAACCGCCAAAAACGTAAAGTATAGGAGGAATGTCACATGTCATTTTCAGATTATTATTCAGGAGTCCAACATATTGGTATCCCAACCAAAGACTTGGCAGTTGCTGAGAGTTTTTGGACAAAGTTAGGCTTTAAAAAGGCTGGTGATTTTCCAGTTGGTAATGTCATCTTTATGCAACGTGACAATCTAGTGATTGAAACATGGCAACAAGATGAAGTTGCTGGCAAGCCGGGTGCTATTAACCATATTTCAATGGACACAACAAATGCTGATAAAGCATTTGTTGCAGCAAAAGCCGAAGGCTTTAAGTTGATTGACAGTGAAGTCCAACATTTGGCTTTTTGGGAAAAAGGTATTAAATTCTTTAATATAGAAGGCCCAGATGCTGTTATTGTTGAATTTTGTGAGATTGTTAAGTAATAGATTATCAAATGAACCTCTTTTAGACCACGCATTGCTTTATGATGTGTGAGCTTAAGAGGTTTTTTTCTTTGTGAGATTGTTTTAGCAGTTTATAGCAAGAATAAACAACTGCCAATTGAATGATTGCATAAAGTTTATAAAAAATGCTGTTGAGCGCTTGACATACAGTGATCAAATCGATTAAACTATATATGTAAGCGCTTTATATGTTGTTTAAACAGTCAATATGATGTGTTCATTCAAAATAAAGTGATACAAATTCACGTTGTCATTTAGTTAGCGGTGTTTTAACGTTAGTCGAATAAGTAACGACGATAGTTAAATGATAGGTGAATTTGGTAAAATGCACAGGAAAAGGGAAAAATCATGGGATTATTAGGAGCAATTGAAGCAGGTGGCACAAAGTTTGTTGTTGCTGTTGCTGATGAGAACTATAACGTTGTTGAACGTGCTGCGTTTCCAACGCTAGATGGTGAGAAAACATTAGATCAAGTTATTGCGTTTTTTGATAAGTTTGAAAATATCGATGCAATTGGAATTGCCGCATTTGGACCAATTGACATTGTTAAAGGATCGCAGACATATGGTTACGTGTTAGACACGCCAAAACGTGGCTGGTCAGGTTATGATTTTCTTGGTCGTATGAAAGCATGGCGTGATATTCCCTTCTTTTGGACGACTGATGTCAACGGTGCAGGTTGGGCTGAATTTGAAACAGGTGCAGCAAAAGATGTTCAAAATATGGTTTATTTGACTGTTGGAACAGGTATTGGTGCTGGTATTGTTTCAAATGGACACCTACTTAGTGGTTATGGTCATCCAGAAGCTGGGCATATTTTCTTACAAAAACATCCAGAAGATAATTATGCAGGACATTGCCCATTTCACGGTGATAACTGTTTAGAAGGATTGGCTGCTGGACCAGCAATTGAAGAGCGTTGGGGCGTGAGTGCTAAAGAGATTCCAGACGATGACATTGCTTGGAAAATTGAAGCTTATTATATCGCACAAGCAGCGCTGGACTATACAATGATTTTACGTCCTGAGAAAATTATTTTGGGTGGCGGTGTGCCACATCGAGATATTTTGTTCCCGTTAATTCGTGAAAGCTTTTCCGAGCAGATGAGTGATTATCTTGAAGTGCCTGATTTAGAGGATTATATTGTTCCTGTAGCAAATGGTGATAACGCTGGTATTTTGGGTTGCTTCTATTTGGCTAAAACATTACTTTAATTTGCTTACTTTTTGTTAATGGCGCTATTCTATGTTATTATTAACACATAATAATTTCGAGGATAAAAAATGACAAAATTAGCAGAACATACAGAAGACTTACTCTGTCAGAATTTTACTAGTACTTTTCAGATTCTTGGACGCAAGTGGAATGGTTTAATTATTGAGACATTATTGATTAGCGGTCCTAAACGATTTTTAGAGATTTCGCGCGCTATTCCAGTTTGTTCTGATCGTGTATTAGTGGAGCGGTTAAAAGAATTAGAGTCGGAACATTTAATTAATCGGGTGACTTATGAAAATTCTAGTTTAATTGAGTACAAGTTAACCCCAGCTGGTGAAGCGATGAGACCAATGATGGCGGCTGTCCACGAATGGTCTGATAAATACAATAATGTGGCACAAACAAAAAAATAACGACACTGATGCTGTTGCGTGATATACTAGTTGTATAGATGTGTTGTGTGGTTACTTAACATGATGCAAAAATAATTAATTATTAAATTAAAATGCACGGTGAATGACCTAGTAATTATGTTTTTAACAAAAGCGAATGGTATATTTTTGGTGAAAGTATCATGTTGGGGACTATAATGAATTTCAGTCAGGAGTGTTTGACTTAATCGTCAACGTTTGGCCATGTTACAGTCATTAAAGCTGGTGTCAACCAGAAATTTGGGTGGTACCACGGTAGTTAACGTCCCATGTTGTCTTTTTAGACAGCGTGGGATTTTTTTGTTATTTGGATATAAATTTAGTGATTTTTAAGCCACTAAATTTATATTCAGAATTGAAAGGACATGTTTATGAGTTTAATTGAAGATCTAACAACACTAAAAGCTGACGCGGTGAAACGTATTAATGCCACAGGGGCAGACATTGAATCACTGCGAGTGAGCTTGTTAGGTAAAAAGGGTCAACTAACTGCTTTATTGAAGGGCATGAAAGATGTCTTGCCAGCAGATCGTAAAAAAGTTGGTGAAATTGGTAATGATGTCCGTCAAACAATTACGGATATGTTGGCTCAAAAAAAAGCCAGCGAAGACACTGCTAAATTAAATGCACAATTAATTTCAGAGACGATAGATGTCACCTTGCCTGGTAGTGCCCATAAAGTTGGGCAACCTCATGTGTTACAACAAATTATTGATGAAATTGAGCAACATTTTTTAGGCCTGGGCTTTGAAATTATTGACGATACGGTTGATTCACCTGAAGTGGAAACAGATGAGTATAATTTTGAACGAGAAAACTTGCCAAAAGATCATCCAGCGCGTGATATGCAAGATACGTTTTATGTAACACCTGAAATATTACTTCGAACGCAAACGTCGCCTGTACAGTCACGTTCTTTAGAAAAACATGACTTTTCAAAAGGTCCCTTAAAAATGATTGCACCAGGAAAAGTTTATCGTCGAGATACAGATGATGCAACACATTCACATCAGTTTCACCAGGTGGAGGGGATGGTTGTTGGCGAAAATATTACGATGGCTGATTTAAAAGGCACACTATTGTCAATCATGCAGGAATTGTTTGGCGAAAAACATCAAATTCGTATGCGACCTTCTTATTTTCCGTTTACAGAGCCTTCTGTTGAAGTCGATGTGTCATGGAATGATGTCACACCAGATATGAAGCCAGAAGATATTGAGTGGATTGAAGTATTGGGAGCGGGCATGACCCATCCAAACGTGTTGAGAATGGACGGCATTGATCCAGAAAAGTACTCAGCGTTTGCGTTTGGTTTAGGACCAGATCGCTTTGCCATGTTAAAATATGGCGTTGATGATATTCGTCAGTTCTACTTAAATGATGTCCGGTTTTTGTCACAATTCAATCGAAAGGGTAATTAAGTATGAAAACGAGTTTGAAATGGTTAAATGAATATTTAAATAACAGCATTGATTTGAATCCAGATGCTGTTGCAGAGTTAGCAGAACACGTGGAACGAACAAGCGTTGAAATTTCTGACTCAACGACGTTAGCTAGACAACAAGACGGACTGGTTGTTGCAAAAGTTATGTCTGTGATACCGCATCCAGATTCAGATCATATGGTAATAACTCAAGTAGATATTGGCGAACCGACCTTAACTAAAGTGGTCACTGGCGCGCCCAACGTGGCTGAAGGACAACTAGTTGTGCTAGCAAAAGTTGGCGCGCACATTATTAATCATGAAACAGGTGCATTAATCGAGTTAAAACCTGTTAAATTACGTGGTGAAGATTCTAATGGTATGTTGGTGGCGTTGCAGGAAATTGGATTTGACAATAAAATTGCACCAAAAGATTTTGACACGGGTATATATGTATTTAATGACCGTGATCAGGTTAAGCCTGGTGATGATGCACTGAGCATTTTAGGCATGACAGAACCTGTTTTGGATACTGATTTAACACCAAACCGTGCGGATATGTTGTCAATGATTGGAACAGCTTATGAATTTGGAGCTATGCTCAAACAGTCAGTGACAATACCAGATTTTGATTTGATAGAATATGAAACGCCCGCAAGTGATCAAATATCTGTTATCATTCACGATGATAGTTTGGCACCGAAATATGCCATGCGGGTTGTTAATCATGTTAAGGTTGGTGATTCGCCACTCTGGTTGCAAAAAAGGTTGTGGAATGCTGGCATGCGTCCAATCAATAATATAGTTGATATTACTAATTACATGATGTTGATGTATGGGCAACCGTTACACGCTTTTGATTTGGACAAACTAAACGGTCAAAAAATATATGTACGTCGTGCCGAAAATGGTGAAGAGCTAGTTACCTTAGATGGGCAAAAACGTGATTTGCGTGCTGGCGAGGACATTGTCATTGCAACTGATAAAGCGGCTTTGATGTTGGCTGGTGTGATGGGCGGATTAGATTCAGAAGTTGACGAAAATACGAAAAATATTGTGTTAGAGGGTGCTATTTTTAATCCGAGTTTGGTACGTGCCACAGCGCGCAGACACAATTTACACTCTGAAGCATCGGCACGATTTGAACGTGGCGTAAACTGGGATGCAACTTTTACCGCATTAGATCATGCTGCCAGTTTAGCGGATGAACTCGCTGGCGGTCAAGTGGCTCGTGGACGGGTTACTGCTGCCGATACTAAACGTGATAACATTGTGCTATCACTAACTGCTGAGCGTGTTAATAAAATATTAGGGACTCAGTTAACTTTAGATAATATTACGGTATTTTTCAAACAATTAGCGTTTGACTATACAAACAATGGTGTCAGTCTTGATATAACGCTACCAGCACGACGCGCAGATATGAGTATAGAAGCAGATTTAATTGAAGAAATTGCACGATTGTATGGATATGATAATTTACCGGTGACATTACCATATGGCCCTACAACGCCTGGAAAACTAACACTGCAACAACGAAAAATAAGAGCAAGCCGACGCATTATGGAAAGTTTAGGTTTAAATCAGGCCATTTCTTATGCGTTGACAACGCCTATGAAAGCACAACAATTTGCTGAAGATCGTACAGCGAAAGTTGTGACTTTAGATTATCCTATGAGTTCCGATCGAACGACTGCACGCCAAAATTTACTAGCAGGTTTGTTAGAAGATGTGGCTTATAATGTCAATCATTTTGTACATGATATCGCACTTTATGAACAAGGTCGTGTATTTATTGCCAAGGCGAATAATGATGAATTACCAATCGAAATTGAACATATTGCTGGGATTTTAACTGGTGATAATGAAGCCTCTTCTTGGCAACATTTAAAAAAGGCACGTACTGTTGATTTTTATGATATTAAAGGCATTGTATCAGCTTATTTGGATCAAATTGGTGTTGAAAATGTACGATATGTTGCAACAGATCGACATGCCAATATGCATCCAGGTCAAACAGCAGATATTTACACAGCAGATGTTTATCTTGGATTTGTTGGTCAAATTCATCCGCTACTTACTAAATCACAAAAAATGGCAGCAGTGTTTGGTTTTGAGTTAGATTTGTTTGCCGTGATGGCTGCGGCTAAAAGTGATGTGCAATACAATAAAATTTCACGCTTTCCGCAAATGAGTCGTGATGCAGCTCTGTTAGTGGGTAAATCAGTTCAACATGCTACAATTGAGCAAGTTATTCGTCGTACTTCGGGCAGTAAATTAGTCGATGTTACGTTATTTGACGTTTATACAGGCGAAAATTTGCCAAATGGTAAACGGTCATTAGCATATAGTTTGACTTATCAAGATAATGATGAGACATTAGTTGAAGCAGAGATTAATGCAGACTTTGAGCGAGTAACAGATGCCTTAGTTAAACAACTTAATGTGGAAGTGCGTTGAGTTGTTTTCTAATTTAATTTGAGTTTGGTCTAATTTCACGGTATAATTAAATTTGGACTATAACTTTTACAAGGAAAATTCATGGCTAAAATAATTGTACACGGTGGCAAACGCCTCCATGGTGAGGTCACAATCGGTGGCGCAAAAAATTCAACAGTTGCACTCATTCCAGCCGCTATTTTGGCTGACACACCTGTCAAATTTGATACGGTACCGCAAATCTTGGATGTTAAAAATTTACAATTGATTTTGAATGCGATGAATGTTCATTCAGTTTTTGCGAATGGTAATTTGGATATTGATCCAACGCAAATTCGAGAAAGTGAGCTACCAAGTGGTGCGATTAAATCGCTTCGTGCATCGTATTACTTTATGGGTGCATTGCTTGGACGTTTTAATCGGGCGACAGTGACATTTCCTGGTGGTGACAATTTAGGTAGACGGCCAATAGATCAACACATCAAGGGCTTTGAGGCACTCGGAGCAACCGTTACTGAAAGTAATGATATTATTCATATTGATGCGACTGATCATGGCTTGATTGGTGCTCGTATTGCTTTAGATACAGTATCAGTTGGGGCCACAATTAACATTATTTTAGCTGCAGTACGTGCTAAAGGTCAAACTGTGATTGAAAATGCAGCACGTGAACCTGAAATTATTGATATTGCAACATTTTTAAATAATATGGGTGCTAATGTTCGTGGTGCTGGAACTGATACAATTCGTATTGCAGGTGTACCTAGTTTAAAGGCAAAAAATACGCACACAGTTATTCCAGATCGAATTGAAGCTGGGACATACATGAGTATGGCTGCGGCTTTTGGTGATGGTGTGACAATTAAAAATGTCATTCCAGAACATTTGGAATCATATACTTCAAAGTTAATAGAAATGGGTGTTAACCTTGATATTGGCGAAGACATGATTCATGTTTATAAATCAGATGATTTGAAACCAGTAGCCATTAAAACGATGCCTTATCCTGGTTTTGCAACAGACTTACAACAACCAATAACACCATTGTTACTGATGGCGGATGGCGAAAGTACTATTCAAGATACAATTTATCCAAAGCGAGTCAAACATATTGCTGAATTACGACGTATGGGCGGTGACATTGACTCTGAAAAACCAGGTAAAATTCGAATTAATTATTCACCGCGTCTTATTGGAACAGATGTTCAAGCAGCTGAGATTCGAGCAGGCGCTGCTTTGATTATTGCAGCTATTATGGCCGAAGGTGAAACGGTTATTAATGACGCAGATCACATTTTACGTGGTTATGATCGTATTCAACACAAACTGACGCAGTTAGGTGCTGAAGTGTCTATTGAAGGCATTGATTTAATTAATCTTATGCCTTAATGATAGGCAATGCAGTATGTTGTTGCAATTTAATTATTAACATGCTAGAATATACTAGTTATAGACTGACTCTGGTACAGAAGTATCAGGGCGCTAAGGAGAAATTACCATGCAAGCAGAAATCCATCCCAACTACCAACCAGTTGTTTTCCTTGATGCAACAACAGGTAAGAAGTTTTTATCAGCTTCTACTGTAACATCAAATGATACAACTGATTTTGAAGGTACAGAATACCCAGTTATCCGTATGGATATCACATCAGATTCACATCCATTTTATACAGGTAAACAGAAGTTTACACAAGCGGATGGTGCAGTCGACAAGTTCAACAAGAAATTTGCTGGATTTGGCTTCAAGAACAACGAAGATAAGTAAGTCATTGTTCTTAATAAAAGCGTTCACTTTAGTGAACGCTTTTATTTTTTAAATTATAATTTAAGAAGGGAAAATATCTGGAGATAATTAAGTGAGCGACAAGACAAAATTACAACGTGTTATCGCAAAAGCTTAATTCCGATATATTCATATTATGGCTCGAACAATTCTCCCTGTGAAATTGCATGAAAAAATAACAGTAACAATTGATGATATACGGATTGATGGCATGGGAGTTGTTCATTTGACACCGACATATCCGCTGTATATTGCTGATGCGATGCCAGGTGAAAAAGTACTTTTAGAAGTAATTCAAGTAGACAAATTTTCTGGTTACGCTAAGGTTATTGAAATCATTGAGGCATCAAGTAAACGTCAAAATAGTCATCGCCAATATTTGATTGCTGCTGGTACTGCACCACTTGTGAATTTTAAATATGACGCACAGCTTGAGTTAAAACAAAATCAAATTCAGAGACTATTCCAAGAAAAAAACATGGCAGTGACAGTTGAAAATACGATTGGGATGGAAAATCCAACCTATTATCGTAATAAGACGATTGTGCCAGTTAAGTGGCAGGAAGGTCATTTGACAAGTGGGTTCTACCGACGTGGTAGCCATGAACTAGTGCCTATGACAGATTATTTTGTTAACGATCAAGCTATTGATCAAGCCATTATTAAAGTACGGCAGGTGCTAGAAAATTATAAAATCAGTGCATTTGATCCTGATTTGGAAAAAGGAACGATCAGGTACATTATGATTCGACGTGGCTATTATTCGCATGAATTAATGGTTGTGCTCGTATCAAATGATAGCGTTATTAATTTTGAAAAAGAAATTGTTCAGGATATTGTGGCGCAGTTACCTGAAATTAAAAGTTTAATATTTAATTTTAGTCCAAAGAAAGATTTTGTTCTATTGAGTCCAAATAATAGAACGCTTTGGGGAGCAGATGCTATTCACGATACGTTACTAGGGTACAATTTTATTATTGGACCAAACTCGTTTTATCAAGTTAACCCACAAACAACGGAAGTGTTGTATGATTTAGCTGCCAAAAAGGCTGAACTTAAACCAACAGATGTTGTTATTGATGCCTATTCCGGTATTGGTACGATTGGCATAACAATTGCTAATCGCGTTCGGCAGGTAATTGGCGTTGAAGTCATTCCTGGTGCAGTGGCGGATGCTCAAAGTAATATGCGTGCCAATAACATTAACAATGCTGCTTATATCCTTGCCGATGCACCAAAACAATTTGCAAAATGGCAATCAGAAGGTTTACAACCAAACGTTGTGTTTGTTGATCCACCACGACGAGGATTAACTGGTGAGTTAATTCAGGCAACAACTAAAATGGGACCAGATAAATTGGTTTACATTAGTTGTAATCCGGTAACATTAGTACGTGATGCAGCTGAAATTATTCAAAATGGCTACCATATTGATGACCCTATTGTGCCAGTTGATCAATTTCCACAAACATCTCATGTTGAAAGTATTACAATATTCAAGAAAAATTCTTGATATAATGGCTGTATAGTAAAAAACAGTGATTACTTGTTAGCGTATTGTATGACTACTCACGGTCAACTGGGAAAGTATCGATAGTAGGTCGACAAAGCACTTTTATTTTGGAGAACAAATGAACTATGAAATAACAGAAATTGGCCGTATATTAAAAGCGCCAACTCAGGGAAATGGGTTAATAACAGGTGTCGCGTTTAATTCGCAACAGGTAACAACAGGTGACTTATTTGTTGCATTGGTTACGGATAACGATGGGCACAACTATATTCAAAATGCATTAGATAACGGCGCTGCCGCAGTATTAGTTGACAATAAACATGTCATAAATACTGAAATACCAGCAATTATAGTTGATAATACACTAACTGCCTTACAACAGTTGGGAGAATATCAACGTAATCAAATTAATCCGATAGTCATTGCTATTACTGGTTCTAATGGTAAAACAACTACCAAAGATATGTTGTTCTCAATAATGGCTACATCGCATCGTACATTTAAGACACCAGAAAACTTCAATAATGAAATTGGTGTACCAATGACACTGCTTACGATGCCAGAGGATACGGAAGTTTTAGTGGTTGAGTTGGGGATGGATCGTCCAGGACAGTTAACTATTTTGTCTCATCTAGTTAAACCGGATGTGGCTGTGATTACCATGATTGGCGAAGCACATATTGAATTTTTTAAAACACGTGCAAATATTGCGCGTGCAAAGTTAGAAATTGTTAGTGGTTTAAAAAATGATGGCGTATTGTTTATTCCGTTTGACGAACCCTTGTTGACAAAGGCAGTGATTCAACAAAAAATCATTCGGTTTGGACAAGACGTTCATGACATAAAAGCGTTTTCAGATCACACAATGTTTGTTTATCACAATAGTCAGTTTGCAATTCCTTTAATTGGTAGGTATAATATTATGAATGCGCTCGCAGCAATTTCAGCGGGTATCTTATTACATATTGACTTAAAAAAAGCCGTAAAGGCGCTACAAACATTTGATTTGACTAAAAATCGCACAGAAAGGCTCGTTACAGCTCGCGGTGTTGTTTTGATTAGTGATGTGTACAACTCAAATCCAACGGCAGTGGCAGCAGTTTTGGCGACATTGAAAGCAATACCAGCACCACACAAATATGTGGTACTGGGTGATATGTTAGAATTAGGCGATCAAGCAAATACATTGCATGCTAATTTAGGACAAAAGGTATTGGATTCAGATGTTGACGGTGTTTATTTAGTTGGTCCATTAATGAATAAAAATATGGCGCCAATTATACAAGCACATGTTGATTCAGTAGATTTGCATCAATATGAAATAGATCAGCTAGACCGACTACGTTTAGAGTTACAAACGCTAGGCGAGAAAGATGATGTCATTTTGTTAAAGGCAAGTCATGGTATACATCTAGAAACCGTTGTTAACGCATTAATGACATAAGTTTTTTATTGAATTGGGGATGCAATAATGAAACGGACACAGCATTATCGCCTGCAATCTAAACGATGGAAACGAATTTGTGCAATTCTATTAACTGTCATTATTTTGTGCATCTGCAGTTTATATCTGATAAAACATAAGCCAGTGACTTCGAAACCCGAGTCAAAGGTAGTTAAAAAAGCAGATAAACCAGCATCTAAAGGTGTCATAAAAGGCTTAAACCAAAATGTTTTTTTGGAAAATAATGATTTGTCGGTTAGTTTCAATACACAATTAAAGGAATCAGGTTTTATTGGTACAGCTTTAGTCGTTCAAAATAATCATGTGATTTTACAAAAAGGTTTTGGTTATGCTGATAAAAAGAAAAATCGATTAAATGATGCACAATCTCTTTACCAAATTGCGTCAATTCAAAAAGGTTTTACTGCGACTTTAATTATGCAACAGATTCATGCAGGAAAATTGCAACTCAATACGTTATTGAGTCAATACTATCCGAACATACCTGATGCTAATAAAGTGACAATCAAAGAATTGCTCACAATGACAAGTGGATTAACAGAAAAAGCGAATGCCAGTGTATTCACTACGGAAGCTGAAAATGTTGCGTTTGATGCTGAACATACAACAGTTATAAACTCAGCCAAGTGGTCATACCAACCAATTAATTATCGCTTATTGGCTGGTATTCTGATGAAAATCACACATAAAACTTATTCGGAACTGTTCAATGAAGCGTTCAATAAAAAGTATCATTTGAATGTATCAGATTATAAAGATTTTATGAGAAATCAACATCGGACTATTGGTTATAAAAATGCTGATTATAGCCAATTAGCATCAGAAAGTGCACTGTCTTATGCTTTTGAAACTGGCACTGGCAATATGGCGATGACAACTGGTAATTTGTATACTTTTTATCGTTTGTTAATTGATCATGTGATGTTAAATAAAAACACATTGAACACGATGTGGCAACATCCTGTAACCAGCCACTATGCATCTGGTATGTATCATTATGACGAGTACAGCACAGCACATGGTTTTATATTAGGGTTTGAGCCAACAGTCATAATGACAAAAAATGGTCAAGATGCTGTGATCTTGATGAGTAATGAAAATGTAAAAGGGCAAAGCTGGCAACCGTTAGCTAAACAGCTGTTTGCACAAATGACAGCGATTAAAATCATAAAATAATTTTAATCGCTTACGCGCCAAAGAGCGCAGAGGAGAAAAATTTTGAAGTTTAGTGAATTAGGTTTATCACAAGATATTTTAGATGCCATTACAACACATGGTTATGTCGAAGCAACACCGATACAAGAAAAAACGATTCCTTTAACACTTGCTGGTAAAGATGTTATTGGTCAAGCGCAAACAGGAACTGGTAAAACAGCTGCCTTTGGTTTGCCAATATTGGAACACATTGATTTAGATAACAAAAATATTCAAGCATTAATTGTGTCACCTACACGTGAATTAGCTATTCAAACAGCTGAAGAATTAAAAAAATTGGGCCGTGATAAGCATGTGGATGTTCAAGTTGTTTTTGGTGGCGCAGATATTCGTCGTCAAATTCAAAATTTGAAGTCACATCCACAAATTTTAGTTGGCACACCTGGTCGCTTACTTGATCATATCAATCGTAAGACTGTTAAAATTGAACATGTTAAAACATTAGTTTTGGATGAAGCCGACGAAATGTTGAACATGGGATTCTTAGAAGATATTGAATCAATCATTAAGAACACACCTGCTGAACGTCAGACGTTATTGTTCTCAGCAACAATGCCACCAGCAATTAAGCGCATTGGTGTCAAATTTATGACGAATCCAGAACATATTCAAATTGAAGCCAAAGAATTAACAACAGATTTGGTTGACCAATATTTTGTTCGTATGCGTGAAAATGAAAAATTTGATACAATGACGCGTATCTTTGATGTGCAAGCACCAAAGTTGGCGATTGTGTTTGGTCGCACAAAGCGCCGTGTTGAAGAATTAGCTCGTGGCCTAGAAGCTCGTGGGTATCATGCTTCTGGTTTGCACGGTGATTTGACTCAGCAAATGCGTTCGCGTGTTTTGGCGCAATTTAAGTCACATGAAATTAATATCTTAGTTGCGACAGATGTTGCGGCTCGTGGTTTGGATGTTAAAGATGTGTCTCACGTTTATAACTTTGATATTCCACAAGATCCAGAATCTTATGTACACCGTATTGGCCGTACTGGTCGTGCAGGAGCTAAGGGTGTATCAGTAACGTTTGTTTCTCCTAATGAAATGGACTACTTACGCGCTGTTGAAGACCTAACAAAGAAACGTATGACAGCATTGGAACCTGCTTCACTACAAGATGCACGTGTTGGCAAAATCAAAAACGCAGCTGGTGAAGTTAGCAAAATTGTTGAGGCAGCTAATGCCAAAGAAATTCAATCAGAAGTTGATAAATTAACAGCACAGTATTCATCTGAACAATTGGCTGCTGCATTGTTATCATCAGTTGCTGATCTAGAAAAGCAAAATACACCAGTTGAAATTACTCGTGAACGACCACTACCAAGACGCCGTGGTAATGGTGGTGGTAGCCGTGGTGGTGATCGCCGTCGTGGTGGAAACAGCGGTGGTGGTTATCGAGGTAACCGTGATCGTCGAAGTGGTAATGGTGATTCACGTTCTAGTAATGGTGGCGGCGGACAACGTCGTGAATCATCACGTGACGGTGGTTCAGGATCAAACGGAGAACGTCGTTTCAGTGATTACAAGCGTCGTGATGGTCGCTCAACAGAACGTCATTCAAACAATGGTGGCGCACCGCGTCAACGTCGTGAATTTACAGTACGTGAAAAAGATTAATTAGTAGAAAGTGTATAAGCGAGTTCTTATTAATAAAGTATGACAGCTTAAACACATGCGATGAAACCGTCCAAACAACATTTGGGTGGTTTTTTCATTGTTTTGCTATAAATATGGAGACTAAAATGAAAACAGTTGCAGATGCCATTAACTTTATACATGGGCGGCCAAAAGGCAGTCGAAAAGAATCAATGGATCGAATGTACGCATTACTTAAAACGTTAGGAAATCCACAAGATCAGTTACCACCTGCTATACATGTAACAGGCACAAATGGTAAGGGTTCTGTAGCTACCATGACAAGCAATATTTTACGTGTGGCAGGATACAAAACCGGTTTATTTGTTTCTCCCTATATTATTGATTTTTGTGAACGTATTCAAATTAATAATGAGATGATTCCTGAAGCACATTTAGTAACCATGACAAAAAAAGTTACTGAAGCTTTAAAAAAAGTAGATATACAATTGGCCCCAGATATACCGACAGAATTTGAAGTATTGACAGCAGTTATGTTTACCTATTTTGCACAACAAAAATTAGATGCACTAGTTATTGAGGTCGGTATTGGTGGGCAGTTGGACTCAACTAATGTTATGCCAAATGCACAAGTAGCTGTAATAACGAGTATTGGCTTAGACCATCAAGTATTACTGGGTAATACAATTGAAGAAATTGCATGGCAAAAAGCAGGTATTATTCATAATAATATGTCGGTTGTCGTTGGTAATTTACCTGAAAATGCCCGTCGAGTGATTGCTAAGCGTGCACAAGTAGCTTTGATTCAAGGGCAACTGAACGTGTTTGAACAAGGTTTACCAGGTAAATATCAAATTCAAAATACTGCGACAGCAGTAGCAGCTGTCGAGGCTTTTGATAGTAATATTAAAACTAGCGATATTCAACAGGGATTAAGAGAGAGCCATTTTGAAGCACGTTTTGAACTCATTAAGCCAGATGTTATGATTGATGGTGCGCATAACGCTCAAGGCTTAAAAGAACTTTATCAGTCACTGAATACGCCTGTTTATCAAGCAATGACAATGACCTTAATTATTGGCAGTTTAAGCGATAAAAATGTTGTATTTGCTTTTGATGATATTTTGAAAAATAAGCGTTTCCAGATTATATTGGTGCCTTTTGTTGGTCCAAATGGGCGTCATAGCTTAGATATTGAGACAGTGTCACAAAAATATGGTGTTAAAGTGGCTCATAATTGGCACGAAGCATATCATCAACGCAACACAGATATGACGATTTTTACCGGTTCTTTATATTTTGTTAGTGAAGTACGAGGAGAGATATGCCAAAATTAGAAGGAAAATTATCAACACGTTTAATTCTTAGCGTCGTGGCAATAGGGTTGTTGGGATTTTCTGACATCATGCTGGAAACAGCGTTGAATGTTAGTTTTCCACTATTAATGACAGAATTTAATGTGACATCTAGTACGGTGCAATGGCTGACATCTGGCGTTATCTTATTGACAAGTATGGTAGTTATTTTATCACCATGGTTAAAACAACGTTTTACAAATAGAAGCCAATTTATGGTGGCAACAGTGGTTTCAATTGTTGGTGTGCTGATCGATGCTGTGAGTGGTAATTTTGAATTAACATTATTTGGTCGACTATTACAAGGTATTGGTGGTGGCGTAGGTATGCCGCTTATGTACAATGTTATTTTTGAACAAGTACCTGAAAACAAACGCGGCACAATGGTTGGGATAGGATCACTAATTATTTCGTTTGCGCCAGCAATTGGGCCAGCTTTTGGTGGTTATTTAACTCAGAATTTTGGTTGGCGTACAGTCTTTTGGGTTGTTTTACCAGTTCAAATGGGGTCGTTGATTCTTGGATGGTTTACTATTAGGCAAGTGTCACGCTTAACAAAAGAAAAATTGGATTTAGTTGGGTGGTTATTGCTAAGTGCATTCTTTGTAGCTGGAATTTTTGTTATTGAGCGTATTAGTACGTACGGTGTGACAAATATTACGAGTATGATTTTGCTTTTGATTATGTTTGGTGGTATTATTGGCTATTTGTTTTATGCCAAACATGTTGTTAATCCATTGTTAAATCCAAATATTTTCAAATTCAATATATTTTCGTTAAGCATCACTGCCTCATTTATAACGCAAGTTGTTAATTTAACCTTTAATTATGCATTGCCCATGACAATACAAATGGTTTTATTTCAAAATTCACAGGTTGCAGGTCTGGCCCTGTTACCAGGCGCTTTAGGTTATGCGTTAATGGCGATTATATCAGGTCGACTTTATGATCACTATGGTGCAAGACTACCAATCATAATTGGTTTGGTACTGATATTTATTGGCACAATTATGATGGCGATGTTGCCAATTAGTTTATACGGTATGCTATTTAGTTTTATGGTTATTCAACTTGGCGCGGGCTTCTGGTTTGGTAATAATATGACCTATGCAATTAGTCATGTACCCACCGATTATCAAAGTGCAGGAAATTCGATTTTTACAGCTACCAATAATTATTCAGCGGCAGTTGGTATTGCTTTAGCTGCAGGCATCATTTCAATTTTCCAAAAGCATGCAGACTCTGCCAAACAATTAATTATCGCCACCCACTTAGGTGCGACATGGTTATTTAGACTAGATGCTTTGTTAATTGTGCTAGCAGCAATTATTTCTGTTTGTGCTGTAACAATTGTGAATAAAAAAGGTTAATTACGTATCATCTCTTAGAGGTGAATAATGACTTTAAATGAACAAATAAAAAATTTTTATACAGTACTTGGTCAAAATGGCAAAAACGCATTAACAGAATTACGACATCACTTTCCAAATGATTATGATTTGAATGAAATGACGCACGATGCTGCAGAAGATTTTATTTCACAAAATCCAACACAAAATAAAGCGTTACTTATTGGTGTAGATATTGGTAAACATATTGCTATGGCAACACGTCCAAAATTATTAAGCGCTAAATTTTCAGAAGAAATTGGTTACTATGCGCAACGACAAATTGGTCATTTGCCTCAAGAACAATTGTGTGTTGCGTTGCTTGATGCACAGCTAAGTGTTATTGGTTGGGAGACGATTTTTGTAGGCAGCTTAACGCATGTCCAAGCTTCGCCACGTGAAATTTTCCAACGTGCCTTGCGTGCCAATGCACTGGGATTTATGATTGTGCATAATCATCCGAGTGGGAATTTGAAACCATCGGATGCTGATGTGCAATTTAGTCAACGATTAAAGTTGCTTGGTGAACAAATGACAGTGCCAATGTTAGATTCGTTTATCGTAACACGTGATAGTTACTGGAGTATGTCGGAAAACGCGCCATTAAAAAGTATTGTCTAAAAAAGGTTTTGCTATTATTTTTGGTAAAATCTTTTTTTGTATAGATAAAACTGGTAAAATGGAGTGGACTGAAATTGTATAATGAACGAGGAAAAAATGACAAATAAAAAACCAGCAGTATGGTACGAACATCTCCATACTGAAAAACATACAGGTGCACGCCGTGGTCGCATTCATA
The DNA here is from genome assembly GCF_019656015.1 of Leuconostoc inhae. GTDB lineage: Bacteria > Bacillota > Bacilli > Lactobacillales > Lactobacillaceae > Leuconostoc > Leuconostoc inhae_A. The sequence goes on along the minus strand of NZ_BPKW01000006.1, from coordinate 49,668 downwards.
CGCCGCATGGTACCTTCGAAACACCAATGTTTATGCCTGTTGGTACACAAGGTGCAGTAAAAGGTGTGGGAACACGAGAGCTAAAAGATATGGGTTCGCAATTTATTTTAAGTAATACCTATCATTTATGGGTGCGTCCAGGAGATGAATTGATTGCTCAAGCTGGTGGCTTACATAAATATATGGGATGGGATCAGGCAATTTTAACGGATTCTGGTGGATTCCAAGTGTTTTCATTATCTGATGCGCGTAAGTTGCAAGAAGAGGGTGTAACATTCCAGAACCACGTTAACGGTGATAAAATGTTTTTGTCACCTGAAGTGGCTATGCGAATACAAAACAATTTAGGTTCGGATGTCATGATGCAACTTGACGAGGCAATTCCTTATTTTGAAAGTTATGATTATATTAAGGAGTCAATGCAGCGATCACTGCGCTGGGCAGAACGCGCACAAGTAGCTCATAAAAACCCAGATTCGCAGGGATTATTTGGCATTGTTCAAGGCGCAGGATTTAAAGCTTTACGTACAGAGTCAGCCAATGGTTTAGTAGGCATGGATTTGCCGGGATATGCGGTTGGTGGCCTCTCAGTTGGCGAATCAAAGTTAGAAATGAACCGCGTACTAGATTTCACCATGCCATTATTGCCGGAAGATAAGCCACGTTATCTAATGGGTGTTGCTGCACCAGATTCTTTGATAGACGGAGTTATCCGGGGTGTAGATATGTTTGACTCAGTTTTGCCAACACGTATTGCCCGCAAAGGCACGCTAATGACACGTCATGGCCGTGTGGTTATTAAAAATTCAAAGTATAAAAATGACTTTACACCTTTAGATCCGGATTTGAGTTATTATTCAACTAACCCAATTCGAACAAATCAATTTGGTAATCAAAGCCAGTTTGATAATCCCAACTACAATCCCTTTCAAAATTTAACACGCTCTTATTTACATCATTTATTTAATGCCAACGAACTTCTAGGGGCACAGTTAGCGTCACAACACAATTTACGTTATTTATTACAGTTTATGGAAGATATGCGAACAGCGATTGAAAATGACGAATTATTGGAATTTCGCGAGACAGTTATGGAAGAATATGGTTATAATAAGCCAAATGCGCGTTTATTTTAAAAAAAAGTCGCAGAGTTTGATATAATTAATGTATAGTGTGATTATTAAACAGTTCACACAGTTAAGAAAGTAGGAAATACTAATATGAACTTGAGTTTGATTTTCCCAGTTATTCTAATTGTTGGTATGTTTTGGTTTATGAGCCGTCAGCAAAAGAAGCAACGTGCGACACAAGAAGCACGTCAAAATAGCTTAGAAAAAGGGTCAGAAATTGTAACAATTGGTGGCTTGCATGCGATTGTTAGCAGTGTAGATGCTGCTAACAAAACAGTTGATTTGGATGCTGAGGGTGTTATTTTAACATTTGATATGGCAGCTATTCGAACAATTAAGCCAAAAGTTGAAACGACTGAACCAAAGACAGCTGTTGAAGACTTGAAGCCTTCTGAAGATACTGTTGAAAAAATTACGGTTGATTCTGATAAACCTTCAGAAAAATAGGCAATATAATGAAGAGAGCGAGTTGCTCTCTTTTTTGGATGGTAATATAAAATGATAACAAAGTCACTAATCATGAGTGATAATACTAAAATTGTGTATGATGAATATGGTCAATTAAATCATCAAACATTATTTTTATTACATGGAAATGGTAGTTCAGCGCGATATTTTCGTCGTCAAATAACACAATACGAAACATTATTTCATGTAATAGCCATTGATACGCGTGGACATGGTCGCTCTTCTAATGCAAAAAAAAGCATTAAAATAACGGATATTATATTAGATATTAACACCTTACGTTTAAAATTAGGCGTTAATCACATTTTTTTGTTGGGTTATAGTGATGGCGCAAATATTGCAATCAAATATGCAACGCTTTATCCTGAAAATGTCACGAGAATGGTGCTTAATGCACCTAATGTATCAAAAGATGGTGTTTATAAAATATTTTGGTTTATTGATGGTATGGCACAATTTTTCACTGGTGTGCTTGCACATGCCAGTAATTATGCTAGAAGACGCCATGAACAGCTACATATCATGAGTGAATCGTTAGAAATCACATTAGCAGATTTGGCTTTTGTAAAGGCACCTACGTTGATAGTAATTGGTGAGTTTGATTTAGTTAAGCGGCGTCATATTAATTATATTGCACATGCGATACAAAACTCGGAGATTATGATTATAAAACGACATAGTCATTTTGTAACATATACTAATCCCAAAAAATTTAGCCAGCTGGTTATGCCATTTTTACGTAGAGGAATAGTTAATGACAAAGATTAAACATATTTTATCACGATTAATTGTGCCAACGACAACAATTATTCTTGTCATGCAATTGATATTTATGACACGTGAGATTACATGGCGCATGATTATAGCAACAATTAATGAGGTTGCTTGGTGGCAAGCGGCATTATTGATAATATTTGGATTTTTATCTGTTTTAGTGACCACCTACAATGATATTATTTTGGCCAAATGGCAAAAATATCGTATTGAAAAAATTGAGTTATATCAACGTGCATGGTTAATCAATGTTTTTAATATAAATGCTGGTTTTGCAGGTACTGTTAGTATGCTTTTAAGGCGCATACTTTTTTTTGATCAAAATAAACCAAATCAATTAAAGCCTTATTTTCAAATGTATGTATTGAGTTTGACAGGCCTGTTATTGACAAGTATTTTTGCTTTTGTAGCATTAATTTTAAAAGCTACGCCGACGGTTGACGGTACCATGGCATGGTTAGCTGCCATTTTAATGATGACTAGTATTATTGTTATGATATCGTTCATTCCTAAATTACAGTTATGGCTAGGTATGAAGCGTGTAGTCGCAAAAAAATTTATAGGAATTTCGTGCTTAGCATTGATATTGCAAATGGGTTTGTTTATCATTATTGGCATTACAATTGGTGTGTCGTCAATTCAGGTTAGTATGATGATGGTTTTATTTGTTATTGCTAGCACAATTGCCTTTGTATCAATGACACCCGGCAGTTGGGGGTCGTTTGATGTTGCTATATTGCTATTGTTATCAAATGCTGGCATTTCTCAAGGCAAAGCAGTAGTTTGGTTAATATTGTACCGCGTTTTCTATAACATACTACCATTGTTCAGCGCATTAGTCTTATTTGTGTATAGATTATCGCGTAAGTTAAATGTAGATTATCGTGGTGTTCCTCACTATGTAGCGGCAGTTGTAACACATCGCATGATTACTATTACATTTTATTTATTGGGCTTTCTACTCGTGTTGTCTGGGACAATGCCAGATGTTGCGCAAAAAGTTATGGGTCTCAATCGGTTATTATTTTTACCAAGTGGTTATGCCATTGCTAATCAGTCACCAAACATTATATTAGGATTTCTACTGTTAATTAGTGCACGTGGTGTAGCCAATCAGGTGATTCGTGCCTATAAATCAACAATTTTAGTATTGATTTTAGTTTTTGTTTATACATTAATTAGTTATCAACATATAGCCCCTGTGATTTTCGTCACTGTTTTACTCATTGCGTTTATTCTGAGCCAAAAAACATTATATCGTCAGCAGTTTATTCATTCTTGGGAACAACAAGTAGTTGATGGTATTATCTGGGGAACATTAATAGTCAGTTATCTATTACTAGGTGTTGCTCATGCACCGTTTGTTCAACAGCATTTTCATAATTTAAAACATACAGGGATTATGCCATCGGTACATTGGTGGATTATGGGTGTGACAGTTATTCTAATGGTATCAATTTTTAGTATATTATTACTACGATATTTACATGCGCATCAGCAGCAACTTGGCTCGACTTTTGATGAAAAACGGTTAAATAACATTCTAGCAGTTGGGGACACACATTATACCAATTTGGCATTTCTTGGTGACAAACGGCTCTACTATTATCAGGTAAATAATAAAGATGTATTGGCCATTCAATTTAGAATTATTAATAATAAAGCTATGGTGATGGGAGATCCATTTGGTGATGCTAATTACTACGCTGAGGGTATGCAACAATTTGTAGAAGATGCTGATATATTAGGATACATGCCAGTATTTTATGAAGTGAGTGAACGTATAGCTATGTTGGCTCATGAGTTTGGATATGATTTCTTTAAACTTGGTGAGGAAGCGCGCGTGATACTTGAGCAATTTTCGACGTCTGGTAAAAAGATGCAAAATATACGTTCAGTCATGCATCAAGCAACGCGTGGTGGCTTTGAATTTCATGTATTACAACCGCCTTTTAGTCAAGACATCATGCTGCAATTGCGCACAATTAGTAATGAATGGCTCGCAGGTCGAGAAGAAAAAGGCTATTCGTTAGGTTTTTATGATGATCAATATATTCAGAGGTATCCAATTGCTATTTTAGAAAAAAATAATCAGATTGAAGCATTTGCCACACTTGTAACATCGTATACAGAGCAGCAGATGGCGGTTGACTTGATGCGCTTTACCAAAAAATCACCCAATGGCGTGATGGATGTTTTGTTTGTCAATACGATTGCATATGCTAAAGAACAAGGGTTAACAACGCTTAATCTTGGGATGTCGCCTTTGGCCAATGTCGGAAAACACCGTCAAAGTTTCGGACGAGAGCGCTTAGCTAACTTGGTTTATCAATTTGGATCAAAGGTATATTCATTTGAAGGTTTACATCATTATAAAAGTAAATTCACAAAAAATTGGGTACCGATGTATGTTGCTTATTCTAGAAAATCATGGATTTTAATGGTCATGATTGGTCTGTTGAAAATTAATAATAAGGGAGTTGCGCGTGCACCTGAGATAAAAGTCGTGTATGATAAAGATAACGTTTTTTAAATATGAGGAGGGAAAATATATATCAGCCGTTTAATCTAATGAAGATACGGTTGGTCATATATATGATAGTTGACTATGCCAATGCATGAATTTTTTATGGGGATGACCCAATTAGAATTAATTAATCGCGCACCAGGATTTTTTAAGTATCAACCACATAATGTCGCAGCACATTCGTGGAAAGTAGCACAAGTAGCACAATTTTTAGCAGACGTTGAAGAACAAAATGGGGCTACTATTAATTGGCAACTTGTCTATGAGAAGGCATTGAACCATGATTACACTGAACGTTTTATTGGTGATATTAAAACACCAGTTAAATATGCAACGTCTACTTTACGTTCTATGTTAGCGGATGTCGAAGATTCAATGACAGAAAACTTTATTAAAACTGAAATACCACGTCAATTTCAATCGGCCTATATGCGACGACTTGGCGAAGGCAAGGATGATAGTATTGAGGGACGAATTTTGTCTATCTCTGATAAAGTGGATTTGATGTATGAAGCGTATGGGGAATTAGAAAAATTCAACCCGGAACCGGTGTTTGTTAATATTTTTCAGAGTAGTTTAGAAGCGCTAGCCGAATTTAAAGATATGGCAAGTGTTAAATATATTGCTACAGATATCCTACCAGATATTTTTGAGGAAAATTTTATCAGTAAAGAGCAGTTATATGATTTAGCTAAAAGCTTGTTACCAGATTTTGCCGCTTCTCAAAAATAACAGAGCGGTTAGGTTAAAAAATAATGATATGTCAATCTATGAGTTAGTGGGGGAAAAATGGTACTAGAAAAAAATTATATTGCACGTATGCGAGAAAAAATTGGCCATGAAGGCATGATTTTCGTATCAGCATATGGCGTTTTATGGAATGAACAACATGATAAAATTTTACTTGAAAAACGTTGGGATTCTGACGTCGGATGGGGATTTCCGGGAGGATATCTTGAGTACGGTGATTCACCGACACAAGCAGTTATTCGAGAGTTTAAAGAAGAAACGGGTTTGGATGTTGAAGTGGTGCGTATGTTAGGGTTATCGACCAACATCACAGATAAAAATTCGTGGGGTGATGCACAAGAGACCATTGGTATTGGTTTTGAAGTACGCTGTGTTGGTGGTATCTTACGTAAGGACGGTACAGAGACAGTTGAGCTAGAATATGTTTCAGTTTCCCCTGAACCAAAAATGTTTGTGCCACAGGCACAAAAGACCATACATAGTGTTTTAACAGAAAATGAAGTGAGCGACAAACCTTGGATTCGTGAACATGGCGAATGACTTAATTTAACATCATTGAAAGAGAGAAAATATGGCATTTTTAGAACTCCAGAATATTAAAAAATCATACTACTTGGGTAAAGAAGAATTTCCCGTTCTCAATGGCATTGATTTGTCATTTGACAAAGGAGAATTTGTTTCGATTCTTGGTGAATCAGGTGGCGGTAAATCGACTTTAATGAACATTATTGGTGGGTTAGATCGTAATTTTGAAGGATTAGTTGAAGTCAACGGGGATAAGCTTGATCATAGACAAGAAAAAAAGCTTGATGTTTATCGTCGTGAAACAATTGGTTATATTTTCCAGAGCTTTAATTTAATTAATTATCAAACTAATTTAGAAAACGTTGAGACAAGTTTGAATATGACAACGCTATCAGCTGCTGAACGTAAAGAGCGAGCAAAAGTATTGTTAACCAAAGTTGGCTTGGCTGAGCATATTAACAAATATCCATCGCAATTATCAGGTGGACAAAAACAACGTGTCGCTATTGCACGCGCATTGGCTTCTGACCCAGATATCATGATTGCCGACGAGCCAACTGGTGCACTTGATTCTGTGAATACTATTGAAGTGCTTGAGCTATTAAAACAAATTGCAGAAGAAGGCAAACTTGTTATTGTTGTCACGCATTCACAGTCAGTTGCAGAATATGGGACGCGCATTTTACATATGGCTGATGGTAAAATTGATGAAGAAAAGTACTTGAAGGATAAATTTTTAGTACCAGAAGTGACCAAACGTTTAACATCAAGGCCTTTGAAAGCGTCATCAATTTGGGATATGGCATTTGATCATTTAAAGTATAAAAAACTTCAGAATTTCTTGATTATATTAGGCTCAGCAATTGGTGTGTTTTCGGTTATTATTTTCTTGGGCTTGGGTAATGGCATTAAAGGTTATATTGCCAATCAAGTTGATTCTCTTGTCAATCCAAATTATCAGTCTGTTGTTCGTAATACGACGCAGGACAAAGATGCTAGTACGGCAGAACGTATGCAAGCAACAGCACGAGCTATGACAACAAACTATTCGTCTACAACAATGGATAAAGCCATGTTAGATCGTTTAGATAATGTGAAGGGCGTTGACGCGGTATATGCTGGTGGTCAGTTTGGTAATGCTATATTTACGTATGGCAATGTCAAATCACAACCAGTGCAAATACAATCATGGTCACCACAGTTTTCTAAAAAAACAATTAAAGCTGGGCATCAAGCAAAATCTGGTGAAGTGCTGATTGATCAGTCATACGCTAAAAAAATCCAAAGTAACTATAAAGCGCTGATTGGGAAAACAATCTCATTTAGCTATATGGCGTTTGATTCATCAAATCGCCCAGTTGTCATTGCCACTTCAGCAAAAATTGCTGGCATGACTGATGGTGGTCAATCGGGGGCAATGTTTATTCAAAATTGGGCAACAATGAAAAATGATTTGAAGAAAAACAATGCGGTAACAGATGCGAACCAAGCTGCAGTTGAAATAAATGATACAAAAGCGGTTAGTGCAACCATGAAGCGTATTAATAAATTACAAAGTAATGGTATGCAAAGTTATGCTGGCGTTTCAATGACTGATATTTTAAGTACGATTAATACAATTACAAGTTTGGCATCATATGTGTTAGCTGCCATTGCTGGTATATCATTACTTGTTTCAGCTATTATGATAATTGTAACCACCTATATGTCTGTTTCCGAACGTACACGTGAAATTGGTGTGCTTCGTGCGCTTGGCGCCAGAGCTAAAGATATTCGAGGTCTATTTACAAATGAAGCCTTGCTAATCGGAATCATATCAGCCATAGTGGGTATTACGATGGCCTATGTTGGACAAATAGTAATGAATGCCGCCTTAAATGGGTTAATACATTTCAGTATTGTACAGGTATCGGTTGGTAATGTTATTTTTGCAGTCGTTATTTCAATATTAATTGCATTAATTGCTAGTTTTGTGCCATCACGACGGGCAGCAAAACTAAATACAATTGATGCGTTAGCTGCTGATTAATTTAATTTATCGGTGAGTTGAATAGTAAACCAAAAAATTTAGTCGCTTGTGAAATGTGAACCATTCATAAAAAAGCGGCTTTTTTTTTACAAAAAACATCTGCAACACGATGATTTGATATAATGATACATGTTGTAACATTTTTTAGAAAATTTATCATTTAAAAAGGAGCTATGATGCAAATTTTAAAGGAACACGCGCGACCTTATTTGCGAGATATTATTTTTTCGATTATTGCTGTTGTTATTATGGCTGGTGCATCTTTATGGCAGCCACGTTTGTTGCAAAGTGTCATGAAAGCGATTATTGCCGATGATCAAAACAAGGTGATGGTGTACGGCATACAGTTGATTGTTTTAGCGATAATTGGTTTGATTGCTGGGGTTGTTAATACAATTTTTGCGGCCAAGATCTCACAAAGTATTGCGGCCGATATACGAGCACATGAGTATCAAAAAATTCAATCGTTTTCATTTAGTAATATTGAAAACTTTTCAGCGGGCAATTTAGTTGTGCGAATGACCAATGATATTAACCAAGTACAGCAATTGATTATGATGGTTTTACAATCTTTAACTCGTATTCCAATACTGTTTATTGGGGCATTTATTTTGGCATTAATTACCTTACCAAAACTTTGGTGGATTGTTATCTTAATGGTCATTCTTATTGCATTGGCATCTCAAATCGTTTTTAAACAAATGGGTAAATACTTTGCTCAAATTCAAAATTTAATTGATAAGACAAATACACTTGCCAAAGAAAATTTGCAAGGTGTGCGTGTTGTTAAATCATTTAATCAAGAAGCAAATGAGCAGCAACGATTTACTGAGAATTCAGATCATTTGACTGGCGTGACAACGACCATTGGTTATTTGTTTTCAACAATGATTCCGATGTTCATGTTAATTTCTTATTTAGCTATTGGCGCGGCTGTCTTATTTGTCGGTCGAAATATTGTACAGAATCCAGATGATTTAGCAGCGATTACATCGTTTATTTCATATTTGATGCAAATATTTTTTGCTATTATGATTGGTGGCATGATGTCGACATTTGCCTCACGTGGATTTGTATCCCTTGGTCGTATCAAGGAAGTCTTGGATACAAAGGCAGATCTTACCTATAATTCTGATGCACCAGAAAAGGAATTGTCTGGTGATGTCTCATTTAAAAATGTCTCGTTCACTTATCCAGGGGATGAGCAACCAGCGCTTAAAAATATTTCATTTGATGTTAAATCTGGAGAAATGATTGGTATTGTTGGCGCTACTGGATCGGGAAAGTCGACCTTAGCACAATTGATTCCACGATTATATGATCCGACTGAAGGTGAGATAAGTGTAGGTGGTGTCAATTTAAAAGAAGTCAACGAAAAATCCTTACGAGCTACAGTATCCTTTGTCTTACAACGTGCCCTGTTATTTAGTGGTAGAATTTCAGATAATCTGCGTCAAGGTAAAAAGGCAGCGACTAATAAAGAATTAGAAAGAGCAGCGACAATTGCTCAAGCGGCTGAGTTTATCAATCAATATGATGACGGTTTTGAACATTTGGTAGAGGAACGTTCAGCTAACTTGTCAGGTGGACAAAAGCAACGATTATCTATTGCACGTGGTGTAGTGGGGTCACCACGAATTTTAATTTTAGATGATTCGACATCTGCTTTGGATGCACGATCAGAAAAACTTGTGCAAGAAGCGTTAAATGATGAACTTTCTGAAACAACCACTTTTGTTATTGCTGAAAAAATTAGCTCAGTTATTCATGCAAATCGCATATTAGTATTAGACGATGGCAAATTAGTCGGCATTGGTTCTCATAAAGAATTATTAGCATCATCGCCAATTTATACTGAGATTTATGAAACGCAAAAAGCGAAAGGGGGTAACTGAACATGAGTGATGTAAAACGTGCTATTAAATATTTTGCGAGTTACTTGAAACAATACTGGATTAGTTTAACATTTGTTGTGGTGATAACGATTATTTCAACTTATTTTCAAGTGAAAGCACCATCTTATATGGGTCAAGCAATTACAGAGTTGGCAAATTATCTTGGACAATATATGAATCCAGCTACACGTGCAATCGCTAGTAAAACACCCTTTTATCACGCATTTGAATCAATGATGTTGTTCTTTATCTTAACTGCAATTACGATGTTTATTTCGAGCTTTTTATCTTCTCGCGTGTCAGCACAAGCGTCTGGTCGCATGCGGATTGGCTTATTTGCTAAGTTGCAAAGAATGACAATCAAATATTTTGATACACATCGGGATGGCGAAATATTATCTTTATTTACATCAGATTTAGATAATATTTTTAATGCCATGAATCAGGCAATTTTCCAACTTCTATCGCAGTTTGCTTTATTTGTTGGTATTATTTGGATGATGTTTGATCAAAATGTTAAATTAGCATGGGTTACCATGGCTTCAACGCCTGTAGCCATCCTTGTTGCTTGGGTTATCATTTCTCGAGCACGTCATTTTATTGATGCACAGCAAGATGCAACAGGTAGCATGAATGGTTACATCAACGAACAAATAAATGGTGAAAAAATTATTATCACCCAAGGGCTACAAGAAGAATCAATTGCGGGATTTATGCCTCACAATGAAGAAGTGAAACAAGCTACTTTTAAAGGGCAAGTATATTCTGGTATGTTGTTTCCTTTGATGCAAGGGTTATCTTTGTTGAATTTGGCAATTGTGATCTTTTTTGGATCATGGTTAATTGTTTCTGAAGGCATGGACAAGGCAGTTGGGTTAGGATTAATTGTTGTATTTGTTAATTATTCACAGCAATATTACCAACCAATCACACAAATTACATCAATTTATAATATGTTACAGCTAGCGGTAACTGGTGCACGTCGTTTATCAGATGTACATGATCAAAATGAAGAAATAAATCCAGCCAATGGTCAAAAATTAAGCGGAATAAAGTCTGATGTGACACTAGAAAATATTCGTTTTGGGTATACAGCTGAAAAAGAAATTTTACATGATGTGTCAATTCAGGTTAACAAAGGTGAGATGGTAGCTTTAGTTGGGCCAACTGGATCAGGTAAAACGACTGTCATGAATTTATTGAATAGATTTTATGATGTTGATGATGGTGCCGTTAAATTTGACGGGGTTGATGTACGCGATTTGGATTTGAAATCGTTACGTGATCATGTCGGTATTGTCCTACAGGATTCAGTTTTGTTTAGTGGAACTGTAGCCGATAATATCAAATTTGGGGCGCCTGAGGCGACAGAAGAAGACATGGTAAATGCTGCAAAACAGGCAAATATTCATGAATTTATTGTCTCACTACCAGCAGGTTATCAAACGATAGTAGATGATGAAAATTCGGTATTTTCAACTGGGCAAAAACAGTTACTGGCGATAGCACGAACTATTTTAACAAATCCTGCTTTCTTGATTTTGGATGAAGCGACTTCAAATGTTGATACGGTAACTGAGGCTCGTATTCAAGCTGCCATGGATAATGTGATTGCAGGCAGAACAAGTTTTGTGATTGCCCATCGTTTGAAAACAATTTTGGGTGCTGATAAAATTATTGTGCTTAAAGACGGTAAAGTTATCGAACAAGGTTCTCATGAGTCTCTTCTTAAAAAAGGTGGATTTTATTCTGAGTTGTATCATAATCAGATGGTGTTTGATTAATCAGAAAATTAAAGCATGCTGCAACGACATCGATTGGGGTTGCAGCATGCTTTTTGCGTATGCGGGACAATTTTAAATTTATGGTATAATAGCAGTATTGTCATTATGGAATTTCTTTAATGTTCATATAAACTTTGGAGGACACAATGAATATTGGTCTCTTTACGGATACGTATTTCCCACAAGTTAGTGGGGTTGCTACTTCGATTAAAACGTTAAAAGAAGCGCTAGAGGCGCAAGGGCATCAAGTATATATATTTACATCAACTGACCCTAAAGTTTCGAAAAATAAATTTGAACCGCATATTTATCGTTTTTCTAGTGTACCTTATGCTGGATTTAAAGATAGGCGGTTGGCTTTTCGAGGATTGATTCAAGCTGTTGAAATTGCGAAATCATTGCAACTAGATATTATACATACACAAACAGAATTTTCTTTAGGATTACTAGGAAAATTTGTGGCACGTCAACTTAAAATTCCGGTGATTCATACATATCACACGATGTATGAAGATTATACACATTACGTTGCTAGGGGATTTTTAATTGGTCCTAAAGGCGTTGGCACATTGATGAAAGCTTATATGTCGGGAATGGTTGGTGTCATTGCACCATCTCAGCTTGTTCAAGAAACATTAATACGATATGGTATTAAAGCGCCAATACGTATTATCCCGACAGGTGTATCATTGCCAAGTACTGGTGTTGCTCACCAAAATCTACGTAAAGAATATGGTTTTTCATTAGAGGAGCCTATTATTTTGTCGCTTGGTCGCTTAGCCTTTGAAAAAAATGTTGCGTTAACAATATCTGCTTTTTCTGAATTATTACAAACTTGGCCAGATGCTAGGTTAGTTATTGCTGGAGATGGCCCTGCTAGAAAGTCGCTCGAGGAACAAGTTAGTGAACTTGCTTTAGAAAAACAAGTTATATTTGCAGGTATGGTGAATCATGATGACATTATTAATTATTATCAGATGAGTAATGTGTTTGTTAGTTCTTCTGATACGGAGACACAGGGGTTGACTTTTATTGAAGCAATGGCTGCAAATAGGCCTTTTGTGGCCATACATTCGCCGTATTTAGATAACCTTGTAGATCATGAAGCTATTGGTACGTTAGTGTCAGATTATGACGGATTACTGGCTGGAATTGAAAAATACTTACGCCGTCCAAATTCAGAAACTGATGCAATGATACGATCTAAAAAAATGAAAGATGTTGATGCCAATACTTTTGCACATCGTGTACTGGATTTCTATGAGACAGTATTAGCTGATTACCATGACACAGATATATCTGACGATGAAAACCCAACAGCCGATGAAGTGGGTTACATGAAGCGTATTTTACGAAATCCATTTAGGAGAAATTAATTGAAAGTTTTACTTTATTTTGAAAATCAAAAATTAATTGCTAAATCAGGTATTGGTCGCGCTTTGAAATTACAGCAACAAGCGTTAGCCTACACTGATGTTGAGGTAACAATCGATCCTAAGTGTGTTGATTACGACATATTGCATATTAATACGTATGGTATTAATAGCAAAAATATGGTGAGAAAAGCACATAAAATGGGTAAAAAAGTTATCTATCACGGTCATTCAACATATGAAGATTTTAGAAATTCATTTACTGGGTCTAATATGATTGCACCATTATTCAAATATTATCTGGTATCGTTATATCAAAAAGCTGATGCATTGATCACACCAACACCATATTCAAAAAAATTATTGAGAGGATACCAGTTAACTCAGCCAATAACGCCAATATCAAATGGTATTTCACTAGCGAAATATGCGCAAAATGATGATAAAGTCAGAGCTTTTCGCGAGTATTTCAATTTATCTGACGGTCAAAAAGTTATTATGAGTGTTGGCCTTTTTTTTGAACGAAAGGGTATTTTGGATTTTGTTGAATTAGCTAAAAGACATCCAGAATATTTGTTTGTTTGGTTTGGCTATACAGATTTAAGATTGGTACCACAAAAAATAAGACAGTTAGTGAAAGAAAATCACCTACGAAATCTCATCTTTCCAGGTTATATTACAGGTGATGTCATTCAAGGTGCCTATCAAGGTGCTGATTTATTTCTCTATCCTTCGTATGAAGAAACAGAAGGCATTGTCGTATTAGAGGCCTTAGCCTCAAAACAAAAAGTGTTAGTGAGAAATATTCCAGTCTATCATCAATGGCTAGAAGATGGTGTTAACAGTTATCAAGCCAACGATTTAGATGATTTTGATGCTAAAATGGTTCAAATTATAAATAATGAATTACCTGATTTAACGCAATCAGGATACCAATTAGCAGTAGCTAGAAATTTGCCAGCAATTGGACAGCAATTGAAACAAGTCTACGAAACAGTACTAAAGGGATAGCGTCAACCAATGAGTGGGGGAATGATGTCAAAAATCGATAAAATATCAACGATAATCGTGGTTGTCTTAACTGCAGTTGTCGTCTATTTTTTAACAAATGAGTTGCATGGCAAAAGTCAGCAGTTAGCAGCTGCGCTCAAACATTTAGATTGGCGTTGGTTATTTTTTGGTTTATTAATGATGATTTTATCAATTTTTTTAGAAGCAGCCGCAACTTATGTTATGTTAAATAAGGTTGATCGTAAGCAAACCTCAGTATTGTCTTTGTTGCGTGTGCCCTTATTGAATCTTTTAGGCACAGGGGTCACACCTTTTGCTACTGGTGGACAACCTGCACAATTATTTGGCATGACAAGAGCAGGTATTGAATCTGGTAGGGCACTGTCGGTTATTCTTATGAAGTTTTTGGTATACCAGGTTGTTGTTGTTTTATTTTTTATTGTTGCCTATTTTTCAGCAGAACATTTTATTTATGCCCAAGTAGATCCAACGTTTGCACAATTTATTCCATTTGCAATTGCCATTCATGCTTTTGTTATTCTGGGGATTGCATTAGTGATGTTTTGGCCAGCTGTGACACTACGATTAGTCGACATCCTCTCACCATTGGCTAAAAAAATGATGTCACCTGAACGTCATGACCGGTTAATTATACGTATAAAACAAAAAATTGATACTTTTCATAAGGAATCTCGTCGTGTTATTAGCAGCTGGGAGTCACTAGTTGGTGCGAGTATTTTTACTATTCTGCAATTGATTGTTTTTTATATGATTCCGTATTTTGTTATTCGTGCTTTTGGCTACGAAAATGTGAATCCTTGGCTAATCGTCACTATGAACATTATGATTGTAATGGTTATTTCGCTATTTCCTATTCCTGGTGGTGTCGGTGGCGCTGAATTGAGTTTCCAACTGCTTTTTTCACCTTTTGTTAATAATCCAGCTACAATGATCTTGGTGATTCTATTATGGCGTTTAATCACCTACTACTTTGGTTTGTTTGCAGGCATTATTACTTATCTGTTACCTGCTAAAAAAATAAAGGAAGGGCGTTAAAATGGCACTTGAAGAACCACGTACAAGTGATTTAAACCAAATTTTAAATCGTTTGCGTGCTATGATTGATTCAAATGATAATCAATATCAAGCACGACGATTTGACGCGTTTGGAATTGAAGCATTGCGAGTCGAATATGATCAATTAACTAAAATTTGGACAATTCATGAGCATCGTGAAGTCAGACAATTTCAGTTTGACGATATTGATTTGGTAGCGATTGAAATATATGATGTCTTACATGATTTTAAATTAATATTCTAATAGTATAATATAAATAGCAAATGGCATCTCCTTTATTATTTTTGAATGTCAATATGTTATGAAGGAAAATAAAATGAAGAATCTCTTAAAGAAAATTCCGAGTCCCAAATTTTTTTGGCGACAAATTAGGCAAACTATGGACACGTCAGCACCATTGGTGTGGTTTTTTGTTCTAAACGTTGTTCTAGTATGGTTTAAAACATTTGTTAATTATCATATGAATTTTAACCTTGGGGCTGAAGGTGCAACGCAACAGTTTTTGTTATTCTTAAACCCGATACCTACAGCTATTATATTTTTAAGTATTGCGCTGTATTTTCGAGGCGCGTTAAGTTATTGGATTGCAATTTTGTTTAATTTTATTCAATCTTTATGGCTATTCGCTAATATTTTATATTATCGTGAATTTTCTGATTTTTTGTCCATGGGTATATTAAGTTCTGGTAGCTCAACTGGCAATAATTTAAGTAAATCAATTGCTGCTATTATTCATTGGTCTGACTATATGGTTTTTATTGATCTTATTATTTTAGTTGCACTCGTTGTGTTTAAGCAATTAACAATAGATCGAAAAGGTGTTCAAAAACGATTTGCTATTTTAACAACGCTTTTGGGCGTAGTCTTGATGTTAGTAGATTATGGTATCGCTTCAACTGATCGTACAGGATTACTGACACGTTCATTTGATAATAATTATATTGTTAAGTATTTAGGATTGAACGAATACGCTGTATTTAATGGGGTGCAGACGTATAATCAAACAGAGAGTAGAAAACGTGCTAAACCAGCAGATTTAGCTAAAATTAAGCAATTTGTCTCGAAGCAAAAAATGCCAGATAATATTCAGTATTATGGGACACAAAAAGGCAAAAATGTTTTCATGATTCATTTGGAATCCTTTCAACAATTTTTGATAGATTACAAAGTTGAAGGACGTGAAGTAACGCCAAATCTTAATCAGTTTTACCATGATCAAAATACAATGAGTTTTGATAATTTTTATCATCAAGTTGGTCAGGGTAAAACATCTGATGCAGAGATGATGCAAGAAAATTCATTGTATGGTCTTTCGACTGGTTCGGCCATGGTGAAATATGGCACAAATAATACATTTGAAGCATTGCCCGCAATTTTAAAACAACGTGGTTATACAACAGCTGCTTTTCATGGTGATGTTGCTAGCTTTTGGAATCGTGACAATACGTATAAATCATTTGGTTACGATTATTTCTTTTCGAAATCGTATTATTCTAATGCTAATAAGCCAAGCTTTAATGTGGGCTATGGTTTAAAAGATAAAATATTTTTGCAAGATAGTGCGCACTATATAGAACAATTACCACAACCATTTTATGCCAAATTATTGACTGTAACGAATCACTATCCATACGAATTAGATAAGGAAAACATTGATTTTCCAGCGACTAAAACTGGAGATAAAACGGTCGATGGCTACGTACAAACGGCACATTATTTGGACCAATCATTTGGCGAATTGACTGATTATTTAAAAAAAGCAGGACTATATGATAATTCGGTTTTTGTATTGTATGGCGATCATTATGGTATTTCTGAAAATCATCAACCTGCCATTGCACAATTACTTGGTAAAGAAAAAGTAACCAATTACGATTTAGCACAATTTCAAAAGGTACCCTTTATGATTCATGCAAATGGCTTAAAGGGTGGTATTGATCATACCTACGGTGGTGAAATAGATATGCTACCAACATTATTAGACCTCCTTGGTGTGCCAGATGATAATATGACTATGTTTGGACAAGATATGTTATCGTCGAAATATGAAGGGGTTGTACCATTTCGTGATGGAGATTGGGTAACACCAACCTATATGAAATATAATAATCAGTATTTTAATACGAAAACAGGTGAACAAGTAACTTTGTCATCAGATGCAACGCTTAAAAAAATGGCTGCAAAGACACAAGATTATGTGGATAAGGTCCTAGAATATTCAGACTCAGTCATTACGGGTGACCTATTGCGATTTGATCAATCACGCTCTGATTTTCATACCGTCAATAAAAAAGACTTTGACTACAAAAGAAGTGCAGGTTTGGCTAAACTAAAAGCTGCACAACAAACAAATCCGTCAAGTGTCTTAGCCAAAAATAAAAACAAATCGACAACAAATTTGTACAAAACTGATGCACCGGAAGTTAATACCTCCTCATCTTCTGATGATCAAACCAGTGGCGCAGATACATCATCAAAATAAAACGAGCAAACGATAGAACGTTTGTTCGTTTTATTGTATAATGAAATAAAGTAGACTGAGGAAAAAAATATGCCTGAAAATGTTACAAATCGTGAGTTTGAAGTTGTCTCTAAATATCAACCAACTGGGGATCAGCCGCAAGCAATCAGTCAATTAGTCAAAGGTATTAATGCTGGCGTCAAAGAGCAAATATTACTTGGCGCTACAGGAACGGGTAAAACATTCACGATTTCTAATGTAGTTAAAACTGTTAGAAAGCCAACATTAGTGCTCAGTCATAACAAAACTTTGGCCGGACAACTATATAGTGAATTAAAGGAATTTTTCCCAAATAATGCGGTTGAATATTTTGTATCCTACTACGATTATTATCAACCAGAGGCATATGTTCCTAGTTCTGATACGTTTATTGAAAAGGATTCAGCAGTCAATGACGAAATTGATCAGCTGCGTAATTCTGCGACTAGTTCACTCTTATCTCGTAAGGACGTTATAGTTGTGGCATCAGTTAGTTCTATTTTTGGGCTTGGTGATCCACATCAGTACCAAGAACATGTGATCAATTTGCGTGTGGGAAACGAATATGGACGTGATCAATTGATGCGGGACCTAATTGATGTTCAATTTACACGCAATGATATTGATTTTCATCGTGGCACTTTTCGTGTACGAGGTGATGTTATGGAAATTTTTCCAGCATCAGAAGATGAAACGGCTCTGCGTATTGAATTTTTCGGCGATGAAATTGACCGTATTCGTGATATTAATTCATTGACAGGTGAAACGTCAGTAGAGCGTGAGTTTGTTTCAATTTATCCAGCCAAACATTTTATGACTAACGACGACCAAATGAATACTGCACTTGCTGGCATTAAACAAGAAATGATTGAACAAGTCGGTCAGTTTGAAACAGAGGGTAAGCTAATTGAGGCGCAACGTATTAAGCAAAGGACTGAGTATGACTTGGCGATGCTTGAAGAAATGGGCTTTGTCGGTGGTATTGAAAACTACTCACGTTGGATGGACGGTAGAAACCCAGGCGAGCCGCCATTTACCTTACTAGATTTTTTCCCAGATGATTTTTTGATTGTAGCTGATGAAAGTCATGTCACAATGCCACAAATTCGTGGCATGTATAATGGCGATCGCGCACGAAAAGAAACATTAGTTAATTATGGCTTTCGATTACCTTCGGCATTGGATAATCGACCGTTGAAGTTACCAGAATTTGAAAAACACGTTAATCAAATTATTTATATGTCTGCTACACCGGGGGACTATGAGTTGGAACGTGTGACTGATAATCATATCGCGCAGCAAATTATACGGCCAACAGGATTACTTGATCCAGAAATTGAAGTGCGTCCGGTTATGGGACAAATTGATGATTTAGTTGGAGAAATTAATGCGCGTTCAGAAAAAAATGAACGTGTATTCATAACGACTTTGACAAAACGTATGGCAGAAGATCTGACAGATTATCTTAAAAATGTCGGTATTAAAGTCGCATATTTACATTCTGATATTAAAACGCTTGAACGTACCGAAATTTTACGCGACTTACGTCTAGGTAAATACGATGTATTAATTGGCATTAATTTGTTGCGTGAAGGCATTGATGTGCCTGAAGTATCTCTAGTCGCTATTTTAGATGCTGATAAGGAAGGATTTTTGCGTAATCCGCGATCATTGATCCAAACAATAGGACGTGCGGCACGTAATGCCAATGGACATGTTATTATGTATGCTGATAAAATAACTAAATCAATGCAAGAAGCAATTGATGAAACAGCCAGACGTCGTGAAGTTCAGATGCAATATAATGCCAAAAATGATATCATACCAACAACAATTAAAAAAGAAATACGCGATTTAATATCTGTTCGTTCAGTTTCAACGGATGGCAAAACAACCATTGATCTTACTCAAGTCGCTTTTAAAGATCTTCCTCAAGATGAACAACAAAATATTATTGCTAATATGGAGGGACAAATGAAAGCGGCAGCTAAAGCTTTGGACTTTGAAGAGGCAGCGCAATTGCGCGATAGTGTTATGACGTTAAAAGCAGTATTGTAAGTCGGCTTAATTTGTAAGTTGTTACTGTCATGACGATAGGATCAAAAAATTTTAGATAAGGAATGCAGTTGTCGTATATTTGAAATAATATACGAGTACAATCGCTTTAAATACATGGCAAAAACTAATATTGAGATACGTGGCGCTCGCGCGCAAAATTTAAAAAATATTGACGTAGATATCCCCAAAGATAAGCTAACGGTAGTTACTGGCTTATCTGGGTCAGGGAAATCTTCTTTGGCATTTGATACGCTTTATGCAGAGGGACAACGTCGCTATGTTGAAAGTTTATCATCTTATGCACGTCAGTTTTTAGGGCAAATGGATAAACCCGATGTTGATTCAATAGATGGGTTATCACCAGCTATTTCAATTGATCAAAAAACAACGTCTAATAATCCGCGGTCAACAGTAGGGACAGTCACTGAAATTAATGATTATTTCCGATTGCTATATGCGCGTGTTGGTCGACCAGAAGATCCAAAAGACGGCACCAAAATTATGACAACAATTGATCAAATGGTTGCGTCTGTTTTTCAACAGCTGCCAATTGGGGTACGGTTACTAATATTTGCACCAATTATTAGCGGCAAACGTGGGTCACATGAAACAGCTTTCGAAAATATGCGTAAACAAGGTTATATTCGTGCGCGTGTTGATGGTGAAATAGTGGAAATTGATACGCAAGATATTAATTTAAATAAAAATAAGGCACATGATATTGATGTGATGGTTGATCGGATTGTGTTACGTGCTGACTCGCGTTCGCGTTTATTTGATTCAATAGAAGCGGCTATTCGATTGACAGGTGGCTTAGTTCAATTGGATGTTGTCACACGTAATGACGAACTAGAGATAGCACCTTTGAAGTTCTCAGATCATTACCTTGGCAAACTACAAGATTTTAGAGTAGGTCGATTGGAACCAAGATTGTTTAGTTTTAATGCGCCACTTGGTGCTTGTCAAATATGCCAAGGGCTAGGTGTTACACGTGAAGTTGATGTTGATTTAATTGTCCCTGATGTTACCAAAACATTACGTGAAGGAACAATAGCACCGTGGAATCCTATTTCATCGAATTATTATCCAGAAATGTTGCGCCAGTTTGCCGAACAGTATAACATTGATTTGGATATACCATTCGAATCACTACCAAAATCACACCAAGAATTGCTTTTGAATGGTTCAGGTACAAGTGATTTTCATTTTCATTATCAAAATGATTTTGGTGGTGTGCGTGACGTCGATATACCATTTGAAGGCGTTATTAATAATGTTTCGCGACGATTCAATGAAACCAACTCAGATTATACACGTGATCAAATGTCTAAGTATATGACGGAATTACCTTGCCAAGCATGTCATGGTTATCGTTTAAACGAGGCCGCACTCTCAGTTAAAATTAATGGGCGTCATATAGGCGAAGTTTCTGAAATGCCTGTTGATAAAGAATTGGCTTTTTTTGATGATATTATTTTAGGACAACAAGATACAATAATCGCTAAACCAATACTTAAAGAGATAAAAGATCGGTTAGGCTTTTTGGAAAGTGTCGGATTAAAATATTTGACATTATCACGTTCAGCACGCACGCTTTCTGGTGGTGAATCACAACGTATTCGCTTAGCGACACAAATTGGTTCTAATTTATCTGGTGTTTTATATGTTTTGGATGAGCCGTCAATTGGCTTACATCAACGCGACAATGATATGTTACTCCAATCAATGCGTCATATGCGAGATCTGGGCAATACATTAGTGGTTGTTGAGCATGATGAAGATACAATGCTTGCCGCAGATTATCTCATTGATGTTGGTCCTGGTGCAGGAACACTTGGTGGTGAGATAGTAGCCACAGGAACACCAGCAGAGGTTGCCAATAACAAACAATCATTAACCGGTCAGTACTTATCTGGAAAGCAATTTATACCAGTACCTACTGAGCGACGTAAGGGCCATGGCACTTATATTACAATCAAAGGTGCTAAGGAAAATAATCTTAAGAATGTGACCGCAAAATTTCCTTTAGGTAAATTTGTGGCAGTGACTGGCGTCTCTGGCTCGGGGAAATCAACACTTGTCAATCAAATCTTAAAACGCGCTTTGAAACAGAAACTAAATAATAATTCAGAAAAGCCTGGTAAGTACAAGAGTATTGATGGTGTTGAAAATATTGAGCAAGTTGTGGATATCGATCAATCTCCTATTGGACGTACACCACGTTCTAACCCAGCGACATACACGGGCGTATTTGATGACATTCGTGATTTATTTGCACAAACAAATGAAGCTAAGATGCGAGGATATAACAAAGGACGTTTTTCGTTTAATACCAAGGGTGGCCGTTGTGAAAACTGTCGTGGTGATGGTGTCATTAAAATTGAAATGAATTTTTTGCCAGATGTCTATGTCACCTGTGAAGTTTGTGATGGTACACGTTATAATTCCGAGACACTTGAAGTGACGTATAAAGGATTTAACATTTCTCAAATTCTAGATATGTCAGCTTCTCAAGCATTGGCATTTTTTGCACCAATACCTAAAATTGCGCGTAAACTTCAAACAATTAATGATGTTGGATTAGGATATATTAGATTAGGACAATCGGCGACGACTTTATCGGGTGGTGAAGCACAAAGAATGAAGTTAGCATCTGAATTGCATCGCCGTACAAATGGTAAAACAATGTATATATTGGATGAACCAACGACTGGTTTGCACGTTGACGATATTTCTCGGTTACTTGTTGTTTTACAGCGATTAGTTGATTCGGGAAATACAGTTATAGTGATAGAACATAATTTGGATGTCATTAAATCTGCTGATTGGGTAATTGATATGGGTCCAGAAGGTGGTGAAGGTGGCGGTAACGTTTTGGTGACGGGTACACCAGAAAAAATTATTAAAAACGATCTCTCATATACTGGAAAATATTTACAAACCATTATGGCACGCGATCTGTCACGTGCAGCAGCATTAAAATAATATAAAAAGCATCTATGAGTTAATAAAATTGCTCATAGATGCTTTTAAAATGACTGTGCTGACTATTTAGAAATTTTAACCTGTTTGGCTAAATCATGAATAGCCTTCAATGCGCGTTTACGCGTCTTGATGTTTGGACTCTTTAGTTTTCGAGCCGCTGAAGCAATGTCTAACTTTTCTGTCATGATAGGAGATCTCCAATTTGATTTTTTTCGCAAATAGGGACGGTGTTAAATGTTTTGATGATACAATTGACATTTACACTAGCAATCTTACTTACAATAGATAAGTATACCTATTTTTAAAAAAATGTAAACATCCTTCTAAAATATGCGTTAAAATAATAGTAAGAAATTTTAAGAAAGTAAATGTGTTTTTCTTTCAATTTACAATGTTGATGGTAGTAAATTATAGTTACATCACTTTGATTGAAAAAGTTAAACACCTAAATAATATGCCAGATAGACCAAAAATTGTTATTATTGGCGGTGGCTCGGGTTTGCCAGTTATTATTAAGCCGTTAGTTAAAAAGAATATCGATCTCACTGCAATTGTTACAGTTGCAGATGATGGCGGATCCAGTGGATTGCTACGAAATTATATTAATATTGTGCCACCAGGTGATATTCGTAATATTCTTGTTGCAATGTCTCATGTTGATCCTGAAATTACACAGGTCATGCAATATCGTTTTGATGCTAAAGATGATTTTTTTGCTAAACATGCAGTCGGCAATTTAATTATTGCAGCTATGACAGAAATGCATGGGAATATTTTTGATGCAGTGCAACATTTGGCTCGTTTTATGAACGTACGTGGCCGAATTTATCCAGTTTCTAATGAACCATTAGTGTTGCATGCTGAATTTAAAAATGGTGATGTGATTGCAGGAGAAGCAGAAATTACCCATGCTCACAAAACAATTGATCATGTTTGGGTAACCGGTGATGAACCAGGTGAGGAACCCAAAGCAGCACCAGAAGTAGTTGAGGCAATTATAAATGCGGACATGATTGTATATGGTCCGGGAAGCCTCTTTACCTCTATTTTACCTAATGTTGTGGTGCCAGAAGTTAGCGCAGCGCTACGCCTTACACAGGCAAAGCAGGTATATATTTCAAATATAATGACTCAAAAAGGTGAAACAGATGCTTACACTGATGCACAACATTTATTAGCTTTGAATTCACATATCGGTGCGCCCGTAGTAGATTATGTGGTTGCCAATAATGCTGTTGTACCAAATGATTTTGTTGATTTTCAAAAATGGGATGAAATTTCTAACCAGGTTAAACTAGATGAGGCTGCTGTTAATGTGCAAGGTGCCATACAGATAGCTGGTGATTTCTTGCAGTTGCGTGATGCCGGTGCGTTTCATGATGGTGGAAAAATAATGAAAGAATTATTGCAAATTTTGGAGCGAAAATAATGTCCTACGCAGCAGATGTTAAAAAAGAATTAACGGGTCTACTGGTTCATAATGGCAATGCAAAGGCAGAATTGTCGGCATTAATGCGAATGAACGGTGTAAGCACATTAGGGATAGATCAAACAGTGTCTGTTCAAACAGAAAACGCAGCCATTGCCCGTCGTATATATACTTTACTGACACAAAATTATGCGGACATTATTGTTGAAGTGAGGGTAGCGGATCATAATCATATGTCGCAACACAAATCATATGGTGTGCTACTCAAAAATAAAGTGACTGAAGTCATGACTGATTTAGGAGTTGATCCGTTTGGATTACACCCAGAAATTCCAGCGCGCATTTTGAATCAAGTAGATAAACGACGTTCTTTTTTACGTGGCGCTTTTTTAGCAGCTGGATCCGTTAATTCTCCAGAAAAGGCGAACTATCATTTGGAAATTTTTACAACGCATGAAGAACTAGCGGAACAATTGTTAAATATCATGAAAGAGTTTGATTTACCAGCTAAAATAACTGATCATTCAGGCGGCTTTATTGTTTATATTAAACGTGCAGAAAAAATAGTTGACTTTCTTTCAACTATTGGAGCCATGCAAACAATGCTGCGATTTGAAGATATCCGTATGATGCGTGATATGCGTAATTCAGTCAATCGTATGACCAATGCAGAAATGGCTAATATTCAAAAAACTGCAGATGCGGCGAACAAACAAGTGCAGCAAATATTATTTATTGCAAATGAAATTGGTGATTTAGATTTGTTACCAAAAAAAATACGAGATATTGCCAAATTGCGGTTAGAATATCCTGATGATTCCTTGGCAGAGTTAGGTGAGCGTTTAGAAATTAGCAAATCAGGTGCTAATCATCGTATGCGTAAAATAAAAGAGCTTTCACAACTAATTCACGATGGCATTCAATATGATTTAACAAAATTATGAAATAAATTTTAGCACTCTACATCTGTTTGTGCTAAAATAGAAATAAGCACATCTGCTTATTTAAGGTAAGTACATGTGGGAACAAAATAATTTGAAAATTAAGGAGCCTAACAACTATGTGGCCAGGAGTTATAGAACAAACAGCTAACGGACGTGAAAGTTATGATTTACCTTCACGATTGCTAAAAGATCGTATTATTTTGGTTCAAGGTGAAGTTGAAGACAGTATGGCAACTTCAATTGTTGCCCAATTACTATTTTTAGAAGCCCAAGATCCTACAAAAGAAATTTCAATGTATATTAATTCACCAGGTGGGTCTGTTACGGCTGGTCTTTCAATTACAGACACGATGAATTTTATCAAAGCACCAGTGACAACAATTGTTATGGGCTTAGCCGCTTCAATGGGCACAATCATTGCCAGTTCTGGTGAAAAAGGACATCGGTTTATGTTGCCTAATGCTGAGTACTTGATTCATCAGCCCATGGGTGGTGCAGTTGGTGGAACACAACAAACTGATATGTCTATTATCGCTGATCAGTTGACTAAAACACGTGCTAAATTAAACAAAATTTTAGCTGATGCATCGAATAAAGATTTAGAAACAATTGCTCATGATACAGAACGTGATAATTGGATGAGTGCTGAAGAAACCTTGGCATATGGCTTTATTGATGGCATTCTATCAAAAGCTGGTGAAAAGCCAGTAACAAAGTAAGTTGTATTAAAAATTATTGTGATAGTTAATTTAATAGTGTCATTTTGATTATTTAACCCTGAATACGATAAAAGTATTCAGGGTTTTTATTAGAAAATATGACTAAGTCAAAAGCTTAATAATTTCATTTATTTACGTGCAAAACTGCACAAAATGAGGTAAAATGAAGGTGCAGTATAAAATATGGAGGATATTATGAAAATTTTTGCGTACGGAATACGTGATGACGAGAAGCCATCACTTGAAGATTGGAAGTCAGCTCATCCAAATATTGAGGTTGGCTATACACAAGAATTGCTAACAGCTGAAACAGCAGCATTAGCTAAGGGATCAGTTTCAGCTGTGGTTTATCAGCAACTTGATTATACACGTGAAGCTTTGACAGCTTTGGCTGAAGTGGGTGTTACTAACTTATCATTAAGAAACGTTGGAACTGATAATATTGATTTTGAAGCAGCCAAAGAATTCAATTTTAATATCTCAAATGTGCCAGTATATTCACCAAATGCTATTGCGGAACACTCGATGATTCAATTATCACGTTTGTTACGTCGCACAAAGGCGCTTGATGCAAAAATTGCTAAACACGATCTACGTTGGGCACCAACAATTGGCCGTGAAATGCGTATGCAAACAGTTGGTGTTATTGGTACTGGTAATATTGGCCGTGTTGCAATTAAAATTTTGCAAGGATTTGGCGCAAAAGTGGTTGCATACGACAAGTTTCCAAATGCTGAAATTGCAGAACAAGGTTTGTATGTTGATTCATTAGATGAATTATATGCACAGGCTGATGCAGTGTCACTATACGTACCAGGTGTACCTGAAAATCACCATATGATTGATGCAGCAGCTATTTCAAAGATGAAAGATGGCGTTGTTATTATGAACGCATCTCGTGGTAATCTGATGGATATCGATGCTATTATCGATGGTTTGAATTCTGGCAAAATTTCTGATTTTGGTATGGATGTTTATGAAGAAGAAGTTGGTTTGTTCAACGAAGATTGGTCAGGTAAAGATTTCCCTGATGCTAAGATCGCTGATTTGATTTCACGTGAGAATGTTTTGGTTACACCTCATACGGCCTTTTATACAACAAAAGCGGTACTTGAGATGGTTCATCAATCAATGGATGCTGCTGTTGCTTTTGCTAATGGCGAAACACCTTCAATTGCTGTTAAATATTAATATCAGGATGTTTTCGACCTTTATTATGGCTGATTATTGTTAAACAATTAAGGTTATGTAGGTAGAATTAGTAAGGAAAATTATGAATATTAAAGCAGATGGCCAACAATGGGCCACAAAAGAGTCACAAGCTAAACGCAATGAAGAATACGCACGCAAAGCTTCAGAAAACACACCAGTAACCTTTAGTGGTACAACAGAACTGAAGTTGAAAGATTTTTTCTTTAAAGTACTATCAGGATCAGCACAGGGGATACTAATTGGTGTTTTGCCAGCTGCAGTCATGAAGTATATTATTCAGTATTCTGGCTTAGGAACCACAGCATTTGGTTCAAATTTAAGTGCTATTTTAACTTTATTTACATCACTTATTCCATTTTTGATTGGTATGGCAGTTGCACTGCAATTTAAAATGAAAAGCTTAGATGTTGGTGTTGTGGCAATCGCAACCGCAGTTGCTTCTGGTTCAATCCGATGGGCACAGGCGCCAACTGGATTTTTAAACCCAGTGACTGGGCTACGTTCAGTAGCGCCAGCTAATATCTATATTGCTAGTGGTGCTGGGGATGTCATTAATGCAATGATTGTAGCTGCTATAGCAGTATTTGTAACATGGTTAGTGTCTCGCTATCTCAAAGGTTTTGGTTCCGTTGCGATTATATTGAGCCCAATTATCGTGGGTGGTGGCGTAGGTTTAATTGGGAAAACAATTGCACCCTATGTTGGTGATGTCACTACTTGGATAGGCAATCTTGTAGAAACATTTACTAACCTTGCACCAATACCCATGGCAATTTTAATTTCTATGGCTTTTGCGATTATTATTATTACGCCAGTTTCAACTGTGGGTATTGCTTTAGCAATTTCCTTATCTGGTATTGGTTCTGGTGCTGCAGCGATGGGTGTTGTCGCTACGACAATTGTATTGTTAATTAATTCATGGCGGGTTAATAAGCCTGGTGTCACAGTTGCTATTGCATTAGGTGCCATGAAAGGCATGATGCCTTCAGTCTTTGCTAAACCAGTGACGATGTTGCCGTTTTTATTAACAGCAGCAATTTCTGCTATACCAGTTGCCTTGTTTAATATTCAAGGTACGCCAACAACAGCTGGGTTTGGTTATATTGGTTTAGTTTCACCTATTCAATCAATGGTAAAAGATCCCAATGTACCGGCATCTGTTATGAGTCATTTTATTAATCCGATGATTGCTATAGTGGCTTGGTTAATTGTACCAATTGTGGCAGGATTTATTGCACAATATATCTTTAGCAAATTATTAAAATTATATGCACCGTCAGACTTTCAACAAGAACTATAAATTAACAAGTAATATGAAGACCGTCAGTAGTCTTCATATTATTTTTTTTCGAATAAATTAAGAGTCAGTTTAAATTTTGTGCGATTGTAGTGTATAATAAGATAGAATAAATAAATTGGATGATGGTCTTAATGCGCTTAGAGCACTTTACGCCAACCTATATGGTTGAACGAATATATGATTTAACAGTTGAAGATTTGAAAAAGCACGGGATAAAAACAGTGCTAGCAGATTTAGATAATACGTTACTTGCATGGAATAACCCAGAGGGAACACCTGAATTACGACGATGGTTAACTGATTTGTGCGATGGTGGCATTGAGGTAATTGTTGTATCCAATAATACGACAAAACGCGTGGCAAAAGCTGTCGAACCGCTTGGGGTTAAATTTGTGTCATGGTCATTAAAGCCCTTACCACGAGGTATTTTACATGTACTTAGAACGCATCACTTGAAGCGGGAAGAAGTTATCATGGTTGGTGACCAAATGTTAACGGATATTTGGGCTGCACATGGTGCGGGTGTCAGAAGCGTATTAGTACAACGATTAATTGAATCAGATATGTGGCAAACGTGGATAAATCGTAGTATTGAAAAACAAGTGAAAAAAATTGTTTTTAAATCACATCCACAGTTAAAATGGGAGAAAACACTTCGTGACGACTGAATTAATAACGGACGAGTATGTTCAAGAACAATTAAATGAAGGATTACGTTGCATCGGCTGTGGCGCCATTATGCAAGTATTAGATTCATCAAAAGCGGGTTATTTACCGATGAGTGCACTAAAAAAATCGATTGATAGCGAAGAATTATTATGTCAACGTTGTTTTAGGTTGCGTCACTATAATGAAATTCAGCCTGTTGAACTAACAGATGATGATTTTGCGCGGCTATTACATCAAATTTCAGATGCAAAGGCATTGATCGTTTATGTGATAGATGTTTTTGATGTCACAGGTTCTGAAATAGCTGGTTTACCACGTTTTGTTGGGCAAGATAACCCAATTTTGGTAGTTGCGAACAAAGTTGACTTATTGCCAAAATTGCTTAATAAAAATCGTTTAAAAAATTGGTTGCAAGCTGAATTGAAAGCCCAAGGGATTAAACCAGTTGATATTTTCTTAACGTCAGCAACGCATCCAAAAAATCTTGATGACTTATTAGATACGATTGATAGTT
Organism: Leuconostoc inhae; assembly: GCF_019656015.1. Lineage (GTDB taxonomy): Bacteria > Bacillota > Bacilli > Lactobacillales > Lactobacillaceae > Leuconostoc > Leuconostoc inhae_A. The sequence goes on along the minus strand of NZ_BPKW01000006.1, from coordinate 19,994 downwards.
ATCGTGAAGGCCGTGATGTTTATGTCGTAGGCGTGACCAATGTTGGTAAATCAACGTTAATCAATCAAATAATTAAATCAGGAACAGGTGTTCAGGATTTGATTACAACATCACGCTTTCCAGGCACTACATTAGATCGTATTGAAATACCATTAGCTGATGGTAAGCAGCTAATTGATACGCCTGGAATCGTTAAACGTGATCAAATTACTCATGTGTTGGCGGATAAAGATTTAAAGTACGCATTACCAAAAAATGAAATTAAGCCACGTACTTATCAATTGAATGCTGAGCAAACAATTTTTATTGGCGGGTTAGCTCGTTTTGATTTTGAATTAGGCGAACGCACGCCTATAACGGCTTACTTTGAAAATAATTTATCTTTGCATCGGACTAAACTAAGTGGTGCAGATGATTTTTATGATAAACATGCTGGAACACTATTAACACCATCTCCACAGTATGCAACGATAACAAATTTGGTTAGGCACGAATTCAATATTACTGAGAAAAGTGATATTGTTTTTGCAGGCTTAGGCTGGATCTCTATTCCTGCCGGTATTAAAATCGCTGGTTGGGCACCACAGGGCGTTTCTGTCCTTATTCGAAAGGCAATGATTTAATGTTACAATTAACAGGTAAGCAAAAACGTTTTTTGCGTTCAAAAGCAAATACGCTATCACCAATTTTTTCAGTAGGAAAAAATGGATTAACACAAGTGTGGGTTAATGAACTCGTTTTAGCTATTTCAAAACGCGAGCTCGTTAAAATTAGTTTACAACAGAGTGCTGATGAATCAGCTAAAGACGTGGCAGAATTCATACAAGCACATTCTGATATTACAGTTGCACAAACAATTGGCCGAACTTTGGTTTTGTTTTTACCAGCGCAAGAAGATAAGTATAAGAGAATTTCAGTTGAATTAGCTAAAATTTAATTTAAGGCGGTCATTGTAATGAACGGTGTGTATACGATCTCAACTCAAACACAATCAGAAGTACGACCAAGTCAAACAAAAAGAAGAATCGGCATTTTTGGTGGCACTTTTAATCCACCACATATTGGTCAGTTAGTATTGGCCGAAACTGTTGGTAGAGAGCTTGGTTTGGAAAAAGTATTTTGGATGCCTAATGCACAACCAATTGATGCGACGCACGCAAGTGCAATATCACCATCAAATCGTGTTCAATTAGTTAAAATGGCCATTATGGGTAATCCTTTTTTTGATATTGAGCTTATTGAGGTACGTAATGGTGGTAAATCATATACTTATCAAACAATGCGTGAGTTAGTTGAGATGCACCCTGAAAATGATTATTATTTTATTATTGGTGGTGAAAAAATTGAAAAACTACCAACATGGGATCATATTGAAGAACTCTCACACTTAGTCACGTTTGCAGTGGGTGTTCATGGTGACCAAAAGAAGCAAACTAATTATCCGACGTTGTGGTGCGATGTACCAGATATTCGAATTACTTCTTCAGAAATTAGAACAAAGATACGAATGAAGCAAAGCGTTAATTACCTTGTACCTGAGCGTGAAGCCTTGTTTATAGCAGAATATAATTTGTATCGAGGTTTATATGACTAAATATTTTAACGGTAGCATTGCCGAATTAGAGACAAAAATTGCAGCTGGACTATCCGATTATCGGTTTCAACATATTTTACGTGTTCGAGATTACGCAGTTAAATTAGCACTTAAAAACGGTGTTGATACTGATAAAGCCGAAGTTGCGGCTTTGGTTCATGATTATGCTAAAGAACGATCAGACGATGATTTTTTAACTGTCATTGCGCGTAAAAATATGGATCCTGATTTAATTAATTGGGGTAACTATATTTGGCATGGTGTGGTTGGTGCTGAAATGATCCGTGATGAACTTGGTGTGACAGATTTAGATATTTTAAACGCCGTACGTGAACATACCACTGGTGGTGCAGCAGAAATGACGCTGTTATCACAAGTTTTGTTTATGGCTGATTATCTTGAAGTTGGTCGTGACTTTTCGGGTGTTGAAATCGCACGACAAATCACAGACCAATCTTTAGCAGCAGGTGTCAGGTATCAAATTGTGCATACAGTGCGGCGACTTGTTGAAAAGGAAACGGCTATCTATCCTAAAAGTATTACAACGTACAATTATTGGCTAACTAGAGCGTAATTAAAAAATTGATTTAAGAAAGCGTGGGAAAAAATTTTGACAACAGCATTAGATGTAATAACAGTTTTGAAAACAGCTGTAGAAGCAGTTGATAATAAAAAAGCAAATCATATTGTAGCACTTGATATGCGAAAAGTGAGTTTAATGGCGGACTATTTTGTCATTGCAGATGCTGCATCAAATCGTCAGGTACAGGCGATAGCCACTGAAGTGAAAGACCAAGTTCTGGCTGCTGGTGGTGAAATTAAATTAATTGAAGGGTTCCAAGCTGCAGATTGGGTCTTAATTGACTTAGGGGATGTTATTGTTCATATTTTCTCTACAGAACAACGAGGATTTTATAATTTAGAACGTTTATGGGATGATGCACCTTATGTAGATTTAACAAAATTTCTTGTGACTGACTAATGAAAACTAGAGATGGGCAGCAGCTCATCTCTTTTTCTGTTAAAATATAGAATATGACTAATGAAAACATACAAGATAATTATTCAACATTTGCTGAAAAATACGATACGTTATTTAACGATGAGATGTATTACGAATGGGCAAACTATGTTGTAAATAACACACAACCAGGTCGCGTACTCGATTTGGGTGGTGGCGCAGGTAGATTGGCCGTGTTACTGTCCAAAAAAAATTATAATGTTGATGTCTTAGACATATCTACTGAGATGTTAGCATTGGCACAGAAGCATGCTGCCGATTCTGATGTGGACGTGCAATTACTGCAAGCAGATATGCGTGAATGGTCCGATTGGGATTATCGTTATCCGACAATAGTCAGCTTTGCTGATGCATTGAACTACCTACCAAATTTAAATGATTTTAAAGCAACGATTAGGCAGGTACATGATCATCTTGAAGCGGGGGGACAATTTTTGTTTGATGTTATTACCCCGTACCAAATTAATGTATTATATGATAATTATTATTATAATAACGATGATGATGAAGAAAATATTTTTATGTGGACAAGTTACCCAGGAGAAACACCCAATAGTGTTGATCATGATTTGAAATTTTTTGTTTATGAAGAAAAAATTGATGGGTTTAAAATTTTACGTGAAATTCATCATGAACAAACTTATGCTTTGTCTGTTTTTCAACGTGAATTAGAATTAGCTGGGTTCGAAAATATAACCGTATCGGCTGATTTTGGTAAGCAAAATATTAATGACACGACAGAACGCTGGTTTTTTAGAGCGGTGAAATCATGAAGGCAGTTGGTATAGTAACAGAATATAATCCTTTTCATAATGGCCATATTTACCATATACAACAGGCAAAAAAGGAAACAGGGGCAGACGTTGTTGTGGCTATTATGTCGGGTAACTTTGTACAGCGTGGTGAACCAGCGCTGTTTGACAAATGGACACGTACGCAAGCAGCGTTAGAAAATGGTGTTGATTTAGTTATTGAATTACCAATATTTTATGCAGTACAGCCGAGTCATTTATTTGCCGAAGGGGCAGTTAAATTATTAGCAGCTCTGGGAGTTAAGGATATGGTATTTGGCAGTGAACATGCTGATGTTGATTTTTTATCTTTGGCAAAACAAGCGCCTAGTGTGACACAAGGAAAAGAGTCACAAGATAAAAACCAAACTTTTGCCAGTGCGTATGCTAACCTTTTAGAAACTGAAACAGGTTTTAAACTAGAAGATCCTAATGATATTTTAGCACTTGGATATGCTAAGGCTGTTGTAGCGTTATCTGCAGATATTAAATTACATGCTATTCAGAGAGTGACAGCGGGCTATCATGACACAATGTTTTCAGATACGCAAACAATTGCATCAGCATCAGCAATTCGTTTAGCGTTACATAAAAATAAGTTGGAAAAAATACAAAATGTTGTGCCAGATGTTACTTTAAAAAATGTACAATCCATGAATAATACAATTGATTTTGAAGAAAAATTCTTACCCTTGTTAAAATACCGGTTAATAACAGATACAGTAGGGCAATTAAGCCAGATTTATCAAATGGCTGAAGGCCTAGAACATCGGTTAGCAACTATCGCAGTAAGTGAACCAGGGCCACAAAACTATCAAAATTTTATCAAATCAGTGAAATCAAAGCGGTATACATTTGCGCGAATGCAACGCACGTTATTATACACATTGTTAAATGTTAAAGTGGATCAAATGCAATCTGCTATGCAAGAGCCTTATTTACGTGTTTTAGGATTTACAGATGTTGGTCAGCAATATTTAAATGGCATTAAAAAAACAGCCACATTGCCATTGATTAGTAAAGTTGATCAAAATTTGACTAAAACTAATCTGCGGTTAGATTTTAAAGCTGGTAAATTGTGGCAAATGCTGGCAAATAATGCCGGTCAGCAACAAGATGTGGCGCGTAAACCAATTTATGTTGCAAGTAAAAAGCAAATTTAGCGCAATGTAATTATCGATATCTTAGGAGAAAAAATGAAATATAATAAGAATCAATTGCAAAAGTATCGTCAAAATGCTTTGGACTTTAATGAAAAACTTGATTTAGAAGACAATGCAAAAAAACGTTTTCCAAATACAGTTTTAGCATTGTCACTGTTAGAAGTAAAAGGCAATATTCGATATTATGATAACGAGGACCTCAGTCTTCACGCCGAAATTACTGGGAAAATTACGGTACCTTCCTCACGATCGTTGTTACCTGTTACACGGGCTATTCATCTTATAATTGACGAACGTTATATTGAAGATGAACAACGATTAAAAGATTTTGACGAAACAGAGGCTGTTTTTGTATTAGAAAACGATACACTAGATGTTGATGAGGCTATACTTGATAATATTATTGCAGAATTACCATTACAAATTTTAACAACAGCAGAAATAGCAAATGACAAATTGCCTGCTGGAAAAGATTGGCATGTGGTCAGTGAAGAAGCATTTGAAAATGAGAAAAAAGGCGATAATAATTCGAATTTAGATCCAAGATTTGCTAAATTAGATGATTTTTTCAAAGAATGAGAAAATACTTGCAAAAATTCAAAAATTACTCTAAACTATAGAGAAGTAATAAGAAATTTATTCGGTAGTCGCCGATCTAAATATTGAGGATAAATAATGAGTAAAGTATTGATTGTTGAAGATGAAGAAAATTTGGCAAAGTTTGTCGGCCTTGAATTAAAGCATGAAGGTTATGAAGTTGAGACTGTTTTAGATGGTCGTTCAGGATTAGATGCGGCGCTAGAAAATAACTATGATGTTATTTTGCTGGATTTGATGTTACCAGAATTAAATGGGTTAGAGGTTGCTCGTCGCTTACGGGAATCTAAGAAAACACCAATTATCATGATGACTGCACGTGATTCAGTTATTGATCGTGTTTCAGGATTAGATTATGGCGCTGATGATTATTTAGTTAAACCATTTGCTATTGAAGAACTGTTAGCACGAATACGGTCATTGCTCCGTCGTATTGCGATTGAAACAGAGTCTAACGATAAGCATCGTTCAATCATTAATTTTAAAGACCTGCGTATTGAAAAAGAGAATCGTATTGCCCGTCGTGATGATCAAATCATTAATTTAACAAAACGTGAATATGATTTGTTGTTGACATTGGTAGAAAATATTAACGTTGTTCAATCACGTGAGCAGTTGTTAAAAGAGGTTTGGGGCTTTGATTCAGAAGTTGAAACCAACGTTGTTGATGTCTATATCAGATACTTACGTAATAAGATTGATGATCCAGAAAGTAAAGCATCTTATATCCAGACAGTTCGTGGTACTGGCTATGTTATGCGTAGCTAATGAGATATTATGGCTAAAGAAATAAAAACAATTAAAAAAACCTCTCGTCGTTTCTCATTGAGCTGGCAACTTTCATTGGGAATGGCGTCTGGTTTTTTTGTTATATTTGGTGTCTTTGCTGTTATTGTAACTGAATTGGTTAAAAACTATTACGGCAATCTACCAAGTAAACTCTATCAGTACTTATGGCTTATTGTTATTTTAGGTGGTATGGCTGTTTTTGTATTTACTTTCATCATAACACGTTATATTTTGCGCCCAGTGAAGTCAATTGAAACAACTATAGAAGCTTTTGAAGATGATCCAATGACAACAATTCGTGCAGAAAAAACACGTTCAAATGATGAGTTTTCTGATTTGATTAGTTTGTTAAACCGCATGATTGATCGGTTGCAAAGTCTTATTGCTGCACAACAACAGTTTGTGTCAGATGTGTCTCACGAATTACGTACACCAGTGACAATTGTTAAAGGACATATGGACTTGCTGAATCGCTGGGGAAAAGATGAACCAGATGTTTTGAATGATTCGATTGTGTCATCTTTGTCTGAAATGCAACGCATGGAAAACTTAATTAATGAGATGCTTAACTTAACTCGTGCGGAACAAATTCCAATTGAAAACGTTAAAGATATTACAGAGGTGGGTGGTTTAGTCCACAGAGTCTTTGATAATTTCAAGATGATACACCCAGATTTCATTTTTACGCTTGATGATGATTTAATGCAAGATGCAAATGTTAAAGTACGTCAAGATCATATGGAACAAATATTAATCATTTTAGCTGATAACGCGGTGAAGTATTCGTCTGATCGTAAAGAAATTCATTTTGCGTTGTCACAAACGACTAATCGGGTCGAAATTGGCATTCAAGATTTCGGTGAAGGACTGTCTAGTGAAGAAGTTGTGCGTGTGTTTGATCGTTTCTATCGTGTTGATAAGGCACGTTCGCGCGCTAAAGGTGGTAATGGCTTAGGTTTGAGTATTGCTCAACGTCTCGTTGAGGCCTATGGCGGTGAAATTACAATAGAAAGTGCATTGGGATCAGGATCAGTTTTCACCATACGTTTGCCACTTTATAAAGGAAAATCAAATGATACAAAGTTATCGAATTGATGTCTATGGGGTTGTTCAGGGCGTTGGTTTTCGTTGGTTTACACAACGAACGGCTAATAAATATCATATTGTCGGGTGGGTTTGTAATAATTCTAATGGCTCCGTTGAAATGCGAGTACAGGGACAAGAAAGCAATATTAAAGCTTTTATTGAGGCTATTAATCAAGGACCGGGCCATTTTAGCCGTGTCGATAGAGTACTAAAACAACCAGTTGCGCCGTTTGAATCGAATAATTTTGCTATTAAGTAAGAAATCTTGGTATAATGGACTTCTGTAATAACCAGGAGAAAAAACAAACTCATGAAACAATTAAAGCGGGTTCTAACAGCAGCCTTTGTAATATTAGATATCATCTTAATTACTGGTGGCTATGACGAACATAGTAAAATGTATCGTTGGATTGGGCATCCTTTAGCTAATGGTATGACTGATATTGCACATATCATTGGCGGGGTCAACGGTATTGGCTGGGCAATCATTATCATCACGGCTATTTTGCGTTTGATATTATTACCTTTCTTTTTGAATCAACAAGTTAATACCACAATTAACCAAATTAAAATGCAAACGCTAAAACCTGAAATTGACAAATTACAGGCATTGACACGTAAGGCGGGCACAACTCAAGAACAGCAGCAAGCTAGTATGGCCATGATGTCACTATACCGTGAAAATGATGTCAGTGTTATTGGTGGTATTTCGTTTTTAACTATGGCTATGCAGTTACCTATTTTTTCCGGGCTTTACTCTGCTATTTTGCATGCCCCAGCATTGAAAGGTGCACAATTTCTAGGGTTTGATTTAGGTAAGCCACAAATTGTTTTTGCTATTGCGGCTGGTATTATTTACCTCATTCAAGCATGGTTAGCTATGCAACATATGCCCGAAGAACAAAAGAAAACATCGGCAATGATGATGTTTGTTAGTCCAATAATGATTTTTGTTTTTGCTATGATTGCTAGTGGCGCAATTGGCCTTTATTTTGTAATCGGTGGTTTGTTTGCGCTTATTCAAACACTAATACAACATTATCAGCGACCAGGTCTCGAAAAGCGTGTTGCACGTGAATTTAAAATCAAAAAAACGGCTGATGACTTAATGCAAGAAAGTTCGAAAGCGAAGAGTACAGTAACAGCTACTGATAGTGAGCAAAGAACAGTGCAATCAAACGAGAACAAAAATAAGAAACAACGTAATGCTGGAAAGCAAAATCGTTAATAGTTAGGTACGTCAAAATATTTGACGTACTTTTGTCAGTTCTAAATAATAGAACAGGAAGAATTAAAAAATGGATCGTATTTTATCAAATCAAAATAATCGTGTCAAAGCTTGGGCTAAATTGGCCACTAAAAAAGGACGTCAAGAAAATCGTACTTACTTGTTAGATGGTTGGCATTTAGTTGAAGAAGCAGTTAAGGCGAATGCTAAGTTTCATGCTGTTATGGCCACAGAAGAACAAATGCAAACGCATTTACCAGATGTACCACATGGTGTCCCAGCTTTTGAAATTAGCGAAGAAGTTGCTAAGCATATTGCTGGCACAAATACACCGCAAGGCATTTTTGCAGAGATTTCATTGCCAGACAAAACATTCGACCCAAGTTATGTACATGATGGTGCTTGGTTGTTACTTGATAAAATTCAAGACCCAGGTAATGTTGGCACTTTAGTGCGTACAGCAGATGCTGCCGGTTTTAAAGGCGTTGTATTTGGTGAAGGAACAGCTGATGCTTACTCACCAAAAGTTGTTCGTGCGATGCAAGGATCACAATTTCACTTAGAAGTTTTGACAGGCGACTTGGTTGAATGGACAGATGCTTTAACTGCTAATAATTTGTCAGTGTATGGTTCGCAACTAAACGAAGCGGCACGTTCATATCGTGACATTGAATCTAGTACACAATTTGCTCTAATTGTGGGCAATGAGGGTCAAGGTATGTCAGATGAATTAGCTGCCAAAACAACAGCTAATTTATATATTCCAATTCAGGGTCAAGCTGAGAGTTTGAATGTAGCTATTGCCGGTGGCATCTTGATGTTCAGTTTAGCAGCTGGTAATTAGTCTTAATAATAAGACGTTAGGTTAAAGTAATTAAGATACTCACTATGCATGTGCAGTGGGTTGTCTTACAAACAAAAGTTTTTTTATGCAAAAGATACGTTTTTTTGCTATAATAATACTTAAAGATTTAGAGTAGAGGGCATAACTGTGGAACAAACACTCACCGTTGCTTTGATTGTCGTGGGCTTTTTGCTCATTGTGACAGTTATGATGCAACCAAGTAAACAACAAGATGCTTTATCAGCACTATCAGGTGGGGCTGGTGATCTGTTCGCGGAACGTAAGTCACGTGGATTTGAAGCTGTAATGCGCCGTTCAACTGCTATTTTAGGTGGACTGTGGTTTATTATTGGTTTTGCGTTGATGTATTTATCAGCACATTAAAAAATATAATGGTCAGTTTGCTCTTTTTGTAGACTGACTTTTTATTTTGGAAAATTTTAGAAAGAATAAATAAATGGAAATTGAACAATTAAAATCTCAAATTAATGGCTTTTTGAAAGCTAATCAGTTGCAGCATTTCACAGCACAAAATATGGCTGACGGACTAAGAATGAACTCAGCCAGTCAATATCAAGCAGTTGTTAATGCATTGAATGCTTTGGTACGTGATGGCGATGTCCTTGATGATAATGGGCAATATAAACATAATGAGCATGCAGGTTTCACGTTAGGTGATTATCGCGCCAATGATAAGGGCTTTGGATTTGTGAAATATGATGCTGAACTACCGGACTTCTTTATTAACCCCGAGAATACTTTGCAAGCTATGCAAGGGGATAAAGTGTCTGTTTCAATCATCAAACCATCGCCATCACCCGATCGTGGGCCGGAAGGTAAAATTGAAGAAATTATTGAGCATGCCTATGAGCGTATTGTGGGCACATTTTCACTAGGTTCTGAAGCTAAAGGCATGATAGGTGAGCTTAGAATCAGTGATAAAAAGGCCATGAATTTTAAAGTGCTAGTTAATTCGAATGGTTTGACGCCAAACGATGGTCAAGTTGTAGTGGCTGAAGTGACAAGATTTCCTGATAAAATTCATCCACGTGAACTCGTTGCACATGTAACAGAGACGCTTGGGTATAAAGATGAACCAGGAATGGATATTTTACAAATTGTCTATGCCAAAAAAGTACCAAGTGAATTTCCACAAGAAGTGTTAGATGATGCTGCCAAGATCCCTGTAGAAGTGCCTAAAACTGAATGGGCGGGACGTGAAGACATCACTGAACAAACGCTTGTGACTATTGATGGGGCCGATACAAAGGATATTGATGATGCAGTGGTTGCTTGGAAGTTAGATAATGGTAATTATCATTTGGGTGTTCATATTGCAGATGTATCGCACTATGTCACTGAAGGATCGACCATAGATAATGAGGCTTATACGCGTGGCACGTCCGTTTATTTAACGGATAGGGTCATACCAATGTTGCCACGTAATATTTCTAACGGTATTGCCTCGTTAAATCCAAACGTTGTTCGATTAGCAATGTCTGCTGAAATGGAGATTAATCCGCAAGGACGTATAGTGAATCACCGCTTGCATACATCAGTAATGAAATCGCATGCACGGATGACATATGATGCAGTTAATAAAATTTTAGAAGGTGATGTATTTGTGCAAGAAGAATATGCACAGTTAACACCAATGTTTAAAGTCATGGGTGAACTGCATGATATTCTGTATAAAATGCGCAAAGAACGTGGTGCGATAGAATTTGATGCACCAGAAGCGCAAATTATTGTAGATGCTGAAGGTAAAGCGATTGACATTAAATTGCGTGAACGTGGTACTGCAGAACGCATGATTGAATCCTTTATGTTAGCTGCTAATGAAACAGTTGCTGAGCATTTTGATAAATTAGAAGTACCATTTTTGTACCGTATCCATGAAACACCAGATGAAGAACGTGCTAAGTCTTTCTTTGAATTTTCAAAAGCATTAGGTCATCCAGTTTATGGTGATCCAAGTAAAGTAACACCAAGCATGTTGCAAAAATTGATGGCTGATGTCGCTGGTGATCCTGCTGAGCAGATGATTTCAACAATGATGTTACGTGCTATGAAACAGGCCAAATATTCTTCAGAGCCTGTTGGCCATTTTGGCCTAGGCGCACAGTATTACACACATTTCACATCTCCAATTCGTCGGTATCCTGATTTAACTGTTCATCGGTTAATTAAGTGGTACGAAAAACATGGTTATGGCGTTGAGTCACAAGCAAAATATGCTGATAAATTACCAAAAATTGGAGAGGATACCAGTACAAGAGAACGTCGTGCGGTTGATACTGAACGAGATGTTGATGCGCTTAAAAAAGCTGAATATATGTTGGACAAGGTCGGCTTAGATTTTAATGGTGTTGTTAATTCTGCCTTGAAATTTGGATTGTTCATTAGTTTAGATAATACAGTTGAAGGTTTGGTTCATATTTCTAACTTAACTGATGATCATTATGAATATGATGAGTCGCACGCTGCTTTGATTGGGCGGTCAAAACATCGTATTTTCCAAATTGGTCAAAAAGTGCGGGTTAAGGTATTACGTGTTAACAAGGAAGAGAGAACCGTTGATTTTGTCTTGATTGATATAGATAGTGCCCCAACAACGGAAATTCGTGTTGCCTCAAAGTCCAATGGTAAATTTGGTGTTGGTCGTAATCGCGATGAACGTCGAAAAAATGAACGTCGTGGTAAATCAGAAGGACCAAAGCAAAGACGTGGACCATTAGATGCTAAACAAGGACAAAAACGTGATTCGAAGCGTAATTTTTAAGACAAGTTGTTTAGTGGGCGCTTAGCGAATTATTTATGACATAACATGGGTAACAATGTTACGCTAAATTAAGTCATGGGGGTTAAAAAGCATGGCCAAAACGAAACAAAATGTGGGCAAGTATCTGGCTCAAAATCGAAAAGCACGGTTTAATTATGCTATTGAAGAAACATTTGAGGCTGGTATATCCCTTACCGGAACAGAAATAAAGTCGGTACGTGCTGGTCAAATAACGATTGGTGATGGATTTATTACAATTCATAATGGTAATGCTATACTGACCAATGTTAATATAGCAGCTTATACACAAGGTAACCAGTTTAATGTGGATCCGTTACGTCCACGGCAACTATTATTGCATAAACGTGAAATTGCTACACTCAATAAAGCAGCAACTGAACCAGGAGTAACAATTGTGCCGTTAAAAGTATATTTGAAACATGGTTTTGCTAAAGTATTAATTGGTGTAGGACGTGGCAAAAAGAAATATGATAAACGTGAAGATATCAAAAAGCGTGACCAAGAGCGCGAGCTGGGTAGACGTTTAAAACATTAAGAGCCAAACGGCTTTTTTTGTTTGACCTTAACTCATTTTATAGATATACTTAATATATGTGAAGTATTAAAATTTCACAAGCTGAAAGGAAAGAAGCTCATGGTAGTGACACTCATTTCGGCGCTCTTCGCAATTGCAATTGGTATCGCTGTTGGTTATTATTTACATTTGTCACAGGACAAAAAGCAAATCACCTCAACGAAACAAATTGCAGGTAACATTCTTGAACAAGCAAACAATGAAGCTAAAAGTTTAACACGTGCAGCAAAAACTGACGCGAAAGAATTGGCCCAAGATTACCGTAATCAGGTGGACATTGATTTCAAAGATCGTCAGAAACAGTTGCAGCAACAGGAACAACGGCTTGAAGACCGCGTCTTGAACCTCGACAAAAAGGATGCGGCCTTGAATCAACGTGATGTACAATTGATTCAAAAAGAAAACCAAGTACAATTACGGTTGGATGATGCTAATCAGAAACATAAATTAGCAGATGATTTGGTAACGGATCAAAAGGATAAGTTGGAAGATATTGCTCAACTAACGCCTGCTGATGCGAAAGAACAAATTTTAAGCAAAACGAAACAAAGTTTGGTACGCCAACGTGCAGCACTAATTAAGGAATCGGAAGAAGACGCAACTAGTGAAGCTGAAAAACGGGCACGAAACATTATTGTGCAAGCAATTCAACGGTCGGCAGCAGATGCAGTAGCAGATATTACTGTATCTGTTGTTCATTTACCAAGTGAAGACATGAAGGGTCGTATTATTGGCCGTGAAGGTCGCAATATTCGTACATTAGAATCATTGACAGGTATAGATTTGATTATTGATGATACACCTGAATCAGTCGTTTTGAGTGGATTTGATCCTATTCGACGTGAAATCGCTAAAATGGCATTAGATGCCTTAGTAGCAGATGGTCGTATCAACCCTTCTCGTATAGAGGAAATGGTTGAGAAATCACGTCGACAGATTGATGAAACAATACGTGAAAAGGGGGAGGCAGCAGTCTTTGAATTAGGACTGCGTGGTCTTCATCCAGATTTGATTAAAATGATTGGCCGAATGAATTATAGAACATCGTATGGTCAAAATGTGCTACAGCATTCAATCGAGGTCGCAAAACTTGCGGGAATGATGGCAGCAGAGCTTAAAATGGATGTCGCGCTTGCGAAGCGCGCTGGATTAATACACGATATCGGCAAAGCAGTTGACGCTGAAGTAGAAGGCTCGCATGTAGAGTTAGGCGTTCGCTTGGCCGAGAAGTTTAATGAAAAACCGGTAGTTATCAATGCTATTGCATCGCATCATGGGGATGTTGAAGCAACCTCACCAATTTCAGAATTGGTAACCGCTGCTGATGCAATTAGTGCAGCAAGACCAGGTGCACGTAGCGAATCACTTGAAAATTATGTGCAGCGTTTGAAAGATTTGGAAGCAATTGCAAATCATTACGAAGGCGTTGAAGCATCATTTGCTATTCAAGCTGGTCGTGAAGTCCGGGTTATTGTTGAACCAACAAAATTAACAGATTTACAAGCAACAGTTTTAGCACATGATATTAAAACGGATGTTGAAGAGAAACTTGAATATCCTGGTCATGTTAAAATTACAGTTGTTCGTGAAACACGCGCAACTGATTATGCGCATTAATCAAAAAGTTACTCGTTGAGTAACTTTTTTTGTTATAATTGAATTATATGAAATTTGTTTTTTCATATAATTCAATAATTTCTGTTTAAATATTAGGAGGATTTTATGGCACCAGGACAATTAGCGCTCATTATTTTTGCGGTAGCCTTTTTATTGTTAGTATTGTTCATTGGTTTTTTCTTGCTTAAACTGACAAGATCTTTAGATATTATTACATTAGATGTCGACAGTATTGCGCGATCAAGTAATGAAATTCTTGGCAATGCCAATACGCTACTAAATGATGTCAATGGTAAAGTTAAGACATTGGATCCAACTGTGCAGGCAGTGGCAGACATGTCGACGACTGTTTCGCAATTAAATGCAACTATTCAAAATGTTACAAATAAATTTTCAACTGCAAAAGCAGCAACAAGTTTTGGGGCCAGTGGCGTTGCTGCGGCTGTTGCAAAACAGGCAACCAAAGCTGCCATGGGTAGATATAAAAACAAAAAATCAACTAAAAAGGAGAACAAGTAAATGTCAAAAGTAAAAGGATTTTTAGCAGGAATTTTAGCAGGAGCCGCTGCTATTGCAGCTTTTAAGGCTTTACCAAAAGATAAGCAAAATGAATTGAAATTAAAGGCAAGCCAAACGGGTGATCACCTGCGTGATAAAGCTTATGACGTAGCATATGCAACAGCTGATTTAGCAGGGGATGTTACTGATAAGGCAAAAGAAAAAGCTTCTGAATTGAAATCAAAAGGTCAAAGTAAGTACGGAGAACAACTTGATATGGCTGCTGATCATGTTAAAAATTTAACTGATCAGGCGTCACCTTATGTTGATAAAGCCAAAGACATAGCAACAACTTATGTTGATAAAGCGCACAATTCGTTAGATGATTTACGTGAAAAGTTTAGTAATGAAGATATTGAATTGACGCAAGATGATTTAACTTTGGAAGAAGCTTTACAGGATTTATCCGAAGAGGCAAAAGAAGAAGCTCAAGCAGCAACTGGAGTAGTCACGGCGACAGCTAAAGACGCGAACGATATTGTCGAAGAAAAACTTGATAAAGTAGCTGACGATGTAAACAACAAGATTGATGACGTAAAAAATTGATTTAAAAACTAAGAGGTTCAAATTCGTTAGATTTTTTCTAACGAATTTGAACCTCTTTTATAGTGATAATATAATAATGCTATTTTTTGAATGACCCATTTTTAAGACACCTATACAATTTTTAATAAAGCGCTAGCAACAAGGCTTTTTTATAGGTACAATGGTATATA
The DNA here is from genome assembly GCF_019656015.1 of Leuconostoc inhae. Lineage (GTDB taxonomy): Bacteria > Bacillota > Bacilli > Lactobacillales > Lactobacillaceae > Leuconostoc > Leuconostoc inhae_A. Next base: position 4,613 of record NZ_BPKW01000006.1, on the reverse strand, counting down.
GAATAAATTTAAATTAAAAGGAAATACGTTCTTCAGAGAACGCACGGTAACTATGGCAAAAGAAAAGTTTGACGCAACAGCTTTTTTATCTTCACTTTTTCATTACGCGCACGATTTTAATTTTAATCATATCATATTTGAAGCAAATCGATACAAGGTATCTGTAAATCTAGTTCGCAAATCAGCAACTTATGGTAACGCAGAAATGTTTTATGTATCAGCTGATACCAAAGAATTTGCCTCTGTTATGTCATCAGTAAATGGTGCAATTGAGATTGCTGAATTAGAGGGAAAACAACAGGCAACTGTTAAAACAGCTAACTTAGAACGTGATAATCAAGTGTTTCAATTTCGGTTACATGAGTTTGGCAATGGCAAGTATAGCTTGGATTTGAGTATTTAATAAAGAATTGGAAAGGAAAAGTACAGCATTTTGTACACCTATAACTTATGAAGCAAGGTAAAACAGCGCAAATTAAAAAAATGAAGCAAGTACAACGGAAGCAAAAATTAACTTCTAGAAATAAATTACCAGAGTTCAATTATAATGAATTTGCTGGTTTTTTACGCGCACGTTATTACTTAACGCACAACGATAAATATGCTCAAGAGACTTTTGAAGTGGCATCATTTTTTTTGGATGATGTTATTGCTATGATGGTAAACCAAAATTTTACAAAATTCACCAGTAATGAACGCGCTGTTGTAAATTTAAATGAGGTGATGCAAGCAGCATTGGTTAATAGCGATGATAAGGATTGGCGTTATTTTGTTCTGCTAGTACCAGTATCGTATGATATGCAGCAATTTATTGTAAAAGAAGGCAATGTTAACGCACGTTATGTTGCACAAGCACCAAAATTTGATATTAATTTCTGGCGAATGATTATGAGAACAGTAATGGCAATTAATTTTTTCAAATGGCAGGGAAAAGATGTTGCTCAAATGATGAAAACATCGCAAGCAATAGATGAACTGCAATTTAAATTTTTATCAGAAAATGAAAATAATGATGATTTTAATTTAGTAATTATTGCTGAAACCTTTAAGGGGTTAGCGGTAAAAATTAAGCCGCTAAAAACGAGAAATAACGTGTCTAAATTAAATGAGTTATCATCAACAGCGATAGCAGATGAAATCTTGTATGCTAATAAAAGTTTAAATCAATTTAAAGAGGCTTCTATAAAAGGCGTTGTTAGTGAAAATGTGATGGGTATGCTGCACGCTTTTCATGAAGGAATGGCAAAAGAATATAATGTAACTCATGACTCATGGGATGCAGACATATTAAACACCTTTGCTATGTCACATTTAATGTCATATTGGGTGCCAGTTTGGGATAATTTAGATGGCATTGGTGGCGAAGTAAAATCTTATTTGAATTTTTTAAGTCAAAAAAAGGCCATTCAAGGCCTAGGGAAAATAGTGACAGATACATCTGATATTGATCGCTATATTGACGTCACGGCATTAAACAAATTGTTGGCACAAATGTCATCTGAAAGACTTGAAAAGTTAGCATAAATGAATAATTACAAAAAATTAAAAAGGATGTACGAGGGTTTTAAAGCCTTAGTGTATCCTTTGTTTAATCGTTATTTTAAGATTTATAAAATTGAGAGATGTCGTATAGTCCCTGGTAGTATGCTTGTCATCTGATGTGTTTGGGGTGATTGAACTAAAATTTGTCCTCGGTTGTTTTGGTAAATATAACCAAATAGATTAGATACATCTTCACTGAGTAATGAATCATTAATTTGAATAGTTGCTGGTGAGTTGGCATTTAGTGCTAATTCTAAGCGAGCAATAATTTCATCAGCTGAGAGTTGTTGCTTTAAAGGAACATGTTTTTTAGGTGTTGAGAATTTTGTAATTAGGGTTATAAGTTGCTGCACATGAGATTCAATGGGATGTTGTGTTAGAAAATTTTGCATCAGTTTACTCCTTAAGAGATTCGTTATCTATATCATACGAACAAACGTTCAAAAAAGCAAATTTTTTAAAATCTCTTTACTATTTCTTGAAGAGTCGTTCGATTTTGTTGTTGATAAAGCAGTGGATTTTGTTGATAACCACAATAGTTGTCCATGGGAACAAATATTCTTAATTATCTGAAATTGTATGTTACCATTGTATCTGTTGTGAAAAATAGGTATAATACTCTCATTAGTACATAAAGAGGAAAAATGATGACACAGCGGGGTTTATTAATTGTGCTATCTGGCCCATCAGGCGTTGGTAAGGGTACAGTGCGCAAAGCTATTTTTGAAGAAGAAGGCATTGATTTTCAATACTCTATTTCAGCCACAACTCGTCAACCAAGAGTAGGCGAAGTGAATGGTGAAGATTATTTTTTTGTATCACGTGAGGCATTTGAAGAGAAAATTTCAAATGGTGACATGCTGGAATACGCACAGTATGTTAATAATTATTACGGCACACCAAAAAGTTTCATTGACCAAACGTTAGCAAGTGGACGTGACGTTTTTCTTGAAATTGATGTGCAAGGTGCTTTACAGGTGAAATCAAAAATGCCCGAGGGGGTTTATATTTTCTTAACGCCACCTGACTTGACTAACTTACGCGAAAGGCTTGTAGGTCGTGGTACTGATTCTCAAGAAGTTATTGAAAAGCGTGTGACAGCTGCACGTGACGAATTGAAACAAATGATTAATTACGATTATGCTGTAGAAAATGATCAAGTTGTGTTCGCCGTTGAACGTATTAAATCAATTATTACTGCTGAACGGTTACGTGTTGCACGGGTTTTTGAAAAAACATTATAAGGAGAATACTTATGTTACTTTATCCATCTGTTGATAAATTGCTAGAAAAAGTTGATTCACGTTACAAATTAATTGCATTAGGTGCCAAACGCGCTCGAGAATTAGATGCTGGCTTACCTGCTACAAGAGAAACATTTAACTCTAATAAATCAGTCGGTCAAGCATTGGAAGAAATTGAAAATGGGGATGTGATTATTGACCCTGATATGGAAGATCAAGTGTAAACTAAACTTGTCGATTTTAAAGTGCCGGCATAATCGGTTTAATTAGCTGAAAGACAATTATTTTAATATTAGACTTATGAAGTAAATAAAAAGGAGTTTAGACATGACAGATTATCCACAACAAGATGCGGAAAACTATGCAGGTCCGGTAGCAATATTCAAAACGAATCAAGGTGACATACAAGTTAAGCTATTTGCTGATATTGCACCTAAAACAGTGGAAAATTTTACGACTCATGCTAAAAATGGGTACTACGATAATGGTATCTTCCACCGTGTTATTCGTGATTTCATGATTCAAGGTGGCGATCCAGATGGTACAGGTATGGGCGGTCAAAGTATTTGGGGTGGTAACTTTGAAGATGAATTTTCAGATAAGTTATTAAATGTTCGTGGTGCTTTGTCGATGGCTAACGCTGGACCTAATACTAATGGCTCACAATTTTTCATTGTGCAAACAAAAGAAACGCCATGGCTGAATGGTAAACACACAGTTTTTGGACAGGTTATTAAAGGCCTTGATGTTGTTGACAAAATTGGTCAGGTAAGTGTTAACATGTCTGACAAGCCTCGAGAAGATGTGACAATTGAAACAATTGAGATTGCAGACTAAATGTCTGCTTTTTTGTTATAATGGTATTGAGGAATGTAATTATGGATTATCATATTGGGCAAAAAATAAGCGGATATATTACAGGTATTAAGCCATATGGCGCATTTGTTGTGCTGGATGATCATGTACAAGGCTTAATACATATTTCAGAGTGTAAATCAGGTGTTGTTCGGGAACTGAAAAATGAACTAAAGATTGGGCAAGAAGTTGTGGTGACTGTCTTAGATATTGAACAGTATAATAATAAAATTAGTTTATCCTTGCGTCAAGATGATATAATGTTAAAGCAGGGTTTACTTAAAAAAAATACAAGTTTACGAAAACATTTTTGGACTAATAATTTTCTTAATTACGGGTTTGATCCCATTGCAAGTCACCGTGACGAATGGGTAACAGAGGCGTTGAAGCGTATCAGTAAGTAAAGGAGAAATAATGTCACTTATTGCGGCAACTGCAATTGCAGTAAAAGATGATTTACCATATTTTTTAGTTGAAAAAAACAGTGAAACTTATCAGTTTTTTACGGCAAAAATGCATCGTCATAATCACGATACGTCCCTAGGGGCGGTTTTACGTGCCTTTAAAACATTGGGACCCATTAACTTTGATCAATGGCGCTTAGGAGAGTTAACAAGTGTCAAAAACGACAATACGCTGATGTCTTTATACGCTTTTGAGGTATCTGACATGGATCTTATAGAAAAAACACTTAATAATAAACTCATGTTTATACCAGCTAACGAGTTACATGGCTTGTTGGAAAGCGTGCAAACGCGAGCGTTTGTACGATTTGAAGAATAAGGGAAAGAAAGTATTGACAAAGAAGAAAAAGAGCGTATAGTAATAATAGTTGTCTGATACGCGAGACGAAGTGCAAGGGAACGAAAATTGTGAGGCTTTAAAAAAGAATTGCAAGAAGTAGTTGACAAGTGAGAATGAGCGTGGTAAGATAATATAGTTGTCTCAGAGAGATAGCGTGTAGCACATTGA